>JAVBJZ010000093.1:0-63743 GCA_031546725.1 Azospirillum sp.
AAACCCACCGACCGGAGCCCCGCAAGCCCCACCTGCCCACCCCATCCCCCACACAGGAGTGCTGACGCATGAGCGCAGACTCCCCGCCCGCCCATTTTGGGCCGGATACCGCCCCCAATCCCACCCCGGACAGTGGCGCATCCGTCGTACCCCCATCCATGTGGAGCGATAACCCGCGCCCGGACGAGTGGCGCAGCTCTGTCTTGATGGCGCTGCTGCTCGGCGTAATGGCGCTGGCGGCGGGAGTTGGCGTCGGCATGCTGCATGCGATGGGGGCGATGTGACAGGGCGGCGTTTTTCATGCCAACGCAATAGCCGCTCCTCAGTCAAACGACATCTGGAACCCGCGAGGATATTTCCGTGAAAGCCCGCACTCTTCCCAACGACGTGTATCTGACCATCAAGGCCGCAACCCGGAACCTCGCAAAGTTGTGTGGAGGCGTTGAGGCCGCCGCAACCGAGACGCGCATCGAGAAGACCGGCGTCGGCGATTACGGCAACATCAACAAAATGGGCAGTTTCGCCCCCGTCGATGTGATCGCGGATTTGGAGATGGCCGCTGGTGAGCCGGTGGTGACGCGCGCCTTGGCGAAGATCGCTGGCTACGCGCTCGTGCCCACGGCAGACGCGGAAGGCGTGCGGGGCGTGGTGTGCGAAATCGCGGCGCACCAGCCCGTGCTGCTGGCCGCCGAGATCGCCGTACTGCTGGGCAAGCTCCAAGAGGACTCGTTGCAGGCCGCCGCCGATGGCGATCTGAGCAACGGCGAGCTTGATGAACAGATCCGCGACTATGACCTGGTCTTGATGCAGGGCCATCGGAACCAAGACGCCCTGCGCCGCCTGCGCGAGGCGCGCCGTAACGGCTCCATCACCGGCAAAGAATCACCCTTATCAACCCTCACCCCAGCAACAGGAGGCCTTCGTGGCGCGCGGTAAGAAGGACAACCCCATCAACATGGCGGAAAGCGACATCGCCGAAACGCTCCGTCGCGCCTCAGGTCAACTCGTCGAGGCGAATAACGGTCTTGAAGCGGCGCGTCTGCCGATCAAAGAAGCCAAGGCCGCCGTCAAGGCGTCCGGCATTGATTTCGACATTTTCAACGTGTTTCACGGCATCCGCCACCTGGAAGATGACGCCGCACGACAACGCCGCATCGATAAGGTTCGCATCGCCTGCAAGGCGCTGCTGGGCGACAAGGTGCAGATCGACTTGTTCGGTTCCGTCGCTGTGGTGAGCGTCGCTCCGGCGGCTCAAGAAACTCTTCGCAAGGCCAGCGACGCTTTGCACGCCGCCGCGCCGGAGGACGAACAGGAAAGCGACGGGATCGATACCGATGCTGCGGACGAGTCCGAGGCTACCCCCCCGGCCATAGCCGATCCAGAAGCGGCGACCGACGACGCGCCAGCCCTCGTTCTGGCGGATGATATGCCGGAAGAAGCAGGACGTATCTTCAACAACGGCGTGGAGGCTGGCCGCAAGGGCTTTGGCCCCGAGGATAATCCGCACGATCCAGACAGCGCCGAGTACGCGCTGTGGGAGCGCGGTCGCGTGAATGGGGCAACGCAGGTCTATGCGGATGAGCCTAGCGCCGTTGCCGAAGCCCAGTTCTGTATCGGCGGTGACGAAGCTGGTGGTTTCACCGTGGAGCGCATCGACGGTGCGGAGGTCGTGCTCACCGCTCCGAACGAGAGTCTCGCAGCCGACATCGTTGAAGCGCTCAATAGGGCACAGGCGTTGTCGTCTGATCCGCTGTTGCCGGAGCAGGTCCGTGAGGGCGTGCGCCCGTTGCTCATCGACGCAAGCGTGATGTTCGAGGGCCGGTTCGCAGCCTATGACGGCGCGGTCGAGCAACCCGCCGATTCTGCGGTGTCCGGTCCTGTCAAATTCACCGGCAGCACCAAGCAGCAGCGTATCCAGGCGTATTTCCATGGACTTGACGGCGCCGCCGCCGGCCAGGATCTGTCCGCTCTGACCAAGGGTCGGCGGGGCGAGATCAAGGCGCAAATCGAGACGGGGTTCGGTGACGGGAAGGATGGAGTCCAACCACGTCACGAGCGGTCCGACGCGCCAAAAGTGATCGAGCAACCGGACGAGGCGCAAGAATATGCCGGTAATGACGAAGATCTGTCCGATGAGGATGCTGAACAGGACGCGGATTCCATCGTCGCCGTCCGTGAAGCAGGTGAAAAGCACGAACTGTACGACACACGCTCGGGGTTCGCGATCATCGATACAGACGGCCTCGCGTCGGGGACGGTATGGGCAGACCAGATCAACGGGCATTTTATCGGGCAACGCGATGATGTGACTCACGCGGATCTTGCCGATGCGGCGAAGACGCTGGCGCTTGGGCGGCGGCTTTCCGTTCCGACAACGCCGGTGGCCACCAGCTCTTTTGCTGTGGCCTGACACCATGACCGCGCAACCGACATGGGTTCGCGGCGAAGTCCTGGCCTGGTTCGTCATCCCTGGCGAACCGGCGGCCAAGGGCAACAGCCGCCAGCTGGTCACCATCAAGGGCCGGCCCGCGCTCATCAAGAGCGATAAGGGGTTGGCCTTCGAGGCGGTGGCCGCGTTGCACGTACCGAAACGGGATGCGCCGTGCGAAGGGGATGTGTCGGTGGAGACCCGCGCCTTCTACGCCAGCCGGCGGCCTGACCTAGACACGTCGTTGGTTCGCGACGCTCTCCAGGGCCGGGTTATCGTCAACGACCGGCAGATCCGGCATGTGTCCGAGTCCGGCTTTGTGGACAGTGATCGCCCGCGCGTCGAGGTGATCGTCTACAAGGCGACCCTGAAGTTGGTGGAGATGGCGCTGTGAGGCTCCGCCCCTATCAGCAAAAGAACGCGAATGAGATCCTGGCGCTGCTGGAGCGCGGTGTGCCAGGCAGCCTGTACGCCCTTCCAACCGCTGGCGGTAAGACGGCGGTGGTGGTTGCTGGCGTTATCCGCACCGTGGTCAATCACGGCTGGAGCACTGTCTTCCTCGTGCATCGTCGCGAGCTGCTGCACCAATCGGTACGGACGTTGCGGCGTGTTGGCATCGAGCCAGCGATTATCGACCCGGATCACGATCCTGATCCGCTGGCGCTGGTGCATGTCGCCAGCATCGATACCCTGAAATCCCGGAAACGCCGTCTGGCTGACTGGTTGCGCACCGTCAAGCTGGTCGCGATCGATGAGGCGCACCACACCATTGCACCGGGGTGGCAGGCGCTGATTGAAGCAATGCCGAACGCCTTGCGCCTCGGCGTCACCGCAACCCCCTTCCGTGGCGACGGCAAGCCCCTGGGCGCACTGTTCGACGAGGTGGTGCGAGGCCCCAGCGTCGCCGAATTGACGGCGGCGGGCTGGCTCTGCCCGGCTGAAGTGTGGTCACCGCCCATGAGCCTGGATCTCACCGGCGTGAAGATCAGTCGCGGCGACTATGTGGCCGCCGATCTCGATCGCGTGATGAACACCGATGCGATCACGCGGCTGGCCATGAACACCTACGCCGCGCGCATGCCGGGAGAACCGGCCATCGCCTTTTGCGTGTCTGTGGACCATGCCCGGCATGTCGCCGAGGCGTTCAGCCGGTCCGGCTGGCGCGCGGTATCGGTGGATGGAACCATGTCAACCGATGACCGCGACGCCGCCATCGCCGGCCTGGCTGCTGGGCGGATCCAAGTCTTGACCTCCTGCGAGATCGTCAGCGAAGGCACCGACGTGCCGGTGGTCGCCGGAGCCATCTTGCTGCGGCCGACGAAGAGCGTGCTCAAGCACATGCAGCAGGTTGGCCGGGTGCTGCGCATCAACGACGGCAAGGACCGCGCCTGCATCATCGACATTGCCGATAACGTCAGGCTCCACGGCATGCCCGATGCTGACCGGAAATGGACGCTGAGCAACGGTCTTGTCCCGGTGGTGCACAGCACGAAGCGGTGCCCGAAATGCCACCGCCGGTTTTCTGCTGCGCCGCTGTGCCCAACGCCCGGCTGTGGGTACAGCTTCCGGGCTGGCTGGGGGCCGACGCCATTCACCGTCTCCGGGCTCCCAGACAGCGCAATCCGCACCATGCCCACCCCCCAGCTTGAAGACATGGCGCGCAGCAACGGCGACCTGCGCCGCATCGCCATGCTGAAGGGATATCAGCCAGGCTGGATACATCACGCTCAGATCCGGCTGGCGGCGCAGAACGAGCGGCGGAGGCTTCGGTGAGCGGCTACTACCTCATGCACCGCGGGTGGATGGATAATCCGGCTTTCAATGATGAGCCCTACAGCCGCCGTGATGCCTGGATGTGGATCATCGAGAACGCCAACTACGCCGATGGCCGGTGGAGCGCCAACGGAAAGACCATCAACCTTAAGCGCGGGCAGATCTGCCGTCCGCTGCGCAAGATTGCGGAAG
Organism: Azospirillum sp.; assembly: GCA_031546725.1. GTDB lineage: Bacteria > Pseudomonadota > Alphaproteobacteria > Azospirillales > Azospirillaceae > Azospirillum. The sequence goes on from JAVBJZ010000093.1 coordinate 4,394, forward strand.
CGTGGCAATGGGATGAGGCGAAGGTGCGTCGGTTTCTCGCGCGCCTCAAGAACGACGCGATGCTTGAGTGTGTCGCCGACGCAGGCGTAACCGTCATAAGTGTTTGTAATTACGACGATTATCAGTTCCCGGCGCGCGTCGGCGACGCAGCACCCGACGCAAGAGTGACGCAAGATCGACGCATCACCGACGCACTAACAAAAGAAGGTAATAAAGATAACTCTCTCTTCGCTAACGCTCAGAGAGAGGATGCCCCCGCGCCGCTCTCCGCCCAAGTCGTTTCGATCGCCGGCGCAAAACCGAAATCGACAACGGGAACCCGTCTACCGAGCGACTGGGAACTGCCTGCCGAGTGGCGGCAATGGGCGATTGACACCGGACTTGACCCACCAACCGCCGACCGGGAAGGCGAGAAATTCGCCGATTACTGGCGCACTAAGCCGGGGGCTGGTGGCCGGAGAACAGAGTGGGAATTGGTCTGGCGCAATTGGGTGCGCCGCGCTTTGGAGTACCGCCATGAACACCCGCCGCACGCTCATCGGCGCGAAACAGCCACCGAGGCAACTGACCGTCGTCGCACCGGCCTCACCGCCGCCGTGGCTCGACGCATGGGCGAGCCATGAGCCGGTGCCGATCCCTCTGGAGGCGGTAAATCAAGCGATCACCTCGGCTGAGGCTGCGTTGATTCCCGCCGACCTTCGGGAAATCGTCATCGAACTGGACAAGACGCTCGCCCTGTTCGGCACCCCGGAGAATTGGGACGATCTGGCAGAAATCTACCTGGAGACATTCGACGGCATACCGTTCGATCTGGTCCGGGAAGCCTGCAAAGCTACCCGCTTACGCTGCAAATGGTTTCCAAAACCTGCCGAGTTACTGGCCCCGATTGCCGAAGAGCTTTCCCGCCGCCGTCATGCCTTGCGTCGTTTGAACACAGCAGCGATGCGTGCGCAATCCGCCAAGCGCGTGGACGAGGCTCCATTCGCCACCGAGGAGCAAAAGGCCGCTGTGGCTGAAATGGTCGCCAAAGCCAAGGAGCATCTCACCCGCGTTAAGCCTACTCCGAGCGAGGCCGCACAATGACTCCGGCTCACCGCGCGGTGCTGCCGTCCGTGCCCCCCTGTCGTGGGGTGGCGAACCCCGCCTGGAAGATCGCGGATCAGGCCGGTGTCCAGGCGCCGTGCTGCACCACCGCGCTCACCTGCCTGCTGGGTATGGGGCTGGTGGAGGCGACCACCAGCGGACGGGATACCTATTGGTCGCGCACCCCGGCGGGTGATCGCGCGGCGAGAATGATTGAGCGAGAGGAAGGGGTGCGGATGGCGAAGAAGATGAGGCAGCAAAGGCTACTATGGCAAGGGGTCAAGCCATGAGCCAGAACCGCTCCCATGCCGTGATGGCGCAGAGTGCCGAATCGCCGACATGATTAAGACCGAGACGGGGCTCTCCGTATCGCACGCCAAGGTCGGGGATATTTTGTTGGAACACCGGGCGCTCACCGAAGGAGAGGCGGCATGAGACACTACCAACCTTGGTGTGCATCGGTGAGCCGCTATCCCCGGCTTCGTGCGGAGGTTTGCTTTCGGTGCAGCAAACCCCTCCAAGCCGCTTCAGCTACGAGGCCGGAGGGATTCAGCGCCAACATCTCCGTATTGACACCGCCAATCACGAGGGACATGCTACCAGTGGAGCTTGAAAATCTCCTTTCTGGCGGCAAGCCGTCCGCGATTGCAAAATCGATGCGGCTATTTTCATGCCCGGACTCTGTCCGGCGTGTGCCCCTTTGCCGGGGGTCGGATAATACAATACCCGCAAGGGGAATATTCCGGCCTGTCCAGATCAGGTTTTCAGCCCCCGGCACCAGGGCGGTCCTGAAAAGCTTCCCTGTCGTCGGTAATGGCGATCTGGAGGCTTACCATTATGACCGAAGTCATCAACACTACAATTCTGTCCGCGCTCACCCCGGCGGACCTGAACACCACAATCAGCGCCGAACCGAGAATTCCCGATCTCAAGTTGGCCGAGGCGCTGGGCTTTGGTCGGCCTCGCGATATTCGCCAGTTGATCGAGCGGCACCGCGAAGCACTGGAACGGCTTGGCGGAATTTGCGGTACGGTACCGCAAATTCGCGGACGAGGGCGACCGTCGTCGGAATTCTGGCTGACCAAGAAGCAGGCTCTGTTCGTCTGCACCAAATCCGAGACGGAGCGCGCCACGGACATCACCATCATGGTGGTCGAGGTGTTCGACGCGGCGACCAGCAACACGACGCCATCCGTGCAGGCATCTCTCAGCCTGGAACCGCCGCAGTCCTCGGCGCTGGCTTCGTCGGCGCGCGGCCTCACCACCGCGCAAGTCCTTCACCCCGCCCTCCTGGCTCAGATCGAGGAACGCGCCAGGGAATTGGCGGAGGCGTCCATCCCCCGGCTTCAAGACGAATTGGCTCACAGGATCGTCCACTACTTTACCACGGGTTGGTTCGTGGACCTCAAGAACGAACATTTCCGCGTGTCCACCTTACGGCGGTACAAGCCCGGCTCGGAAGACGAGGCTCGTTTCCAGATCGACACATGGGCCTGGGAGATGGTGCCCGACATCAGCAACGTGACCATGCGCGAAGCCCTGAAGGCGGCGATCACCCCAATCTTGCGCGGCGGCAAGGCGGTAGCGAAGCAATAACCACCAGCTCCGGGGTGGCGGCATGAGACCCGCTGATTACCAGCTCGGCAGCAGCTTGCGCCGCCACCAGCCCAAAACGCTCATGGATGAGGAGGACCTACGCCGCGCGGCCAAAGCGGCATGGCGGGAGCATGGCAAGGTGATCGTGAGCCCAAGCGATGCGGACCTGACCGACCTGGAGCGGGCATGGGTGCGCTCTATCGGGATACGTCGACATGGGGCGGAAAGGCGATGATGAACGCAATAACACCATTGCCTCGCTGTGCGGCGAAGCCAGACACCAGGACGGTTATCGACCTTGAGGATTTGGTGACGTGGGCTGTGCGCGATCAGAAGGCTGACCGCAACACCGTCGCGCTGTTTGACGTGGAGTTGGAGGCATTCGGCCACATGCAGGGATGGGAACCGTGCGGCCACTCCAACGACGGGTGCTTTCGTCAGGACATCATCGGAGGCATCGGCTGTCACATCGATGGCAGTGGCGCTTTGCACGGCGTCGCGCCACGGATGCATCCAGACGCTGAGGCTGTAGCTGACGCCATTGAGCGTCGCAGCGGTCGAGTATGCGGCCTGATCCTTCAGCACGCCCGCCTCGGCGAGCGACCAGAATGGTCAGCCGGGCAGCAAATGCTTATGTGCGTCAAGGTCTCCGACAAGAAGCCAGGCCGCTTTAGGCACAAGGTCGTTGGTGAATGGCAGGATGTGCCGAGTCAATCCGCCTATGCGCAACGACGGCTATCGCGCGGCCTGCCTATCGTTGATCAATATGGCCGCTCTTTGGTGCGCCAACCTGAACCAGGGCAAACCTTCCGCCTGTTGGAGGATGGCTCCCGTCAAGCCTTCGTGCGGCATTGCCCGGTCGAGAAGTATCCGAGTGATGCGTGGGTCATCATGATCAATGACCTTTACGCTACATGGCATTCCGGCATGCTGGCGCTGCTCAATGATCTGCGCAGGGTGGAGATGCGCGATCACCGGATCAGTGGATTCGCGGCCCCAGCGCTCCCCTGGGATGGATGAGTTACCACGATTGCGCAAAATACTTGACGGCGAGTCTAACGTTTGACAGAGTGGGCGGGCAGAATTGCGACCAAAGAGAACCCCGCCGGAGCGATCCGTGCGGGGTTTTGTGTTTCTGGGGCAGTCGATGATGTTCACGTTCGGCATCAAAGCGGACACCAAAGGCCTGACCCGCGCCCTGGCCGACTTCCAGCGCAAACAAGTCCCGTTCGCCACGGTGACCGCGCTGAACGCCACGGGCCATGAAGTGGTGCGGGCGCTTCGGCATGAGATGAAGCGTGTGTTCGACCGCCCCACAGAGTTCACGCTGAACAGTCTCTATCTCAAGCCCGCCAGGAAGTCGGACATGACGGCGTGGATCGGCGTTCGTGAGTTCGCAGGGAAAGGAACGCCAGCCTGGAAGTATCTTGAACCGCAACGGACCGGCGGCCCACGCCAGCAGAAGCGCTTTGAGCGCGCCCTCAGCGCATCAGGCATCAGCGGCGGACGCTTCGCTGTGCCGGGCAAAGGCGCGCAGCTCGACAGCTATGGCAACCTCAACAAAGGACAGTTCGTCAAGATGCTGTCCAGCGTCAAGGCGTTCGGGCAGCAGGGTTATCTCGCCAATAGAAACCAGCAGCGCAAGAGCAAAGGGGTTCGTCGCAACGAGGCGTACTTCGTCGCCCGTGACAAGCGGGATGATAAGCCGCTCGGCATCTACCAGCGAAACGGGGACGCCGTCACGCCAGTGCTGCTCTTCACGAAGAAAGCGCCGAGCTACCGGGCGCGCTTCTTCTTCGACAAGGTGGCCGTAGCCGCCATCGAGCAGCACTTGGAGCCGATGCTGGAGCGATCCCTGGCGCTGGCCTTGCGAACGGCGCGGCGGTGATGATGGGGATGGTCTATGGGTCCCTCCCAGAGGGTGAGGCCATGCGGGCCGTTCAAACCACGTTCATTCCCTAGCTACGAAGGGTCAAAAGGGGTTCGCACTTGAGCGACGGCATTTCCATCCGCGAGTTCGGTCGCCGAGAAAAGTGCAGCGATACTCTGGTGCGGAAGGCGCTAAAGTCGGGACACCTCAAGGCTTTTGCTGATGGTACGCTGGACCCGGCGCTGGTCGGTACTGGATGGCGCAAAGGCAATCGCGGGGGCGCGAACGGAGGTGCGAACAGTTCGCGGGGTTTGCATAACGCAAACCCTGTTGGGTTGCTGGCTGACGAAACTCCAGCACAGGCCGCAGAGCGCATTGTTTTCGCCAGCGGCGCGAATATGGATTTGGCCGAAGCGGAACGAGTCAAAGAAAACTACCTCGCCCTGCTTCGTCAACTTGAATACGACCAGAAGTCTGGCGCGGTGGTCCCTGTGGTGGATGTTGCAAAAGCGGTGGCTGACAACTATGCCAAGGTCCGCACCCGGCTGTTGGCAATTCCTGCCGAACAGGCGCCCCGCCTGCACCGATGCAAAACACCGGTTGAGGTTCAGGACATACTGAGAGCAATCGTTGTCGAGGCTCTTGAGGAATTGGCCGGTGACAGAACAAGCAGTGACTGATGGAAAGGTCTATGCCCGTGGACGCGCTGCGCTGCTGACGGCGTTGGCGGAAGCGCGGCGGGTTAGCCTGAAGCCGCCACCGAATCTGACGTTGAGCAAATGGGCTGAGCGCTACGCGGTTCTGAGCAAAGAAACAAGCGCCCAGACAGGCCGGTTTCGTGCCTTCGGATATCAGGTGGGAATGCTCGACGCGGTGACCGATCCGATGGTCACAAAAATCACGGTCATGAAGTCAGCTCGCGTTGGCTACACCAAGATATTGGATCATGTGGTCGGTTACTTTCTGCACCAGGATCCCGCGCCGATCCTAGTGGTGCAGCCGCGTGTTGAAGATGCCGAGGATTATTCAAAATCCGAGATAGCACCGATGCTACGGGATACCCCGGAACTGGCCGCCATCGCTGGCGACCCGAAGGCGAAGGATTCTGGCAACACCATTCTGAAAAAGACCTTCCTGAACGGGTCAAGTTTGACGCTGGTTGGGGCGAACAGTCCCGGCGGTTTTCGCCGCATCACCGCACGCGTCATCCTTTTTGATGAGGTGGATGGTTACCCAGTTGGTGGCGCTGGCTCCGAAGGTGACCAGATTGCCCTCGGCACCAAGCGTAGCGAGACATTCTGGAACCGGAAGATCGTGCTGGGAAGCACACCCACGGTGAAGGGGTTGAGTCGAATTGAGAAATCATTCCTGGAGAGTGACCAACGACGCTACTTTGTGCCATGTCCCCACTGCGAAGAAATGCAACCGCTGGAATGGGGCGGAAAAGATACGCCGCATGGCATCAAATGGGAGAAAGATGAGAACGGAAACGGCCTCCCAGAAACGGCGCATTATGTCTGTCGGGCCAATGGCTGCATAATTGAAGAAGTGGATAAGCCTGACATGGTTGCCGCTGGTAAGTGGCGAGCAGCGAAACCATTCAAGGGCCACGCCGGATTCCACGTCTGGGCAGGCTACAGCCTGTTTCCAAATGCCTCGTGGCTAAATCTGGTCGCCGAGTGGTTGCGGGTGAAAGATGACCCGTTATCACGGCAGACGTTTATCAACTTGGTGCTCGGGGAGCCTTATGAGGATCGTGGCGAACGGGCGCTCAACGAGGCGCGGCTGGCGGCGCGATGCGAAGTTTTCCCAGCAGAAGTCCCGGATGGCGTTGCGCTGGTCACGGCTGGTGTTGACGTTCAGGATTATCGTGTCGAGATCGAGGTGGTAGGCTGGGGCCGAAACGAAGAAAGCTGGTCTCTTGAATACCATGTGATTGACGGTGAGATTTCTGACCCCTCCACTCAAGCGGAGATGGATGCATTTCTGAAGCGCCTCTGGCATCGCGCCGATGGACGGGGCTTTAAGATCGAGGCCGCCTGCATCGATTCTGGCGGTCACCACACACAGGCGGTTTACGAGTTTTGCAAGGTGCGCCTGGGACGTAAGGTCTGGGCAATTAAAGGAGAATCGGCGCGTAGCGGGATGCGGTCTCCCGTTTGGCCGACAAAACGTCCATCCAGTCGGACCAAGGCAACGTTTCGTCCGGTTATCATCGGGGTAAACGCCGCCAAGGATGTGATCCGGGCGCGGCTGCACATTGATGAGCCCGGTTCAGGCTTCATGCATTTCCCCACCGACCGGGATATCAATTACTTCGTTCAGCTCACCGCCGAACGGTCAGTAGTGAAAGTGCTGGGTGGACAGCGCTACCGGGTGTGGGAGCTGCCCTCTGGCCGGGCGAACGAGGCGCTGGACTGCCGGGTCTACGCCTATGCTGCGCTGTGTGGTCTGTTGCACTTCGGATTGAAACTAAATCGACGAGCCGAGGCTGTTGGAGCGGCTTTTGCAGATGAAAACGCTCCAACCAGCCTTTCGATAGTGGAAAAAGCAGATTTCACTATAGCGCCTCCTTCGATCAAAAAGAATATTGCGAGCCTGCTCGCCTGAGAGGGCCTCATGAGCCAATTGTCCATCGGCATCCTGACCGGGATGTCCTCCGAAGACTTGCGTGCGGCATTGGCGTCCCTGCAAAAGGCGCTGATCGACCTGAGCAGCGGCAGCAAGGTGGCCACTGCCGCCTACGCGCAGGGTGATGGCTCCCGCTCCGTCACCTACGTCAAGGCCGACATCCCTCAGATCACCGCCATGATCCAGACTATCCAGGCCCAGTTGGGCCTGACGTCTGGTCGTCGCGCCCTCGGAATACGGTTCCGCTGATGACCGTCATCCTCTACGGGCCGGACGGCTCTCCGCTTCCGGCGCAGCCCCGACGCGCCTCCTTGCTGGCTGGCGGAAGCACCACACCCTATGACGCCGCCGATATTTCCGGCCAACACATGGAAGCCTGGCGGCCCAGTTTGTGGGCTCCCGACAGCGTCAATCTGTACCGTGACCGCATTGTGTCGCGGGTCCGGGATCTGGTCGCCAACGACGGCTGGGCATCCGGCGCGATCACCCGAATCCTCGACAACGCCATTGGAGCCAGCTTCCGACCGATCTCCAAGCCGGATTATCGGGCTCTGGCGATGACGTCGGGAAACGCGGCGTTCGATTCCACCTGGGCGGACGAATTTGGACGCGCGGTGGAGGCGTATTGGCGGACCTGGGCGGACGATCCTGGCCGTTACTGCGATGCTGGGCGTAACCTCACCGTCTCGCAAATCCTGCGCCTTGGGTTCCGGCATAAACTAGTGGATGGCGATGCGCTGGCGGTTTTGCTGTGGTTGCCGGAGCGTGTCGGTAAGGGGCGCGCGCGCTACTGCACCACGGTGCAGCTCGTGGACCCGGACCGTTTATCAAACCCGCAGCAGCAGTTTGACCAGCACGTTTTGCGCGGCGGCGTCGAGATTGATCGGCACGGCGCTGCGGTCGCCTACCACATTCGCAAGGCGCATCAAGGCGACTGGTTCGCCGCAGCGGATAGCCTGACCTGGGAGCGCATCCCGCGCGAGACCGCCTGGGGACGCCCAATGGTCGTGCATGATTTCGACCCGGATCGCTGTGACCAGCATCGCGGCGGCGCTGGCATTCTGACGCCGGTGGTGCACCGCTTGAAAAGCCTGATCAAGTACGATGGGGCCGAACTCGACGCGGCGATCATCAATGCGATTTTCGCCGCCTACATCCAATCGCCGTTCGACCCCCAAGTGGTGGAGGGAGCATTGAGTGATGAGGGCGTCGGGCAGTACCAGGAAGCGCGCGCCGAATTTCACAAAGAGCGAAGGCTTACATTGGGCGGCGCTCGTATGCCGATTATGTTCCCTGGCGAGAGCATCAACACCGTCTCCGCCGCCCGCCCAACCAGCAATTTCGCCGCCTTCGAGGGTGCGGTCCTGCGCAACGCCGCCGCCGGCATCGGCGTCAGCGCTCAGCAGTTGAGCAACGACTGGTCGGATGTCAACTACAGCTCCGCCCGCGCGGCTTTGCTGGAGGCATGGAAGACGCTGACGCGCCGACGCAATGATTTCGCTGCGGGCTTCGCTTCGCCGATTTACGGCTCCATTCTTGAAGAGGTGATGGAGGTTGAGAGCCTGCCCATGCCGTCCGGTGTGGCTCCAGAATTCATAGAATGCCGTGGCGCTTACAGCCGTTGCCGCTGGATGGGGCCTGGCCGTGGTTGGGTGGACCCGGTGGCGGAAAAGCAAGGCGCTGTGCTCGGTATGGACGCCGCCCTCTCGACGTTGGAGGAGGAATGCGCTGAACAGGGTCTGGATTGGGAGGATGTGCTCGTGCAGCGCAAGATCGAGGTCGAGCGCTTCAAAGAATATGGCCTGGCCGTGCCGTCTTGGGCGGCGATGAACATCAAAGCTTGGCAGGCGGCGCAAAAGCCGGAGGCGGTATGAGCGCAATGTTCGAGACCGCGCGGCGGCTGGCGAATCAACCCCTGGCTTTGCGCCGGAACGAAGCCGTGGCGCTGGCCGCAGTCCTGCGCGGCCAATGCCCACAACCCGAGGCGCTTGGGTTCACCCGCGACCAAGAGCGCGATCGGCAGTACGGGATGATCGATGGCGTTGCGATTATCCCGGTGCGCGGAGTGCTGTACCAGGGCGAATGCAGTTGTTCATGGGCGACCGGCTATGACTGGATCCGGCGTGGTGTTCTGACCGCCGCCGCCGATCCCGAGGTTAAGGCCATCGTTCTGGACATCGACAGCCCTGGTGGCGAGGTGTCCGGCTGCTTCGATCTGGTGGACGCCATCTACGCAATCCGGGGCGTCAAACCGATTAGGTCCATCCTGTCGGAAAGCGCGTATTCCGCCGCTTATGCTCTGGCCTCGGCAACGGATCATATCTCAGTCCCGCGTACCGGCGGCACGGGCTCCATCGGTGTGATCTGGATGCATGTGGACTGGTCTGCGATGCTGGATAAGGTCGGCCTGAAGGTGACCTTCGTCACCTGCGGCGCGCGCAAGGCGGACGGACATTCTGAGATTCCGCTGTCCAAAGAGGCGCTGGAGCGCTTCCAAGCCGATATCGACATCCTGGGCGCGTTGTTCGTTGAAACAGTCGCCCGCAACCGAAACCTTCCGATCGCCACGGTCCGAGGCATGGAAGCCGCGACCTTCCTTGGGGGTGCTGGTGTCCAACTCGACCTTGCGGACGCCGTGATGGCCCCTGACGCCGCATTTCTGGCCCTGCTCGACACGCTGGGCTGACTTTTCATAGAACCTGGAGGCACTGATGAAGCACTCGCCATTCGCGGGATCGTTCACGCATCTGCTCGGCCTGCGCCCGCGCAGCAAAAAAGCCAAGAATGAGGATAGTAAACCCGAAGACAAGAAGGGAAAGAAAGCAGAGGAGGATGAGGAGGAGGAAGGTTCCGAGGACGATTCCGACGAGAAAAAGGCCGAGGGTGAGGACACCGAGGCCGAAGACTCCGATGAAGAAAAAAAGGCCGAAGACGACAGCGACGATGAAAAGACCAAAGGCAATGCCCCGGCTCAGAAGACCTACGCCGCCGGGCGCGCCGACGAACGCGCCCGCTGCGCAGCGATCTTCGCCAGTCCGGTCGCTGCTGGTCAGCCGCATATCGCCGCCAAGCTGGCGTTCACCACCAACCTGACGGTCAAGCAAGTGACGGGTATCCTTGCCGAGACGGTTTCCAGCGCACCGACGGGCCTGTCTGACCGCATGGCCCGTACAGGCAACCCCAACCCCGGTTCTGACAGCGGCGCAGCCCATACCCCCGACAGCCCCGAGGGTATCGCCGCCCGAATGCGCACCGTCTACGACCGCGTGAACGGCAAGAAGTAAGGAGCCTTCTTCATGACGATCTACAGCAGCGCACCCTTCGGGCCGGGCGTCTCGTCCGACGCCTTCGTTCCCGACCAGCTTATCGCCGGCCCGTTCCAACTCGTGACCGACACCGTAACGCTTAAGAGCGGCGAAAAGCTCAAGCGTGGCGCGGTGCTCGGCAAGATCGCCGCATCCGGCAAGTACATATTGGCGGCCTCCACGGCTGGCGACGGGAGCCAAACGCCGTCCGCGATCCTGGCCGACGATGTGGACGCCAGCGGCAGCGACACGCTGGCTGGCGTGTACCTGGCCGGGGAGTTCAATCCGAACGCCTTGATCTTTGGCGCCGGCGTCACCGCAGCAACCGCGAAGGACGCCCTTCGTGACGCTGGAATCTACCTCAAGTCGGTCGTCTCTGCGACCGACCCCAGCTGACGGGAGACCGCACCATGGATATCTTTTCGACAGCCGTCCTTGTTGGGGTCGTGCCGAACCTCAAGCAAGCGCAGAACTGGCTGATTGACCGCTTTTTCCCGAACATGGTCACCAGCGACACCGAGTTCGTCGCTATCGACGTGGATGTCGGCAAGCGCCGCATGTCGCCCTTCGTGTCGCCCTTGATCGAGGGCAAGCTGGTTGAAGGGCGCAAGATCCAGACCAACCAGTTCAAACCGGCCTACATCAAGGATAAGCGGGCTCCGGATCTGCGCCGCCCGGTCCGCCGCCAGATCGGTGAACGCATCGGTGGCGAGTTGAGCGGCGCTGAACGCGAAATGGCGAATCTCCAATTGGAGATGGCCGATCAGATCGACATGCTGAACCGTCGCCTCGAATGGATGGCCGCCCAGGCTCTGCTGACCGGCGCGGTGCAGATCAAGGGCGAGGGCTTCCCGGACACCTTGGTGGATTTCGGACGTGATGCGTCACTGACCCTGGCGCTGTCCGGGGGGCTCCAGTGGACCGCAGCCAACATCGGCACGCCGAACAACCCCGGCGCGGTCTCGCCCGTTGCGGACCTCGACAAATGGGCGGTGCAGATACTGCAAAAGTCTGGCGCAGTGGTCACCGACGTGGTGTTCACCAACAAATCCTGGCAGGCCTTTATCAAAGACCCAGTGCTCAAGCTCGCCAACTGGTATCCGGGCGGTGGTGGCCAGGGCAACAGCATCCGGCTCGGCACAGAGGTGACGCGCGGCGCTCAGTTCAAAGGCGTGTGGGGCCAGTACAACCTGTGGCTCTATAACGACTGGTATGTGGACGACAACAACGTCGAGCAACCAATGCTTCCCGATGGCTCGGTCATTGTGACCGGCCCCGACCTGATGGGCACGCGCGCTTTTGGCATGATCTTGGACCCGGACTTCAACTACGGCCCGATGCCCTACGCGCCGAAATCCTGGGTGCAAAAGGACCCGGCGCAGCGGCTGCTGATGATGCAGTCCGCTCCTATCGTCATTCCCAGCCGCGTCAACGCGGCGCTTTGCGCGCAGGTGATCTGATGGCCGATCCTATCAAGACGGTTCCAAAGGCGGCCAGCCCGGTTGTTTCCATTACCGTAGCCCCCAACCGGACCATCCAACTTCCTGCCCCAGACACCGAAGGCTCCATTAAGACTTATGGGTCAGGCGAGACAATGAATGTCGATGCCGCCGAGGCCAAACGATTGCGCGCCCTCGGCTTCGCCCTCCCCGAGACGATGCTGGAAAAGCCCACACCCGAGCCGGAGGGCTGATCCATGGCCATTGACTGGGACGCTCTGGTGCTTAGGCCGGCTATGGACATCTTTGGCGAGCCGGTTCTCTACACGCCAACAGCCGGAGAGCCGATCACGATCACGGGCGTCTTCGACGAGGCCTATACGGTGGTCGAGGAGATGGACTCAAGGCCTGTATCCTCAACTTATCCAGTGCTTGGTGTGCGCCTGGCGGTCTTTCCCGTCCCTCCACAGGCTGGCGACCGCTTGACCATTGTCGCCAAGAACGACCTCTACACCGTGCGTGAGGTTCGACCAGACGGCCACGGCGCGGCCAAGCTCCTGCTCAACTGGACGCCGGAATGATGATAGAGCCGCTCCACGCTGAGCTGCTGCGCGAGGCCATTGTGGCGGCGTTGCGGCGCGCGAACACTTTGGTTGGCGACAAGGTTTACAGCCCACGCGATTGGCCCCTGGCGAGCGCCGACGTTCCTGCCCTGATCGTGGACGACAGTTTGGAGACCTGCGAGGGGCGTGGCAATCTTGGCTTTCCCGCCTTCCGCACCACAGCGCATATCGTGATTGATGGGCGGATCGAGCGGCATGCGGTGAATCTGGTCAAGGCTGATCTCGCCACCCTGCGCGCGCAGATCAAGACAACGGTGCTGACCGACCCGACCGTTCAGGCATTGATCGAGCAGGTTGTCTCGATTCACACGGAAGCGGCTCTCAGCGCCGAGAACAAACAACACGTCGGCACCCTGCGGATGGTGTTCGCTCTGCGCTATCCAGAGGATTTCGAACCATCGGTCACGGACACGTTGGAGGGGATTGACCTGCACGCCGACCTGACCGCCCCTTTCGATCCGAATGGCGTCGCCGCCGATCACCCTTTTCTGGAGGCGGTGCAGCCCCCGCCACGCACTTCCGGCCCTGACGGTCGTGACGAGGCCTTCGCGTCTTTCGACTTTCCATAATAGGGACCTGAAATGATCGTGAAACCGGCTCCGGGGCTTCTCATTCGAGACCCGGACTTGAGGGATTTTTTGCCTGCCGAGGGGCGGGATGTCCCGGACACCCCCTATTGGCGACGCCTACTGCACGTCTACCGCGACGTGACGCCGGTCGATTCGCCAGGGCCCATTCAGACGCAAGGAGATGAGCCGTGATTCCGTTCAAAAACATTGCGCCAAACCTCCGCGTCCCATTGTTTTACGCAGAGGTGGACAACAGCCGCGCCAACAGCGCCGCGCAGACCATGCGCACGCTGATCATCGGTCAGATCACCGCCGAGGGAGCCGCCGCACCTGATGCTCCGGTAATTTCGCAAGGCGTCACTGAGGCCAGAATAGCCGGCGGGCAAGGCTCCATGCTGGCGCTCATGACCGCAGCTTATCGCCGCGCCGACAACTTTGGTGAAGTCTGGTATTTGCCTCTGGCCGACGCGAACGCCAGCATCGCCGCCACCGGCACGGTGGTGCTGGCGGGCATGCCTCTCACCACGAGCGTGATCGCGCTCTATATTGGTGGGACGCCTGTGCATCAGGCGGTGACGGTTGGTCAGGCGACGACTGATATCGCCATCGGCCTTGCCAGCGCCGTCAACGTCAACGCGGATCTGCCGGTCATCGCCTCGGTCGAGGCTGACACGGTCACGCTGACCGCCAAGAACAAAGGACCGGCGGGGAATGAAATTGATCTCCGCCTCAATTACCGGGGCACGTCCGGTGGGGAGACAGCCCCATCCGGGCTGAGCGTCACCGTCACCCCCATGGCGGGCGGAGCGGTTCCGCCCGATCTCGCCCCCGCCTTCGCCGCGCTTGGCGATCAGCCCTTTGATTTTATCGTCTTCCCCTACACGGACAGCGCCAGCCTGGATGCCTTGAAGAGCGCGCTGAACGACACCACAGGCCGATGGAGCTGGAGCCGTCAGCTCTACGGCCACGGCTTTGCTTGCAAGACAGGCACGTTGGGAACGCTCACCACATTCGGCACGTCCCGCAATGACCAGCATGTTTCGGTGCTGGGCATTTACGACAGCCCCACGCCCGCCTGGATCGCCGCCGCTGACTTCGCCGGAACCGCCGCCGTCTCGCTGCGCGTCGATCCGGCCACGCCACTTCAAACGCTCGCCTTATCCACCACACTCGCGCCGCCGGTTCCGTCGCGTTTTTCGCTCGCGGACCGCAACGTCCTCCTGTGGGATGGCGTCTCCACCGCCACCATTTCCGACGATGGGACCTGCCGTCTAGAAAATGTGATCACGACCTACCAGAAGAACGCCTTTGGCGCTCCAGACGACAGCTATTTGCAGATCGAGACGCTGTACACGCTGGCCTATGTGCTGCGTCAACTACGGGCGGTGATCACCAGCAAATACGCGCGGGTCAAGTTGGCCGCCGATGGCACTCGTTTCGGGCCGGGCGCGAATGTCGTAACGCCGAAGATCATCAAGGCCGATCTCATCGCCCGCTACCGCGAACTTGAGGAGGCGGGGCTGGTCCAGAATGGCGATGCGTTCAAGGCTGGCCTGATCGTCGAAAAGAACAAGGAAAACCCAAACCGACTCGACGTGCTGTGGCCAGGCACGCTCATCAACCAACTGCGCATTTTCGCGCTGCTGGCCCAGTTCCGTCTCCAATAAAGGAAGATCATCACTATGGGCGACACATCCCGCCGCCTCGCCGGCATCGCCTACCTCACGGTTGATGGCGTCAGCTATATGCTGGCCGCCGACTGCACCTACTCGGTGTCCTCAGTCAAACGCGAGACTTTGACAGGTCAGGACGGCGTGCACGGCTACTCCGAAATGCCCGTGGCCGGGTTCATCTCCGGCACGTTCCGTGACGCCTATAGCCTGACAGTCGCCGATTTCAACGCCATGACCAACGTCACCGTCGTCGTTGAATTGGCAAATGGCAAGGTGGTCACCGCACGCAACGCCTGGACCACCGATCCTCAGGAAGTCAAGACGGCGGAAGGCACATTTGAAGTGCGCTTTGATTCCGCTCAAGTCGAGGAAGGATAATCATGACAACAGAACAAGATTTCCCTGAGCAGTTAACAATCACGCTGCGCAAGCCGGTAATTTTCGGGACCAACGAATACACGGAACTGATCTTGAGCGAGCCGTCCGCCGGTGCGGTGAGAGATGCGCAGAAAGCCCTCGCCAGTGAGGGGGCTATGGCCTGCAACATCCTGCTGGTGGCGTTGGTGACCGGAATACCGAAACCGGCTGTAGAGAAGATCGGCTGGCGTGACTTGGACAAAGCGGCTAAATACCTTGCGGGTTTTATGAGCGATGGCCCGAAAACTGGCGAGACGCCATAGCTGAGGTCACCAAATACTACGGCTGGGGACCGCATGATGCGTGGTCCCTGCCTTGGACCGAGATTTCCTGGTGGCTCGACCAGGCCGTGCGGATGATCAAGGCGGCGCGCGCATGACAACCAATCAATTCGCCATCACGATCACGGCGCGGGACCAGTTTTCTGCCGTGGCCGACAAGGTCACCGGCAAAATTCGCAGCCTGCCGCGCGCCCTGGGCAGCATCAACGCCGTCGCCAGCCGCATCGACAAAGCGGCGGGCTTGAGCCGGCTCAGCAGCGGCATCGCCAGCGTGGCCAGCGAGGCGCACAGCGCTTTGGGCAGCCTGGGCGTGCTGAGCGGAGCGCTGCCGGGGATCGCCGGCGCCGGCGTGGTCGCGGGCGTGGCGGCGCTGGCGGAACGCTGGGGACAGGTTGGCGTGCAAACCGCCAACGCCGCAAGCGGTATCGGTATCGCCGCCGGAAGACTGCGGACTCTGCAAGGCGCTGCTGGACTGGCTGGGTTGTCAGCCGACGCGATGACCGGCAGCTTTGGCTCCTTGGCGGCGACGATGCAGGACGCCGCTTTTGGGCGCAACAATGAAGCCCTCGCCGTGATGGGATTGTTGGGGGTCGGGCTGAAGCGTATGGCGAACGGCGCTGTGGACACAGAAAAGGCGATGGGAGATCTCGCCGACGCCATCGCGCGGCAGACCAATCCTCAGACACAAGCGCGCATCGCTCAAATGTTTGGTGTCGAAGCCATCCTGCCGATGCTTCGCAAAGGTCGGAAAGAATGGGAAGCCTACATAGAAAAAATGGAACGCCTGGGGGCGGTGTCCGAAGAAACCCAGCAAAAATCACAAGATCTCGGGGAGTCGATAAACGGACTGAAAGCCGCCGCGTCTGGTGTCGAGGTCACGATGGAAGGGAAGTTTTCCTCGAGATTTAAACCGATTATCGATAAGACAACCGAATGGATCGCCGGAAATAAGGAGTTGGCCGGCGGTATCGGTGAGGTCACCGGCGCGCTGGGCTTTATGGCCATCGCAGCCCGCGTTCATCCAATCCTTGGCCTGATTGCCGGTGTCGCGGCAGGGGCGGTATTAATTTACGAGCACTGGGATGACATCGCCGACTTCTTTGACAAAAAACTCAAGAAGGTCGAGGAGTCATTCAGTGCGGTTTTTGACGTGATCAAAAAGGGCGTGAGCGCTCCCGCTGATCCCATAATCGATCTCAGCATTTCGTCCATTGCCCCATCCACCGCCCCATCGGTGGCGGTCACGCCGCCGGTCGCTCCAGGGACAATCTATCTCCCCGACCCGATGGTTGATATCGGGGGAGCGGCAGCGGTTCCTGCATCGACGGCGATGGGTTCAACCGTGATGGAGGGGTCCAGCTCTATGACGCTGGGCGCAAGCCCGCTCATGACCGCAGATCCAGATGCTCCTACCGCTGTTGCAAAAGGCAAGGCCAAGCCAATCGGCCTGCGCAATAACAATCCCGGCAATCTGCGCTCGTGGCCCGGAGCGGGCAAGGAGGGTGGCTTTGCCAAGTTCGCAACGCCGGAAGAAGGGATTTCCGCGCTGGCGAGAAACTTGCTGAGTTACCAGGACAGACACGGCATCAACACTTTGGCCGGGATCGTCAACCGCTGGGCACCAACCAGCGATGGGAATAACGTCAAAGCTTACACCTCCAGTCTGGAAAGTCAGACCGGCTTAAAAGCCAATCAGCCGCTTGATTTGCACGACCCGAAAACCCTGGCCCCAGTCCTATCAGGGATCATCCGGCACGAAAACGGCCAGAACCCATACAGCCAGCAGCAGATTGATCAGGCCGTGGCCTCTCGGTTGTCGGGAGAGCAGCAGACGGTGAAAGTGCGTGTCGAACTGGGCGGAAACGTTCCAGATGGCACCAAGGCGACGGCGCAGACGGCGAGCGGCGTCTTTGTCCCGACGCGCGTCGAATACGCGATGCCATCTTTCGCGAGGCCATGATGTCGCTTCGATCCGCGTACCACAACGCCGCAGGGGCCATCGATCACGCGGCGGCGGCGGTGATGCGTGTTGGCTCCGGCGCTATCGCCACCGATAAGCCATGGCATACCCATCTCCAGCCCGCATCGTGGCGCGGCGTGCCGTTCGGCGTGATCGGTTCAGAGAGCCGGGCTGGACGCCGTGTCGCGGTCCATGAATATCCGTACCGAGACTCTGTGTGGGTTGAGGATATGGGGCGGTCGCCGCGCCGTATCACGATCACGGGTTTCTTGGTCGAAAACAGCGCGGTGTACGGCGGCGGCGGCGTGCAGGCGCAGCGGGAGCGCCTGCGGGAGGCCTGCGAACGTGAGGGTGAGGGTGAGCTTGTTCATCCAACGCTCGGTCGACTCAACGTGGCTTTGCTGCATTTTCGGACGGGCGAGCGTCGGGAAGCGGGACGGGTGATTGAAATCGCCCTGACCTTTGTCGAAGCCGGTCAGCTTTTGTATCCGACCAGCATCCTCTCGACCCTCGCCGCCGTGACGGGCGCGGCTGATGCATTGGGCTTGGCGGCCATCGTCGATTTTGTCGAGACCGCTGGTAAGGTCTTGCAGGAGGGAGCGGCGGCGGTCAGGCAGGTGGTTGCGACGGTGGATTCTTACGTCCGCATGGCCGAACGCTACATTGACGACGCGACGAATATTTACAACGCAATCATCGGATTGCCGGGCGAATTCGGGCGCTTTATCGCCCCTGCGTCAGGTTCCAAGCGGTCGTCGTCCACCCCGACGGCGGCTCCGTCTGGCGTCAACCAATCGGCTATGGCTGGGCTCAAGGCGACGGCGGTCGCTCGCCGCGCCGCCGCTATCACTGCCGGGGCCGCCGCTCGGACACACGCGGCGGCGATCACACCGGGTAGCGCCACGGCGGTGGCCGGATCGATTGTGCAGGGGGTTGCGGCAATCGCCAGGGCAATACCCACACCAGTGGATCGGTTGCGCCTGTTGCCCGCTATAGCGGCATTGCCGATTCAGACGCAGCGAGAGACGTCGAGCGCGGCACAGGCGGTTGGAGCCCTTTACCGGCGGGCGGCGTTGGCGGAACTGGCCAAAGCGTCAGCCTCGTATCAACCGGACTCTCATGATGACGCCATGGCGGCGCGCGATCGAGTGTGCGAAGCCATCGACGCGGAGGCCGTGCGGGCTGGCGATGCGGGCGATGACGGCGCTTATCACGCACTGCGGCGCTTGCATGCGACCGTCGCCGCCGACCTTACCGAGCGCGGGGCCAGTCTGGCCCGGCTGACCACCGTTACATCGGGCGCTCCGCTGCCATCCCTGGTTCTGGCGCAGCGGTTGTACCGGGACCCGCGACGCGCCGATGAACTGGCGCGGTCCGCGCAACCGATCCATCCGGCCTTCATGCCAACCGCTTTTCAAGCCCTCGCGGAATAATCATGACCGATGATTTGACCTTGATAACCGGGGGCCGGAAGCTCTCCGGCTGGCAAGCCGTGCGGGTGACGCGCGGCGTCGAGCGCCTGCCCAGCGATTTCGACATCGCGTTCACCGAACGCTTTCCCGGCGAGGCCGTGAGCGTGAGCGTCAAAGAGGGCTATGACTGCCAGGTGCGCCTTGACGATGATCTCGTTCTCACCGGCTACGTGGACCGTGCTACCGCGAGCATCGACCGGCAACAGCACGGTTTCCGCATCTCTGGCCGCAGCAAGTGTCAGGATCTGGTTGACTGCTCAGCGGAGTGGCCCAGCAACCAGATCTCCAGCGCATCGGTGCTGGAGATCGCGCAGAAACTGGCCGCACCCTATGGAATCACCGTGTCGGCGCAGACCGAGGTGGGCGACCCCATCCCGCAAATCAACCTGATGTGGGGCGAAACCCCCTTCGCGGTCATTGACCGCATCAGCCGCTTTCGCGCGCTTCTCGCTTATGACGATGTGGACGGAAATCTTGTCCTGTCGCGCGTTGGCGCTGAGGAGCACGTCAGCGGGTTTGAGCAGGGCGTGAATGTTGAGCGCGCGGCCATCTCGTTCGGTGCGGATCAGCGGTTCAGTGAGTATGTGGTCCGAATGCTTTCTTTCTCATCGCTGAGTGAGCTTGGCAGTGATGGCGATATCCAGGCGATCATAACGGATCCAGAGGTAACACGGCGTCGGAAGCGCTACATCATAGCCGAGACCGGCCTCGTGGCCATGGGTTTGGCGCAGCAGCGCGGCTTGTGGGAGTGCGCGCGCCGCGCCGGGCGTTCCTTCCAGTTGCATTTGACAACGGATAGCTGGCGTGACGCCGCCGGTATGTTGTGGACTCCCAACCGGCTGGTGTCGGCGTCAATCCCGGCGATAAAGATTCCAAGCATCAAATGGGTCATCGCTGAGGTGACCTACCGGCGCGGCCCCGAGGGTACGGCGGCCGACTTGGTGCTGATGCCGCCCGCCGCCTTCGAGCCGCAGCCGTTTCTCCTAACCTCCATCCCCGCCGATATGGTGCCTCAATGATCGACACCAGTGTGATTGAGCGTCTGTATACCCGCCTGCTGCTGGCGATTGGTCGTGGGCGGATCACTGCGGTCAACGATGGTGGCCCCGTCCAGGTGATCCAAATCAAGCTTGGCCAAGACGACGTGCGTGACGGCACCCCTCGCTTGGCCGAATACGGCCTGACCTCAGCGCCACCTGCCGGCTCCGATGCGGTGATCCTGTGCATCGCTGGCGACCGCAGCACCGGGGTGGTGGTGGCGACCGGCAATCAGGCGGCCCGGCTGAAGGGGCTCGCCGCCGGTGAGGTCGCGCTCTACGATGACCAAGGCCAGTCGATCCATTTGACGCGCGCAGGCATCGTCATCAAGGGCGCGGGAAAGCCCGTCATCGTCGAAGATACGCCGATGCTGACTGTCAAGGCAGCGACAAAAGTCCGCTTTGAGACGCCGCTCCTCGAGGTGAGCGGTGAGATCAAAGACCGCTCCGACGGCGGCGGGAAAACGATGGCCGGCATGCGCCAGACCTATGACGCGCACACCCACGGCGGCGTGCAGCCAGGAAACGGCCACACCTCCTCTCCCGAACAAGGCATGTAACCATGTCCGATATCAGGATTTCGTGGTCTGCGGCCGACAGCCGCGGCGATTGGGTGATTCTGCCTGACGGTGATTTGGAGACGGGCGACGATCTGGCGACCGCCATCCTGTTCAGCCTGTTTACCGACCGCGTCGCCGGTCCCGATGATGTGATTCCGGATGGCTCCGCTGATCGGCGTGGTTGGTGGGGAGATGAAAAGATCGGGTCCCGCCTGTGGTTGCTTGATCGCGCCAAGCAGACCGAAGAGACGCGCCAACGCGCCGCTGACTATATCGCCGAAGCCTTGCAGTGGCTGATCGATGATGGCGTGGTGTCGCGTTTCGACACCACCGTGGTCTGGGTCCGCAACGCGATGCTGGGCGTCCGGCTTGTCGCCTATCGATCAAGTGGTGGAACCAGCACAGCCGCCTTCGATTGGGCCTGGAAAGGGAGTCTTGCCTGATGCCATTCCCCCGTCCAACATTATCCAACCTACGCGCACAAGTCGGACAGGATATCTCAGCGACCGTAAGCGGCGGCTCCGCCCTTCTGCGGCGCGCTGTACTGCGCGTTCTCGGTGATGTCCAGGCCGGTTTGGCCCACCTGCACTACGGCTATCTCGATTGGATTGCCCGGCAGGCGGTCCCCTTCACCTGCACCGACGAATTCCTTGAGGGCTGGGCCGCCCTGAAAGGCGTGACACGGAAATCGGCTGAAATGGCCAAGGGTTCCGTCACTTTTTCGGGCGAGCCCGGCACGATTCTTCCTTCCGGCGCTGCCGTCGTGCGCGCGGATGGTGTGAGCTACACCACCAGAGACACGATGGCGGTTGGCGCGAACCGCACCGTCACCGCCGCCGTTATGGCCAATGATCCAGGCGTCGGCGGCAATGCGGACGCTGGTGTGGCGATGGCGCTGAGTCCAGCCGTCGCCGGCATTCAATCCCCTGGCGTTGCCGCAACTGATCTCATCGGCGGGGCCGACGCCGAATCCGACGACGATCTGCGGACTCGCATGCTGGCCGCCTATCGTGTCACGGCCCAAGGCGGTGACGCCGAGGATTACGTCGCCTGGGCGCTCGAAGTGCCCGGCGTCACCAGAGCATGGTGCGCGCGAAACGGTGCTGGCATCGGCACGGTGGTGGTGTACGTCATGCTTGATGACGCGCAAGCCACACACAGCGGCTTCCCGCAAGGCTCGGACGGTGTGGCGACGGCGGACACCCGCGCTCTTGCGGCCACAGGAGATCAATGCACCGTCGCTGACCACCTCTGGAATCTCCAGCCAGTGACCGCTTTGGTTTACGTCGTCTCACCAATCCCCACCCCCGTCGAGATCACGATCAAGGGCGTGCCGATCGACGGGCGGGCGGCTGCGACAGCGGCATTGATCGAGCAATTCCGTCAGGATGGCGAACCTGGTGGAACTATAAAAATCCATCGGCTGTGGGCGGCTCTGGAAATTGTGCCGGGACTGAAAGAGTTCGACATCGAATCCCCGATAGACAACATCGAATCACCGACCGGACATTTGCTGACTGTTGGTCCAATTTTCTGGAAATAAGGAGCATTTTCAATGGCGTCACTGTCCGATTATCTTGCAGCCAAGCTGCTTAACCATATGTTCCGCGTCGCCGCTTTCTCGCAGCCGGCAGGCCTCTTTTTGGCGTTGTACACGGTGGCTCCCACCGATGCTGGCGGCGGCACGGAGGTGGCGGGTGGCGGGTATACCCGCACACCCTTAACCTTTCGCACCGCCGCCGCCAAAGGAGATGGTGTCCTCTGCTGCACCAATCAGGGCGATGTGATGAGCGGAAAATCTACCGCTAATTGGGGTACCGCCACCCATATCGGCGTGTTCGACGCCGTAACCGGCGGCAACCTCTTGTGGTGGGGACCTCTCGATAGTCCAGCCACGCTCGGCCTGAACACGCGCTTTTATGCACCGGACGGCTCGCTTAGCTTTTCGCTGGATTAGCACCCGTGCTTATCCCCGCGCACCTTTACTGCCGCGCCGGCACGGGCCGGGCCGGCTCTGCGCTGGTGGCGCCTGAGTGGTTGATGTCCAACGCCAGCAGCCTGTCTGTCGCCACCCGTTTGACGGCGGCAGGTGAGGCGCTGGCCGAGCGCAGGACCACTCTGGTTGGTGCGGCGGCGGCGACGTTGTCGAGCAATGCGCTGGCCGAGCGCAGGACCACTCTGGTTGGTGCGGCGGCGGCGACGTTGTCGAGCAATGCGCTGGCCGAGCGCAGGACCACGCGAGCCGCGACCACAATGCTATCGGTGGGACTGTGCCTTTTGAGTGAGCCTGGAACCAGATTGGCCGCCATCGCCACTGCTTCGGTCAACGCCGAGGTGTTGGAGGCGATGGACGTCTCAGTGCTGTCGGTAGCCCGCTTTTCCGCCTCTGGCGATACATTGGCGGAATCCTCAATCACCCTGATGGCGGTCGCATCCACCGCGATGCCGAGTGAAATACTGGCCGAATGCACGACCTTTCTATCTGGCGCTGCCGTGACGGCGCTGTCAGGTAACGCACTGGCTGAGTGTAAGGCTGCTTTGGCAGGAGGGGCTGGCGCGAAAGTCTCGGGAAAAGCGCTGATCGATTTACCGCGCAGGGTGCTGAAAGCGCCAGTCTATACCAGAGCCGATTTTCGCCACGCTTTCCAGTCCCTCCTGCCGCACGGGCGCGCATGGCCACGCGAGACAGACACGGTCCAGGCCCAGGCAGTTGATGGGCTGGCAGGTGTATGCGAGCGGCAAGCCGCCGACGCCATGCGGCTGCTGGCCGACGCCTTTCCGGTCACCGCGCAGTATTTATTGACAGACTGGGAAGCGACATTGGGCTTGGTCCCCCAAGCGACTGTCCAGCAGCGCCAATACGCCGCCGTCGCACAGTTGATCGGCCTCGGCGGGCAATCCGTACCCTATCTCATCAGCTACGCGGCGGCGCTCGGTTATACGATCTCTATCACGCAATTCGCCCCAGCCAGGGCTGGCGCTGCTCGCGCCGGAACCCCTTGCTATGGCAACGACTGGGCTTTCGCTTGGCGTGTCTCTGCGCCGCTGGCCACCGCCACTCATGCGCGGGCCGGGGTGTCTGGAGCCGGCGAGCCGCTGGCTTTTTGGGGAAATGCGACGCTTGAAAGCGCCTTGCGCCGGATTGCAGCGGCGCACACCGTCCTAATTTTCAGTTACACGTAAGAGGTTGACATGTTTGGAGTTGACGATCCAACGGCAACGGCGACGTTACCGGCGGCGGGGCCGCCTGAAACGCCTGGCTATTTTAGCAACGGTAACCCAGCGCTCGGTGTGCCGGGCACGATTATTCCAGGCTGGTGGCTCAACATGGTGCAAGAGGAATTGCGCGCCATTTTGATAGCTGCCGGCGTCACGCCGAACAAGGCCAACAACGCGCAGGTCCTGGCGGCGATCCAGGTCCTGATCAAGGCGGCATTCGACAAGACGCCGCTCCCGATCGGAAACGGGGGGAAGTTCGTAAAAGCCGCCACGGACGGCAGCACCTGGGTGTATCGGCTCCCGGCGGAGGTGCTGTCCGATATCGGGGCGGCCCCGGTCATCCATACCCATGACTACGCCACCAGCACTCACACGCATTCCAACTACGCTGACATCAACCACGTCCACGTGATGGCCACCATCGCCGAGACGCAAGCCGGCATCGACACCATCCGTGCGGTCACCCCGGCTGGACTGGCTGCGGTGCTCTCTATGACGACCCCGCCCGGTGTGGTGACAGCCTTCGCCGGCACGGCTGCGCCAACAGGCTGGCTCAAGTGCAACGGCGCGCTGGTCAGCCGCACCACCTACGCCGCTCTCTACGCCGCCATCGGCGCCACGCACGGCGTTGGCGATGGCTCGACCACCTTCAAGCTACCCGACCTGCGTGGCGAGTTCGTCCGTGGCTGGGATGATGGGCGCGGCATTGATCCCGGCCGCAGCTTTGGCGCCTGGCAAAAAGGCACAATGGGCGCAGTCGACACCTCCGGTTCGGGCGATGGGCGTATCGCGGTTGTTTTGGGTTGCGACACCGCGACACCTGTCGCGGCATATGGCTTCGACCCGGCTCTCGCCGCCGATTATCCGGGTCAACTCTATGGCGTGGGGGCGACTTATGCGTACTCAACGACGGCCCTTGCAGGGTTGTGGGGCTCCAGCCGTCCTCGCAATGTCGCCTTGCTCTACTGCATCAAATATTGAGGTCAGTCATGAAAATTGTCTGCCAACTCGACCAGGATGGTCGTTATGTCGGCCAAACCTACGCCGATCCTGATCCATTGACGCCCGCTGCGTGGCTGATCCCCGGCGACTGCATCGACACCGCTCCCCCCACCATTTCCAACGGACAGGAAGCGTGGTGGGTGGATGGCGGCTGGGAGATGCGCGACATCTCCGCGCCTGCCATCGAGGATGCCCCGCCGCCGTCCGACCCAATCGCCCAGCGCCGCGCCGAGATCCTGGGTGAATTGGCTACGTTGGACGCCGCCAGCGCCAGGCCACTGCGCGCCCTTGCCCTCGGCACGGCCACCGATGCGGATCAAGCGCGGCTGGCCGAACTGGATGCCCGCGCCGCCAGCCTGCGCCAGGAGCTGGCCACGCTCAAATGACCGATAGCCTCCTTTACGCCGATCCACCAGCCGCCGGAGAGCGGCCTTTTTTATGCCCGGAATCCAACATGGACAAGCACAGCGCGGTTACTGAACTTGCGGTCAATGGAGGTGTGGCCTCTTTTGGCGCTATAGCAAATTACCTGTACGCCCACCTCACTCAAAAGGTACCGCTGAGTTGGTTGCGTTTTACCACCAACTTGATGCTTGGCTTTTTCATTGGCCAAGTGGTCGGTGAATTCCTGCCCGATGATTTCGCCTATCGGGACGGCACCTTGCTTGTCGCCGGTTTCTCCGTCTACCCGCTCTTGCAGATCCTTGAACTCAAGGGGGCGGAGTTGGCGACCAAGCATTTGGGCTTCACCAGCCGCCCGGTCACTCCGAAGCGGAAAGGAGGTGCCGATACGTGAGACGATGAAGCAGTAGAAGGCTCAATGAGGCCCACCGTGTCGATTTTTTCCACCTACAAGCTGGTCGAAAAAATCGACACGCACCAAGCGATCTCACTCACTGCGACAGGAATTCGCACTCGATAAGCCACGCTTTCAGATGCCCCTCAACGTTGTTGACATTTTTTACGCCAGCTTACATTCTCTTATTTAGTTGACTAAAATTAAAAAACGCCTAATTCTGGGCTTCTGGCTGGAGCTGTCGATGACCCCTTGGGAACACCACCCTGCCTTGACCCGCGATCGCCTCATCACGATCGCGCAGTTAATTCGGAAAGGGCGGAACGATGCCCTGGATCACTTTAATCCGAGCATCGGCTGCATGGGGTGGAATCTCGGATGCGACGCTTTCTCCTGCCAGCGCCACCAAATCATCGAAGCGAGTTCGGTCGTTGATTGGTTGGGGATCCTGAATCCTGGCATGCAGTTTCTGTTTAGCATTGGTGGTGTGCCATGCCGGTTCTACCGTGGCGAACCGGATGAACCGAGTAAGCGAACGCTGAAGCAGTCCTTCTCTGAACTGCGTCAGCTCAGTCTCTTTGGTGTTGAGGAGCTGGTGAAGCTCACTGCAGAACCGATCTATCGCTTCGCTGTCGAGACGGACATCGACGGCTCGTTGGTCGCGGTTACCTTCGTTATCCTTGATGGCGAAGAACCGGTTCTCACTTGGCTGATCCCGCTCGACGAGCCTGTGGCCAAGGTTTCTCCACTATGGATCGAAGGCAGCGAGGGGATTGCGCTTCCGGCTCCGGTGGTCGGTGTCGCTGTGAACAAGAAGAAAGACAGCGTTTCCCAGTGATTTGGCGCTGAAGGAAGACCGAGAAAGGGAACGGTCTGCAAATTGGGTAGAGAATGGAAACAAAATTTAAACTTGCGGGCGAGCAACTTCGGCTCGCCCGCCTTGCTTATGGGTATTCGCTCGAAGAGGTTGGGGAATTGGTCGGGGTCACCCGACAATTTATTCACCAGTTAGAGACCGGCGCGCGCTCACCGTCCGACGGGCTTGTTGACGCTCTAGCGGATGTCCTGGGTGTGACGCCTGCCTTTCTCTCCGAGCCAATTCCCTCCACGGTTAGGCCTGAGCAGTGTCATTTCAGGGGGCAGGCAGGACGACCAGCGTCAGTGACAAGCCAAGTGCTTGCGCGCGGAACGCTTCTAGACAAGTTCGTAACTATAATGGAGAAGCATCTGAGTCTGCCCCATGTAGCCTTCCCAGACCTCCCGGCCAACACAGCCGAGGAGATCGAGCAGGCTGCTGAAGAGGCTCGGAGATACTGGGGGCTTGGAACCACAGGCCCGATTCTCAGCATGATGCGGGTAGTGGAGAATGCAGGCGCTATCGTCACGTACTTCGGCGACCTATCAGAACGGGTGGATGCCTTCTCAATGGATCGCCGTCGACCCATCATTGTACGAAGTTCGCTTAAAGAAAGCCTCTGTCGGCAGCGCTTTGACTTTGCCCACGAGTGCGGCCATCTAATTATGCACAGGGGAATTCAGACAGGAGACCGGGAAACGGAGGGTCAAGCGCATCGATTTGCTGGAGCTTTTCTGTTCCCACGCGGGGCCGTTCTGCGTGAGTTTCCGCGTGCTCGCACCATCAACTGGAATGCGCTGTACCAATTGAAGTTAAGGTGGAAAGTTTCTGTCAGAGCAATTGTTCGTCGAGCCTATGACCTGAAATTGCTGACGCCTGCACAGTACCGAATAGCTAACATTCACTTGGTCAAAACTGGCCAAGCTAAGGTTGAGAGATACGACAACGACGATAGCTTGCCTGTTGAAGCGCCTGAATTGCTTCCCGCTGCTCTTGCCGCGTTGGACAGTGCTGTTTACGGGGGAGCGCATACGGTTGGCGCTGAGGTCGGGTTCACTCCTTCCATGATGGAATTGATTACCGGTGTCACCCTCCCTGAGCCGGAGCCGAGGGTAGAGGGCGCGAATGTGGTGCGCCTTCATCACAGATGAGGCTAAGACCCTGATGCGCCTTTCCAGGGTACTCTAACAATTACAAAGAAGAACCCCGGCTCCAGTTGCCAGAGTAACAAGCCCTACCAGGAGCAAGGGCGTCTTCCACGACGCCCTTTTTCTTATCCAAATCCAAGGAGACCATCATGCCCAACGCACCCACCGGCGCGGTGATTTCGCGCGCCATCCACCCCGCCGCCGTCGCTTTGATCAAGGAGGCGGAGGGCTGCAAGCTCAAGGCATACCTGTGCCCGGCTGGCGTCCTGACCATCGGCTACGGCCATACGGCAGGCGTCACGAAGGGGCAATCCATCACCGCAACCCAGGCCGAGGCGTATCTCACCGCCGATCTGGCCGAGGCCGCAACCCAGGTGGACCGCCTGGTCAAGGTCCCGCTGACCGAAACGCAGCGCGGGGCTCTTGCCAGCTTCGTGTTCAACCTGGGGGCCGGCTCTCTGCAGCGCTCCACGTTGCTGGTGAAGCTCAATGCCGGGGATCACCAGGGGGCCGCCGATCAATTCCGGGTCTGGATCAACGTTAACGGCAAGCCGTCGTCTGGCCTGATCAAGCGCCGCGCCGCTGAGGCAGAGCTGTTCCGGTCCGCCTGACCCGATATCGGAATCCCGATATCGCCACCATCCGCCGCCCGGCATCCCGTCGAGGCGGTTTTTTTACGCCCGCAAGGAGGGGCAACCACCATGACCTATATCCTCAACCGCGCCCGTGAGCCGTCCACGTGGCGGGGCCTTGCTCTGATCCTGACCGCGTTCGGCGTGCACCTCGCGCCGGAGATGCAGGACGCCGTCATCACCGCCGGCGTGGCGCTCGCCGGGCTGATCGGCATTGCTACCAAGGGGTGACGTGCTGGCCATCAATGAGGCGGGGTATCCTTTGGGACGCCCCGTTTTCGGTTTTGCGCATTTGCGCATCAACGCAAATTCTCCAAAACTCGCTCCTCCTCCAGCAGCCGCTCGATGAGCGCAGTGTCCGTTGCGTCACCGGCTGTACTGCGGATGATGGCCAAGCTCTCAAGGCTGCGAGCGGTTAGCAAAAAGGTCTTTTGTGCCCCACCCTCCGCTGCCAAGCATAGACGCGGCAGAGCGGTCTGCATCCGCCGGGGATCCGATCCCTGAGCTGGTCCCTGGGCGATGCCGAGACTCGGAGGTTGGCGCGAAAAAAGACGCGGCCCGAGAGACAGAAAATAAGAGTTTTCGGTGGTTTTGAGAATGCCCTTGGGATGGTGGAACGCAGGTCTGCGCATTTCAAGACCGCTGCCTTAAACCACTCGGCCACCCATCCACGGGACATGCGTGGTTTTAAGGGGCCGGGATGGGGTGGTCAAGAGTGAGTCTGCCCACCTTAACCGATTTACCGCGAATCAAGCAGATCCAGGACCACCGGCGTGTGATCGGACGCCTTTTCTACCCCGCGCGGGTGGCGGTCGATGCTGCACGCGGCCAGGCGGTCGGCGGCTTGCGGTGAAAGCAGGAAATGGTCGATGCGCAAACCCAGGTCGCGTGGCCAACAGCCTGCCTGATAATCCCAGAACGTGTACGCCTTGTCGTCGTCGTGCAGCGCTCGGTACGCCTCCGTGAGGCCGAGGTTGAGCAGTTCACGAAACTTACGCCGCGATTCGCGACGAAACAGCGCATCATCCTGCCAAGCCACGGGGTCGTACACATCACGTGGCTCGGGGATGATGTTGTAGTCACCGCCCAAGACGACAGGCATCCCCCCCACCAGCAAGCTACGGGCATGCGTGATCAGCCGGTCCATCCAGCGCAGCTTATAGGCGTATTTCTCGGTCCCGACGGGATTGCCGTTGGGCAGGTACAGCGACGCGAGGCGCACACCGTCCACGGTGGCCTCGACATAACGGGCTTGCTCATCCTCCGGCTCGCCGGGCAGGCGGGTCAGTATATCGCTTACCGGTCGCTTGGATAGCAGCGCCACGCCATTGTAAGCCTTCTGCCCAACCACGGTGACGGTGTAGCCAAGATCCTCAAAGGCGGCGTTTGGAAACGCGCCCGTCTCGCATTTGATCTCTTGCAGCAACGCCACATCCGGCGACACGGCGCGCAACCATTCGGTGACGACGGGCACGCGCGCCCTCACCGAATTAACATTCCACGTGGCGATTTTCACGAGACTGTCCGCTCAGACCGCAAAGGAGCTGCCGCAGCCGCACGAGGATTTGGCGTTGGGGTTCTTGACCTGGAAGGAAGCGCCCATCAGGTCCTCGACATAATCCAGCGTGGCGCCGTCCAGCAAATCGAGCGAGCAATCGTCGGTGACGATCTTGACGCCGTTGCGCTCGAACACATGATCGTCGGCGTTCACCGCTTCATCAAAGTTGAATCCGTACTGAAAACCTGAGCAACCGCCACCCGAGACGGTGAGGCGCAGCATCATGCCCAGCTTATCCTCCATCCGAACCAGCGTCGCGATGCGCTCGGCCGCGCTGTCGGAGATCAGAAGGCGGCGATCGATCGTCACATCAGACATGCGGGGATACCCTCAAAACGGAAGTCAAACCACTAAGTAGGTATACCCGCGCCGTTCGTCAAAGGCTGAGAGAGTAAAGACATCGGTCGCCTTCCCGGTTGCGCCGCACCCAACGCCGGCGCTAGTGTCCAGACCATGACAGCGGACACCCAGCAGATGAGGTTGGCCCCCTTCGCCTGCCACCCGGCGACCAGCCGTGGACGGCTGGCGCCAGAAGGCGAAAGCCCGACACGCTCGTGCTTTCAGCGCGACCGTGACCGCATCGTCCATTCCGGCGCGTTCCGAAAACTCAAGCACAAGACACAAGTCTTCATTTACCACGAGGGCGACTACTACCGCACCCGGTTGACCCACAGCCTGGAGGTCGCCCAAATCGCCCGTTCCATCAGCCGCACGCTCGGCCTCAATGAGGATCTTGCGGAGGCGATTGCGCTTGCTCACGATCTTGGGCACACGCCGTTCGGGCATGCCGGTGAAGGCGCGCTGAACGCCTGCATGGAACCCTATGGCGGTTTCAGCCACAATGACCAGGCGCTGCGGGTCCTCACCCGGCTGGAACACCGCTACGCCGACTTCGACGGGCTGAACTTGACCTGGGAAACGCTGGAAGGGGTCGTCAAGCATAACGGCCCGCTGCTGCCTGGAAAAGAGCTGCCGACCACCATCCGCGCCTTCCAAGATGTGTGGGACCTGGAATTGCACACCAATCCCGGCGCTGAAGCCCAGGTGGCGGCCTTGGCCGATGATATCGCCTACAACAACCACGACATCGATGACGGCCTGCGCGCCGGCCTGTTCGAGATGGACGAGGTGGCGGAGCTGCCGCTGCTCGGCCCCATCGTCAAGCAAGTCTGCGACCGCTATCCGGGGCTGGAGCGCGCGCGGCTGATCCATGAGACGGTGCGCCGCCTGATCGACCGCATGGTCATGGATTTGCTGACCGAAACGCAAGGACGCCTGGCCACGACGAAGCCCGGTTGCGCGGCTGAGGTGCGGGCGTGCGGGCGCCCCCTGGTCGCCTTCTCCGCCACCATGCTGGAAGAGCAGAAGCCCCTGCGCGCCTTCCTGCATCAACGCATGTACCGCCACTACCGCGTGAATCGCGAGTCGAGCAAGTGCAAGCGTGTGGTGCGGGCTCTGTTCGACCTGTTCATGGAAGAGCCAAACTGCCTACCCACCCAGTGGCAGGTGGATCTGCAAACCGTCGATGGCGGCATCAACAAGACGGCCCACGCCCGCCTGGTGGCCGATTATATCGCTGGCATGACCGACCGCTTCGCGCTGGCCGAGTACGGCCGCCTTTTTGACATGGACACGAAAACCTGAAAAACATGAACATTTTCAAAGCCTTTGAAACCGATATCCGTGCCGTTCTGGAAGAATTGGCCGCCGAGGGGGCTATCCCCGCCGGCCTCGACACCTCACGCCTGACCGTCGAGCCGCCGCGCGAGGCGGCGCACGGCGATCTGTCCACCAACGCGGCGATGGTGCTGGCCAAGCCCGCCGGGCAACCGCCGCGCAAGCTGGCGGAGCTGTTGGCGGCGAAGCTCAAGGCGCGGCCGGACGTGACCAGCGTTGACATCGCCGGCCCCGGCTTCGTCAATCTGCGCTTGGCGCCGGATGTCTGGCGCGACCGGCTGAAGGACATCCTGGCGGCGGGCCCATCCTACGGTGACAGCACTCTTGGCCAGGGCGCGGCGGTAAACGTCGAATATGTCTCGGCCAACCCCACCGGCCCGCTGCACGCGGCGCACGGGCGCGGCGCGGTGTTCGGCGACGCGCTGGCGGCGCTTCTCGAGAAGGCCGGTCACAAGGTTACCCGCGAATATTACATCAACGACGCCGGCTCTCAGGTTGAGGTGCTGGCGCGGTCCACGTATCTGCGCTACCGCGAGGCGCTGGGCGAAGACATCGGGACAATTCCAGCGGGGCTGTATCCAGGGGATTATCTCAAGGAAGTGGGACAGGATCTGGCGCGCCGGGATGGGCCGGCATGGCGGGACCTCCCTGAAGAGGAATGGCTTCCGGCCTGTCGCGACTTCGCCATCGCCCGCATCATCGAGTGGATCAAGGAGGATTTGGGCGCGCTGAACATCCGCATGGACGTCTACACCTCCGAACGGGCGCTGGTGCAGGCCGGTGCGGTGGAGCGGGCGCTCAAGGCGCTGGAAGATCGCGGCCTGATCTATGTCGGCGTGCTGGAGCCGCCCAAGGGAAAGAAACTCGACGATTGGGAGCCGCGCCCGCAGACCCTCTTCAAGGCCAGCGACTTCGGCGACGACATCGATCGGCCCCTGAAGAAGTCGGACGGCTCGTTCACTTATTTCTCGAACGACATCGCCTATCACTACGACAAATACACGCGCGGCTTCTGCACTCTGATCGACGTGCTGGGCGCTGACCATGGCGGCTATGTCAAACGCATGCAAGCCGCCACCACGGCGGTGACCGAGGGCAAGGCGGCGCTGGATGTGAAGCTGTGCCAGCTCGTCCACCTCATGCAGAACGGGCAGCCGGTCAAGATGTCGAAACGCGCCGGCACGTTCGTGACGCTGCGCGACGTGATCGAGACCGTAGGGAAGGACGTCGTTCGCTTCATCATGCTGACGCGGCGCAACGACCAGACCTTGGAATTCGATTACGCCAAGGTGACGGAGCAATCGAAGGACAACCCGGTCTTTTATGTGCAGTACGCGCACGCCCGTTGCCGCTCGGTGCTGCGTCATGCGGCTGAGGCGCTGGCGGGAAAGGACCTCTCGCCGGTTGGGCTTGGGCAAGGCGCTCTGCAGCGCCTGGACGATGAGGCCGAGCTGGCGCTGATCAAGCGGATGGCGCTGTGGCCACGGCTGGTGGAAGCCGCCGCCGAAGCGCATGAGCCGCACCGGATCGCCTTCTACCTCTATGACCTCGCCTCGGATTTCCACGCGTTGTGGAACAAGGGCAGAGAGGACACCAGCCTGCGCTTCCTGGTCGAAGGCGATGAGGATCTGACTCTGGCGCGCCTCGCCATGGTGCAGGCCACGGCCATGGTCATCGCGTCCGGTCTTCAGGTCATGGGAGTGGAACCGGTCGAGGAGATGCGTTGATGAGATACGAGGATGACGCCAACGATTCCTACGGTTACCCGCCATCCCGTCCCCCGCGGCGTCGGCTGGTGGCGTTGGGTTGCGCGGTCGCCGGCACCGTTGCGTTCGCAGGATTCATCCTCTCCACCTACAGCCGTGGCGGCCAGACGGCGACAGACGGTGGTCCGCCGGTTATCCAGGCTGAAACCGCGCCCACCAAGCTGCGCCCCGAGCAGCCCGGTGGCATCGATGTTCCGCACCAGGACAAGCTGGTCTACGAACATCTGACCCACAGCGATAAAGAGGGGCGTCCGCAGGTCGAGCATCTGCTGCCGCCCCCTGAACAGCCATTGCCGCGCCCGGTCGTGTCGGCGATACCGGAGCAACCCGCCGCCGTGGCGTCCACCGGCCATGCTCTTCGTGACGATGGGCCGCCGGCGGGGGCTTCGCCACCCCCTGTGCAGGCGCAAGCCGCCTTGCCGCCGGCCCTGCCGCCGACGGGTCAGTCAAGCGAGGTCGCCGCCCTGCCAAGCGCGCCGCCAAGGCCGCGCACGCCGGCGCCGGCGCCCGTTGCGGTCCCCCGCTCACCCGCGCCGCCGCCCGCCGCCGTCCCGGCTCCGAGAGCCTCCTCCCCCCCACCGGCTCAGGCGGCGCCACAGGCGGCGCCGATTGTGGCCGCGCCCAAGCCGATTCCACCACCATCGGCGGCGCCATCGAACGCAACGCCATCAGGCGGTTCCGGTGGATTCCGCATCCAGCTGGCGTCCCTCCGGTCGGAGACCGAAGCGCAAACGGAATGGAAGCGCATCGCCGGTCGCTACCCCGGTGTGGTCGGCGGTTTGTCGATGCACATCAGCAAGGCGGATCTTGGCGAGAAGGGCATTTTTTATCGGGTGCAGGGCGGCGGCGTCGATGAAGCGCGCGCCAAGACCATCTGTGCTCAACTCAACGCTCAGAAGGTGGGGTGTGTCGTTGTCCGTCCTTGAATCGGGCGGTGAACCGTCCTCTCCCCGCGCTGTCGTCTTCGGCTGTGCTGGAACCATGTTGTCCGACGACGAACGGGCGTTGTTCAGGCGCACCAACCCGCTGGGCTTCATCCTGTTCCGCCGCAACTGCGAATCGCCAGAGCAAGTGAAGGCGCTGGTGGCCGCCATGCGCGCCTGCGTCGGCCGGTCGGACGCGCCGGTGTTGATCGATCAGGAAGGCGGTCGCGTCGCCCGCCTGCGCCCACCGCACTGGCCCAGCAACCCACCCGCCCGCGCCTTTGGCATGTTGGCGGAGCGCGACCGCGCCGCCGGCTGTGAAGCCGCCTGGATCAACGGTCGGCTTCTGGCGCTTATGCTCAGCGATGTCGGCGTGACGGTAAACTGCGCGCCGGTCTGCGATGTGCCGGTTGACGGGGCGCATGACGTGATCGGCGACCGCGCCTTCGCCCGTTCTCCGGCGCTGGTGGCGGCGTTGGCGCGGGCGACCTGCGAGGGGCTGATCGCCGGTGGCGTTCTGCCGGTGGTGAAGCACCTGCCCGGCCATGGCCGCGCCTTCGCCGATAGCCACGCCGAACTGCCGGTGGTGGACGCGCCGCGCGCGGAACTGGAGGCGTCCGACTTCACCCCTTTCCGCGCCTTGGCGGATATGCCGCTGGGCATGGTGGCGCATGTGGTCTTGACCGCCATCGATCCGCATCACCCCGCCAGCACCTCCCGCGTGGTGGTGCAGGATATCGTGCGCGGGCCGCCCATCGGCTTCGATGGGTTGCTGTTCAGCGACGATCTGTCCATGGGGGCCCTCTCGGGGAGTGTGCGTGAACGCACCACGGCGGTGCTTGCCGCAGGGTGTGATGTTGCACTGCATTGCAACGGTGACGTGGCGGAGATGATGCAGGTGGCCGAAGCCACCCCCATATTAAGCGGGATTGCGGCCCAGCGCTGGGCGCGCGCGCGCGCTTTGCACCGCCCACCGGAGCCGGTGGACGCCGAGGCGTTGCGGGCCCGCTTTGAAGCCGTGCTCACCGCAGTGGTGGCGTAACAGGAGGGTTTGGTGGAGGAGTGGATTTTTCAGGTCACGGTGATCGCCATCCCGGCCATAATGGCGATCACGCTGCACGAAGCGGCGCACGGCTGGATGGCGTCCAAGCTGGGGGACGACACGGCGTTGCGGCTGGGCCGCGTGACGTTCAACCCGTTGCGCCACGTCGACCTGTTCGGCACGCTGCTTCTGCCGGCGCTGATGTACTTCACCACCGGATTCATCTTCGGTTGGGCCAAGCCGGTGCCCGTTGATTTCTCCCGTCTGCGCAACCCGCGCCGCGATATGGTGTGGGTGGCGCTGGCTGGGCCGGGAACGAATCTGCTGCTGGCGTTCATCTCAGCCTTTCTCTGGGGATTCATCGACCCGGAAGGCGGCATGGGCTTTCAATGGCTGAAGGCGATGCTCGAGGTTTCCATCCTCGTCAATGTGGTGCTGATGGTCTTCAACATGATTCCGTTGCCGCCGTTGGATGGCGGGCGCGTGGCGGTCGGTCTGCTGCCGGATGGGCTGGCGTTTCCACTGGCGAAATTGGAGCGCTACGGAATATTGATCCTGCTGTTCTTGCTGTTCTTGTTGCCCACCCTTGGCCGAGAGATGGGGTATAATCTCAACGTGTTCTCATGGGTCGTCAACCCGATCGCGGATCACACCATCCGGCTGATCGGCCTCCTTACCGGCAACGCATGAGCGGTGATTTTCAAGAAGACGCGCCCCACGAATCGCTTTCTCCCGCGCAGCTTATGCTGGAGCTTGATGGATTCGAGGGGCCGATCGACATGCTGCTCACGCTGGCGCGTGAGCAAAAGGTCGATCTCGCCAAAATATCAATTCTGAAGCTGGCCGACCAATACCTTGCCTTCGTCGCCGAGTTGCGGAAGATTCGCCTGGAGCTGGCGGCTGACTATCTGGTGATGGCGGCGTGGCTGGCCTATCTCAAATCACGTCTACTGATCCCCGAGCAAAAAGAGGATGAACCCTCCGGCGAGGATCTGGCGGCGGCGCTGGCGTTCCAGCTTCAGCGGCTGGAGGCGATGAAGGGTGCGGCGCAAAGGCTGATGAGCCGCCCGCGCCTGGGCGTCGATGTCTTCCCCTGCGGCGCGCCGGAAGACCTGGGCATCCAGCACAGATCGGTCTTCCAGGTGAGTTTGTACGACCTCTTGAAAGCCTATGGCGAGCATAAGCGGCGCCAGGAGACGGGGGTGCTGCACGTAGAACCGATGCGCCTCTATTCTATTGAAGACGCCCTCAAACGGTTGTCGGAACAGCTGGGGCGCACGCTGGAATGGGCGGTGCTGGCGGATTTTCTGCCGCGCGGCCTGTCGGGAACGCTGATGGGACCGGGAACGCTGATGGGGCGCTCGGTCCTGGCGGCGCATTTCGCCGCGACGCTGGAGTTGGTCAAGGCCGGACAGGTCGAATTGCGCCAGGATGCCGCCTTCGGCCCCCTTTGGATGCGCCGCGCAAGGCCAGATCAGGATTAGGATATGATCGAAGAGGTTAAGGACCTGGAGCTGGTCGAGGCGAAGACTCAGAAACTGCGGCTTCTGGAAGCCCTGCTGTTCGCTTCGGCTGAACCGCTGGATGAAAAGGCGCTGGGCGATCGCTTGGGAATTGGCCCTGATGTGCAGGTGTTGCTGGACGAATTGCGCCAGCATTACGCGCCGCGCGGCGTCAATTTGATGCGTGCGGGCCGTGGCTGGGCGTTCCGCTCCGCCCCGGATCTGGCGCCCTTGCTGCGGCGCGAAGAAGAGGTGACGAAGAAGCTCTCGCGCGCCGCCATCGAGACACTGGCGATCATCGCCTATCACCAGCCGGTGACGCGCGGCGAGATCGAGCAAATCCGTGGCGTGGTGACCAGCAAAGGCACGCTGGATATCCTTATGGAGCAGGGGTGGATTCGCCCCGGAAAACGCCGGGAAACCCCGGGGCGACCGTTGACCTGGATCTCCACCGACCATTTCCTTGATCATTTCGGCCTGGAAAATCTGCGCGATCTGCCCGGCGTGGACGATCTTCGTGCGGCGGGTCTGCTGGACTCGCGCCCGGTGCTCTACGGTGTCTCGACCGACGCGCCGGAAATGCCGGTGGATGAGAATGAGAGCTTCTGAAGAGTGAGGCGGCCTCTTCGTTTTTCTAGCCCGACGCCTACTTGAATCGGTGCGGCCCCATCGTTGTGGCCCTATCGTTGCGGATTGAAAATGCTTCTGCCATAGTGCCGCCTCTGCGCAGAGCCCCAATGTCAGAAAGTGGAGACCATGGGATTAAGCATCCAGCACTTGATCATCGTTCTTCTGATCGTCCTGCTTGTTTTCGGCGCGGGTAAGCTTCCGAAGGTGATGGGCGACCTGGCCAAGGGCATCAAAAGCTTCAAGGCCGGTTTGAAAGACGATGATGAGGAGCAGGCGCGCACTGCACCAGCGCCAACGCCGTTGGCTAATCAGCCCGCCGCTCCGGTAACCCCGACCGCCGATCTCAACGTGAAGAAAGACGAGACGGCCCGCACCTGAGTTGCGCCGGCTTTCTTGGCTTGATTGAAAATATCGAGGACGCATGTTCGGTATCGACTGGTCCGAGTTGATGATTATTGCGGTCGTGGCCCTTGTGGTCATCGGCCCCAAGGACTTGCCGCAAACCATCTACGGCGTTGGCAAGTGGGTCAGGAAAGCGCGCTTGATGGCGCGCGAGTTTCAAGGCCACATCGACGATATGATGCGGGAAGCCGAATTGGACGATCTGCGCCAGCAGGCGCTCAAGGTCCGCGATATGAATCTTCAGAAAATCGTCGAAGAGCAGGTTGATCCGAAGAAGGATCTGGCGAAGGCCTTCGAACTGCCGCCGGAAATGTCCGGCAGCGCCGGTTATACCGGAAGCCCGGCGCCGGAAAGCCCTGAGATGAACAGCCCGTCGCTCAACAGCATGACCTCCGATAGCTTGATGAGGGGTCAGACGCCGCCAACCCCAGCCGCTGACGACAAGCCTGCCGAGGGGCCCGTCGGCGCCGCGCCGCACCCCGTCACCACCGACAAGCCATTATGAACACCGTGTCCCCCGATCCTGCGCTCGATGACGCCGAAGACAGCAAAATGCCGTTGATCGAGCATTTGCTCGAACTGCGGAACCGGCTGATATATTCGATTGCGGCGCTGCTGGGTGCGACGCTGTTGTGCTATATGGTGGCCGACAAGATCTACA
Source organism: Azospirillum sp. (assembly GCA_031546725.1). Taxonomy (GTDB): domain Bacteria; phylum Pseudomonadota; class Alphaproteobacteria; order Azospirillales; family Azospirillaceae; genus Azospirillum. Next base: position 42,724 of record JAVBJZ010000093.1, read on the forward strand.
ATTTCCTGGTCCATCCTCTCGCCGTTATTCTGGAGGGGCAAGGACGCAGGATGATCTACACCGGCCTGACCGAGATGTTCTTCACCTACATGAAGGTGGCGTTCTGGGCCGGCTCGTTGATCGCCTTTCCGATCATCGCCTGCCAGGTTTGGATGTTCATAGCGCCCGGTCTGTACAAGCACGAGCGCAAGGCGTTCTTGCCTTTTCTCGTCGCCACGCCAGTGCTGTTCGTGACCGGCGCGACAATGGTCTATTACCTCATCCTCCCGCTTGCCTGGCACTTCTTCCTGGGGTTTGAATACCATCCCCCCGTGGGTGGAATACAGCTTCCTATCGAGTTTGAAGGGCGTACCGGCGAGTATCTGTCGCTGGTGATGACGCTGATCTTCGCTTTCGGCATCGCCTTTCAGCTTCCGGTTGTGCTGACGCTGCTGATCCGCGCCGGCATCATGAGCACCGACGCTCTGGTCGCCAAACGCCGTCACGCTATCGTCTTTGTCTTCATCGTCGCTGCGGTTCTGACACCGCCGGATGTCATCAGCCAGGTCAGCTTGGCCATCCCGATGCTGGTGCTCTACGAGATTTCCATTCTCATCGGTCGCTCCATCGAAAAGAACCGCGCCGCCCGCGAGGCTGCGGAAGAGGCTGAAACGGCAGCCGAATAGCCCCCACTCCTGTCCAAGGGACAGGGGGGCGCTTTATTCTCTCGCCATTCGGGGAACTCGTCTGCGGTTCCATCCGCACCCATTTCTTGCTTATGTCCCTGCGTGATGTCCCTAGCCCCTCTCTGATCGGTCCAGCCGGGCGCGCCGCCTACACGGCGGCGCAGGCCGCGCGTGTGGCGTGGTTCTTTGGGCAGTATGCGCTGGCCGCCCGCCTCTCCGGCCCCAACATTCCGCGCGCCGAACGCCCCAGGGGGCTGACAACCCCCAGCACCGGCGCCATCCTGGCCGAGCTGCGCATCCTTCTGGAGCGCGACCTCGCCAACATCAGGGCGGGTTATTACCGCATGCCACACGATCTGGCGCCGAGCCCGCTGCGGGTCATGGCCGATGCGGCGGCCTTCTTCCGTGATCTGCCCGAGGTGCAGCGGCGACGGCGTGGGCGTATCGGCGCCGAGGTGCGGGCCATCCCGCCGCCGGGATCGGAAAATTTACCGCCCTATTACCGGCAGAATTTCCATTTCCAGACCGACGGCTATCTGTCGCGGCGCAGCGCCCGGCTCTATGACCACCAAGTTGAGGTTCTGTTCGGCGGCGGGGCCGACGCCATGCGCCGGCAGGCGTTGGCGCCGCTCTTCGAGTATCTGAAGGAACGGGTAATCGCGGATTGCCGGCTGCTCGATGTGGCGGCGGGGACGGGCCGGTTCCTTACCTTCGTCAAGGATAATTGGCCGCGCCTGGAGACCATGGCGCTCGATCTGTCGCACCCCTATCTGGTCGAAGCACGACGCACCCTGGCGCCCTGGATGCGCAGCACGCGCATCGTGCAAGCCGCGGCTGAGGCCTTACCCGTGCCGGACGCCAGCCAGGATGTGATCACCTGCATCTATCTGTTTCATGAACTGCCGCGAAAGATCCGCGCCCAGGTTGCGGTGGAATGGGTGCGGGTGCTGAAACCGGGAGGCATCGTGGTTTTCATCGACAGTCTGCAAACTGGCGACAAGCCGACCATGGACGGGCTGATCACCCTGTTCCCCCTGGCTTTCCACGAACCCTATTACGCCGATTACAGCCAGCAGGATCTGGCCGAGCTGTTCATCCGGGCCGGTCTGACGATACGGTCGGTAAGCTTGAATTTCATGTCGAAGATGATCGTCCTGGAGAAAGCCGGAAAGCCCGATTCTCAGCTTACCGGAACAGGTTGACCGTCCCGCAGAGCCTCATAGGCCAGCTTGACGGCTTGCTCGCCGTATTTTCGCTCCAGCCGGCGCACGGTGAAATGGCCGCGCGCCATATCCTGAAAATGGTCGATGAAGGCAAGGTTGACCAACGCCCCACCAGCAGCGCCGATCACCGGCAGCGCCTGCGCCGCCAGTTTCTCGCTTACCGTCACCCCAAACCGGGCGCTGATCGCGGACAGGAAGCGGACCACTGCCGGCGCGCCTTCGGTGACGAATCCGCGCTGAGCGATGCTCTCGGCGGCCTGAGTCATGGTGCGGGCCAGGGCGCTGCGCATGGCGAAATAGCCGGCGTCCAGCGCATCGTCACTCTGTGAGCGCCCACCCAAAGCAAACACTTGCAAGCAGGCCAAGGCGGTTTCCGGGATGAGCAAATCCTCCCCCTCGCAACGCGCGATATCGGCGATGGACCGCAGCATGATGGTGGTTGAAACGGGCAGCTCGATGACCAGCGCCGGCAGACCAAACAACCCGCCGACCGCGCCGGACAGCCCGACCGCCGATTTGTGCAGCCGGTCGGCTGGCTCACCGGTCTGACCACGCATCGTCAGGATGGCGAGTTGCAGGGCTTTTTCCAAGGCGGCGCTTGTGGCCTTGCCAACCACGGCCTTGGCCTTCGCCGGCAGAGCACCGCCCAGCGCCTCAAGCGGTGCCCCCACCATGCTGGCGAGGCGCGCCGCAAGGCTTGGGTTTTCGAGCCGTTCGACAGCACGGCGCAGGTCTTCCAGATCGTCCACGCCGATGCTCATCGATAAGCCCCCCACCACAACAGATCGGCCTATGGCGGGCTTTTCTCCTTACCCCGCCTTATGCCTGCACCCGCTTCTTGCGGACCGCCTTTGGTTTATCGACCGCGGATTCACCGCCCGCCGCCTCGCCATCCGTCGTCTCGGCAGGCGCCTTCTTCACCCTAGACGTCTTGGCCGTCGCCTTGGTTCCCGTCTCGGCCTTTTTATCCGTCTCTTTCTTGGTAGCGGCTTTCTTGGCCGCCGCCTTCTTCGGCGCCGTCTCGGCAACGGCTTCGTCAGCGGCAGCGACCTTGGGCCCCTTCTTGCCGGCGTCCTTCACGGCTTTGGCGTCCAGCCATTCCAGCGCCTGCTCAAGCGTCACAGTGGACGCCTCCACCCCTTTGGGAATCGAGGCGTAGACCGAGCCGTGTTTGACATAGGGACCAAAACGGCCAGAGCCGGTGGTCACGGGCTTGCTGGTCTTCGGATGCGCCCCCAAGGTCACGGCGGGGGTGGTCGCCTTCTTCACCGCTTCGCCCAGCAGCACGACGGCGCGGTTCAGGCCCGTGTTCAGCACGTCGTCATCCGGCGGCAGCGATTTGTACATCGTGCCGTGTTTCAGATACGGGCCAAAGCGACCGATGCCCGCCTGGATTTCCTGCCCCGTCTCGGGATGAAGCCCGACCACGCGCGGCAGCGCGAGCAGGCGCAACGCGGTGTCAAGGTCCACGTCAGCCGCCGCCATGCCGCGCGGCAGCGACACCCGCTTGGGCTTGGGCGTATCATCTTTGGGCTTCTTGGCTTTCGCCTTGGCCTTGGGTTTCTTGCCTCCGGCCTTGTCGTCAGCCTTGGCCGCCTCCTCAGCAGCCTTCCTCTCGGCCTCTTCGGCGGCTTTTCTTTCGGCCTCAGCGGCTTCGCTCCCGTGCGGCGGGCCGAGCTGGATGTACACACCATAAGGGCCACGGCGGATGGTGACCGGCAAGCCGGTCTCGGAATCATCACCGAGATGGCGCGGCCCTTCCTCTTGCCCATTCTCGTCATTGGCGACGGCGAGCGGGCGGGTATAGCGGCATTCAGGGTAGTTGGCGCAGCCGATGAAAGCGCCGTTCTTGCCCAGCTTCAGGCCCAGCCGTCCTTGACCACACTGCGGACAAACCCGCGGATTGGCGCCGCCATTCTCACCGGTGGGGAAGAAATGGACGCCCAGTTCCTCGTCCAGCGTGGTCAGCACCTGGGTGATGGTGAGGTCCTTCGTCTCCCCCACCGCCGTGCTAAAGGCGCCCCAGAAGTCGCGCAGCACCGTCTTCCAGTCGATTTTCCCGTCGGAAATCTCATCGAGCTGGTTTTCCAACTCGGCGGTGAAATTATACCCGACGTAGCGGGTGAAGAAATTCTTGAGGAACGCCGTCACCAGCCGACCACGGTCCTCAGGCGTGAAGCGACGCTTGTCCAGGCGAACATAGTCGCGGTCTTGCAGCACTTGCAGGACCGAAGCGTAGGTGGACGGGCGGCCGATGCCCAATTCCTCCATCTTCTTGACCAGGCTGGCTTCGGTGTAGCGCGGCGGCGGCTGGGTGAAATGCTGGGCCGGATCGGTGGAGCCGCGCTCCAGGCGCTCGTGCTCGGCCATGGCGGGCAGGCGGCGTTCCTGCTCATCCTCGGCGTCGTCCTTGTCCTCCTGGTACACGCGCATGAAACCGTCGAACACCACGACCGAGCCGGAGGCGCGCAGCACCACATCGCCGGCTGTGGACGCCACATCCACGGATACCTGATCGAAGACCGCGCTTTCCATCTGCGAGGCGACGGTCCGCTTCCAGATCAGCTCGTAGAGACGCAATTCGTCCTTTTCAAGAGAGGCGGCGACGCTGTCGGGGCGTCGGAACAAATCGGTCGGTCGAATCGCCTCGTGCGCCTCCTGGGCGTTCTTGGCGGTGGTCTTGTAGAGCCGTGGGGTGTCGGGGATGTAGCTGTCGCCCCAATGCTCGACAATCAGACGGCGGGCGGCCTCGATGGCCTCTTGCGACAAGGACACGCCGTCGGTTCGCATATAGGTGATAAGGCCAACCGTCTCACCGCCGATGTCCACGCCCTCATACAGCTTTTGCGCCAGACGCATGGTGTGCGTGGCGCCGAAGCCCAGCTTGCGCGAGGCCTCCTGCTGCAAGGTTGAGGTGGTGAAGGGGGCGTAGGGGTTGCGCCGCACCTGCCGCCGCTCGACAGCGGCGACGGAATAGCCGGCGGCGGCCTTGATCTTGCCGACCGCCGCGTCAGCCGCGGCCTGATCCGGCAGGGCGAATTTATCGAGTTTCTTGCCGTCGAGCTGCGTCACCTGCGCGGTGAAGCCGGCGCCGTTCGGTGTGGTGAAGCCCACGCCGATGCTCCAGTATTCCTGCGAGCGGAACACCTCGATCTCGGCCTCGCGCTCGCACACCAGACGCAGCGCCACCGACTGCACGCGGCCAGCCGACCGGGACCCCGGCAGCTTGCGCCACAGCACCGGCGACAGGGTGAAGCCCACCAGATAGTCCAGCGCACGGCGCGCCAGATAGGCGTCCACCAATTCCTGGCTGACGGCGCGCGGGGCCTTGAGGGCCGCTTGCACGGCGCTCTTGGTGATCTCGTTGAAGGTGATGCGCTGGACTTCGACCGTGTCGCTCAGACGCTTTTCGCGCAGCAACTCCGACAAGTGCCAGGCGATGGCCTCCCCCTCGCGATCCGGATCGGTCGCCAGATAGATGCGTGTGGCGCCCTTCACCGCCTTGGCGATTTCGTCCATGTGGCGCTTGGAGCGGTCGCCCAGCTCCCAGTCCATGGCGAAGTCTTCCTCGGGACGCACCGACCCATCGCGTGCCGGCAGGTCACGCACATGGCCAAAGCTGGCCACGACCGTGTAGTCGGAGCCCAGGTATTTGTTGATGGTCTTCGCCTTGGCCGGTGACTCGACGATGACGACGTTGCTGCCCGTCAAAACCTTCTCGCCCCACTGTATAGACTGTTGATTTGGTTGCTGGATCAGATCAACGCGATCCGATTGCCCGGCTGACGCTGCACACGACCGGCCAGTTCAAGTTCCAGCACGACGGTCAACACCACCGGAGCCGACAATTGGCACCCGCGGACCAGTTCGTCAATGGCAACCGGCGTGGGGGAAAGGTTTTCGAGAACAATGCTACGGGCCCGCAGGAGTTCCGTATCGTCGGGAATGACCGGCGGGGCGGAGGAGAAAAGGTCCCGCTCACGCTCCCCCAACAGCGGGGCCTTCAGGTGCTGGAAGGCGTTCAGCACATCCTCGACCCGCTCCACCAGGGTGGCGCCGTGGCGAATCAGGTCGTTGGCGCCGTTGCTGCGCGGATCAAGCGGCGAACCGGGGACGGCGAACACCTCGCGCCCCTGTTCCAGCGCCATGCGCGCCGTGATCAACGAACCGGACTTCGGCGCCGCCTCCACCACCAACACGCCCAGCGACAGGCCGGAGATGAGGCGGTTGCGGCGCGGAAAATGACGCGCCTGCGGCTGGATGCCGATGGGACTCTCGGCCACCACCGCGCCCTGCGCCATGATGTCGCGGTAGAGCCCCTGGTTCTCCTCGGGATAGACGACATCCACCCCGCCGGCCATCACCGCCACAGTGCCGGTCGGCAGCGCCCCCTCATGCACGGCGGCATCGATCCCGCGCGCCAGGCCGGAGACAACCAGCAACCCAGCCTCCCCCAACTCCCGCGCCAGCCTCTTGGCGAAATTGCGCCCGTTCAGCGAGGCGTTGCGGGCCCCGACCATGGCGATGGCGCGGCGGGCCAACAGGTGGACATGGCCGCGCACGCACAGAACCGGCGGCGCGTCATCGATGGCGGCCAGCGGCTCGGGATAGGCGGGTTCGCACGAACACAGCATGGTGACGCCCAGAGCAGCGCTGGCGGCCACTTCACGCTCGGCTTCCGCCTTGGGGATGATCTTCAGCGGCTTGACGCGCCCACCCCGGCGCGCCAGTTCCGGCAGCACCTCAATGGCGCGCTTGGCGGAGCCATACTGATCGAGCAGCCGGTGAAAGGTGACGGGACCGACATTCTCGGTGCGGATGAGCCGAAGCCAGTCGATTCGTTCGGCGTCGGTGAGCGGGCGGCGCGGTTGTGTCATACTGGAGAGTTATACAACCGTTGCTTGGCCACCGGCAACACGGAAATCAAAGCGGGAAATTCAACACCGCAGAGCAGTTGCATAAAGAGACAGGGTTCTTATAGAGAGACTTAAGTCTTTCACGTTCTAATATATTTGTCATCCCCGCGGAAGCGGGGACCCAGGGTCTCCAAGAATCTTCTTTGCCGGAAAGCCTGGGTCCCCGCTTCCGCGGGGATGACGGTATTCCTAATAGGGAGTGTATCTTCTAATGTGATTGCCCTGCTCATACCGGGCCGGCGGTTCGCCAGCCCGGTAAGGGCTTTCTGCGCTTTTCCTTACTGCTGCCGCGCCTTGATCGCATCCAGGCGGCTGAGGATGTTCGTTGGCGCCGGCAACTGGGTGCCGGCTGCGGCTTGCAGGGCCGCCTTGATGTTCGGGTCGTCTTCCTCGGGCCGAGTCGGCTTCAGCAAGCGGGCCTTGGCGTTCGCCGCGTCCGCCGACACCATTTCCCGAGCCGCCGTATCCTGCATAGCCTTCAGCGCGACGCCCAGCCCGCTGGTGGCCTTGGTCAGCCCGGCGGCTTGACGGGCTGCCTCGGCGCGCTGTTCAGCAACGATATGCTGCTGAGCCGCCCGGGCCATGTCACGTTCAGCGCGATTCAACTCGCTGCGGGCGGTCTTCAGCTTCTCGCCGGCCTTGGCGTAGTTTTCCTCCAGCATCTGGAGGAAATCCTCGGCGTCGGCGGCTTCCTGGGATTCGCGGTCGATCTCCGGCCCCATCTGCTCCAGAAGGCCCACGAGGGTCTCCAGGCTCTTCTCCAGAGTGCCTTTGCGAGCCGAATCGCCTTCCCGGTTAATCTGCTGCTGGAGGTTCTCCGCCGCCGAAATGCGCTGGTGCGAGAGCTGCGCGATGGCGTTAGCCTCTTTCTTCTCCCGGTCGTAAGTGGCGCGGGCCTCAGCGACCTGCCGACCGAGCCGGTCCAGATTCTCTTCCATGGTGCGCAGCTCCGCCTCGGTCGCCGCCTTGGGGTCCCATTGGACCAGCGCCTCAACCGCACCCTGGACGACTTGGTCCTTCTTCACCCCAACGAGGTTGCGCATGAACGAGAGCATCTTCAAATCTCCTTGCAGAAAGGTTCAGCCAGCCATCGCGCCAGCGTTGAGCAGCGCAATGCCGAGTTGTAGAGCAGCGAGGATCATGGCCACCGCAACATTGCCGTTCTCGATCATCCGTTGCAAATCACGAAACAGCAGCACGGCGGCGCCGAATGTGACGATCTGCAAAACCAGCGCGATCGCTCCCCAGATGACGATGTCCAGCAGCGTCGAACTGGTCGCCAGCGTCGCCGCCAGAGGAATCGCCAACGCCACCATCGTACCGCCGAGCACGATGGCCGCCGCCCGGTTGTCGCTGGCCAACAGCTCGCGCTCACGCAGCGGAGTCACCAGTATGTAGGCGCCCACCCCTATCAAAAACAGCAGGATGGTGGCGGCAAAATGCAACAGCAGGACCGGCAGGCCGGTCTCAAGGCCGCTGAGGATCAGCGTGGCGTTGCTCTCCATGGAAAAAGTCTTTCTTACTATTGGGGCTTATTATTGGGGCTTTGGAAACTTTATATTTTGCTCAGGCGAGCGTCAGGGTGGCGGGGTTGACGTCGATGCCGGCGTGAATTTCAATCCAGGCCTGCCCGCCCTCCTCCACCGCCGACACCAGGATGCATTCAGTTTCGGGCGCGGGCGCGGCGGCCCCGGTTGGCGCGGCATAGAGCATGGCGTGCAGGGTGCGGCTCCGCTCCCCGTTCACCTCCTTGCGGGTTTCGGACAACACGCGCGGCGCTATGCGTTCCGAACCGGGGCCCCATTGCCGGGCGTAGAGCTTGCCGTCTTTGGTCTGGAATTCCGGCCAGCCGATCATTCCCTCCACCGGATCGAGCCAGAACGCCCAATCCTCTTTGCTGGCCGGCGTCACCTCGTCAATGGCGGAGAAATAGCGGCATTCATCCGGCCTGCCGTCGGCGCCGAGGTGAAGCTGGAAGAAACTGCGCCCACCCGGCAGATAGAGCCGGTGCAGCGAGGCCCCATCCGCCTCCAGCCGACCAACCGCTTCAACGCTGATCACGCCGCTGGCGCCGGCTTCCGGCGGTTGCGCCTTGATGGCGCCACCGGCCAGGATGAAGGGTGTCGGATCGACGGTCAGCGTCATGCCGACACGGAACAGCGACGGTGTGTAACGCTCGCCGGAGAGCTTGTTATGCAGGATACGACCGGCCATTCCCACCGGACCGGGCGCTGACGCAGCCCCAACCGAACGCGACGCCTGACGCCGCCTGGCCCACCACAACATGACAAGCACCCCTCCACCGACCAGCAGCACAACAAGGAGAAGACCGCGTTCCATGCCATTTCCTGTTTTGTTGAGCGCCGGCGGCTTGTCCGCCACGGCGACTTCGCGCGGCGTATCCGGCGGCAGATAATTGGCGTCCCGTGGCTGGCCCTGCTTTTCCACGAGCTTGTGGTCGAGCTGATCCAGCTTGCCGCGCAATTCCCCATCGGTCTGGGCGCGTTTTTCCGCCTCGGCGCGCCATTGCGCGTAGCCGGGATCGTCGCGGTGGTTGTGGAAGAAGTCAACGGAGCCGGCGCGGGACATGTTGTCCAAAAGGAACCAGAGGAAGAGCCCGTTCCATACCCCGAACCGTGGCGACGTGTTGTTGGCGTAGCGCGGCGGCTGCCATCCCGACGCCCAACCACCGCCCCCCCGGTTGAAGCCGCCCCCACTCCAATTACCGCCGCCCCAGCCACCACCGCCTTGATAGCCGAACCCGTCGTCAGCCTGCCCCCGCCGCTGCGGACCCGCTGACGGTCCGTTTGGGCGCGCCGTCGAGGAAAAGCCCCCGGTATTGTTCTGTTGCGCGGCTTGGGGCTGCCCTGCTTGACGGTAGCTCTCCAACGCCGACCTGCCTTGCCGGCGCGACATTTCCTGATCAGCCGTGCTCTGCGGGCTGAGCGACGGGCGCGCGGCGCCGGGTGGCGCCAGAGACGGGCGCCGATAGCCGCTGCTTCCCGAAGACGAGGACGCCGATGGCGCGCTGAAAGAGGGCGTACGCGGCGAGGCGCTCGGGCGGCTATAGCCGCTGCTGGACCGGCTGCGGCTGTAGCCGCCGCTGGACGAGCTGGAGCCCGCCCGTGCTTCCGCCACCGATGGGGTCCCCACCGTGAGCAGACCGCTGAGGATGAAGACCGATGGGGCCGCTGGCGGCAAGGCCAGCAGCACGCTCAGCAAAAGAGTTTTCAGCCAGGACTGCATGATGGTCCGATTGTGCCCCAGAGCGCGCGGCATGAACACCAGAGAATTCTTCCGTCACAGCGCCGTCAGGCTTTCCGTCACCGGCAAGCCGTCTTTAAGAAACCGGCCCGGCCGTTTCCACCTCATCGCTTTTATCTGTTTTCAAGAGGTCTGGCGCACGCCGATGGCCGCTGACTTCCGCTCCCGCCTCGGCAGGAAGCGGCACGAAAATCATCGCCGACAGCGCGGACAGCAGGCCGACGATGGCGAAAGCCGGGCCGAAATCACCCGCCGTGAGCGCTCCGCCATGCCAGCTCTGCGTTATGTGCAGGATCAACGCCCCCATCGCCACGCCAAGGCAGAGGGAAAACTGCTGCATGACGTTGGCCAAGGTGTTGGCGCTGCTGACGCGGTTGTCCGGCATCTCGGCGTAGGCCAGCGTGTTCACGCCGGTAAACTGCAGCGAGCGGAAGAATCCCCCAAGCAGCAAAATCCCGAGGATCAGCGCGTGCGAGGTCGTCGGCTGGAACAGCGCGTAGCACGCCATGACCGCGCCGCTCACCACCGCGTTGCCGATGAGCAGACGCCGGAAACCGACACGCCGTAAAATCGGTCCGGCCAACGCCTTCATCGTCAGCGCCCCGGCGGCGCTGGCGAAGGTCAGGCTGCCGGACTCGAAGGGCGTCATGCCGAAGCCGAGTTGGAACAGCAGCGGCAGCAGGAAGGGCGTAGCGCCGATGCCGATGCGAAAAAGCCCCCCGCCAATGACCGCCGCGGCGTAGGTCGGCAGGCGCAGCAGCGATGGATCGAGGATCGGTCGCGCCCGCCGCCGCGCCCGGCGAAGATAGAACACCACGCACAGCGCCCCGCCGATGAGCACCATGATGAGGGTGCTCGGCGCGAAAACGCCCCGACCGGCGTTCTCGAACACAAACATCAACCCGGCGAGCCCGGCCCCGCTGAGCAGCAAGCCCGTGAGGTCGAACGGCTCGGGATTCGGTTCCCGCACGTCGGGGATGAATATCTGCGCCAGAATAAAACCCAACACCCCTATGGGCACATTGATCAAGAAGATCCAACGCCAGGATACGTAGGTGGCGATGAAGCCGCCGATCAACGGGCCGATCGCCGGGCCGACAAGCGCCGGCATGGTGACCGTGCTCATCGCCCGGATCAGCTGCCGCCGCGGCACGGTGCGCAGAATGATCAAGCGCCCGACCGGAACCATCATCGCCCCCCCCAGCCCCTGCCCGATCCGTGCGGCGACGAGGGTTGGCAAATTCTGGGCGAGACCGCAGAGCACCGACCCCAGCGTGAACACCGCGATGGCCGCCGCGAACACCCGGCGCGTGCCGAACCGATCGGCCATCCAGCCGCTGATCGGCAAGAACACGGCGAGGCTCAGCATGTACGAGGTCATCGCCGTCGAGAGCAGAAGCGGGTTTTCATGCAAGGAACGCGCGATGTCCGGCAGCGCGGTGGCGATGATGGTTGCGTCGAGATTCTCCATGAACAGCGCACAGGCAACGATCAGCGGCACTGTCTTGGCGACGTATTCGGTGGGGGTGGTGGATTCTTGCATAGCCGGCACTGTAACCCTGCCCTCAACCGATAAAAAAGAGTTTGTCGCTGAACCCAGTCATGCGCTTTGAACCGTTCAATGCCTCATACCAGCGTGCGCGGCAGGATGAAGGCGGTCAGCCGGCCCTCGCCGCTTGCCACAGCGCGCCAGCACGCCGTGTCAAACGTCACGACGGCGCACGCGCCGGTGGGGAATTTGTCCTGCAACGCGCCGCGCAACGTCTTGTCGCCGTGGGCGGCCAGGGCGACGCTCAGGATGTGCACATCGGGGTTGTGGGCCACCAGCATGAGGGTGTCCACCGAGTCCGGCGCTTCGTTCAACCGTTTGAGAAGGGCCTGCGCGCCGCAGAGATAAAGGCCACGCTCGGATTCCACCGGCGGCGGGGCGTCGAGTTCCGCCAGGATAAGACGCGCCGTTTCCGTCGCCCGCCGGGCGGTGGAGCACAAAACCAGATGGGGGTGAAGGGCGTGTTGCTTGAAAGAGCGGCCAACCAGACCTGCCGCCGCCACCCCGCGCGGAACCAGGGGACGGTCGTGATCGGAAAGCGCCGGGGCGTCTTGGCCCGCTTTGGCTCGATCCGCTTTGGCGTGACGCAGCAGACAGAGTGTCTTCATGGCGCAAGGCTCCAGACAAGGGGGGTTTTCACTGGACAAGCGTAACGTTTCGCCAAATCGTACTCTGGATACCGCAGGCCGTACTCCTAATTTCATAGCCGTCCCTCCGGGACCAGACGCGAGGCCACCGTGACTGATGTTCAACAACTCGATGCGCTCCAGATCGACCCACAGTCCCCGGAACGTTTCATCAATCGCGAAATGTCATGGCTTGCCTTCAACCAGCGCGTTCTGGAAGAGGCGTCGAACCCCAACCATCCCCTGCTGGAACGGCTGCGCTTCCTCTCGATCTCGGCCAGCAACCTGGATGAATTCTATATGGTGCGTGTCGCCGGCTTGAAGGGACAGGTGGCCGCCGGCATCAAGACTCCCAGCCCGGAAAACCGGACCCCCGCCCAGCAGCTTGCCGCCGTCAACCAGCGCATCATCGAGCTGTTGAACGAGCAGCAGGCGGTGTGGCGCTGTCTGAAGCAGGAATTATGCGACGACGGCATCGGCGTGGTCCAACCGGACGAGTTGACGGGCGCGGAACGCAATTGGCTGGAAGCCAAGTTCCTTGACGATATCTTCCCGATCCTGACCCCCATCGCAGTGGACCCGGCGCACCCGTTCCCGTTCATCCCCAATCTTGGCTTCTCGCTGGCGCTGCAACTGCATGATCCGGTCAAGGGCACGCATCTGGACGCGCTGTTGCCGCTGCCCGCCCAGCTTGACCGCTTCATCCGCCTGCCGGGCGCGGATATTCGCTTCATCCAGATCGAGAAGGTGGTTCTGGCCTTCATCAGCCAGCTTTTCCCGCCCTTCCAGGTCAAGGCGCACGGCGTCTTTCGCATCTTGCGCGACAGCGAAATGGAAATCGAAGAAGAAGCGGAAGATCTGGTCCGCACCTTTGAAACCGCGCTGAAACGACGACGGCGCGGCAGCGTGATTCATCTCGCCGTGGATGTCGGCATGGCCCCGGATCTGCGCGAGTTCCTGCGCGCGGAGTTGGCCGTATCCAGCGATAACGTGTTCATTCTCGATGGGCTGATCGGCTTGGTGGACACCAAGCAGTTGATCGTCGATGAGCGGCCCGATCTTATGTTCCGCCCCTTCAACACCCGTTTTCCCGAGCGCATCCGCGACTTTGGCGGGGATTGCTTCGCCGCGATCCGCCACAAGGACATCGTCGTCCATCATCCCTACGAAAGTTTCGAGGTGGTGGTGCAGTTCGTCCGCCAGGCCGCCCGCGATCCGCAGGTGGTGGCGATCAAACAGACGCTGTACCGCACTTCGAAGGATTCCCCCATCGTCGCGGCGCTGATCGAGGCGGCGGAATCCGGCAAGTCGGTCACCGCCTTGGTCGAGCTGAAGGCCCGCTTCGATGAAGAGGCCAATATCCGCTGGGCCCGCGACCTGGAGCGCGCCGGGGCTCAGGTGGTCTATGGTTTCGTCGATTTGAAGACGCACGCCAAGACATCGCTGGTGGTGCGGCGCGAGAACAAAGCGTTGCGCAGCTATGTGCATTTCGGCACCGGCAATTATCACCCGATCACGGCGAAGATCTACACGGACCTTTCCTTCTTCACCTGCGATCCGGCGCTGTGCCACGACGCGGCGGTGATGTTCAACTTCATGACCGGCTACGCCACGCCCAAGGTGCTGGATAAGATCGCCATCGCCCCCATCACCTTGCGCAAGCGGTTGATGGAGTTGATCGACGCGGAAATCGCCAACGCCCGCTCCGGCAAGCCGGCGGAGATCTGGGTGAAGCTCAATTCGCTGGTGGATGCGGAGATCATCGACAAGCTTTACCAGGCGTCCCAGGCCGGCGTGCAGGTGGACATGGTGATCCGTGGCATCTGCTGCCTGCGTCCGGGCATCAAAGGTTTGTCGGAAAACATCCGCGTGCGCAGCATCGTCGGCCGCTTCCTGGAGCACAGCCGCATCATCTGCTTCGCCAACGGTCGCGCGCTGCCCAGCCCGGAGGCCAAGGTCTTCATGTCCTCAGCCGACTGGATGCCCCGCAACCTGGACCGCCGCATCGAGACGCTGGTGCCCATCGAGAACCCCACCGTGCATGAGCAGGTTCTGGATCAGATCATGGTCGCCAATTTCAAGGATGAGACGAACGGCTGGATCCTCAGCCCCGACGGCGTCTACACCCGCGTCACCGCCGGCCCGGATGCGTTCAGCGCGCACACCTACTTCATGACCAACCCCAGCCTGTCCGGGCGCGGGTCGGCGTTGAACGGCAAGCGCACGCCGCCACGCCTCAAACTGAAGACGGTGTCCTGAGATGACCAGTGAAACAGCCTCTTGTCATGCCGGCGTTCGACCGAACAGCGTCGCCGTCATCGACATCGGCTCCAACTCGATCCGGTTGGTGGTCTATGATGCGCTGAAACGGTCACCGCTGCCGATCTTCAACGAGAAGGTTTTGTGTGGCCTGGGCCGTGGTGTCGAGAAGAGCGGTCGGTTGAACCCCGAAGGGGTGGCTCTCGCCTTGGCTCATCTTCCGCGGTTCCAGCAGATTACGCAGGGCATGGGGGTGGCGCGGGTGGACGCGCTGGCCACCGCGGCGGTGCGGGACGCCAGCGACGGCCCCGCCTTCGTCAGCACGGTGGAAAAAATCACCGGCCTCAAGGTTCGGGTGATCAGTGGCGAGGAGGAAGCCCGGCTGGCGGCGCATGGTGTCCTGTCCGGCGCCCCGGATGCTGAAGGGCTGGTCGGTGATCTCGGCGGGGGCAGCCTGGAGCTGGTGGACATCGCGGCCCGCCGGCTTGGGCAGCAGACGACGCTGCCGTTGGGGCCGTTGCGCCTTATGGAGATGGGGGACGGGCGCGGCGCCCTGATCAAGGTCATCGACCCGCGCCTCGAAGCCCTGCCCTGGCTCGGCAACGCGCGGGGGCGAAGCTTCTACCCGGTCGGTGGAAGCTGGCGGGCGCTGGCGAAGCTGCACATGGAGCAGGCGCGGCACCCCTTGCACATCATCCAGCATTACACCGTCGCCGCCGACGAGATGCGGCAGTTCGCCGATCTCATCGCGCGGCAGAGCCTGTCCTCGTTGGCCAAGCTGTCCGCTTCGCGCCGGCGGCGCGAGACATTGCCTTACGCCGCCCTGATCCTGGAGCGGTTGCTGCGGGTGGCGGCTCCGTCCACGGTGGTGTTTTCCGCTTTTGGCCTGCGCGAAGGGTATGTCTATGCGCTGTTGCCGGAGGAACGCCAGCAAGAAGACCCGTTGATCAGCGCCTGCGCCGACTGGGGGCAGCGTTTGGGTTACTGCGGGGATCGGTCACGGTTGCTGTCCTGGACGGCGGGCTTGTTCATCGGTGAAGATCCCCCTCAGCAACGCCTGCGCCTCGCCGCCTGTCTGCTCAGCGATATCGGTTGGGCGGAGCATCCCGATTACCGGGCGGAGCACGCCTTCTTGCGCATACTGCGCTTTCCCTTCCCCGGCATTGGCCACGCCGAGCGGGTGTTCCTGGCTTTGGCCGGCTTCGCCCGTTATGCCGGCGCCGCCGATTCATCCATAACCCAGGCTGTGCGCGGCCTGCTCAGCGATACGCAGCAGAAACGCGCGCTGGTGCTGGGGCTCGGGTTGCGTCTGGCCCACATGCTGACCGGCGGAGCCGACGCCTTGTTGCAGCGAACCTCGCTTACCCTCGGCGCCGAAACCGTGACATTGGCGCTGCCGGAAGACATCGAGGCGCTGGCCGGCGAATCGGTTCTTCGCCGCCTGGAGGCTCTCGCCAAGGCCCTCAACCGCCGCGCGGATGTGGTTTTCACCGCACAGAGCTAAAGCCCACCGTCAGCAATCACCCTGCCCGGTCAGGACCCGGAGTCAGCCCGCTTGCTTTTGGCGATGGCGATGGCGTTGCCGATAGTGCCGCCTTTCTTATTGCGCTGAATCATGTCCACCATACGGCCCTGCACCAGCTTGATACCGGCCCTGTCAGCGAACATGAGGCTTGCCGCTGTGTCGCAGCGAGCCAAGATGAACTGGCAACGCCCCTGATTGATTCGCTCGAACAAACGCTCTTGCAAACGTTGGTCCATAGTCAGAAATTCAGGAGACCAAAAGATTTTTGCATAGTCGACATTCAAATATTCCAGGTCGAAATTGATTGCCCAAAAGGGGTTTAGCCTGTCTACCGCGATCATATATTGGCGATCTTGCGCAAATTCAACGACCTCTTGGAATAACGTCAGGTCTTCAACAAGATCACTTTTTGCAATTTCCAGAACAACTTTACCACGAAATCCAACAGGCAAGCTTTCATCGAATTTTATGAAGCTGTTGGACATTACGGTTGACAGGTTTGTATTAATACCAATATTTCCATTATTTAGAATGGATAGATCATGCTTTAGCACCCGCAGAACAGACAGATCAAGATGGGACGTAAAATAATTAAAAAGCCACGGATCCGCCATCAAGCTGTAGTCTGGGCAGAGTTGCTCTTGGAGCAATTTAATTGATATATAGAGTTCTAAATATTCTTCTCTCTTTTCTGAAGGGTCTAGACTGATAATAGGTTGATTAAAGAGAAATGATGACATATCAAATCTAGATATTGATCGCTCAAGCTTATCCAATTCTATCAACGTAATGGGCGGCTTCGTTTTAGCCTCTAATTTATTATTCTCAAGCTCTTCCATAAAGCGGGTAACATTAACAATGTTAACCGACATGTCCTTAATTGTGTAGAGAGAGAGCTCTGAATATGGGTTATTTTTTATTAATTCTGTCTTGGATAGAAAAGAACCTTCTATCATCCGACAAACATCAGTAACACTCGTCAGCCTCAACCCTTTATATAAAACGATAACGTCGCCATTCGATATATTAAAGGACTGAAAATACGACGCTCCAGCTCCCAACTCATCAATGATAGAGCGTACAGTCGACTGCGTTGCCTCTTTTTTTTCTTTCAATAGAGACAAATGCATGTGGATTAACCGCATGCCCTGCAACTCACTCTTTGCTGAGTACAGCAGCTTTAGCAGCGCTTTGTCGTGAGACTCTGTTTCTTTTTGCTGAGACATACTTCCACCTTGCTCTTTTTCAGATAGGGCGCCCCACTTACGATTCCCATAAATTGCGGGTTTTTCGTTAGGGCTGCTCAGAGAAAATCTCCAGAATCACTTTTTGATCTCTGTTTTGGTAAATGAAGCGGAGGCTTGTCATTAAGACGCAGCCCCCGCATCCGCTACAACAGACGCCGCTTCACTTTGAATCGGAATCCGCTGTCATCTTTGATTCGTCAGTAAATTTTCTCTCAGCTTAGTCTTCCATGACTTGTGTCGGCACGACGCGGACACGCCGATCAAGAATTGTCAGCGCGGTGCGTCCATGTTTGAGAGCAATGGCGTCGTCACCGAACAGCTCGCGCCGCCAACCGTGCAGGGCCGGAACGTCGGCGTCATCGTCCGCCGCAATGGCTTCCAGATCCGCGGAGGAGGCGACCAGTTTGCTGGCCACGTGGTTCTCATCACATTTCATCTTCAGCAGCACGCGCAGCAGTTCAACGATGGGAGCGATGCCCATCGGCGCCTCTTCGCGCGGTTCGAGGCTGGGCAGTTCCGACTCTGGAATCGCCTGGCCCCGCTGTACGGCGGCGAGAAGCTCGACGCCTTGACGGCCTTCGGCAAAACCACGGCCCATGCCACGGGTGCGGGCGAGATCGTCGATGCCGGTGGGCGCGTGAGAGGCGATCTCCAGCATCGCTTCGTCACGCAGCACACGCGACCGGGGCAGATCACGGGATTGCGCCTCGCGTTCACGCCACGCGGCCACCTCCTTCAAGATCGCCATGAAGCGCGGCTTGTTGGTCCGCACCTTGAGGCGCATCCAGGCGGTGTCCGGTTCGGCTCTGTAGGTCGCCGGATTGGTCAGCACCGCCATCTCCTCCTCAAGCCAGGCTTCACGGCCTGTGCGGTGCAGGCGCCGGCGCAATTTCTCGAACGCCGGGCGGAGGTGGATGACATCGGACAGGGCATAATGAAGCTGGCGGTCCGTCAGTGGCCGCTGCGACCAGTCGGTAAAGCGGCTGGACTTGTCGATGCGCGCCCCCGCCAGCTTGGTGATCAATGTCTCGTAGCTGACGCTGTCGCCAAACCCGCAGACCATGGCCGCCACCTGCGTGTCGAACAGCGGGTGCGGAATCTTGCCGGTGAGATGGAAAAAAATCTCCACATCCTGGCGCGCGGCGTGGAAAACCTTTAAAATAGAAGGGTCATTCAACACGTCGATCAGTGAGGTAAGGTCAATGCCCGGGGCCAGCGGGTCGATGGCGACCGCCGCGTTCGGACCCGCAACCTGCACTAGGCAAAGCTGCGGATAAAAGGTCTTCTCGCGCAGAAACTCGGTATCGACCGCAATGTATTCAGCGCCTGCGAGACCACGGCAGAACGCCTCAAGATCAGAAGTGGTGGTAATGAGCGTCATAGCCGCATTCGATCCAATGTCGCGGGGAAAGGGGCTTTGCCGAATTGCCCGTGCCGGCGCCCCAGAAGTGCAGAAAGGGACTTATCCCTCGTCTCAAAGTCAAGCATTCCGCTGTGTCATCCAAAACGAGTCGGTCGTGGGACCTTCACGGCCCTCACCGGCGACCTTGACCAGCGCATGATCCGGTTCACAGTGAACCGGAGTCCGCAGCAGGCCTTGATTTCACGAGCGGATTTATACGCTCAGCCTGTTAAGCCGACGCCGATCTCCTCTACTTCAAACATCAAGAGCAAAACATCAAGAGGAAACGCATCATAACCCCGGTTGTCCCCACGCAGATTGTTGGGGATCATGAGGGAGGGGGTAAAGAGGGATACGGCACGAATTCGTGTAAGCCGCCTTCCAGCGGCGTCGTGCGCGCTTGACATTCAAAGCCCGGCGGTGTGCTCTTGGCGGCCTTTTCCCGCGCCGGTCCGACCGGATTCTTCAGGGTACCTTGACCATGCACCCCTATCGCACCCATACCTGCGGCCAACTCCGTGACAAGGATGCTGGCTCCGTCGTCCGCCTATCGGGCTGGATCAACCGCAAGCGCGACCATGGGCAACTTCTGTTCATCGACCTGCGGGATCACTACGGCGTCACCCAGTGCGTGGTCGACACCTCGAACGCCAGCTTCGCGATCGCCGACCGCCTGCGGCTCGAATCGGTGATCACCATCACCGGCACGGTGGTCGGGCGCACGCCGGAGACCATCAACGACAAGATGGCGACCGGCCGCATCGAGGTGCAAATCCAGGATCTGGTGATCCAGAGCGAGGCCGAGACGCTGCCCATGCCGGTCAACCAGGACGCCGACACGGGTGAGGAGGTGCGCCTGCGCTACCGCTTCCTCGATCTGCGCCGCGAACGCATCCATGAGAACATCGTGCTGCGTTCCCGCGTTATCGCGTCGATCCGCCGCCGCATGATCGAGCAAGGCTTCACCGAGTTCCAGACGCCGATTCTCACGGCCTCCAGCCCCGAGGGCGCGCGCGACTATCTGGTGCCCAGCCGTATCCACCCCGGTAAGTTCTATGCCCTGCCGCAGGCGCCGCAGCAGTTCAAGCAGCTCCTCATGGTCGCCGGCTTCGACCGCTATTTCCAAATCGCCCCGTGCTTCCGCGATGAGGACGCGCGCGCCGACCGCTCGCCAGGTGAGTTCTACCAGCTCGACCTGGAGATGAGCTATGTCACCCAGGACGACGTCTTCGCTGCCGTCGAGCCGGTGCTGCACGGCGTGTTCGACGAGTTCGGCGCCTACCGGCGCGAAATCCCGCCAGCGGTCGACAAGCCGCCGTTCCGTCGAATCCCCTTCGATGAATCGATGCTGACCTATGGCTCGGACAAGCCGGACTTGCGCAACCCGCTGGTGATCGTCGATGTCACTGCGGTGTTCAAGCGTGATGACGTGGAGTTCCGCGCCTTCCGCCAGATTATCGACGCCGGCGGCGCGGTTCGCGCCATCCGGGCGCCGAAGGTCTCCGACCGGCCGCGCAGCTTCTTCGACAAGCTGAACGATTGGGCCAAGACGCTGGGTGCGCCAGGGCTGGGCTATATCCTCTTCGAGGCGGCTGGCGGCAAGGGCCCCATCGCCAAGTTCGTGCCAGAGGCGGCGCAGGCCGAATTGCGCCGGCTGGCCGGCGTGGAGGATGGCGACGCCGTCTTCTTCGTCTGCGACCAACCCCTTCCCGCGGCCAAGCTGGCCGGCCAGGCCCGCACCAAGCTGGGCCAGGAATTGGACCTCATCGAGAAGAACGCCTTCCGCTTCTGCTGGATCGTCGACTTCCCGATGTACGAGTACGATGAAGACGCCAAGCAGGTGATTTTCTCCCACAACCCCTTCTCCATGCCGCAAGGCGGCCTGAAGGCGTTGGAAGAGATGAACCCTCTGGATATCAAAGCCTACCAGTACGACATCGTCTGCAATGGTGTGGAGCTGTCCTCCGGCGCCATCCGCAACCATCTGCCGGAGGTGATGTACAAAGCCTTCGCCATCGCCGGCTATCCTCCCTCGGAACTGGAAACCCGCTTCGGCGGCATGTTGAGCGCCTTCAAGCTGGGCGCCCCACCGCACGGCGGCTCGGCGCCGGGCATCGACCGCATCGTCATGCTGCTGGCCGATGAGCCGAACATCCGCGAGGTCATCGCCTTCCCGCTCAACCAGCGCGCTGAGGATCTGCTGATGCAGGCCCCCGCGCCGGTGGAACCGGCGCGCCTTGCGGAACTGCACATCAAGCACGTCCTGCCAAAGGCGAAATCGTCAGGCGATGGAACGAAACCAGCTTCTTAAAGGCGGCTCGGCGGGTCCACAGGACCCGCCACC
>JAVBJZ010000035.1:0-67586 GCA_031546725.1 Azospirillum sp.
CGTGGCCTCTCCGGCCCCCCTGTCGGTTTACCCCACCCCGACTCGTTTGGGCGATTTTTGCCTCCGCGGTTGTTCTTTTGGGGGGGTGGTTTTTGCGGTTGGGGCGCCACCGTCCACCCGCTCCCCTGTTTTCCAATCTTACGCGCCGGTTATGGCGATTCCGGTTGCGCGGCATGGCGGCGGGAGCGGTCGCCGTCCACCCAACGCATGACCGGGGTCACCGTCGTGCCATGCACGGTGATGGACAGCAGAACGATGAAGCCGATGACCGCCCATAGGAAATCCGGTCGGGTGAACGGGCCTTGGTTCAGCGCGTAGGCCAAGTAATAAAACGAGCCGATTCCCCGGATACCAAAAAAGCCGATGACTGTCCGCTCGCTCCAGGGCTGCGGGCTTCCCATCAACCCAACCAGGCCAGCCGCCGGGCGCACCAGAAACAGAATCGCCCCGGACGCCAGCACCGCCGCCCAGGTCAAGGGCTCCAAAAGCCCGCGCGCCAGCGCGCCACCGAACAGCACCAGCAACCCCATCATCAACAACCGCTCGGTCTGCTCGATAAAATTGTGCAGCGTGTCGTGGTAATGGTGCGTCCGCTCTTCGTGCCGCAAGGCGAGGGCGGCGATGAACACCGCCAGGAAACCGTAGCCATGCACCAGTTCGGTGACCCCATAGGCGATGAGCGTGATCCCCAACGAGACGAAACCATCCCCGCTGCGCGCCAGCTTGGCCCGGTTCGGCAAGCGGAAGGTGAGGATTCCCAGCAGCTTCCCCACCAGCCAACCGACAGCGATCCCGGCCCCCAGCTTCCACACCACATCGATGACAAGCCATTGCGTCTGCCAGCCCTCGCTGGCGGCGTTGACGGACGCCAGAACGATGGCGAGGTGAACGAAGGGGAAGGCGAGGCCGTCGTTGAGACCCGCTTCCGAAGTCAGGCTGAAGCGCACCTCGTCCTCCTCACCCGAGCAGGGCGGTCCGACCTGCACGTCGGAAGCCAGCACCGGATCGGTCGGGGCCAGCGCCGCGCCGAGCAGCAACGCCTCGGGCGCTGACAGGCCCATCACCCCCCAGCCGATCAGCGCGATGCCGATGATGGATAAGGGCATGGTGATCCCCAGAAGCCGCCATGTGACCGCCCATGATCGCCAGCCCAACGGTCGGTTGAGCTTCAACCCGGCCCCCATGAGGGCGACGATGACAATGAACGCGCTCAGCCGTTCCGTCGTCTGGGGATATTGCAGCGGATCGGGAAAGTGCAGCGCGGGAATCTGAAACAAAGCGAAGCCGAACAGCACGCAGAAAATCGGCAGCGAGAGCGGTAATTCCTTCAGCAGCATCGGCAACCATGCCACCAGCAGCACGAGCACACCGATGCACACCAACGCCATGATGTAAGAGGTCATACGATTCCATCCGAATCAATCCACGGATTAGAAACATCCGGTGGTCCGTAATGCTCCCCAGCCATTCATCGTCCTTGCCCCTCTCCAGCGTCTCCCGCGTTGGAATGATGGGCGGAGCCCACCATCTACGGCATGGGCGGAGCCCACCATCCACGACGATGAGATCTTTTCCGATGCCGTTCCACCGTTTCTGCGCTGCTCTTCTTCTCGTCGTGGCGTTTGCGTCGCCGACCGCGGTCTTGGCCCAAGACGGTGGAGCGGAGGCAAAACTCAAGACGCAACCTGCCGAGAAGACGCAATCTGCCGAGAAGTCTGCGGCGCCCTTCGATGCGCAACGCACGCTGACGCATCACAGCTTGGCTCTCCCCTCCGGCACGCTCGCCTACACCGCCGTGGCCGAATTCCTGCCGGTGAAGGAAGCGGGCAAGGAGGAGGTGCTGGCGCGCGTCTTCACCACCACCTACACCCTCGATGGCGCTGAACCGGGACGGCGTTCGGTGGCGTTCGTCTTCAACGGCGGCCCCGGCGCGTCCTCGGCGTATCTGCATCTGGGGGCGCTCGGGCCCAAAATGGTGCGCTTCAACGAGGATGGCTCGCCGCCGCGCCCGCCGGCGGCGGTGGTGGACAACCCGGACAGCTGGCTGGCCTTCACGGATCTGGTCTTCATCGATCCGGTTGGAACCGGCTACAGCCGTGCGCTGAAGGATGGAGAAGAGGCGGAGAAGCGGTTCTGGAAAGTCGACGCCGACACCCGTTATCTGTCGGAGATCGTGCGGCTGTGGCTCGCCCGCAACGACCGCTGGGCGTCGCCCAAGCTGCTGGTGGGGGAGAGCTACGGCGGCTTCCGAATCGTCAAGATGGCGGATGAGCTGTTCCGAAACGCGGGCGTGGCGGTCAACGCCCTGGCCATGGTGTCGCCGGTCCTTGATTTTGGGACCATCACCGACGAGGAAACCGGGCTGCTCACCGATGCCTTCAGGCTCCCGTCGATGGCGGCGGGCGCCGCCGCGCACGGGCGGGGGGCAGGGGGAACCCCGGCGGAAGCCGCCGAACAGGCCGAGCGTTTCGCGCTGACCGGCTGGTTGTCGGGGGTGGCGACGCTGGACCTCGGGCGGCTTGAGGCGTCGAGCGGGCTGTTCGCCGAGGAAGCGCAGATGATCGGCCTGCCGGTCGCGATGGTGACCCGGCATCGCGGACGGGTGCCGGCGCGGGTCTTCGCCCGCGAATTGCTGCGCGACCAGGGGCGAGTGCTCAGCCTCTATGACGCCGCCTTCACCGGCCCGGACCCGGATCCCGGTTCGTCCCGCGTGCGGGAAGACCCCTATCTTGCCGGCGCCGTGCCCGTCTATTCCACGGCGTTCGCCGGCTATGCCCAGCAGGATCTTAATGTCCGCACCGAGGTCCCGTTCCGGCTGCTTAGTCAAGCGGTGAGCCGTGGGTGGGAATGGCCACGCCATGGCCATGCCAGCGCCCTGGAGGAACTCCAGACCGTCTTGACGCTGACGCCGGGGTTGCACGCGATGATCGCGCATGGACGCACCGATCTGGTGACGCCCTATCTCGCCTCGCGCTGGTTGGCGGCGCAGATCGAATTGCCGCCGGGGCAGCGTGACCGCATCCGTGTATCGGTTTATGATGGTGGTCACATGATGTACACGCTGTCTGGCTCGCGCGCCCGGCTTGCCGCCGACGCCCGCGCCTTGCTCAATGACGCGCTGCGCTGACACGATCGTCAGCGGCGCGAAAGAACACCACAATAGGGGGAGAAAAATATGTACGGACGCATCGAAGCGCGCCTGAGAGAGTTGGGAATTGAGCTTCCGCAGGCCGCAGCGCCGGTGGCCGCCTATGTGCCGGCGACGATTTCCGGCAAGACGCTGTATATCTCCGGCCAAGTGACGGTCTGGAACGGCGAACGGCGCTTCATCGGCAAGGTCGGCCAGGAGTTCTCGGTTGAAGAAGGCAAACAGGCGGCCCGCCTGTGCGGTCTCAACATTCTCGCCCAGGCCAAGGCCGTGGCCGGCGGGGATCTCGATCGCATCGCGCGCTGCTTGAAGCTTGGCGGGTTCGTCAATTCCGCAGCGGATTTCCATGACCACCCTGCGGTGATCAACGGCGCCTCGGAATTGATGGTGGAGGTTTTCGGTGACGCCGGGCGGCACGCCCGTTTCGCCGTCGGCGCCCCATCGCTGCCCTTTAATGTCGCCGTCGAGGTGGAGGCGGTGTTTGAACTGGTGTAGGAGGAAACATGCCCGACGGCAGTGACGCCATCACCGTCAAAATCCTGGACAGCATCGGCGCGGTGGACACCGGCCAGTGGGATGCCTGCGCCGGAGGCGACAACCCGTTTGTCCGGCACGCTTTTCTGGCGGCGCTGGAGGAGTCCGGCTCAGCCACCGCGCAAAGCGGTTGGCAGCCGGCGCATCTCGTGGCGCTGGATGCGCGAGGGGGCGTGCAGGGCGCGGTCCCCGCCTATCTCAAGACGCATTCCTATGGCGAATATGTTTTCGACCATGCCTGGGCGAACGCCTACGAACAGGCGGGGGGGCGCTATTACCCGAAGCTTCAGGTGTCGGTGCCCTTCACGCCGGTGACCGGGCCGCGTCTGCTGCTGCGCGCCGACGCCGGGCCAGCGGTCGCCGATGCGCTGGTCCAAGCGCTGGAAGAGGTGGTTCGCCACTATGGCCTGTCGTCGGCGCACGTCACCTTTCCCTTGGCGGAGGAACAGCAGCGCCTGAAAGCAGCGGGGTGGCTGCACCGCCTGGACGTGCAGTACCATTGGGACAACCACGGCTATGGCAGCTTCGATGATTTCCTGGGCACGCTCAGCGCCCGCAAGCGCAAGACGATCAAGCATGAACGCCGCGCCGTTGAGGACAGCGGCGTACGCCTGCACACACTGACCGGCGATGCGCTGAAGCCGGAACATTGGGAGGCTTTTCACCGCTTCTACACCGACACAGCCGACCGCAAATGGGGCGGCGGCTATCTGACATCAGCTTTCTTCCACCGCCTGGGCGAGACCATGGCTGACGCCGTCGTGCTGGTGCTGTGCGAAGATCGCGGGAGATGGGTGGCCGGGGCGCTCAATCTGATGGGCGGCGGCGTGTTGTATGGCCGTAATTGGGGGTCTGACGGGCGCTATCGGTTTTTGCACTTTGAGGCTTGCTATTATCAGGCCTTGGACTTCGCCATCGCGCACGGCCTCTCGCGTGTCGAGGCCGGGGCGCAGGGGGAACACAAGATCCAGCGCGGTTACCTTCCGGTTCTGACGCACAGCCTCCATTGGATTCAAGACGCCGGTTTCCGCCGTACGCTGGCGGCCCATCTGGAGCGGGAGCGCCAGGCCGTCGCCT
The DNA here is from genome assembly GCA_031546725.1 of Azospirillum sp. Classification (GTDB taxonomy): domain Bacteria; phylum Pseudomonadota; class Alphaproteobacteria; order Azospirillales; family Azospirillaceae; genus Azospirillum. The sequence goes on from JAVBJZ010000035.1 coordinate 4,760, forward strand.
ATGAAACCGCGGCGCTGGCCGAACTTTCTCCCTACCGCAAGACGTGACGGAATTCCTCACCCACTCAGCGCAATGGCAGATTCATCTGGATGCTGACGCCTGGAGTGGGAATTGGCGCAACCGGCGCGTACACGACGGCGGGAGGGGGCGCCATGATAACCGCTGGCGGTGGGGCCACAATTACGTGGGAGCCAGGGGGAACGATCACCACCGGGGGCGGCGCCCTTTTGACGATGATGGGACGGTCGTGGTGGTGTTTATGATGGCCCCAGGCGTGGCCACGACCATGATCATGGTCGTCGTGATCCCCAGCGGTGGCGGGCGTCACAAGGGCAAGGGATAAGGCCGCGCTGGCGACCGTGACGCCAAGGCCACGAAGAACAGCTATAAACATTGATGATCCATTTTTTGTGGAAGAAGAATTTTATACCACCAATTTGGATAGGGTCCCATAAGGGAACAATACCCTCCATCGAAGAATGCCGTCATCCTGGCCTTCATGGATATGACGAATGCTTTATCCCTATGATCACGAAGGAAGGCATCGGCCACGCCCCTCTGGCTCTGCCCAAGGGCCGGCATGAAGGATTAGCCGACCTGCTCCACCCGCAACGTTCCAGCCGGAAGCGGTCGGATCAGCGAACGCGCCGGAACAGAGGGATCGAGCCAGTCAGCCCAGGCGTCGGGTTCAAGGATGACGATCTGGCGGTCATGGTACGGCGCGATGTCGGCCCCTGGGTCCATGGTGAGCATCGTGAAGGCTTCGCCACCCTCACTGGTCTCGCGCCAGATGCCAGCGATGCAGAAGAGCGGCTCCTCCCGGTTGGTGAAGAGCCATTTGTCCTTGCGCTTCTTCTTGGGGTCCTGCGGGTCTGTGAACTCGTAGAAGCCATCCGTCACGATCAGGCAACGATTCGTGGTGAAGGCGCGGCCCTCGGAGCGGAAATTGTAGACCGGTCGCTTGTTCGGGCCCGGCCAGCTCCATCGCCGCTGCACCAGATCGCCTTCGCTCCGCCGCCCGTCCACGGTGCGGATGATCGGCGCCACGTCGGTGATCCTGATGTCGTCGCGCGCCTCGATGTTCGGCGCGCCTTCACCGAAGCGGATCCTGATCGTCAGGGCGGCGAAGTCCTCCACGATCGAGGCCAGATCCCGCTTCAACCGGTAATCATTGCACATCGGTCTTCCGTCTCGACTGGCGTCACACCCGATTCAACGAAAAGGGGGGCGTTAAAGCCCCCCTTAACCCCAGACACGCCGTTAAAGGATCACTGGACCAATGCCTGCTCCATTTCGTCCTCATCCGAGCCGGTGCGGCGTTTCGGGCGGTGGCCCTCGACATACTCGAAGGCGGGCTTGTCGTCCTTGATCGTGACGCGCACCAAGCCACCCTTGGCCAATTTACCGAACAGCAACTCTTCGGCCAGCGGCCTCTTGAGATGTTCCTGGATGGTGCGGCCCAGAGGGCGGGCCCCGTAGAGCGGGTCGTAGCCCTTCTTGCCAAGCCATTCGCGGGCCGCGTCGGTCAGCTCGATCGACACGCCGCGGTCCTCCAGCTGCACCTCCAGCTGCATGATGAACTTCTCCACCACGCGGTTGATGACGTCCTGGCTCAGCGCGGAGAACGGGATGATCGCGTCCAGGCGGTTGCGGAACTCCGGTGTGAACAGCCGTTCCACCGCTTCCATGTCGGCGCCTTCCCGACGTTCCCGCTCGAAACCGATGGCGGGCTTCGCCATATCCGCCGCCCCGGCGTTGGAGGTCATGATCAAGATCACGTTGCGGAAATCAACCGACTTGCCGTTATGGTCCGTCAACTTCCCGTGATCCATGATCTGCAACAGGATGTTGAACAGATCCGGGTGGGCCTTTTCGATCTCATCCAGCAGCAGCACGCAATGCGGATGCTGGTCGATGGCGTCGGTGAGCAAACCGCCCTGGTCAAAGCCGACATAGCCGGGAGGGGCCCCGAGCAGGCGCGACACGGTGTGCCGTTCCATATACTCCGACATGTCGAAGCGGGTCAGCTCGATACCCAGCGTCATTGAAAGCTGGCGGGCCACTTCGGTCTTGCCGACGCCGGTCGGGCCGGTGAACAGATAGTTGCCGATGGGCTTTTCCGGCTCACGCAGGCCAGCCCGCGCCAGCTTGATCGCCGAGACCAGCGTGTCGATGGCCTTCTCCTGGCCAAAGACCATGGTCTTCAAGTCGGATTCCAGGCTCTTGAGCACTTCGCGGTCGTTGCGGCTGACCGACTTCGGCGGGATGCGGGCGATCTTGGCGACAACCGCTTCCACGTCCTTCACCGAGATGGTCTTCTTGCGCTTGCTCTCCGGCAGAAGCATCTGCGCCGCGCCGACCTCATCGATGATGTCGATGGCCTTATCGGGCAGCTTGCGGTCGCCGATGTATTTCGCCGACAGCTCAACCGCCGAGCGCACCGCGTCATTGGTGTAGCGCACGCGGTGATGCCGCTCGTAGTAGGGCTTGATGCCCAGAAGGATCTTGATCGCGTCTTCGATGGTCGGTTCGTTGACGTCGATCTTCTGGAAGCGCCGGACCAGCGCGCGGTCCTTTTCGAAGTAGTTGCGGTATTCCTTGTACGTCGTCGAGCCCACGCAGCGCAGCGTGCCGGAGGCAAGCGCTGGTTTCAGCAGGTTCGATGCGTCCATGGCGCCGCCGGAGGTCGCACCGGCGCCGATCACCGTGTGGATCTCGTCGATGAACAGGATGGCGTTATCCAGCGCCTCCAATTCGGCGATGACCGCCTTCAAGCGCTCCTCAAAGTCGCCGCGGTAGCGCGTGCCCGCCAGCAAGGAGCCCATGTCGAGCGCGAAGATGGTCGAGCTTTTCAATACCTCGGGCACTTCGCCGTGCACGATGCGGCGGGCCAGTCCCTCGGCGATGGCTGTCTTGCCGACGCCAGGATCACCCACATAGAGCGGGTTGTTCTTGGAGCGCCGGCAAAGGATCTGGATGGTCCTTTCGACTTCCTGCTCTCGGCCGATGAGAGGGTCGATCTTCCCGCTCGCCGCCTTTTTGTTCAGGTTGACGCAATAGGCATCCAGTGCTTCGCTGCCTTTCTTCACGACTTTCTCCGCCGTAGCGTCGTCGTCGGCCCCAGACACCCGCTTGGTTTCGGCGCGGCCCGGAGCCTTCGCGATACCGTGAGAGATGTAGTTCACCGCATCGAACCGGGTCATTTCCTGTTCTTGCAGGAAATAAACCGCGTGGCTTTCACGCTCTGAGAACAAAGCGACGAGGACGTTTGCTCCCGTCACTTCCTCACGACCCGATGATTGAACATGGATCGCTGCGCGCTGGAGAACCCGCTGAAACCCAGCCGTAGGCTTGGCTTCATCGGGCCTGTTGGCGATCAGGTTCGCAAGCTCATTGTCGAGGTAATCCGAGAGTTCCGCCCGCAGGTGTCCGACTTCCACCCCACAGGCGTTGAGCACCGCCAGGGCATCCGAATCCTCCGTCAACGCGAGCAAAAGATGTTCGAGCGTCGCGTATTCGTGCCGGCGCTCATTCGCATAGGCGAGGGCTCGATGCAGCGTCTGTTCAAGATTACGCGACAGCATATTCGTCTCTAATCCTTTTCAAGCGTGCATTGCAGAGGGTGCTGGTGCTGACGGGCGAAGTCCATGACCTGGGTTACCTTGGTCTCTGCGACTTCGTACGTGAACACACCGCACACGCCCACGCCTCGGCGGTGTACATTCAGCATGATCGTCATCGCTTCCTGGCGTGACTTGGCGAAAAAACGCTCCAACACATGGACAACGAACTCCATCGGTGTGTAGTCGTCGTTCAGCATCAAAACTTTGTACATCGAGGGTTTTTTTGTCTTGGGCTTGGCTTTTATGACCACGCCCGTGCCAGTTCCCTCATTTTCATGTCTATCAGAGTCGGTCATGGCCTCTACAGTGATCTCAGCGATGTACATCGCATTAATAATATGAGCACTCCGAGGGTGGATGGAAGGGCATGATTGCGCACGTCCCCATTTGGCGGATGTCCCATCGGAAGGACCGCAGAGCTTTCCTCCGCCAAAGAGGAGAGGGGGCGCCGTATGGCCGCTTCATCTCCGAGGTTTTCCGGAAAAGAACAGACTAACCGCTCAGCCGGCATGAGGTGGTGATAAAATTGTGAAGGCTGGGATGCGAAAAACTGTTCTTCGAAATGAGGCGAAAAAACAAAGAAGGCCCGAAAGGCGCACGCCCTTCGAGCCTTCATCCTTAAGCCTTGCGGCTTCTGGCTGATCAGGCGGCCAGCGGCTTCGTCAACGTTCCGACGGTAAGATTCACGCGGGTGCTCAGCGGAGCGAGCGCCTCATTCGTGACCTTGACCGACAGGTTTTGCAGTTTGGTGGTTTCGGCGACCAGAGCCTCGAAGGATTGTCTGACATACGTGTTCTGGAGGTTGATCAGATCGCGAAAGCTCCTGGCTGTGAAGGCGGCCTTGCTGGTGGCGACGCTCTTTTCCAGCGAAGCCTGAGCAAAAGCGGCGACCTGCCAGCTAACCTGCTCGGCGCCGCGGATCATCGTGGCGCTAGCCTCGGCCATGGCGTCGGCGTTGCCCTTGGTCAGAGCTTTCAAATCTTCATACCCCTTCAAGAGCTGGACCGAGGTCTTTTCGATCTGCGCCTGCTGGGCTTTGGCATAGCCTTCAAAATTCTGATTGGAGAAATTCTGCTTGAATTGCCCCACGGCGTTTTCAAAAAGCGCCTGGGGAGTGGTGTTCTTATTCATCTTCGTTCCTCGCGTCTGACCGCGTTGGCCCCAGAATGTGGCGACCGGCGCGGGGGAGATTGATAAAGCTCAGGGCCCTTTATCTCTGGGCTGTATTTTTTTGCTGCATTGCAGCATGAGTCTTCAATACAAGCGGGTAGGGGGCGTGTCAATAAATTTGTGCAGTGCACAAAAGTTTGGGCCCAAAGCGCTTCCTTGGAGCGGATCGCGTTCGGCCTTATAAAGACCGGGCGCGTGAGTCAGCTCTAAAACAGCAACGGCCCGGTGGTCGAGAGGACCACCGGGCCGTTTTTTAAAAAGAAACGGCGCCGATCAGGCGGTGTGCGGCTTGGTGAACATCTCCACCGTTGCGCTCATGCGGGTGTTCAACGGGGCGAGAGCCTCGGTGACGACGCCCATGCTCAGTTCCTGCATCCGGGACGCCTGGGCGACCAGGGCGTCCACACTCTGCTGGGCATAGGTTTTCTGCAAATCGACCATCTCGTTGATCGAATTCACCGACAGCAAGGCGCGGCTGGCCGCCAGGGACTTGTCAAAGGACGCTTGCGCGAAAGAAATCATCTCTTTGCTGATGTCCTCAGCGCCTTTTGTCGCGATGGTGCTGGACTTGAGCAGAGCCTCCATGCTGGCTTTGCGGAACGCCGCGTATTCTTCGTAGCTCTTCATCCAGCGGGAGGAGGCCTTCTCGACCTGCTCCTTGGTGGTCGCGACGGTCTGCTCGAAATGCTTCTGGGCTTGCTCTTGGCTTACCTTGACAATGCTCTCGAAGCGGTCTTTCGCTTGAGAGGCGACATCGTGAGTGAGGGCTGCCTGAGGAGCAACGTCGTCGATAATCAGGTTGGCTGCGGGCTTGGCCTTGGCGGTCATATTCACGTCGTGTCTTCCCTTTTTTGAACCATATTTCCGCATCAGATCTCGCAAGGGAGACGACGCGGTTTATGCTGCATTGCAACAAAGCTTAAGTAGGAAGGGTCTTCCCCGGTGTCAATGATAATTTTATTTATCACTTCAACGGGGTGGACGCCGGCAGGGGAAGCGGACGGCTGATCTTCCGCAAGGGAGCGAGGAAGCGGGCATCGACATACCGGTTGGCGGGCTGAGGAAAAGCGGAGAAGAACCAGCGCCCCTTGTGGCAGCCGCTGACCAGCCAGAGGATGCCCCCGGACGGCAGGCGCAGCCGCTCCGGTATGGCTTCAAAGGCGCCGCTCTCGCTTAAGGCCAGCATGAACGCCCCGAACTGCTCCGGCGCCAGACGGGTTTGCGCCGTCTGTCCATGCACACTGGCGATGGGGTCCGCCGCGTTCACGCGGGAGAGGTCGGCGGCGGCGATGATTCGCGTCTGGAGGTTGGCGCTGCCGTCGCCTGGGTCGCCGGTTACGTCGTAGGTTCGGATGTGTTGATTGTCGTCAGCGTTGAAAACCAGCCGGTAGCGTTCCAGGCCTTCCTTGTGGCAATCCTGGCGCAGGTCTTCGCCGCTGAGATAGCTGATCCAGCTTAGCCTGCGTGCGGTCGGGTCATCGGGCATTTCAGCGGAGGCGCAGCCGACCGCCAGGAGCGTGGTCGCCACCATCAGCCCCCGGTTCGCCACGCTCTGGATCGTCAGGATCTTTATCGCCATGATGCCCCTTGGCGCCGGAAGGGTTCGCTCTCTTCGCACAACACATCACGTGGAGGATTGGGGGATAGCATAGTCCATTTTTGCCGGTGTGGGCGGGATGCTATGGAAGTAGGAAATTAAGGGATTCTCGCTAGATTTCGATGCCGCGTGAATTCAACGTGTGTTTATTGGCAATGTGTATTTTTAGGGATAGCAGGTCTGTAATGCAACTTGAAATTGTCATGATATCAGAATCGATCGCGCAAAAGGCGCGGAACAGGCCATCAATTCCTGCTTTTCTTAAATTCCTCATGCCGATGCTTGCTTGCGTGGTGGCGCTGGGGAGTCATGCGGTGTCGGCTGCTCAATACGAGGCTATCGTTATCGATACGCGCACGGGAAGCGTTCTGTATGAGCAGGATGCCGGTATCCTGACGCCGCCGGCTTCGCTGACCAAAATGATGACGCTCTATCTGACGTTCGATGCGCTGAACGCGGGCGCAATAACCCTTGCCCAGGATCTGCCGGTGTCCGAGCAGGCGCAGGCGCAGGCGCCAACCAAACTCGGCCTGCGCGCCGGCTCGACCATCAAGGTGGAGACGGCGATTCTCGCTCTCGTCACCAAATCGGCCAATGACGCGGCGGTGGTGCTGGCGGAGGCGTTGGGTGGAAGCGAGAGCGGCTTCGCCGAAATGATGACCCGCAAAGGCCATGACATCGGCATGAAGGACACCGTCTTCTACAACGCCAGCGGCCTGCCCAATCCCGGCCAACTAACGACTGCGCGTGACCTGGCCGCGCTGTCGCTGGCGTTGCTGAAGGATCATCAAAAATACTACCCTTACTTCAGCCGCAGCAGCTTCATCTATGGCGGTCGTCCGATCAAAAACCACAACCATTTGATGTCCCGTTATGAGGGCATGGACGGGATCAAGACCGGCTACACCGTGGCGTCCGGTTTCAACCTCGCGGCGTCGGCGGTGCGCGGTGGTCACCGGCTGGTTGCGGTGGTGATGGGCGGAAAGTCGGCGCTGTCGCGCGATGAACGCATGGCCGCGCTGCTGGATGATTCTTTTGCCAAGCTGGGGCTTGCCCCCGTTGTGGCGCAAGCCTCTCCGCCGGTTCAGGCCGTCGCGGTTGCGAAGGTGCAGGCTGCTCCTCCGGCTCCTTCCGCCATCAAGGCCTCTTCCGCCATCAAGGTCCCCTCCGCCATCAAGAAGGTGGCGTCGAAATCATCGTTGCCGAGGCCGCGCGCCGTAACCCAGGGCTGGGGCGTGCAAATCGGGGCCTTTGGCTCAAAAACAGCTGGCCAGCAGGCGCTGACCCAGGCGTCACAGAAACTGCCCCGTCTGCTGAGTAAAGCCAAGCCGAGCGTCGTCGCGATCGCCAGCAAGAAGGGTAAGGTGTACCGCGCCCGTCTGGTCGGGCTGGACGAGAAGGCGGCCCGCAACGCCTGCACCCAGCTCCAGAAGACGGGCCGGACCTGCGTCGCCGTCGCCCCCGGCGACCGGACATAGATGACCGGGTATGGGTGATGGGGGGTGCTCCATTATGTCGCAGCGCACAAAAATCTGCTGGTCCCGTTGCGAGACGACGTCACCCAGAGATCGCTGCTGCGGTGCAGCAGGGTTATGCTGCACAACAGCACGTTGTTTTTATTGTGGATTCGCAAGAATTTGACGTGGGATCCGGGTTTTACAATGCCGATTCGCTTGAGTATCGAACAGTTGAGCGCCAAGCAATGATCGGGATGCCTTAGTGAGGCCTGCTCCGGGTAACTTGACTTTCTCCATAGATCAATAGTAAACGGGGCATCGGCCCATCCCAATTCGATAGCTTTTGACGGAAACCGTCACACATTGCTGGCGTCGTCCGGTTTTCGCTGTTGGATCGGCGGGGGCCGCCCTCTTGGTCCAGAGAGCGCGCGCTGCGGCGCACAACTCAAGGGCGCAACAGGGTTTGAGGCTGCTATAACCATTTATCTTAAGAGCGCATCAGCATGAACATCGCGACCGATGTGGTCAAGAACGGGGACGCCGTTATGATTGAGAACGTCACGTACGAAGAGATCCAAATCGGCCAGTCGGCCAGCTTGTCCCGGCGCTTGACGATGTCGGATATCGAGCTGTTCGCGACTGTTTCGGGTGACATCAACCCTGCCCACCTTGATGAAGAATACGCAGCCGACAGCTTGGTCCAGAAAGTGGTCGGCCACGGCATGTGGTCCGGATCGCTTATTTCGGCGGTGCTGGGCACGCTGTTGCCCGGTCCGGGCACCATTTATGCTGGCCAGGATCTGCGTTTCCTTCGCCCGGTCGTCCTGGGTGACGTTCTCACCGTCACGGTCACCGCGCGTGAAAAGCGTGATGACGCGAAGATCGTGATTTTCGACTGTCTCTGCCGGAACCAGGATGGCAAGGAGGTCGTCACCGGCACGGCTGAGGTTGTGGCGCCGACCAAGAAGGTCCGCCGTGAGGCGCATGTGCTGCCGCAGTTGCAGGTTATCCGCCACGACAAGCACGACGAAATGCTGAAGAAGTGCGAGGCGCTGCCGCCCGTGCCGACGGCTGTCGTGCATCCCTGCGATGAAAGCTCGCTGCGCGGCGCGGTCGAGGCGGCTGAGGCTGGCTTGATCTTGCCGGTGCTGGTCGGGCCTGAGGCGAAGATCCTCTCGGTCGCCAAGACCTTCAACATCGACCTGTCGCGCTGCCGTATCGTTAACGCGGAACACAGCCATGCCGCCGCCGAGATTGGTGTGGCGCTGGCCCGTTCCGGCGAGATCGAGGCGGTGATGAAGGGCTCGCTGCACACCGACGAGCTGATGGGCGAAGTGGTCCGCAAGGAAAAGGGCCTGCGCACCGCGCGCCGGCTCAGCCACGTCTTCGTGATGAACGTGCCGACCTATCCGCGCGCCTTGCTGATCACCGATGCGGCGATCAACATCTACCCGACGCTGGAAGACAAGGTCGATATCGTCCAAAACGCCATCGATCTCGCCAAGGTGCTGGGTGTCGAGACGCCGCGCGTGGCGATCCTCTCGGCGGTTGAGACCATCAACCCGAAGATCGAGACCACGTTGCAGGCCGCTGCTCTGTGCAAGATGGCCGACCGTGGCCAGATCACCGGCGGCATCATCGACGGGCCGCTGGCCTTCGACAACGCCATCAGCATCGAGGCGGCGCGCACCAAGGGCATTCATTCCGAGGTGGCCGGTCGCCCGGACATCCTGCTGGTGCCGGATCTTGAAGCCGGCAACATGCTGGCCAAGCAGCTCTCCTTCCTGGCCAACGCCGATGCCGCCGGCATCGTGCTGGGGGCGCGCGTTCCGATCATTCTGACCAGCCGCGCCGACAATGTCCGCACCCGCCTTGCGTCTTGCGCGGTGGCCGTGCTTCTGGCCGCGGCGCGTCGCCGTACGGCCTCCACACCAGCCGAATAAGGATAGTGACGATGACTGTGAGCAACGCTATCCTCGTTATCAACGCGGGTTCGTCGAGCCTGAAATTCTCGGTCTTCCGGGAGAATTCAGGCGGTGATCTGGCGGTGACGATCAACGGCCAGATCTCCGGTATCGGCACGGAGCCGGTGTTCGAGGCCAAGGACCCCGCCAAGAAGTTGCTGGGTGAGAAGGCCTGGGGGCCCGGCGAAAAGAGCGACCGCACAGCGCTGCTGGGCTTTTTGCTTGAGTGGATCAACGCGAATCTGGACGGGGCTAAGCTGATCGCCGCCGGCCATCGCGTCGTGCACGGCGGGTCCGAGTACTCGCAGCCCGTTCTGTTGACGCCGAAGGTCCTGGCGGATCTGGAAGCGCTGGTGCCGCTGGCGCCGCTTCATCAGCCCAGCAACCTCGCGGCGATCCGCGCGCTGGCCGAGGCGCACCCGGAACTGCCGCAGGTGGGCTGTTTCGACACCGCCTTCCACCGTGGCCAACCCTGGCAGATGCAGACCTTCGCGTTGCCGCGGGCAATGACCGAGGAAGGCATCCGCCGCTATGGCTTCCACGGCTTGTCTTACGAGTACATCGCCCAGCGCTTGCCGGAGGTGGCTCCTGAACTGGCGGGTGCGCATGTGGTCGTCTGCCATTTGGGCAGCGGCGCCAGCATGTGCGCCCTTCACGCGGGCAAGAGCGTCGAGAGCACCATGGGCTTCACCGCCGTGGACGGGTTGCCCATGGGCACCCGCCCTGGCCGGTTGGACGCCGGGGTGCTGATCTACCTCATGCGCAAGGGCATGGGCGCGGACGAGTTGGAAAAGCTGCTCTACCACAAGTCGGGTCTGCTTGGCGTGTCGGGTGTCTCCAACGACATGCGCGTGCTGCTGGAATCCGACAACCCGCACGCAGCGGAAGCGGTCGAGCTGTTCTGCCATAGTGTCGCCCGGGAGACCGGCGGTCTTGCGGCAAGCATGGAAGGGCTGGACGCCATCGTGTTCACCGCCGGTATCGGCGAGCGTTCATCGCCGGTGCGCAGCCGAGTGGCGAAGAAGCTTGCCTGGATGGGTGTCAAGCTCGACGAGGCCGCCAATAAGGCCAATGCGCTGAAGATCAGCGCTGCGGACAGCAGCATCCCCGTCTTCGTGATCCCCACGGACGAAGAACGTATGATCGCTCAGCACACCATTCGGGTGATGGGCGCACAGTAAAGCTCTAATAGCAGACTCCGGTTCAAAGCGGACCGGGGTCTGTCACAAAAAAGCCTCACTTGCTCTTGGCGGGTGAGGCTTTTTTATTCAAGATAATCTTTACGTCAGATAACCAGGTTTTTATTTTAGGCAATTTGGAGCCAGTTGCGATCAGGTTTATTGCGTGCCGTTCAGGTAAGCGAGCAGTTTATTCTGATGTATTTGTATCGGTTTTGTGTAGCGAGCGACAAAACCGGCCTGCTCATCCAATTTTACGACGACACCACGGCAGCCGAACTCGACAATCTCTCCGTCGAGCTGAAAAGAAATCTTGAAATCGAATTGCTGCCTGGCGATCAGATCACCTTCGTAGGGTTGAATACGGAAGGATCCAATCGCGAATTCAGAAGGCATATACTCGTGCCGATCAATCACGATCATCGGTCGCTTCACAGGGGCGGCAACGGATTTTGCGGGAGCGGCGCCAGTGGACTTCGGAGTTTTCGAGAACCACGACATGAGGGGTTATGCCTTTATTTTTTAGCAAAACGCTATTAAGCGAGAATTTTCAGCAATTTTGGACGAATTAAGTTGAACAAACGTTAAAAACACCGGGCTTGCTGGAATTTTGGATGCGGTGTTACCGGCTGGAATATAGCCGCTGGTGGGTGTCTGCTTCATAGACGCTGATCACATCCGCGCCGATGGGCCAGAGCGCGAAACCCGCAAGTTTGAGATGCGCCCAAGCGAAGGGCAGGCCGATGAAGGTCACCGCCCAGAAAAACGCTGAGAACAGATGCCCCAACGCCAACCACCATCCGGCGAACAACAGCCACAAAATGTTGCCCACCGTGCCCAGCGGCCCCGCGCCGATGGATCCGCCGTTGCGGCGTATGGCGGTCCGACCAAAGGGCAGCAAGGTATACCAAGCCATCGTCAACGCGGCGCGCGCCCAGGGGATTCCGATGATGGTGATGACCATGATGGTGGTGGCGAACAGCCAGCCGATGGCCATCAAAAGCCCGCCAAACACCATCCATAGGATATTCAAGACAAGGCTCAGCACAGGCGGCATGGCGCGGATTCTCCCTCAAGCCCCTATGTAAGGAGAGAATGGGCCGTGTTGTAGGTCTTGAAGAAAATTGCCGGCGGCATGGAATGCATGCGACCGGCAGAGGCGTTTGGAATGGAGGCGCATGGGGGATATTCTCGGCTATCCCCCATGGCTTAGACCACAGAGGCGCGCATGGCGTCGGCAGCGGGCTGGCTGCTGCCGCCAATACCGTTGTTGAGCGCCCAGATGGCGGCTTGCGTGCGGTTGGAAGCGTTGATCTTGCGCAGCAAGCTCTTGAGGTGAACCTTGACGGTCGCTTCGGTGATGCTCAGATGATTGGCGATCATCTTGTTCGAGTTACCGCTGAGCAAGCAACGGAGAATCTGCACTTCGCGCTGTGACAGGCCTTTGCGGCGGACTGGCGCCTCGACGCCGATCTCCTCGGGGCGACCGGATATCAGCAATTCGGCCAGATGGGTCGGGAACACTTTTTCACCCATCATGACCAGGCGCAACGACTGCATCAGGGATTCGTAGGCGATGTCTTTCATCAGATAACCATCGGCTCCGGCTCCCAGAGCGGCGGACAGGCGGCGCGTGCACAATTCGCTGGTCAAGATGACGATGCGGAGCTTTGGTTGCTGCGCGCGCAGCAGACGCAAGGCTTCCACTTCCTCCTCATTGCCGCTGGCGAGGTCGATGAGAATAAGGGCGGGAGGAGTATCCGCTGTTTCGATCGCCGGCGCAGCTTCCCGCAAGCTGCTGGCCTCACCCTCCACTTTGAACGGCGAATCTTCGAAAAGCCGCTTCATGCCTTCGCGGAAGAGTTTGTTTGTGTCGATGAGGAAAACATTTACGGGATCCATCGTCTGGCCGCCTCTGTAGGTCTATGATATTCGCGCCGGTGGCGCTGCGGATGGTTGCCTGGGGCCCGTTGGGAGCGCTCTTGGACGATCTCCCTCCCTCGTTTCCCAGGTGGTGCATCTTGATGTGACCATACCTAAAATTTGAGGAACAAAAAATTTCCACAAAGGAAAAAAGAGGTCCTGAATTAGACCTACGCCAAAAGATGTATTAGGCTATATGGGGAGCCGTGGATTAATTCTATAAATTTTCTGGCGAATACAGATTTCATCTTTTTCATGAGATCATGAAGTCTCTCCTACCGTCTTGATGACGGCGCCGCCGAATTTTTATAGCGACAAGGGGTCGATGCCTCTTCGGGTGTGCTGTATGATGCGACCATGACCGATGCGTATGATGACGATCCGCTGAACCACGCAGCCCCGACCGGCGCCAGGACGGGGCCACCCGTCCATGCGGCTGCCTGCCTGCCTGCCTATCTGGATGATCTCAACCCGGTCCAGCGTGAGGCGGTGGAGGCGCTGGACGGTCCCGTCCTGGTGCTGGCCGGGGCCGGAACCGGCAAAACGCGGGTGTTGACCACGCGGCTGGCGCATCTGCTGATGACGCGCCGCGCCGCGCCTTATCAGATTCTTACCGTCACCTTCACCAACAAGGCGGCGCGGGAGATGCGCGAACGCATCGCCGCGCTGATCGGTTCGGAACCAGAGGGTTGGTGGCTGGGCACCTTTCACGCCCTGGCGGCGCGCATCCTGCGCCGCCATGCGGAGCTGGTGGGTCTGAAGTCGAACTTCACCATTCTCGACACGGACGACCAGCTCCGCCTGATCAAGCAGTTGCTGGAAGCGGAGAAGATCGACACGAAGAAATGGCCGCCCCGCCAGGTTCTAGCGGGCGTCGAGCGCTGGAAGGACCGTGGCCTGACGCCGGACCGGCTGGCTGAGACGGATGGGGGTGAGATGATCGGCGGTCGTCTGGTGGCGCTTTACCGCCAATACCAGGACCGGCTGCGCACCCTGAACGCCTGCGACTTCGGCGATTTGCTGCTGCACAATCTGGTGATCTTGCAAAAACACCCTGACGTACTGGCGGAATACCACCATAAATTCCGCTATGTGCTGGTCGATGAATACCAGGACACCAATGTGGCGCAGTATTTATGGCTGCGCATCCTCACCAGCGCCGCCAAGAATATCTGCTGTGTCGGTGACGAGGATCAATCGATCTACGCATGGCGTGGGGCGGAGATCGGTAATATTCTGCGCTTCGAGACGGACTTCCCCGGCGCCAAGGTCATCAAGCTCGAACAAAACTACCGCTCCACCGGCCACATCCTGGCCGCCGCATCGGGAATGATCGCCAACAACACGGAGCGCCTGGGCAAGACGCTGTGGACGCAGGCCGATGACGGTGAGCGTGTGCGGGTCAGCGCCGTGTGGGATGGCGCGGCGGAGGCGCGCGGTGTCGGCGAGGAGGTGGAGGCGCTGCAACGCCAAGGCGTCAAGCTGGGCACGATGGCGGTGCTCGTGCGCGCCGGCTTCCAGACCCGTGAGTTTGAGGAGCGCTTCATCACCCTGGGCTTGCCCTACAAGGTGATCGGCGGCCCACGCTTTTATGAGCGGCAGGAGATCCGCGACGCGCTGGCCTATCTGCGCGTGGTGAATTCGCCGGATGACGATCTGGCGTTTGAGCGCATCGTCAATGTGCCCAAGCGAGGCCTCGGTCCGGCGGCGGTGCAAAGCCTGTTCGTGGCGGCGCGGGCGCAGGGTGTGTCGCTGGTGGAGGCCGGCTGGGCGCTGACTGAAAGAACCGACGCGCTGAAGCCCAAGGTACGATCCACCGTGCGTGGGCTGTTGCAGGATTTCCACCGTTGGCGGGGCCTCAGCCAGAGCATGGCGCACACGGATTTGGCGCGCATGGTGCTGGATGAATCCGGCTACACCCGCATGTGGCAGGAGGACAAAACACCGGAAGCGCCGGGCCGCCTGGAGAACCTCAAGGAACTCATCACCGCCATGGCGGAGTTCGAGAACCTCGGCGGTTTCCTTGAGCATGTCAGCCTGGTCATGGAGAACGCCGAGGCCGCCGGGATCGAGCAGATCACCTTGATGACTCTGCACGGCGCCAAGGGGCTGGAGTTCGACATGGTTTTTCTGCCGGGGTGGGAGGAGGGCGTGTTTCCCAACCAGCGCGCTCTCGATGAGACCGGCATGGCTGGTCTGGAGGAGGAACGCCGCCTGGCCTATGTCGGGCTGACGCGAGCGCGCAAGCGGGCCTATATCAGCCATGCAGCCAACCGGCGGCTTTACGGTAATTGGATGAGCGCGACCCCTTCACGGTTTGTCGCGGAGTTGCCGCCTGAGCATGTCGAGTCGGCAGCCGAATCCGGCCTTTATGCCGGGGTAGGGGGGGGCGCAGGCTTCAGTGGCTATGGCGGCGGTTATGGCGGGACTCCGCCGCAGCGTCAGGGATCGGTCATGCGGGGAAGCATACTGGACGGCGCCGCCATTCATGTCAGCACACACTCTCCCTCCGCCCCTTTCAGCAAAGGCGCGCGGGTGTTCCACCAAAAATTCGGCTACGGCACGGTGCTGAGCGTGGAGCGAGATAAGCTGGAGGTCGCCTTCGACCTGTCCGGTATCAAGCGGCTGATCGACTCTTTCGTCATTCCCGCCGACCAGGCCGCTTCTTCCGGTGGTTAGAAACAGATTCCGGTTCGGCTTGAACCGGAATCCGCCCCCTTAGAGGGGATTAATACCCGCCCTTTTTCCCGGTTCCCACGAACTTGAAATCGCCCTTGAACTCAAACGGCTTCCACCAAGCGGCGACGCCGGTTTCCTTATCGGTGTGGCGCATGAAGCCATGGCCTTCCGGCGGGGCGATGTTGAAGGTCAGGTCGTACTGGCCGGGGCCGTTCAGCGCCACATTGGCTCCATAATGCGGACCGTCGTTGGCGACCATGGGGTGCAGCGTTCCCTTGGCCTTCCAATCGCCACCACGCTTGGACAGGGTGTACCCCACCGTCAGATACGGGACCCAGGAATCCTCACGAAAGCCATTGGGATTGTCCTTCAGGGCCTTGATATCGACTTCCAGGTGAATATCGGTCTTTTTGGCGTCCTGCTCCTTCATGGCAGGCTCCATCTCCACCGGCTGTAGAAACACACCGATGACGTTCAGGCCGTTAATTTCGAGCGGTTGACCAATGGGAGTCTCGCCAGCCATCGCCGGTGTGGAGGCAAGCCCGAGAGCGAACAGCGAAACAGCAAACGAGCGCATAAACAGCGTCATGTTGAATCTCCAAGAAAAAACAACGGGGTGGGTTAAGAACGATCAGGCGCCGAACAACGCCGGATACCAGGCGGCGCCGATGGCGAGGCTGCCAAGGGCGCCGGGGAGAAGGGGGAGCCAGCGCAGGGATGCGGGGACGCCCTGTGTCGCCAGCAGGCGCTCACCAAGGCGTAGACTCCACAAGGCGCCGAGGGTGAACACCAGGGTCTTGGTGTGAAGCACCGCCGCATGGCTAAAACCCAGCGCCGCGAGAGTCTCGAACAGCCCGCCGCCGAGGCCGAGCAGCAGCGACATCATGGCGACCGGGGCGTATTGGTAGCCGAGCTGGACGAAGCGCGCACGCCACGCTGCCTTTCCCGAGGCCGTTTCCGGGGACAGCCGCGCCGACAGCCAAGCGGATGCGGCGGTGGTGGCGGACAGCACGGCGGTGATCGCCACCAGCCAACTGAGCATGTAACCGCTGATCAGGAAGAAATCGAGCCAACGGAACACTTCGCGCCGGTCTGGATAGACGGCCATCAGCCAGCGCGGCCCCGGCTCGCCCAGCCAGTACCAATTCTGGTCGATGGCCCAGCCGCCAAGGGCGATGCGCAGATGTTGGTATGACGGCAGAACCAGCCACAAAAAACCACCGAGCACGGCGCCGGTGCCCATGAACAGGAACAGCACTTCGGAAAGATTGGGGTTGTGCTTGGCGACCGTTTCAATCTCAGCGCCGGGGGTGCGCAGCTTGAGGTACAGGCCACCCGGCGCCGTTGGGCTGACGCACCGGAAGCACTCGATGCAATGGCGGGATTCCGTCTTGCGCTTCAGATCGATCATGGTTGGGCAGACCGTCTTCTCCGTCCATCGGTCACCCCCGGCTTCCGGACGCTTTGGGTGGAATTCAACCGTTCCCAGGCGTGAATAGACCCCCAGCAGCAACCCGATCGGGCAGGCGTGCCGGCACCATGCCCGTTTGCCGCGCCCGAACAGGAAGCCGATGATCACCGCCGCCATGAACACCGAACCGAACAGGATGGCGGCGGCCTCGGGATGGTCGCGCACCCCGACGGTTTGGCCCCACACCGTAATCAGGATAAAGCTGGCGACCGGCGTGCCCGGCCAGCGCAGCCACGCGGGGATGGGTCGTTTCAGCCCGACCTTGCCGGCCCATTCCGACGCCGCCCCCATCGGGCAGAGCAGACCACACCAACTGCGCCCGGTCAGCACCACCGACAGCAAGGTCAGGGGGAACCACACCCCCCATAGCAGCGTGTGCGCCAGAACGGTGAAGTGATCGAACAAACCGGCGTCGGACGCCGGATCATCAAGCAACAGCGGTACGAACAGGATGCTGAGAAACACGATGAACATGACGCCATGAACGACCGGCAGCCATGGCCGTAGCGTTACGAACGCCTGCTCAACCTTTGCCGCCAGACGTGGCAACCGACTGTCGCGCTGGAACGGGGCGTCTTGAGTCCGGTGCGTGTCCATGAAGCGCTGCTGCGTCCTGCAATTGCGATGCGTTCGCATATCTAAGCGTTTTTAAGAGTGAATCGCAATGCGATAATCAGTCGCATCCATTGCAAAAAATGCTGAGCTGGTGTTTCGACGTCCCCCATGCCCGGCCTTGCCGTTTGGTTGGTTATTCCCTGTCACCCTTGAAAGACGGTGAGTGCATTGCCTTATTCTCTATAGTATCATGACAGAATAATCGATTTATCCGGGAGGGGGCCATGGAGGTTTCGCGGCTGATGGCGAGCGCCGTAACATGGCGACCACGGGCTGCTCAGGGGCCGTCCGGGGCTGATGAGGCGACGAATACTGCGGTAAAGAGCGCCGATGCTCAAGGAAAGCTGAGCGCTGAGCAGCAGGAGCAACTCACCAAGCTCAAGGCCCGGGATGCTGATGTCCGTCAGCACGAGCAGGCGCATCAGGCCGCAGGCGGGCCATACGCCGGCTCGATCTCCTTCACCTATCAGCAGGGCCCGGACGGGAAGCGTTATGCGGTGGGGGGCGAGGTGCCGATCGACACCAGCCCCGAACGGACACCGCAAGAAACCATCCGCAAGATGGAGGTGGTCAAGCGCGCCGCCCTGTCCCCGACCGATCCCTCGTCGCAAGACGCTCGTGTCGCGGCCATGGCCGAGATGCAAGGGCTCCAGGCCCAGCAGAAACTGAACACGCAGGCTGCCGACGGTTCAGTAAAGACGGATTCGGCAAAGGTTGATAATTCCGCAAAGACCGACAGCCTGGCAAAGCAGGATGGCGTCACCGTTGCGGATAAGCAGCAAGGGGTGAGCGCGTCCGGGGGAGGCGCGCCCTCCGCAGTGGGCTATGGGCTGGCGGCCTATGCCATTGCTGCACAGTTGGGGGTGGCGACGAAGATGCCGACAATGTCTCTGGTCGCCTAAAGCCTAGCGACGGGTTTCGCCATCCAGAGTCAGCAAGGCGCCGTACAGTTCTGGCCGACGATCACGAAAAACACCCCATGAGGCGCGCTGGGTGGCGAGGCGGTCGAGATCGAAGCTGGCGGTCAACACCGTCTCGCTCTGGCGGTCAGCCTGCGCGACGATCTCCCCCTGCGGACCGGCGATGAAGGACGAGCCGTAAAAAAGGGTGGCGCAGCTCTCCGCCTCCTCGCGCCCGATGCGGTTCGAGGCGATCAGGGGCATCAGGTTGGCGCCAGCGTGACCCTGCATGACGCGCGTCCAATGATCACGGCTGTCAAGCGTCGGGTCCTGCGGTTCTGATCCGATGGCGGTCGGATAGAACAGCATTTCCGCCCCCTTCAGCGCCATGGCGCGGGCGCTCTCGGGAAACCACTGGTCCCAGCACACGGCCACGCCGATGGTGGCGTAGCGCGTCTTGTAGACCTGGAAGCCGGTGTCGCCGGGGCTGAAATAGTACTTTTCCTGATAGCCAGGACCGTCGGGAATGTGTGATTTGCGGTAGACACCAAGCACTTGGCCATCGGCGTCGATGACCGCCAGTGAATTGTAGTAGACGGTGTTCGCCCGTTCAAAAAAGCTGACCGGCAGCACAACGCCCAATTCAGCCGCGAGCGCGCTCATGCGGGCGATGACCGGGTGATCCTGAACCGGGGCGGCGAGCGCGAACAACTCTTGCTTCTGGTCTTTGCAGAAGTAAGGGGTCTCGAACAGCTCTTGCGGCAGGATGATCTGCGCGCCACGCCCCGCAGCCTCGCGCACCAGCGCTTCAACGCGGGAAACATTGGCGGCGCGGTCCCAGGAACAAGCCATCTGCATGGCGGCCACGGTCACGGTTCTCATTGATCTTGCTTCCTCCGTATGAGGCTCGGCCTTGCTCGCTTGCTACACGCTGATGGTGACGGCCAGGGTCTCTTTTCCTTCACTCCGCCGAGGCCGGCGCAGCGTCCGGGCGCGGGGCAAGAGGCGTGAGGAGGGCTGCCTGGCGCCTAGCGTGGCGGAGTTTCTGGATGCGGTGAACCAGGAACACCATGCCAAACATGAAAACGAAGACGCCCAGCATGGCCAGCGTGAAGTAAGGCGCCACCTGATCCAGGACCGGGCGCAACGCTGTCCCAAGCAGGTAGCCGCAACCGCTGAAGCCAACCGCCCAAATCCCTGCCGCAACGAAGTTCAACAGCAAAAACCGCAGCCAGTTCGTGTTGGTCATACCCAACGCAAAGCTGGCGAAGTTCCGAACGCCGTAGACCCAGCGGAATGTCAGGATGAAGAGGGTGTCATAGCGCCGAAGCCAGCCATCGGCGGTGTCTACATGCTTTTGCCAGCGCGGAAAGCGCATCAGCAACCGTGGACCGAACAAGCGGCCAATATAAAAGTAGCTCTGGTCACCGCAGAAGCTGCCAAGCCAGGCGCATGCCAGCAACAGGGGACCGTCCAGCAATCCTTGCGCCACCAGCACACCGGCGTAGATCACGAATGTTTCGCCTTCGATAAACGTCCAAAAGAACGTTACGGCGTAAAACCAAGTACCGTAATCCGCCGTCAAAGTGCGTAAATAATCGAGATCCATGTGCGGCTCTGTGTCCTTTGTCCAAACGCTTATCGGCGCCCTTGCCGACGGAAATGACCCATGTTCGCGGCGCGAATCAAGGCGCGGCAGGTGTTTCACACCTGCACGGGCCGCTTCTCCCAAGCGCACGTCCTAACGACTAATCATACATCATGCCCGCTTATTCCGGCTTGATCCAGGACAAGCCAAGGCTTGGCCACCATCGAAATGATGGCATGATGGACAGTCTTTTGTCGCGTTCGCTTTATCTCAGGGGATGGGTATACCACTGGCCATAGACGGAATGTGGCGACATTTGAGAGATAAGGCTTTCCGATCGAGCCTTTCCACGCAGGTTTGGGGAGAGGCGCGCTTATCACGTCAATTCACCCGAATGGCGGGCGTTATTCCGCGTTTTCATCATCACGCAGCAATTTTCCGGGGATCGCCAACGCGGCTATGGTCTTTTGCCCAAGGCGATTCGTGAGCATCGCCAGAACCCCGCGCACCGCCTTTTCTGGGGCGACATCGGGCGTTCCGGCCAAGCGGTCACGCACGTCTGCGAGGAACGCCTGGGCCGTAGGGGTGTCGGCGGCATCGCCGCCGGGCCTCCAGGCGTCAAAATACACCCCACGCAGGAGAGTAGGGAATTGTGCGGCGAATCGGGCGTTGTCGGGGACGTTCAGGCGGTCGCGCACCGTGTGCAGCACCGCACGCAGGGCGGCATAAGCCTGACGTTCATTGGCTAAACCGGCGGCGCGCCGCACCTCATCCAGCCACCTTCGGGTCTCTTCGACCGTGTGGGTGAACAATGGTGACGCGCCGGCAGCCATGAAGGCCCCTTTCCCAATATCCTGAGGTGCAAACCACAGGGATGGGAAAGGGTTCCGTTCAGGTGCGGCGCTTGATCGCTTCCATCAAGCGCCGACTGGCTCACTTACTGAGGGCGGCGGGCGGCGCGGTGGACGGGGATCGGGATCGGCTGGGCCACCTGTTCCTCGCGGCGGTTGGCGGACATGTCGATCTCAATCCGGGCGAGCACCTTGCGCAGATCATGCACGGCGTCGGACAAGGTCTGTATGCTGCCTTGACCCGGCTGTTGGCGCCAGGCGCGGTAGGTGGAAAGACACCCCCGAGCCGTTTCACGCAGGCGTGCCTCCACCTCGTCAACTGGTGGAGTCGGTTCGGCGCGGCGTGGCGCCGGCGCGCCGGCTGGAACCGCAACGGAAGCCGTCGTGGAAGCCGGGGCGGGCGCCGTCGTGGGAGCCGGAACGGGAGCCGCCGAAGGCGTGGCCACGGCAGCCGCGGCGAGAACCGGGGTTTCCACCGCTTCGCCGCCGTCTGGCGTTGGGCGCGGCCCTTCGCGTTTCAGCTCCAGCCGGGGTTTCGGAGCGTCGCTCACTGGCTTGACGCCGGCCGGTTTGGGGGCGTCGGGAGAATGCGGGACTGGCTGTGATGCCGGAGTGTCCGCGGGTGTCGGCGCCGTTTCAGGGCTGTCGCCTTCCTCGGAAGTGACCATGTTGCTCGCTTCCGCTTTGCGCACAATGTACGAGATAGCGCTGGGGGTGCATTCAAACTCCCGTGCGATGGCCGAGAGCGTCGCACCAGCACGGTACCGCTCAAGAATTTGTGGCCATGCCGATTGCGGAATGCGCCCCCGGCGCTTCGGGGATTCTTGCTCGCCACCTTCGATACCGGCACTGGCTTCAGTGTCGGTGTTCGAGATGTCGCTCGGTTGCCAGAGTGTGTTCTGCGTCATTCCTGAGATGCTCATACAGGTTCGCGCACAGCCAAACGATCTACCGCATGGATTTTTGCGGATTTCGTTCAGGCGTCTTGAATTTGAAAACAGTGATTGTCTGTACGGACCAATATCGGCGTCCAAATGCAAAATACCAGATTAACTTTGCGCAGCAAAGTCTTTTCATACCTATTGCGGATACCGCATCGACGGGAAGGCATAGGTTCAGGCTCGCTGCGGCGCTCGGAGCGCAAGACGCGCCGTTTAAAAGGATGGGCGGCGCTTTTTAAAGTATCACCGAAGTGATTGCCTCTGATAGCCGACCAAATCTGAGAAACACCAAGCGGGCAAGGCTGTTTTCACAATGGGTGGAAGTGCTCGGCGGTGGGTGCGTCCATACCACCCGATTGCTGGAGAACACCTTGATGTTTAACTCTCTTGCCTCTTTCATCCGTCTGTCGCGGCTGGCGGTGACGGTTGCGGTGGGCGGCGTGCTTGCGCTGTCCGCATGGCCAGCCGCAGCCGAAGAACTGGCGCTCCAAGACCGAAGCAGATGGACGTGTGGCGTACCCATGAGTTTTTCCCCCCTGGCCAAAACGCAGGCGCCGACGGTGGTGAACATCGCGGTGACGCAACCCGCTGTGGAGGAGGAATCGCGGCCTCCCGGCATACCGGGCTTTCCGCCCGGTTCGCTGTTCAATGAATTCTTCAAGGAATTCTGGGAACGCCAACGCGAGCAGCAACGTGAGCAACCGCACGAGCAACCGCATCCGGGCATGGCGTTGGGCTCCGGTTTCATCATCGACGCCGCGGGTTACGTGGCGACCAACCTGCATGTGATCAGCGAGGCGACGGAGATCGCGGTTATCCTGCACGATGGGCAGCGCTTCTCGGCCAAGCTGGTGGGCGCCGATCCGCTGACCGATCTGGCGGTGCTGAAAATTGACTCGAAGGAGCCGCTGGCCGCCACGCGCTGGGGTGACAGCGATAAGATGGATGTCGGTGATTGGGTGGTCGCCATCGGCAACCCGTTTGGGCTCGGCGGTTCGGTGTCGGCGGGCATTCTGTCGGCCCGCGCCCGCGACATCCACCAGGGACCGTATGACGATTACATCCAGACCGACGCCGCCATCAACCGAGGCAATTCCGGTGGGCCTCTCTACAATCTGGCGGGCGAAGTGATCGGTGTCAACACGGCGATCTACTCGCCGACCGGCGGCTCGGTGGGCATTGGTTTCGCCATTCCTTCGGCGCTGGCCCGGCCGGTCATCGAGCAATTGAAGGAGCATGGCGCGGTGCGGCGCGGCTGGTTGGGGGTGCAGGTCCAGAAGATCGGTCCCGATTTGGCGGAAAACCTGGGCATGCCTGCGCAAAAAGGCGCGTTGGTCACCAGCGTCATCGCCGGCAGTCCGGCTGAAAAGGCGGGTATCCGGCAGGGTGACGTGATCCTTGGTTTCGCCGGCAAGGAGATCGAGCGGATGAACCAGCTCCCTCGTGTGGTCGCCGGCATCGAGCCGGGGCGGCAGGTCGACGTGAAACTGCTGCGCCGCGGACAAGGACAGACAGCCATGGTCACCATTGGCGAGATGGGGACCGGCGAGACGGCGGATGAGGTGCAGGTGGCGGCGTCCGGGTCAAGCGGGGAGCCGCCACGCCATACCCAACCCTTTGAAAAAGCCCTTGGCCTGACGCTGTCACCGCTCTCGCCGACCATGCGTGAGGCTTTCGCGCTCAAATCGGACGCGGAAGGGGTGGTGGTGGCCGAGGTGGTGGAGAACAGCGCCGCTTCCGAGCATGGCATCGAGGCTGGCGATATCATCGTCGAGGTGGGACAGGAAGCGGTGAAGAGCCCCGGCGAGGTGCTGGAAAAAATCAAGACCGCCCGCGACCAAGGCCGCAAGAGCGTGTTGATCCTGGTCAGCCATCAGGGAAATCTGCGCTATGTGCCGATCTCGCTTGAGGAGCGGCGGGGATGATGGTTGGCTGAGCGGTTTTCGGGGCACACTCTTTTCTTCTATCGCTGGCTTCGCTCTGGCGGTATTTTGCCACCGCTTGAGCATTGAGGTTGGCGCTTGTGAGTATTTCTGCGACAGACCGGGGGCCCGTGCGGCTGTCGGTCGTGATACCTGTCTTCAACGAGTCTGAAAACGTCCTGGCGCTGCTCGATGAGATCGAGCGGGCGCTGGCTCCGTGCGGTTTCTTTGAGGCGATCTTCGTCGACGATGGCTCGACCGACGACACCACGGCGCAGCTCGCGGCGGCTGTGGCCGCTGGCCGCCCGGTGCGGCTGGTGCGCCATCAGCGCCGCTCGGGCCAGAGCGCCGCCGTGCGCACCGGAGTCAGGGCGGCGCGTGGAATGTGGGTTGGGACGCTGGACGGTGACGGCCAGAATGACCCGGCTGATTTGCCAGCTCTGCTGGCCCGCGCGCAAGAACCCGACCGGCCCATGCTGGTGGGTGGCTTGCGCAAAAAACGTCAGGACACGCTGTCCAAGCGCCTCGCCTCGCGCCTTGCCAATATGATGCGCCAGGGCTTGTTGCAGGATGGTTGTCCCGACAGCGGCTGCGGCATCAAGCTGTTCCGCCGCGATGTTTTCCTTGAACTGCCATTCTTTGGCGCTCAGCACCGCTTCATGCCGGCGCTGTTCCGGGCGCATGGCCATTGCGTGGCTTATGTGCCCGTCAACCACCGGCCCCGCCAGCACGGCGCGTCGAAATACACCAATTTGCGCCGTGGCCTGATCGGCATCGTCGATCTGCTTGGCGTCTATTGGCTGAAACGCCGCACCATCTTATCACCGGCCATCGAAGACCACTCGGACGGCGCCCCATGATCGACAAAATAATGGCCTGGTACGCGGGCACCTCGGCCACCGAAATGCTATGGATCGGCATAGGGCTGTTCGCGCAGGCAATGTTCATGATGCGCTTTGTCGTGCAGTGGATCGCCAGCGAACGGGTTAAACGTTCGATCGTGCCGGAGACCTTCTGGTACTTTTCCATCGGCGGTGGGGTGCTGCTGCTGGCTTACTCCATCTACCGCGTCGATCCCGTGTATATGTTCGGGCAGGGGTTGGGATTGATCATTTATGTCCGCAACCTGCACTTCGTCTGGGCGCACAAGACGAGCGGCGGCGATTCCGCTGAAGGGGCTTAGGGGCCATGCGCTGGGCGGCGTTTGGCGCGGGCTTGCAGGGCGGAGCGGGGGCGCGGGTCCCGGCGCTGGCCTATCTGTTGCTGGCGCTGCTGGCGGTGGCGTTGTTCTGGCCGGGCTTCACCAGCATTCCACCCTTCGATCGTGACGAAGCACGCTTTGCGCAAGCATCCTATCAGATGCTGGAAAGCGGCAACCTGATCGACATCCGGTTCCAGGACGAGACACGCTACAAGAAGCCCATCGGCATCTATTGGTTGCAGAGCACCGCCACCGCCCTGACGAATCTATGGACCGGCGCGCCGGATAAGGTCATCTGGACCTACCGGATACCGTCCATGGTCGGCGCGGTGATCAGTGTTTTGCTGACGGCCTGGGTGGGGGCGCGCCTGTTCGGTCCGGCCACGGGGGTGCTGGCCGCCATCATGTTGGCGGGCTGCGTCGTGCTGGGGGTCGAGGCGCGCATGGCGAAGACCGACGCCGTGCTGCTGGCGACCATTCTCGCGGCGCAAGGGGCTTTGGCCTATCTTTACATGAATCGCGATGGCCCAGCCGGTGGCCGGGCGGCGCCGCTGACCTTGTGGATCGCGGTTGGCGTCAGCATCCTGATCAAAGGACCGCTGGTGCTGCTGGTCTCCGGCGCGACGGTCGCCGGATTGGCCCTGTGGGAACGGCGGGTGGCGTGGCTGAAACAGCTCAGGCCGCTGATGGGGCTGGGGATCGTCGTGGCCATCGCCGCACCCTGGCTGATCGCCATCACCATCCAGACCAAGGGCGCCTTCTTCACCGAATCCGTCGGTCATGACATGCTCGGCAAGGTCACGGGCGGGCAAGAAGGCAAAGGGCTGCCGCCCGGCTATTACCTGGGAACCTTCTGGATCACTTTCGCACCCTGGTCGTTCCTGACGCTGCTGGCGTTGCCATGGGTGTGGATGAACCGCCGCCTGGAGGCGGTGCGTTTTTGCGTTTGCTGGATCGTGCCGAGTTGGATCGTCTTCGAGGCGGTGCCGACCAAGCTGCTGCACTATACCTTGCCGCTCTTCCCGGCCATCGCGCTGCTGACCGCGCAGGCGTTGCGCGACGGTTTCACCCGAACGGCGGAGCGGCCCTTGCGGATGCTCAGCCGCGCCGCCGCCGTTTTGGGGATGGTGACCTACGCGCTGCTTGTCGTCGCTGTCGTGGTGCTGCCGTGGCTGATCGACCGGCGCGTGGAGTGGGTGGCGCTCGCCATGCTGATTCCGGTGCTGGCTCTGTATGTGTGGGGCGTGCGTCTGGTGGTGCATGGCCAAGGCCGGGGATGGCGGTGGGGCGG
Source organism: Azospirillum sp. (assembly GCA_031546725.1). Lineage (GTDB taxonomy): Bacteria > Pseudomonadota > Alphaproteobacteria > Azospirillales > Azospirillaceae > Azospirillum. Next base: position 31,130 of record JAVBJZ010000035.1, read on the forward strand.
TGTCGCGGCGGGCCTGGGTTCCGTCGCTGTCCTGTACGCGGGGACCTATGCCCTTGTGTTGCCGGGTATTGACGGGTTGTGGATCAGCCGCAGCGCGGCGCAAGCGGTGTCGGCGACACGCCCATGCCCAACCACAACGGTCGCCTCCGCCGGTTACTCGGAGCCGAGCCTGGTTTTCCTGTTGGGAACAAACACCCGGCTGATTACCGCCGAGGGGGCGGCCCACCATCTCATGGACGACCGCGCCTGCGCGCTGGCGCTGGTCGATCAGCGCGAGGAAGCGGGCTTTCGGAGCGCGCTGGCCGGGGTGGAGCCGAAGCCGCTCGGGGTAATTCATGGGTTGAACTATAATAATGGCCGGCGGATCGCCTTGACGTTGTACGCAGCATCCCCTTGAAGCGGATGGAGACTCGGTATGGATGGTGCGGATATCGAAAACCGAGAATGGTCTATCGTCAGGGTGTATTTGGAAAAGGCTACGCCTCAGCAACGGCATATTTTCGCGGCGCGATCCAACTATGACGGGAACAGCAAAGCCATTCGGTGGCTCATCGACAATCCGGCTTTGGATCGGGCCACCGCGCATCTGATCTACTGGTATCTCGGAGCGGCTTGGTACGTGCAGTTTGCATCTGAAGACGCGATGGAAAGTTATCAGGTAGAGACTTTTCAACTGCTAAAGTTGATCGAGCAACGCTGTCGGAACAATTTCTATACAAGCAACTATATTTGGTTCGATCCTAAATGCACAGATGGATCCGGTCCAAACGACTACCCCGATTTGCCGGTTAAGCGGGCGATACCGGCCTTTATGATGCAGCCCACGGGTGGCGAAGATTACGTTGATCTCGATGATTTGGAAGATTATGACGACGGATTGCCAATCGACATCGCCAAAGAAATCTTCGCATTGTATGATTGATTAAAGCTGATTCACGCGCCTGACGAAAGCAGCCATGGCGTCCAGCACCGCCTCCGGCTGTTCGCGGTGCGGGCTGTGCTTGCAGCCGGGCAGCAGCAACAGTTCAGCCGGGCCGGAAACCTGGGCCGCCACCGCCTTCACCTGGGCGGGGGTGCCGTATTCGTCCTGCTCGCCCTGGATCACCAGGGTCGGGGCGGTGACGCCGGGCAGCACGTTTTCGATGTTCCATTGCGCGAAACGCGGGTCGAGCCAGATGTTCCGCCACCGACCGAAGGTATGTTCCGGGTCTGTGTGGTGGCGGCCCAGACGCTGGGGAAGATCGGTGGCGTCCCATACCTGGCAGGTGGCGCGAATACCGGCCAGCGTCACCTCCTCGACGAAGACGTGCGGCGCTTCCAGCATCAGGGCCTTCACCGGGCGTCCCGCCTTGCCGGCGTGGATCAGCGCGATGGACGCGCCGTCGCTGTGGCCGACCAGGATCGGTTCGGCGATCCGGAAATGGTCGAGCACGCTGGGCAGCACCTCCAGCGCTTCGCGGTGCAGGTAATCCATGCCGAAGGGCTCGGGCGCTGGATCGGAGCGACCGTAACCCAGACGCGAGAACAGCAGAACCGGCGCGCCGGTCGCCGCCGCCAGCCGATCGGGAAAGTCGCGCCACAGGGAAATCGATCCCAGCCCTTCGTGCAGCAACACAAGCGTGGGGGCCGTGGCGTCGCCAGGAATCCAACGGGTTTCCAGGCGGTGATTCCCGTATGTGATCATCACATCCTCAAATGGCGTCATCGCCGCGCGTTGGTGCGGCGGAAATCCTGCATGATCCGCACCGTTTCGGCTTCCATTGCTTTGGAGGTCGCCGCGTCGCATGGGATTTCCTCGGCTCTGTGCGCGTTCAGATCGAACGCGGCGGAGAGGGCGATCAGATCCGCCTCACCGATACCGGAATCGTCAAGCATCTCCAGAAAGCCGACTTTGTGCTCGCCGGGATCGGCGCCGTAGCAGCGCGCGGCATAGCCGGCGAGCCGGCCAAAGGCTTTGGCCGCTTGCGCCGCCAGCGTCTGCTTGACGATACGGGCCGCCGGCTGCGGGGTGATGCGGGTAAATTCTTGTTCGGCGTCGCTGGCTTCGGCGCGCAGCGCATCACGGGTTCTGTGATCGCAGGGCATCCGCCCGCCGCGCGCCGCGCCCCGCTCGAACAGCGTTGATAAGGCGAGCAGGTCGCTGTCGTCGAGGCCGGCCTTCTGAAACTCTTCCAGCAAGCGTATCTTGGACGGGCCGGGATCAGCCTCGCCGCAGCGCAGCGCCCAGCCGTGGAATTGCCCGGCGGTTTTGGCTGTTTGCGCCGCAGCCACTTGCTTGAGGGCGTAAGCCGCCGGCTCGGCAGCCGCGGATCCCGTCACAAAAAGCCCCGCAAAAAGGAGTGGAAGAGCAAGGGCGGGGGAGAAACGCATTCAGGGCCTCGAACAACGGTGCATTTTTTCAGCCTATACCAGCTTCCCCTGCGTTGCACTCATTGGGAGTGGACGTTCCGGGTTAACGCGCCCGCGCGCTGGACGAAACGGTAAGTCTTCAGGCTGAATTCCAAGGAAAGTTTTTCTCCCTTGGTCGTGTCATCTCTGGAAAAGGTCTGTTGCGCATGCTTCGCATCATGATTTTGGCGTCCGTGCTGGCTGTGCTGGCGGTTCCGGCCTTGGCGCAGGAGCAGAGATACCCGAAATGGATGATGGATGGGGCGCTTCCGGTCGAGCCACAAGTCCCCGTGCTCGCTCCCGCCGCGCCCGCGCAGCCGCATCGCACGATGTCATCAACCAACCAGTTCCGACCGGACGCAAAGCCACGGATTGGCGCTCAGCGGCCCATGTATGGTGCGGCCAATAGCCTGCACATGGAACGCAATGCCCCTCCGCCAGCGAATCAGCCGATCAGGGCGCCGTCCCAGCCGCGTTAGTTTTCTTTTCCCTCAGCCCAGGGCAATCGGGTGAAGGGTAAAGTTCCTTTTATTAAGATAATTGTCATCCCCGCGGAAGCGGGGACCCAGGCTTTACAGTGAAGGAAATACTTGGAAACCCTAGATCCCCGCTTCCGCGGGGATGACGAATATGTTAAAATATGAAGGATGTAAGTCCTTTTTTATGGGACATCCCCCCTTTCACTCGATTGCCCTGTCCCTCAGCCGAGAGCTTCCTCCGGTCGCCACAGCCACGCCGCCCCGCGCACGCCGCTTGAATCGCCATGCTGGGCGCAGCGCACGGGGGTGTCGATGCGGTCGGAAAAGCTCCAGCGTTCAATCAGCGGCGGCAACGCCGGGTAAAGCGCCTCGATGTTCGACACCCCACCTCCCAGCACGATCACATCCGGGTCCAGCAGAGTGACCACCATGGCCAAGCCGCGCGCCAGCCGGTCGCACAGCCGGTTGAGGGATTCCTGGGCGCGGGCGTCGCCGGCTTGGGCGCGCGCGGCCAGTTGCTCCGCCGTCAGCTCCTCGCCGGTTCGCCGGTGATGGTCGGCGGCGAAACCTGGACCGGACACATAGGTTTCCAGGCAGCCGGTCTTGCCGCAATAGCAGGCGGGGCCTGGGTGTTCGTCGCCGATGGGCCAGGGGAGGGGCGTGTGTCCCCACTCGCCGGCCACGGCGTTGCGACCGGACAGAAGGTGGTCGCGCACGACGATGCCGCCGCCGCAGCCGGTGCCGAGAATCGCCGCGAACACCACGCCGCAGCCCGCCCCGGCGCCATCGGCCGCCTCGGAGACGGCAAGGCAGTTGGCGTCGTTCTCCACCCGCACCGGCCGGCCGAGCGCCGTGGCGAGGTCGCGGTCGAAGGGATGGCCAATCAGCCAGGTGGAGTTGGCGTTCTTCACCAGCCCGCTGGCTGGCGAGATGATGCCGGGGATGCCGACGCCCACCGTTGCGCGGTGATTTCCTGCCTGCGCTTCCAGCGCGGCCACCAGGGCGGTTATGGTGCGGAGGGTGTCCGCATAGTCGCCCTGCGGTGTCGGGACGCGCAACCGAGCGCGCTGCGCGCCGGTGGAATCGAGGGCTATTCCTTCCGTCTTGGTGCCGCCGAGGTCGATGCCGATGCGAATCATGGAGGGTTCCCGGCTCTCTTTCGCGTGGTCGATTTCGGTTGACCACCACCCGCTATATTGTAGAACCACGCCAGAAGGCGGTGAGATTCAAAACTGTCCGTATCACCGTCGTGAATCTCGTAGCCGGAGCTTGATAATGCATTGCACGCGCCTCGTCATCGCGTCTGTTTCCTCGCCGTTTCGACGCCCCTTGCGCGCCGTGTCGGCGCTGATTGTGGCGGGGACCGTCGCCGGACTCTCCTTCTCAGCCGCTGCGGCGACAACGCAGAAGAAGGCATCCGCCGCATCCAAGGCATGCTACTCCCACACGGAGCTGGCGGCGGAACAGATGCTCCGTATGCACACGGAATTGATGATCACCGGCCTGACCTGCCGTCAGGTGATGCCGGACAAGGCCCCTTTCGATAAGTACCAGGAGTTCACGGTCAAGAACCGTGACGCGCTGTCGACGGCGGAAAAACAAATGACGGCCCTTTTCCGCCGGCAGTCGAAGAATTTCGACACCTACCGCACGGAACTGGCGAATGAAGTCAGCCGCCGCGCCTCGATCATCGGCACCGCCAACTATTGCCGGAGCTTCGTGCCACGTTCGGCCTCCGCCGTGTCGCTGTCTTCCGTCGATTTGACGACGTTGACCGCCGATGAAAAGAACGCTGGTCTTATGCATCTTAGCCAGCAACCGCTGTGCGATGTCAAAGTGGTCAGCGGCCCGGACAGCACGATGGTCGCCTCCGCCGCCCCCGCCAAGAGCAGCAAGAAGGGCGGTAAGACCGCCAAACCGGCGGCGTCCAAGGCCACCCCGGCGAAAGCCGCCAAGAAAGCCGCCTGAGCACGGCTTTGCCCATCCCCCTTCCGCGCATCGGCGGAAGGGGGCGATTCGCCGCGTCTTCATGGCGGCTTTGCGCCGTGGAGCGGTTGGTGTGATAGCCGTGAGCGCGGTCACATTCGGCAGGGTTTTTGAATTTTTATTACCTTTGTGGAAATTTGGCGGTAATTCCGAGCAAGTATGGCCTTCCTTCGCTTGCTCTCTATAATCCTGCTGAGCTAACGTTCTAAGAGATAAACCATGCGCTTCGGGTGGTTACGCCCAAGCCTTGAATCTGTTCAGGGAGCAGCCATTCACGTGACCGGCGATCTTCGCGTTCTCACCTCTTTGCCCGTCCGCGTGCCCTGTGCTGAGACGGGAAGGGGTTGATGGAATATTTCCTTCAGCAGTTGATCAACGGGCTGACGCTGGGGGCCATCTATGGCCTGATCGCGATCGGCTACACGATGGTCTATGGCATCATCGGCATGATCAACTTCGCCCATGGCGAAGTGTACATGATCGGCACCTTCATCGCGGTGCTCAGCTTCCTGGTTCTGGGCTCTGCCGGCGTCACCTGGGTGCCGTTGCAATTGTTTATCGTGCTGGTGCTGACGATGCTGTTCACCAGCGTTTATGGCTGGACCATCGAACGCATCGCCTATCGGCCGTTGCGCAACTCACCGCGTCTGGCCCCGCTGATCTCGGCCATCGGCATGTCGATCTTCTTGCAGAACTATGTGCAGCTCATCCAGGGCGCGCGGGTCAAGCCGATCCAGCCGGTGGTCAGTGGCGGCTTCACGGTGATCCAGCGCGCCGACGGCTTTGTGGTGAGCCTCAGTTACCTGCAACTCTTCATCATGGTTCTGACCGTTGCGTTGATGTACGGCTTCACACAAGTGATTCAGCGCACCGAACTGGGGCGCGCCCAGCGGGCGTGCGAGCAGGATAAGACGATGGCCGGGCTGTTGGGCGTGGATGTCGACCGCACCATCTCGCTGACCTTCGTGATGGGGGCGGCGCTGGCGGCGGTGGCCGGCATGATGGTGACGCTGTATTATGGCGTGATCGATTTTTACATCGGATTCCTCGCCGGGGTGAAAGCGTTCACCGCGGCGGTGCTGGGCGGTATCGGCTCTCTGCCCGGGGCGATGCTCGGCGGTCTGGTCATCGGCCTGATCGAAGCGTTCTGGTCGGCCTATTTCACCATTGAATACAAGGACGTGGCGGCGTTCAGCATCCTCGTCATGGTGCTGATCTTCCGTCCCACCGGGCTGCTCGGACGGCCGGAAATCGAAAAGGTGTGACGATGACCGCTCTTTCCGTCACGCAGCCGCGTTCCATCGCTTGGCCGGCTGTGCTGCGGGAGTCCGCGCTGGCGGGCTTCGTGGCGCTGTTGCTGACCGCTCCGCTCGTCGGTTTGCGCACGGTGGACCGACCGGGTGGCCTGGGCATCGAAGCGCGTCCGCAGGACGTTATCGCCGCCGTCGGTCTGGTCTTTCTTGGTCGGCTTGGGCTGTGCCTGATCCGCGAGGGTCGGGCGGGGCTGGTCCTGGTGATCGCCGCGCTGTGCGCGGGCGCCGGCTTCATCATCCGGTTGCCGACCGAACCCTTGCGGGTGATTCTGATCATCGGCGGCCTGGTGATCGCCATCCGCGCCGCTTCTGCGATCCTTACCCGGCGCAGCACGCTGTCGCAGGCTGAGCGCGAGAAGCGCATGGACCGGCTGGCGGCCAAGGTGCAAGGGGCGTCGCGCTTCCTTGGCCCGGTCGCCATCGTCTTCGCCATCCTGTTTCCCGTCCTGCCGTTCGCCGACCGCCAGTTCATCGACATCGCCATCTTGCTGCTCACCTACATCATGCTTGGCTGGGGCCTCAACATCGTGGTGGGGCTGGCTGGCCTGCTTGATCTCGGCTATGTCGCCTTTTACGCGGTGGGGGCCTACTCCTACGCGCTGTTGGCGCAGTATCTGGGGCTGGGCTTTTGGGCATGCCTGCCGCTGGCCGGGTTGCTGGCGGCTTGCTCCGGCGTGCTGCTCGGCTTTCCGGTGCTGCGCCTGCGCGGCGACTATTTCGCCATCGTGACGCTGGGCTTCGGGGAAATCGTCCGCATCATTCTGGTGAACTGGTACCAGTTCACCGGCGGGCCGAACGGCATCGGCAATATTCCGCGCCCGACCTTCTTCGGCCTCGCCGAGTTCTCGCGCAACCCGACGAGCGGGCTTCCCGCCTTTCACGAGATGTTCGGGCTGGAGTTCTCGACGCTGCAACGCATCGTCTTTCTCTATTATGTGATTCTGGCCTTGGCGCTGCTGGTCAATCTGTTCACTCTGCGCATCCGCAAACTGCCGCTGGGCCGCGCCTGGGAGGCTCTGCGCGAGGATGACATCGCCTGCACCTCCCTGGGCATCGACCGCACCCAAATCAAGCTGGCGGCGTTCGCCATCGCCGCGATGTTCGGCGGCTTCGCCGGTTCGTTCTTCGCCACCCGGCAAGGCTTCATCAGCCCGGAGAGCTTCACCTTCCTCGAATCCGCCATCATCCTGGCCATCGTGGTGCTGGGCGGCATGGGGAGCCAGATGGGGGTGGTGATCGCTACCCTGGTGGTGATTGGTCTGCCGGAGATGTTCCGCCAGCTCGCCGACTACCGCATGCTGACCTTTGGCATGGGCATGGTGGTGATCATGCTGTGGCGGCCGCGTGGACTGTTGGCGCACCGGGAGCCCACCATTCTGCTGCACAAACGCAAACGCTCGGATGTCTCCGCGGAGGCCGCGCCATGACCCATCCGTTGCTCAAGGTTGAGCATTTGACCATGCGCTTCGGCGGCCTGGTGGCGGTGGGGGATGTCTCGTTCACCGCGGCGGACCAGCAGATCACCGCGATCATCGGCCCCAATGGCGCGGGGAAGACGACGCTGTTCAATTGCATCACCGGCTTTTACACCCCCACCGTCGGGCGGCTGACGCTGCGCCATGTCAAAACCGACCGGGAATTCCTGCTCGAACGCATGCCGGGATTCCGCATCTCGCAGCAGGCGTCCGTTGCGCGCACGTTCCAGAACATCCGCTTGTTCGGTGGCATGAGCGTGCTGGAAAACCTGATGGTGGCGCAGCACAACAAGCTGATGCGCGCCAGCGTCTTCTCCCTCGCCGGGTTGCTGGGGTTGCCGAACTTCCGGCGGACGGAGAAGAACGCGCTGGACCTCGCCAAGTTCTGGCTGGACCGGGTGAAGCTGCTGGAGTTCGCCGATTGGGAGGCCGCCAATCTGCCCTATGGGGCGCAGCGTCGGCTGGAGATCGCCCGGGCGATGTGCACGGAGCCGGTTCTGCTGTGCCTGGATGAGCCGGCGGCGGGGCTCAACCCCCGCGAATCGGCGGAATTGGCGGAATTGCTGACCTTCATCCGCGATGAACAACGCATCGGGGTGCTGCTGATCGAGCATGACATGAGCGTCGTGATGAAAATCTCCGACCACGTGGTGGTGCTGGACTATGGGCGCAAGATCGCCGACGGCACGCCGGTCGAGGTGAGGAACGATCCCACGGTCATCCGCGCCTATCTCGGCGAGGAAGAAGACGAAGAACTGCCGCCGGAGGTGGCGAGGGATATTTCCGCGGCCACTCACCAGGCCGGGGAGGGGGCATAAGCATGCTCAAGGTAGAGGGGGTGCACACCTACTACGGCGCCATCGAGGCGCTGAAGGGGGTGGACATCGAGATCAACCAGGGTGAGATCGTTACGCTGATCGGCGCCAATGGCGCCGGCAAGTCAACGTTGCTGATGACCATCTGCGGCACGCCACAGGCCCGGCAGGGACGGATCACCTTCCTGGGGGAGGAGATCACCCGGCTGCCCACCCACGAGATCGTGCGGCGCGGCATCGCCCAAAGCCCGGAAGGGCGGCGAATCTTCCCGCGCATGTCCGTGCTGGAAAATTTGCAGATGGGCTCGATCACCGCCCAACCCGGCAGTTTCCCCCATGAACTGGAGCGGGTGTTTCACCTGTTCCCCCGCCTGAAAGAGCGCATGCACCAGCGCGCCGGCACCATGTCGGGTGGCGAACAACAGATGCTGGCGATCGGTCGCGCCTTGATGAGCCAGCCCAAGCTGCTGCTTTTGGACGAACCCTCGCTCGGTCTGGCGCCCCTGGTGGTCAAGCAGATCTTTCAGGTGGTGAAGGACATCAACCAGCAGGGGATGACGGTCTTCATGGTCGAGCAGAACGCCTACCACGCGCTGAAACTGGCTCACCGCGCCTATGTCATGGTTACGGGCAAGATCGCCATGAGCGGCGGCGGGGCGGAGCTGCTGGCCAACCCGGAGGTGCGCGCCGCCTATCTTGAGGGGGGCCATTGATGGATGGAATCTTCGGTGCGTCACCGGCTGTGTTCATCGGCCTGACCGTTTTTCTTTTTGGCGGCTGCGGTTTTCTTACCGGCCAGGCGCTGGCGGAGGGGTGGAAATCACCGATTCCGGTGTTCGCCTATTCCATTTTGATGGGCTTGGGCGACCGCTTTCTTGTCTTTGCGCTGTTCGACGGAACGCTGTTGTCACTTTATGGCTTCGTGCTGCACACGCTGGTTATCGGGGTGATCACCTTCATTTCCTACCGGATGGCGATGGCCCGGTGCATGGTGTCGCAATATCCCTGGCTTTATGACCGCGTCGGATCATTTGGATGGCGCGAGAAAGCTGAGTTGATCGAATAGGGCGCTCATCTCTTTTGTATTAGAACCAAAGTCTATACCCTCTTGCCAGAGTGTGGAGTGGTGGTCGGGGAATGGAAGGCTCACTTGGTAGCAGATAACCAGGGAGCGAACGAAGACCATGAATCCCAGATACTTCCTTCTGGCCGCGGCGTTGACCGGGTTGGGCTCTGCGTCCGCCAAGGCCGACATCGCCGTCGCCACCGCCGCTCCGATCACCGGCCAGTACGCCGCTTTTGGTGAGCAGATGAAAAAAGGCATGGAGATGGCCGTAAAGGACATCAACGATGCCGGAGGCCTGCTCGGCCAGAAACTGCGGCTGGAGGTGGGTGACGATGCGTGCGACCCCAAGCAGGCCGTGGCGGTCGCCAACCAGTTGGCCAAGGCCGGCGTGAAGTTCGTGGCCGGTCACTTCTGCTCCGGTTCTTCGATTCCGGCCAGCCAAGTCTACAATGAGGAAGGCGTTATTCAGATATCGCCGGCCTCCACCAACCCAAAGCTGACCGAGCAAGGTTTCAAGAACGTCTACCGCGTCTGCGGTCGTGACGATCAGCAAGGGCAGATCGCCGGCAAATACCTTGCCGAAAAGTACAAGGGCAAGAACGTCGCCATCCTGCACGACAAGTCAGCCTATGGTAAGGGGCTTGCTGATGAGACGCAGAAGGCGCTGAACGCCATCGGCCAGAAAGAAAAGGTCTACGAAGCCTATACGGCGGGTGAAAAGGACTACTCGGCGCTCGTCTCCAAGCTGAAGCAATCGAACATCGACGTTGTCTACATCGGCGGCTACCACACCGAGGCCGGCCTGATCGCCCGGCAGATGAAGGATCAGGGGCTGAAGGCCCCGATCGTGTCCGGTGATGCGCTGGTCACCAACGAATACTGGTCGATCACCGGCGCGGCTGGCGAAGGCACCATGATGACGTTTGGGCCGGACCCGCGTGAGATGCCGGCGGCGAAGGGAGTCGTCGAGAAGTTCCGCAAGGCCGGCTATGAGCCGGAGGGGTATACCCTCTACACATACGCGGCCTTGCAGATCTACGCCGAGGCCGTGCGTAAGGCCAACTCGACGGATATCGCCAAGGTGACGCCAATCCTGCACCAGGGGCAATACAGCACGGTCATCGGGCCGATTGGATTCGACTCCAAGGGTGACGTGACCTCCCCGGCTTATGTTTGGTACCGCTGGAGCGCCGACGGCAAGTACGCCCAGGTTAAGTAGTCTCTGCTTCAGGGGCTGCTTTATAGACAGAGGCCCGGCGGTTGAACGCCGGGCCTCTTTTTTGCGTTCCCCATCAAAATCAGAGTGTAAGCCGTCCCGAACGGACAGAGGGGAAGGGGGCGCCGGGAACGAAACGGCGGGAACGCTCAGCGAGCAGCCGTTCCGAAACCCGCAGCACGTCGCGCCAAAAGGCTGCGGCGTGCAGATTGTTCGTCGCCGTCAGTTCGACAAGGTGAACGCGGCTGAGGCGGATTGCTGTCTCACCCATCTCATCGACCAGGCGAGTAGCAAAGAGAAGCGCGTCAGAATTGGTCTGCATACTGTAATGAACCCGAGTCTTGACCTTTCTGTTCCAGAGCGCATCCGAGATCGCCGCAGAGTCGGGAGCGAAACAGCGTTCTCCAGAAGCCGAACGTGGGGACACGGTGTGGCTCATGATTTTTTGACAAAACACAGAAACAATAGTCTGAGTTACCTCTTCTATTGCCCTCATTCTATAGTAATATATAAGTATATTCATAATAATAACTGTAGATTATAGTAATTAATAGGGATGATATAGTAATTTTTTGAAACCTGTTTTTCATATACACTATGCCATGATTTTTACCATGCAATATTTTTTGACTATTTCATTTTGTATATGACACCATGTTATTTGCCTGAAATGATGCTTTCTAAGCAATCATAGAGGCGTCCCGCTGGTTATCACCCCTGGTTCTCACTCTTGCGTGTTGGTATTGAGAACTTATGGATGGTCGCTGAAGATGGAGTGTCTCCCAACGGCAACAGCCTTGGATTTCTTAACCACAGGGGATTGTCGTAGCGCGGCTCTGCTGGTATTTGAACACCTAGTCGTTTCAACCACCGACGAATTTCGGCGAACCGAACCCGTGTTGACGCGCGAACAGTGTGTCCGCATTACAGCCGCGAGGCGCGGGCATACCTGTGTGATGGTTCGGTACCGCCATGGAAAAGGATTAGAAAATGAAGATGCGTGGAATTCTGCTCGGCGCCGCCACTGTTGCGCTGTTGCTGCCGACGGCCGCCATGGCCGCGAACGAGGGCTTCTATGTCGGTGGCGCCGGCGGTCTGAACTGGACCATGGAGTCCAAGTATCGTGACCTGGGCGTCGATACTCTGGGTTCTACGACCTCGACCAAGCTGGGCTATGAGCATGGCTGGGTTGGCGCGCTGAGCGCCGGCTACGCCACGGCGATGGGCGTGCGCGCCGAACTCGAGGCGAACTATCGCTCAGACAGCAAAGCCAACAGCAATGCGCTGGAAGGCACGACCTTTGGGGGCGAGGCGTCGGGCAAGACGCATTCCTGGGGCCTCATGGGCAATTTGCTGTATGATGTGAACACCGGCACGCCGTTCACCCCGTACATCGGCGTCGGTGCCGGTATGGCTGATGTGAAGTCCAAGGTCAACACCTTCATCCCCGCCACCGCCGCCACCACCGGCGGCTTCACCAACTTCTCTGATTCGGAGTGGGTGTTCGCTTACCAGGCTATTGTCGGCGTCGCCTACAATGTGACCAACAATTTGGCGGTCACCGCCGACTACCGTTACTTCGCCACGCAAGATCCGAAGTTCGACGGGCCGATTGGCAAGGTCAAGGGTGAGTACCGCAACCACTCCGCCATGCTGGGCGTGCGTTACTCGTTCGGCGCTCCGGCGATGGCCCCGATGGCGGCTCCGGGCACTCCTGCTCCGACGATGCAGGCCCAGAACGAATATCTGGTGTTCTTCGATTGGGATCGGGCCGACATCACCCCGGCCTCTGACAAGATCATCGGCGATGCGGCCGCCGCGGCTGGCAAGATGCGTGCGGTCGGCATTCACGTGATCGGCCACACCGACACCTCGGGTCAGCCGGCCTACAACCAGAAGCTCTCGCTGCGTCGTGCCGATGCGGTGAAGCGCGCTCTGGTCGCCAAGGGCGTTCCGGCCACCCAGGTTTCGATCGAAGGCAAGGGCGAGACCAACCAGCTCGTCAAGACTGGCGCCAACGTGCGTGAGCCGTCAAACCGCCGCGCACAGATCCTGATCCGCGTTTCCTAATCGAAACAGGGATGTGATCGAGCCGGCTTGATTGTCGGCTCGAAGGATGTGAAAAGGGCGCCGTCGCAAGACGGCGCCCTTTTCAATGCGTCTGCGGCGCCTGAAGCGGAACCGCTTTCTAAGCCGAACGCAGTCGGCTCTACCCCCGTGGGAAGGTGCGCACCCGTTCGATGTGCACCGCACAGCGGTGACCAAGGCGCAGGCCGATCTCGGCCAAGCGGTCGCGCGGCATTTCGGCTTCCAGCATCAAGCCGGCAAGGCTGACCTCGATGCGGGCCTGTGGCCCTACCGTGACCATGCCCAGCACATTTCCCAGCCCTTCAGGGTCGGGGGAGAGCAGCACGTCATGGGGGCGCACAAAGGCGATGGCCGGCCCTTGCACGGGATCATGGGTCACCACCTTCAACGCCCCGCCGGCGATGCTCGCCACCCCCCCGTCCACCACGCATTCCAGCCGATTCACCTGGCCCAGGAATTCGTACACGAAGGTGGATGTCGGGTTGTCGTAAACATCGGCGGGGGTGCCGATCTGCTCGACCCGGCCTTGACTCATCACCACGACACGGTCGGCCAGTTCCAGGGCCTCTTCCTGGTCATGGGTGACGAAGACCGAGGTGATGTGCATCTCATCGTGCAGATTACGCAGCCAGCGGCGCAGCTCTTTGCGCACCTTGGCGTCCAGCGCGCCGAACGGCTCATCCAGCAGCAATACCTTGGGCTCGATGGCCAGCGCCCGCGCCAGCGCCACGCGCTGCCGTTGGCCGCCGGAGAGCTGCGCCGGATAGCGATCGGCAAAAGGGGCGAGCTGCACGAGGTGCAGCAATTCCTCCACCCGCCGCCGGATCTCCGCTGTGGGCTGACGCTCGCGGCGTGGACGCACTTTCAGGCCGAAGGCGACGTTGTCGAACACCGTCATATGGCGGAACAACGCATAGTGCTGGAAGACGAACCCCACCTGCCGTTCGCGAGGCTTCAGGCCGAGCGCCTCTTCGCCGTGCAGATGCAGACTGCCGGTGTCCGGTTGCTCAAGCCCCGCCATGATGCGCAGCAGCGTCGTCTTGCCTGATCCCGAGGGACCGAGCAGAGCCAGCAACTCACCCGTCCGCACGTCGAGATCAACCATATCCAGCGCCTGGTAATCGCCGAACTTCTTGGAAATGCTCGAAAGCTGCAAACCCATGATTCGCCCTTATCCGCCACGCTGCGCCGCCGCCAACTCGTGCCCGAACCGCCACTCCAGCAGCGTCTTGGCCACCAGCGTGACCAAGGCCAGGAGCGCCAGGATCGACGCAACCGAGAAAGCGGCGACAAAATTGTATTCGTTATAGAGAATCTCGACATGCAAGGGCATGGTGTTGGTCTCCCCTCGGACATGGCCGGAGACGACGGACACCGCGCCAAACTCACCCATGGCGCGGGCGTTGCACAAGAGAACGCCGTACAAGAGACCCCATTTGATGTTGGGCAGCGTCACTCGCCAAAAGGTCTGCCAGCCCGAGGCGCCCAGGACGATGGCGGCCTCCTCCTCTTCGGTGCCCTGTTCCTGCATCAGCGGGATCAACTCGCGGGCGACGAAGGGGAAGGTGACGAAGATGGTCGCCAGCACCAGTCCCGGCAGCGCGAAGATAATCTGGATATCGTGCTCCCGCAGCCAGGGGCCGAGCATGCCGTTCAGACCGAACAGCAGCACATAGACCATGCCGGAGATCACCGGGGATACCGAGAAGGGCAGGTCGATCAGCGTTATCAGCAGGTTCTTGCCATGAAAATCGAATTTGGCGATGCACCACGACGCGCAGATACCGAACACCAGATTCAGCGGCACGGCGATTCCCGCCGTCATCAGCGTCAATTGTATGGCGGACACCGCGTCCGGCTCCATAAGCGCGTGCAGATAAGCCCCGACGCCGCGCTTCAGCGCCTCGGTGAAGACGACGATCAGCGGCAGCAGAAGAAACAGCGCGAGGAAGGCGAGCGCGGTGGCGATCAGGACGATCCGCAGCCACGCGGGCTCAGCCAGCGTCGAGCGCGACGTATGTTCCTTAACGAGCATGACGCATCCTCATCCAGTGCTGGAGCAGGTTCAAAGCCAGCAGCAGAGCGAACGATACCAGCAACATCAAGACGCCAATCGCCGCCGCGCCGGCGAAATCATATTGCTCCAGCTTGATGACGATCAGTTTCGGCGCGATTTCGGTAAAGCCGGGCATGTTGCCGGCGATGAAGATGACGGAGCCATACTCACCCACCCCCCGGGCGAAGGCCATGGCGAAGCCGGTCAACAGCGCCGGCGTCAACGCCGGCAGGATGACGTAACGGAAGATCTGCCAGCGTGTGGCGCCCAGGCAGGCGGCGGCCTCCTCCTCTTCTGCGGGAAGATCCTGCAACACCGGCTCCACCGTGCGCACCACGAAGGGGAGGCCGATGAAGATCAAGGCGATGGCGATGCCCAGCGGGGTGAACGCCACCTTGATCCCCAGCCAATCCTTCATCAGCGCGCCGATCCAGCCATTGGGCGCATAAAGCGCGGTCAGCGCGATGCCGGCGACGGCGGTCGGCAGCGCAAAGGGCAGATCGACGAAGGCGTCGACGATCCGCTTGCCTGGAAAATGATAACGCACCAGGACCCAGGCGATCAGCAGCCCGAACAGCGCGTTGATCACCGCCGCCGCCAGCGACAGGCCAAAGCTGACCTTGAAGGCCGACAGCACCCGCTCGGTCAGCAACAGGTTCCAAAAGCCGGACCAGCCCAAGCCCGTGGCCTTCAGCACCAGCGCGGCCAGCGGCACCAGAACAATCAGGCTGAGATAGGTCACCGTCACTCCCAGCGTCAGCCGGAATCCGGGAATCACCGTGGGGCGCATCAAGACCATGGTTTTGCGCGGCGGAATCATCGGCACGGCGGCGTCATGGGCTTGGGATAGAGCGTAACAGGCACGGATCAGCGCGCCCCCTGCATGATCTGGTCGAAGAATCCACCATCGGCGAAATGCCGCTTCTGCGCTTCACGCCACCCCCCGAAAGCCTGGTCGATGGTGACAAGCTTAACATCCGCAAAGCGGTTCGCATACGGGCCGGCGCGATCCGGATAGCGTGGTCGGTAATAATGCTTGGCGGCCAGCTCCTGGCCTTCCGGGCTGTAGAGAAACAGAAGATAAGCTTCGGCAAGCTTGCGCGTTCCTTTGCGTTCAACGACCGAATCGACGACAGCGACCGAGGGTTCGGCGAGAATGGAGAGCGACGGGGTGATGATCTCGAACTTGTCGGGACCGAACTCATGAAGCGATAGATGCGCCTCATTCTCCCAGGCGAGGAGCACGTCACCCATCTCGCGCTGGGTGAAGGTCACGGTGGCGCCCCGCGCCCCGCTGTCCAGCACCGGCACATTTTTGAACAATTTGGCCACGAATTCCTTGGCTTTGGCCTCATCGCCGCCTTTCTCGCGGGCGTAGGCCCAGGCGGCGAGGTAGTTCCAACGCGCCCCGCCGGACGTCTTCGGGTCCGGTGTGATGACCTGCACCCCTGGTTTCACCAGATCGTCCCAGTCTTTGATCTGTTTGGGGTTACCCTTGCGCACCAGGAACACGATGGTCGAGGTGTAGGGCGCCGCGTTTTCCGGCAGCCGCTTCATCCAATCCTTGGCCAGCAGTCCGGCGTCGGCGATGGCGTCGACGTCGTAGGCCAGCGCCAGCGTCACCACATCAGCCGCCAGCCCGTCGATCACCGAGCGCGCCTGCTTGCCGGAGCCGCCGTGCGACTGTTTGATCTGAAGCTTCTGGCCGGTTTCCGCCTGCCATTTCTTCATGAAGAGCTGATTGAATTCGCTATAGAATTCTCGTGTCGGGTCGTAGGACACGTTCAACATTACGTCCGCGGCGGTCGCCGTTCGTGCCCCAAAACTGCCCAAGAGGATGGCGGCGGCGACGATCACCGGGCGGAAGCGAATCGACAGCATGCGCGTCTCCGTGAAAGAGGTCTTCCTATAATATCATCCAACGCAAAGTCTGGTGCATCAGGATTTGCGTTTCTCAACCAGAATTGGCTTCGGCGGTCCGCGTCTAGCCAGAAGGATGTCGATCCGCTAGAATATAAGGGGATTGCGCCAGCCTTCTTGCAAACGCCTTTCTCAAACGTTTGGAGCATCATGAGTGAAGACCCATCGATAGCCGCCACCGTCCATGACAAGGCGTATCGGCCCCGTGCGTCTGAATTGCTGGAGCATTTTTTAAAGCACGACCACGACGAACGGATCACTCTGGCCGATTTGGTGCGCCTGTTCAGCGCCCGCGCGTTCGGCGCGCTGATCCTCTTGCTTGCTCTTCCCAACGTGCTGCCGGTGCCGGGCCTGTCCACGGTGACCGGGCTTCCCATCATGCTGATCGCCGGACAACTGGCGCTGGGTTGGGCGCAACCCCGGTTGCCGCGCCGCCTGGGCGCCTTGAGCATGGAGCGCGAGGCCTTCTTACGCGTCTTGCGGCGCGCGCAGCCCTATGTGGAGCGCATCGAGCGCCGGCTGCTGCGCCCCCGTCTGCCAACCTTGACCATGCCCGTGGCCGAACGTCTGGTGGGCGGGGTCATGGTGGTGCTGGCGGGGGTTCTGGCGCTGCCCATCATCTTCGGCAACCAGGCGCCAGCCTTCGCGCTGGCGTTGCTGGCCCTTGGTCTGATCGAGAAGGACGGGGCGTTCGTGATCGCCGGCCTGATCAGCGGGGTGATCGCCGTGGCGATTGTTCTCGCCGTGCTGTTCGGGTTTGCGCAAGGCCTGCTGATGCTCATCGGTTTGGCGACGGTTTGAGGAAACAGCACCGATTATGATTTGGGAAATTCTGATAATTGTTCTGTTGATTCTGCTGAACGGGTTCTTCGCCATGTCGGAGCTTGCCATCGTCTCGGCGCGCCGGGGCCGGTTGCAGCAGATGGCTGACGGGAAGATGGGTGAAGGCGCCAGGGCGGCCATGGAGCTGGCCGAAAACCCCAACCATTTCCTGTCCACCGTGCAGATCGGCATCACGCTGATCGGCATCGTGGCCGGCGCTTATGGCGGCTCCACCCTCGCCGATCAATTGGGTGTCGAACTGGACACGGCGCCATGGATCGCGCCGCACGGGCACACGGTGGCCTTCGTGCTGGTGGTGGCGGTCATCACCTATCTGTCGCTGATCATCGGTGAACTGGCGCCCAAGCGCTTGGCGCTGATCAACGCCGAGGGCATCGCCGTCGCCGTCGCCCGGCCCATGCGTGGGCTGTCCAAACTGGCGCTGCCGGTGGCGTGGCTGCTGGCCGCCTCAACCGAGGGGCTGCTGAAGCTGCTGCGCCTGCCGACAACGCGCGAGCAAACGGTCACTGAGGAAGAGGTCAAGAGTCTTATCGCCGAAGGCACGCAGAGCGGCGTTTTCGAGCCGGTCGAGCGCCAGATGATCGAGGGAGTGTTGCGTCTTGCCGACCGTGGGGTGCGCGCCATCATGACGCCACGCCCGGACGTGATCTGGCTCGATGTCAACGATTCGCTTGAGGTCATCGCCACGGAGATCCGCGACAGCGGCTACTCCCGCTTTCTCGTCTGCCATGGCGTCGTTGACGAGGTGCAGGGAATTGTTTCCGCCAAGACGCTGCTTGATCGGGTGCTGTGTGGACAAGCCCTGGATCTGCGCGCGGTGATGATCGAGGCGCTGATCGTTCACGACGGCACGCCGGTGCTGCGCCTTCTGGAACTGTTCCGCCAATCGACCATGCATATGGCCGTGGTGGTGGATGAATACGGCAGCGTCGAAGGCATCGTCACGCTGACCGATATCATGGAGAGCATCGCCGGTGAGCTGCCCGAAGCCGGGCAAGAGTCGAGCGGCGGCATCGTGCAGCGCGAGGATGGCTCCTGGCTGGTCGATGGCATGCTGCCGGTGGACGCGGTGGAGGCGATTCTTGGGATGCCGGATCTGAAGGGGGATGGCGCTTACCACACGCTGGCCGGATTCGTGCTGGAGCGCATCGGCCACATCCCGACCGCATCCGAGTATTTCTTCTGGCGGGGCCACCGCTTTGAGGTGGTGGACATGGATGGGCGCCGTATTGATAAAGTGCTGATTCACCCGGCATCCGGCGACGAAGCGAATCGGCCCTCTGCTTGAACGGTCCCTTGCTAACGACAAGGAGGTCGCTTTACCGGCATGCCGCCGACGGGTATATGGTCGCTGGCGATCAACGGGTGGGTGGCATAATGGCGGTGGTGACGGAGATCGACGCCGGGAATGAACGACCGCTTTACCAGGTCGTGGGTCTGCTGCTGGGCTTGGCGGGTGTGTTCGCCTTCTCGTTGCGACCGATCATCATCAAGACCGCCTACACTTATGGCGTCGATGCGGTGACGCTGATCACGCTGCGCATGGTGTTTTCCCTGCCTTTCTTTCTGGCGGCGGCGGGATGGAGCGGCTGGCGCGGCGGGCAGGCGCGCATCGCCAACCGGGACTGGCTGCTGATCTTCGGGCTTGGCGCCCTTGGCTATTACGTGGCCAGCTTCCTCGACTTCCTTGGGTTGAACTATGTCAGCGCCGGGGTGGGGCGGCTGTTGATGTTTCTCTACCCGACAATCGTCGTCGTGTTGTCGGCGCTGTTCCTGGCCAAGCCCATCCGTCGGCGGGAGACGGTGTCGCTGGCCATTTCCTACGCGGGTGTGGTGCTGGTGCTGTCCACTGAAATGGCGGCCGGTGGCGCCGCGTTCGGCTGGGGGGCGTCCTTGGTGTTTGGCAGCGCGATCTGCTACGCCGTCTATCTGGTGGCGGGCAGCCGGGTGATCGGGCGCGTCGGCTCGTTGCGTTTCACCGCTTACGCCATGACGGCGGCCAGCGCCTGCTGCATCCTGCAATTCCTGGTGTTGCGGCCTTGGTCGGCGCTGAATGTGCCGATCGAGGTGTACGGGTTATCGGCGATCATGGCGATCTTCAGCACAGTGTTGCCGGTCTTCATGACCGCTGAGGCGCTGCGGCGCGTTGGGGCTAACGCGGTGGCCTTGATGGGTGCGCTTGGTCCCGTTTGCGCGGCTGGTTTCGGCTATCTAGTGTTGGGTGAGCACGTCGGTTGGATGCAATTTGCCGGAGCCGCGCTGGTCGTGGTCGGGGTGATGATCATCAGCGTCAAGCCTAAGAGCTGAAATGCCGCGTGACATTGTGTCGCACCGCACGTAGCATCCGCCCCGGCATCTCTCTGCACGGGTAGTTCTCATGGCCCAGCACCAAACGCGATCGACGTGTCACATCAAGGGATGGCAGCGGAGTCCCGCTCAGACAGGCTTTGCTGACGATAGGGTGGGCGGCGGCGTTTCTGACGGTGCACAATCGGATCACGTGGTGTGCGGCGAGTGCATGAATTTTAAGGAAGGGACTTGCCGCGGGCGTGACCCCAAGGTTTTGCTTCAGGTTTCGCTCGGCATGCTGCTGCTCATTCTGATTTTTATTGGTACAACCTTGTTTGCGTGATGGCGCAGACTCGGAATTGTGTCGATCACATCTATTTTTCCAGCCATTGCTTTTAGAGATCATGCACAACCCTCACGCTGAATCGCACCCGCCGACTCTGGCCGACGAACTTCTGATGGATAGCGAGGAGGACGCGCCGCCACCAATTCCGTCGCGCCATCCCGTGCTGATGGCCGGCGCGCTGGTGCTGATCGCTCTGAACTTGCGTCCGGCGCTGTCCAGCCTCGGCCCGGTGTTGGCGGAGGTGGTGCGCGATACCGGCATTTCATCCCTGACCGCCAGCGTGTTGACGACCGTGCCGGTGGTGTGTCTGGGAATTTTCGGGCTGATGGCGCCGGGGTTGGCGCGCCGCTGGGGCGCCGAGCGGACCATCCTCGGCGTGCTGTTCATCCTGGCGGCGGGGATCGCGCTGCGCAGCGTGCCAAACTTCATCGCGCAGTTCGTGGCGGCGCTGGCGGCTGGGGCGGGCATCGGAATCATCGGCTCGCTGTTGCCGGGGCTGGTGAAGCGTGACTTCCCCCACCATGCGACGCTGATGACCGGCGTCTACACCATGGCGCTGTGCGGGGGCGCCGCCGTCGCGGCGGGCGCCACGGCGCCGCTCGAGCGGATTCTTGGCGGTTGGCCGTTGGCGCTGGCCTTTTGGGCCGCGCCAGCGCTGATCGCGGCGGCGGTGTGGCTGCCCCATCTGCCCAACGCTGCGGCGCGGCGTGGGCATGTGTCATGGGAGGTGCGCGGGCTGTGGCGTGATCCGCTGGCGTGGCAGGTGACGCTGTACATGGGGTTGCAATCATCGCTGGCCTATGTGGTGTTCGCCTGGTTGGCGCCGATCCTGCGCGACCGTGGCCTCGATCCGGTGAACGCCGGGTTGGTGGTGTCCTGTTCGATCCTCGTGCAACTGATCACCGCGCTGGCCACGCCCATCGTTGCTGGACGCCATCGCCACCAGGGCGGCGCGGTGCTGGTGATGTTGGGGTTGACGCTGGCCGGTTTGCTCGGTTGCCTCCTGGCCCCCTTGGGGACAGTCTGGCTGTGGGCGGTGCTGCTGGGATTGGGGCAGGGCGGCACGTTCTCGCTCGGGCTGGCGCTGATCGTGCTGCGTGCTGGTGACATGCACGTCGCCTCCCACCTCTCCAGCATGGTGCAGAGCGTCGGCTATGGGCTGGCGGCGGCGGGACCGCTGGTGGTTGGGTTGCTGCACGACCACACCGGCCGATGGGAATCATCGGTCGTGTTGTTCATCGTCATTACGGCGGCGGCGGCGGTGATGGGTGTGCTCGCCGGGCGACCGCGGCATGTCCAGGTCATCAGCCGCCCGCTTTGAGAGACCTGCAAGGAATTTTCTTTGGCCACGGTCGTGCTATGGTCGGCCAGGAAGGCCGAAGGGTTAAGGAGAGTTTCATGCCGTACGGCATCGACGGTATCGATCATCTGGTGATTGCGGTGCGCGCCTTGGAAAAGGCGCGTGAATCCTATTCCCGGCTCGGCTTCACGCTGACGTCGCGCGGCAGGCATACCGAACTGAAGTCGGTCAACCACACCATGATGTTTGGCGCTGGCGACTATCTGGAACTGCTCGCCATCGAAGAGCCAACCCCCGCCACGGCGGCGTGGTCGGCGTTCCTGGAAACCCGTGAAGGTCTGGCGACCATAGCGCTGAAGACCGCTGACGCCCGCGAAGCCCAGCGTCAGCTTGCCGAGGCGAGCCTGTCCGGCGGAGAAATTACCGACTTCAGCCGTCCCGTCGACCTGCCGGAGGGGACGCGCGACGCCCGTTTCACCATCGCGCCGGTGGCGGATACGGCGACGCCGGGTGGGCGCATGTTCTTGTGCCAGCACCATACGCGGGACATTGTCTGGCGTCCTGAAGGAGTCAGCCACGAAAACGGCGCCACCGGCTTGGCGGCGCTGGTCATCGCCGCGGATGATCCCGACGCGGCCATAACGCCCTATGCCCGCCTGTTCGGTGACCGCGTCGAGTCGCACGGCGGCACGCGGGTTATACAGACGGGGAGCGCGCCCATCGTGGTGGCGACGCCTGCAACGCTGACCTTCCTCTGGGCGGATGATCCCGTGCTGCGAGCGCCGCGTCCGTGCTTCGCTGGCTTTGTGGTGCGTGTCGCCGATGTTTACCAAACGCAGAAGGTGCTTCAGGCCAGCAAGTTCCCCATCATCGGTGGTGAAGGGGTGCTGCGTGTCACCTCCAGCCATACCCATGGCGCCGCCGTGGCGTTTGCGGAGAATTTTGACTTGGCGCGGGTCTTGCCGCTCTAACCAGAAGAAAGCACCAGTGTTTCACCGTAGGTAGGCGCCCGGAACGCGCTTTCCTCCACCAGTCCGGCGCGGCAGGCGCGGGCCAGCGCTTCCACCGGCTCGGTCAGGCCCTCGGCGGTTTGACGGAAGCAACCGAAATGCATGCCGACAGAGGTGCGGGCGCGCAGATCATGGTGCGCCTGTACCGCTTCTTCGGGGTTCATATGCTGGGGTTTCATGAACCAGCGTGGCTCGTAAGCGCCGATAGGCAGCAACGCGGCGTCAATCCGGGGGAAACGGTCACCGATCTCGCGAAAATGCGGGCTGTAGCCGGTGTCGCCACAGAAATAGACGGTCATTCCGCCGGTTTGCACGATAAAACCACCCCAGAGACGACGGTTGCGGTCGAACGGCGTGCGCATCGACCAATGCTGCGCGGGCACGAAGGTGATGCGCGCAGCGCCGAGCGTGACGGACCGCCACCAATCCAGTTCGTGCACCGGTCCTACGCCGCGCCGCTCCAGGAATGTTTTGCTGCCAAGGCCAGCGACTACCGGGACACCGGACAGCCGCTTGAGCGTCGGCAGATCCATGTGATCGTAATGATCATGGCTGACCAGGACGGCGTCCAGCGGCGGCAGCGCGTCGAAAGGCAGGGCCGGAGGGCGGGCCCGCGCCACCCCGAATCGGCCAAACGGCCCGGCATGCGTTGACCATACGGGATCGGTGAGCAGGGTGCAGCCGGCGAATCGCATCACAAAGCTATCATGGCCGACGAAGGTCAGCGCCACTTGGCCATCCCGCACGGTGGCGGGTGGCGGTGAACAAGGAGAATCCGCAATGATCTCCGGCCAGGGAGTCCAGTGTTTCTTGGAACGCCAAAAGCGCAGCACATCGGCAAAGGGCTTGCCGATCGAAGCGTAGCGGTTGTGGAAGCGCTGGCCATCGCAGTGATCGGAGAGGGGATGGCGCGGCATGGTCAGGTGCGGAACACGCCGCGGTAAACCGCGGTCAGTGGCATGGCGAAGCCGATGGAGGGCATTGTCAGAAAATCCTCTACGCCGTTCAGCCGCTCGTACTTCCAGGTGTCATCGAGGCCACGGGAAAACACTTCCACCGACCATTCCACCTCATCGACCAGAACATAACGCTCAAGTGACGCCATCCGCTGGAAAGCCTTCCATTTCAGGCCGCGATCCTGGGCGGCGGTGGTGGGCGCCATCACTTCAATAACCAGGCGAGGTCCGCGCACATGCACCTCTTCGCCGTCCAGAGTCCACATGCCGAAAATAATATCGGGCCGGAGGAATCCTATCCCCGGCATCTCCACCAACACGTTCTGGAAGACGTGCCGGTCGATGCCGTCGGCGCCAGCGTGCAGAGCGGCGAACAGATTGCCGCAGATTGTGGTGTGCGCCAGAGAATCGATGGGCCGAGGCTGGATCACGTCATTTATGAATTCCGCGTGTCCGCCATTGTCCCGGGCCCAGGTAAGAAAATTGGACACAGCGGCGGGCAAGGTATCGGTCGGCATGCGGCAGCCTCAGCGTGGACAGGCTGTACGATATTTCACATTTGCGGTTGGCGCTATTCCTATTCTGCCAGCTCAGCCAACGCCAAATCCAGGCAAGGCTTTCAAATCTCAAACCCTATCGATTTAGGTATACCATCAGGCCAGAGCAATATTTATACTTTCTTAACTGCAATAGTGTTTAATGATTATCGAACGGTTCATCGAGCATCTCCCGTTCGTTTGTTTCCTCCCTGAAAACTAAGGGCCGCTTCGGCGGCCCTTTATTTTTGCGTTTTATAAAGGCATTTTCATCAAACGAAAATTTTCTTTATAATAAAATTCTTTGAACATTTCTTCTAAAACGACATCATTCCGCCGCTGCCTCAGATGCCGTAGCCGGTCGCCCGAACCAGCGCTTCATGCGGACCGACAACCCATCAAGGAAGGTCAGCGCCACCGGCACCACCAGCAGCGTCAGCACGGTTGAACTGATCAGGCCGCCGATCACCGCATGGGCCATGGGGGCGCGTTGCTGGGCTCCCTCGCCGATGCCCAGCGCCAGGGGGAGCATGCCAAACACCATGGCCGTCGTGGTCATGACGATGGGGCGCAGGCGAATGATCCCGGCCTCGACCAGCGCGTCGTTCAGGAGCTTGCCCTGGCGGCGGGCCTGGTTGGAAAAATCCACCAGCAGGATGGCGTTCTTCGTCACCAAACCCATCAACATGATGAAGCCGATGGCGCTGAAGATGTTCAGCGTCGAACCGGCGATCAAAAGCCCCAGGAACACCCCCACGAGCGACAGCGGCAACGAGGCCATGATGGCGAAGGGTTGCAGGAAGCTGCCGAACTGCGACGCCAGGATCAAATAGATGAGGATCACCGCCAGACTCAGCGCCTGGATGGCGTAGCCCGAGGTTTCGGCGATGTCCTTGGTGGAGCCGCCGAAGACGATGCGGTAGCCGGGGGGCATCTGCATCTGCGCCAGCGCCGCTTGCAGCTCCTTGCCGGCGTCTCCAACCGCCCGGCCTTGCGCGTTGGCGGTCACCAGAACCTCACGCGCCAGATCGCGGCGGTTGATCTGCGAAGCGCCCAGCGTCGTCGTGACGTTCGCCACCTGGCTCAACGGCACCATGCGCGGGGTGTCTTCCGCGGCTCTGGTGGTGCTGGCGAGGTAGATGCGGTCAAGATCGGGGCGACCGATGCGGGCGCTTTCCGGCAGGCGGATGTGCACGTCATAGGTCTCGCCATCCGGGGCCTTCCAGGTGGAAATCTTGTCACCGGCGAACAAGGGGCGCAGCGTGCTCGCCAATTGCCTGGCGCCGATGCCCAGATCGCTGGCCAGATCACGGTCAAGCCGCACGGACAGCGTCGGCTTGGCGGCCTTCAGGCTGGTGTCGATATCGACGAGGCCGGCGATACGGTTCATCGCCGCAATGATCTGTTGTGAGATCCGGTCCAGCTCGGTGATGTCACGGCCTTGCACAGAGACCTGGATCTGTTTCTGCAGGCCGCCGACGCCGGGGATGCCGACATTCATGATGATGCCGGGGATGGCGGACAGCCGGTCGCGGATCGGTGTGGCGAGGCTGTCCGGGGTGCGTTTGCGTTGATCGAGCGGAACCAGGCGGATGTAGATGCTGGCCTTGTTCTTGCCGACCGACGCGCCGGAGTTCACCGTGGCGTAGGTGTAGCCGACCTCTGGGAATTCATGCAGCGCCTTGACCACCTGGCCGACCTTGGCGGTGGTGTAGTCCAGGGACGAGCCCACGGGCGTCTCCACCTCCACCACCGATTCACCGAGGTCGGCGGCGGGAACGAACTCGGTGCCGATCAGCGGAACCAGGGCGAAGCTGCCGAAGAAAATGGCCAGCGACAGCGTGACCACGATCCAACGCCGCCGCAACGCCCATCCCAACAACCGGCCATAGCCGCGCGAGACCCCGTCAAACCACCGCTCGAACGCCCGGGCGATGCGGCCGAAGGGCCCCCGTCCATGCTCGCCATGCGCGGCAGGGTCGTACCAGATGCTCGACAGCATGGGGTCGAGGGTGAAGGACACGAACAGCTAAATCAGCACGGCGGCTGAGACGGTGACGCCGAATTGCAAAAAGAAGCGCCCGATGATGCCGCCCATGAAGGCGACGGGCAAGAACACGGCGACGATGGTCAGCGTGGTGGCCAGAACCGCCAGCCCGATTTCCTGGGTGCCGTCCAGCGCCGCCTGCCGGTGACTCTGCCCACGGTGCAGATGGCGCATGATGTTCTCGCGCACCACGATGGCGTCGTCGATCAAGATGCCGATGGCCAGGGAAAGCGCCATCAGCGTCATGACGTTCAGCGTGTACCCCAAGGCGCTCAGCACGCCGAAGGTCCCCAGCACCGCCACGGGCAGGGTCATGCCGGTGATCACCGTGCTGCGCCACGACCCCAGGAACAGCATGACGATCAACACCGTCAGCGCGCCGCCCTCGACCAGGGTTTCCTGCACATTGTTGAGCGAATTGGTGATGCCCCGCGCCGTGTCGCGCACCACGACGAACTCGATATCGCTGGGCACGGCGCCGGATTGGCGCAGCTCCGCCACCGCCGCCCGCAAGCCCTTGGCGACCTCGACGGTGTTGGCGCCCTGCACGCGCACCACATCCACGGCCAGCGCCGCTTTGCCGTTGAACAAGGCGACCGAGTCCCGCTCCTCCTGGCCGTCGATCACTTCAGCCACCTGCCCCAGGCGCACCGGCGTGTCGCCACGGCGGGCGACGATCAGGTCAAGGAACTGCTCCGGCGTGGCGAAGCGCCCGTCGACCTGGACGACGCGCTCCCGCCCGCCGCCTTCGACGGTGCCGGCGGGGGTATCCTGGTTTTCGTCGGTGATGGTTCGCACCACCTCATCCACGCCGACTCCCAGCGCCTCCAGCCGCTCGGGTTTCAGGCGGATCTGCACCTGGCGCTTGACGCCGCCGACGATGGTGGCCCGCCCGACCCCCCGCACATTCTGCAACCGCTTCAGGATCACCTGATCGGTCAAGGTCGTGAGATCGCGTAGCGTGCGGATATCCGACTTCACCGCGATCGAGGCGATGGGCTGGTCATCCGGGTTGAAGCGCGAGATCTGCGGTTCCTTGACCTCCGTCCGAAAACTCGGGCGCAACGCCGAGACCTTTTCGCGCACGTCCTGCACCGCCTGGGTGGAGGGAGTCTTCAGGTCGAACTCGGCGATCACCACCGAGCGCCCTTCATAAGAGCGCGAGGTCAGCGTCTTGATGCCGGCGATGGTGTTGATCGCCTCCTCGATCGGGCGGGAGACGTCGGTTTCAACGGATTCCGGGCTGGCGCCAGGGTATTCGGTGGAAACCACCACCACGGGGAAGTCCACATCGGGAAATTGGTCAACACCCAGGCGCTGGTAGGAAAACAGGCCCAGAACCATCAGCGCCACCATCATCATGGTGGCGAAAACCGGGTTGTCGACGCTGATACGGGTGATCGGCATGCTTTATCCCCCGCTCACGCGCACGGCCTGATCGGCCTGCAAGCCGGGCAACGGCGCTGTGACGACAAGGTCGTCAGCGGACAATCCTTCGATCTGCACCAATTCACCGCGCATCCAGACAGCGCCGGAGCGGATCGGCTTACGGATCAGGCGACCGTCGGCGACAGCCAGCACAAACTCACCCTGCGCGTCGCGGCGCACGGCGGCGGGCGGCAGGGCGATGGCCTCCGCCGTCTGGGTGACCACGGCGTTGCCGTTGGCGAACATGCCGCCGCGCAGGCTGCCGTCGGTGTTGTCCACCGACACATAGACGGGAATGGATCGTGTGCCGGTCTTGGCGACCGGGTTGATGCGGGCCACCGCGCCGGGGAAAACGCGGTCGCCGAAGCCCTCGACGCGCAGTTCCACGGCTTGGCCCAGCTTGAGGCGCGCCACGTCATCGGTCGGGGTGTTGGCCGTCAATTCAACCCGGCTGAGATCAACGAGAGTGAACATCCGGCTGTTGACCGCCAGCGTCTCACCAGGATTGACGGAACGTTCGGCGATGATGCCGTCGATGGGGGCGCGGACCACGGCGTCGTCCAGCGCCTTGCGCGCCAGCTCCACCTGCGCGGTCATCGCCCGCACCGTCGCTTGCTGGAACTGCAAGGTGCTCTGCGTCTGGTCCAGGCTGGTTTCGGCGACGATGTCTTTTTGGCGCAGCGTTATGTTCTTCGCGTGCGTCTTCTCGGCGTAGACGAGCTGCGCCCTGGCGCCCTCCAGATTGCTTTGTTTCTCCGCCAGTCTGGCGACGAGTTCCTGCGTCTGGAAGCGGGCGAGCACCTCACCGTGCTTGACCGTTTGCCCTTCACGCACCAGCACCTCGGTCAAGGTGGCGGCGACCTCGGATTTCACCAACGTCCAGTTCACCGGGTCGATGGAGCCGGACAACCGCACCGTCTCGGTCAGAGGGCGCGGCGTCACGCGCGTGACCTCGATGGCGGTCAGCTCCTGGATCCGCTCGCTGGGAGGCGGGGCATCCTTGCCGGCCGTTGCTTGGTGGCCGCCGTTGCTGCGGCTCTGCCACAGCAGACCAGCCGCAACCAGCGCCACGACCCCAAGCGCAACGCCAAGCAGGCTGAATAGAAGCCGGCGCAAGGCGGAGCGCCGGGGTGAAGCCATCTCAGGCATTGGATGAATCCTCAGGCATGGCCCGCAAGCCATGCAAAACGAGATCGAGGTAGGAATCGAGGTACGCCTCGGCGCTGGCCTCAAAGTCGATCTCGTAAGGGGCGAGCGAATGCGCCCAGATGGTCAGCATGGACAAGGGGGCGGCAAGCACGCGCGCCATTTGCTGAACATTCACCGGGCGGAACTCACCACGATCGATGCCACGCTGGATGATCTGGGCGAAAAAGCGCCGGCCACGCATCACCACCTCTTCGACATAGAAGCGGGCAAGGTCGGGGAAATTTGCGGCCTCGGCGATCACCAGCTTGGGCAGGCCGGCAGCGGGTTCGCGATTCATCAGCGCGTAGCGGCTGATCATTTCACGCAGCAAATCCTCGGTCGAACCGGGGAAGTTCTCCACCATCTCTTCGCCCATGCGGATGTTGGGCAGGATAGAATCCCGCACCACCGCCTTGAACAGCCCCGCCTTGTTTTCAAAATAGACGTAAGGCAGTCCAATGGACACGCCGGCGCGGCGGGCGACATCCTCTAATTTGGTGGCGGCGAACCCCCGCTCGATAAACAGATCGCGCGCCGCCTCAATCATCTCGGCGGGACGAGTCTCCTTGCGCCGGGCGCGGCGCTGTGGTGCGGAGGAGCCAGGAAGGATTTTTTGCGAGGGCATAGCCGGTGAAGAGGTTTTATAGAATGAACGTTCATTCAATAGGAATGCGGGCGCGGTTTGTCAAGGAGGGCGGTTAAGGCTATCGGAGCAATCGCATCACGTTAACGCGCGGGCGAGGCGTCACGCCGCCTGACCGCTGGAGAGGGCGCGGGCCACAGTCTCCGGTTCCCGTTCGATAACGGTGAGGTAGGACAGTGTGGCTGCATCCGGCTCACGCCGCCCTTGCTCCCACTCCTGAAGGGTTCGCAGCGGAATGCCGAACCGGGTGGCGAACTGGTCCTGGGACAGGCCGAGCGTGCGTCGCACACGCTTTGCCAAAGGGGGGCGTTTCATCGCAGTGAGTTGATCGGTGGTGAGGGGGGTATCGGACATTATCGCCTCCACTCAGGTCTCAGCCCGGAAGTATCGGGCGATTTCACGCTTATCGGCCATCCGGACGGAGATGAACCGGATCGAGTCGGAACGCTCCGTGTAAGTGACCACGTAGACTTTGCCTTCGACCAGCCCAAGCGCGTTGATCCGTTCTTCGCCGTATTCTACCGACGTGTCGATGGCTTCGATCAGGTTGCGGTCCAATAAGACTCGTTCCCCGAAGCTCAGATCGAGCCCGTGTTTGCGCAGGTTGAGAGCATTCTTGGTGGGGTCGAATTCGGCCTGCATGCAACAAAGTATACGTCACTAACGTATATCAACAAGCAGGAAAATTCTGCAATAATGGATAGGACGTGCGTTGCGTCCAGTTGCAAGCCTCAAGACCCTGTTATTTGGCCTCTTGCTGAGGGACCGCTTGCGCCTGTTTTCGCGTGCTGTCGCGCTGTGTACGCTGAAAACACTGTGGGAAAATGGTGCTGCCAGAGAGGATTGAACTCTCGACCTCTCCCTTACCAAGGGAGTGCTCTACCACTGAGCTACGGCAGCCCCGTCCTGCGGTGGCGCGGTTTATACGCCAGGGTTGCTGGGGATGCAACCCCTTAAAACATCAAGAATTCATCCCCTCACGACAATTTGTCTCGGCGCGGAAATCGG
Organism: Azospirillum sp.; assembly: GCA_031546725.1. Classification (GTDB taxonomy): domain Bacteria; phylum Pseudomonadota; class Alphaproteobacteria; order Azospirillales; family Azospirillaceae; genus Azospirillum. The sequence goes on from JAVBJZ010000035.1 coordinate 61,526, forward strand.
GCACGATGTTGGCGATGATCGTCAGAACGCGGCTCACGTCACCGCCGCGCGCCGCCGTGTCCAGCTCCTCCAGGGCGCGGTTGACCAGCGCGTAGTCGATGACCCGTGGCGACGCGAGGAACACGCCGTCGGCTTCGGTGCGGGTGGGGGTTTCCGCGGCGGATAGGATTTCCTCGAACAGCTTCTCGCCGGGGCGCAGGCCGGTGAACGCGATCGCGATGTCGTGCTCCGGCCGGTAGCCGGCCAGGCGAATCATCTGCCGGGCGAGATCAAGGATCTTCACCGGCTCGCCCATGTCCAGCACCAGGACCTTGCCGCGTTCGTCGGCGTGCGCCGCGCCATGGGCGGACGCTTGCAGGACCAGTTCCACCGCCTCGTGCACGGTCATGAAGTAACGGCGCATGTCCGGGTGGGTGACGGTCAGCGGGCCACCCTGCGCCAACTGGCGCTGGAACAGCGGAACCACCGAACCGGAAGAGCCCAGCACATTGCCGAAGCGCACCGTCATGAAGCGGGTCGGCATTCCCCCCCCATCACGGGCGGGAAGCAGGTCAAGCGCCTGGCAATAGCATTCGGCGAAGCGCTTGGTGGCGCCCATGACGCTGGTCGGGCGGATCGCCTTGTCAGTGGAGATCATCACCATGGCGAGGCAACCGCTGGCCCGTGCGGCGTCCGCCACGTTGCGGGTGCCGGCCACATTGGTGAGCGCCCCTTCGCTGGGGTTTTCCTCGACCAAGGGCACATGCTTCAACGCGGCGGCATGGAAGACCAGCGCGGGTTGATGCGTCTGGAACAGGCGGCTGATGCGGCTCCGGTCGCGCACATCGGCCAGCAGGGGGTAGAGCGTGAGATCGGGGAAGCGCTCGCGAATCTCCTGGTCGATGGCGTAGAGATTGTACTCCCCGGCATCCAGCAGCACGAGGTCGGAAGGCCCCAGCGCGGCGATCTGGCGGACCAGTTCGCTGCCGATGGTGCCGCCGGCGCCGGTCACCAGCACACGCCGACCGGCGATCAACCCGCCGATGGCCGCGCGGTCAAGCGCCGCTTGCGGGCGGCCCAGCAGATCCTCGATGGCGATGGGCCGCACCTCGACCGCGCCGCTGTCGAGCGCCGATTTGAATTCGGTCAAGGCGGGCAGGCGGGCCAGCGTCAGGCCCAGCGCCAGCGCCTCATCCAGCAGGGTGTCGATGTCCGTTCCAGACAGCTCGTTCTGGTTTTTGGTGAGGATCAGACGCTGCGGGCGTACGCCTTTGCGATTCAGCGTTTCGACCACGCTGCGCATGTCGCTGGCGCCGCCCAGCACCGGCACGCCACGCACCGACAGGCCGACGCGGCGATTCTTGTCGTCAAGGATGCCGACCACCCGGTAGGCCGCTGTTTCGTGGCCGAGGGAGCGAATGAACAATTCCGCCGCATCCCCGACCCCCAGCAACAGCACGGGGATCTGTGGAACACCCGGCAGGCCGTCATGCACGATCAAGCGGTGGTCCTTGAGCCGCCGGTAGGCGAAGCGCGGCCCGCCAAGCAGGATGATCAGCACCAGCCAGAGAATCAGCGGCAGCGAGCGGGGAAATTCATTCAAGCGGGTCAGCAAAAACATGACCAGCACGAAGGCCAGCACCGAAATCGTCACCGCGCGCAGGATCTGCGACAGATCGGGGATGGAGGCATAGCGCCAGATGCCGCGGTAGAGCCCGGACAAGATAAACACCACGCCGGCGATGGCCAGCATGATCGGGACGCCAAGCTTCAAGCCCTCGGCGAACTCGCCAAACGCCTGTGCGCCGACACGCAGATACAGCGCCACCACGAAGGCGACGCCGGTCATCATGAGGTCGTGCAGGAAAACCAGGAGTGCCCGCGGCGACGGGATGCGCATTATCAAGCCTTCGGCATGTTCAGTCGGACAGAGCTTTGAACCATTCGGCTGTGGCGCGCAAGCCGGACGCGCCGTCATCCGGCGGTGACCACCCCAACGCCGTGCGGATTGACCGATTATCCACAACCAGGGATCCACCAACGCGGTCCCAGGCCCCCTTCTTTCCGGCCAGCGTCGCCGCCAGGGCCAGCAGGGCCGGAGGGATGGAAAACAGCCGGGGGCGGACGCCAAGACCGGCGCTGAAGATACGGATCAGATCAGCGGTGGATACCGGCGCGGCGTCGCAGACCAGAAAGTTTTTTCCGGCGGCTTCGGGGTGGGTCAAGCAGGCGGCGATCGCGTCGCTCAGCGTGCTGACGGCGATCAGGCTGCGGCGGTTGTCCACCCCGGCGAAGGGCAGGGGGACCCGTTTGCGGCACAACGCCAGCAAACTGCGCAGATTGCCGCCGACGCCGGGACCATAGATCAAGGGGGGGCGCAGGATGACCGGATCGAGCACGCCGCGATGGTGCAGATTTTCCAGGAGCTGTTCCGCTTCGCGTTTGGAAACGCCGTAGGGCGAACGGGGGTTGGCGGGTGTGGCCTCGGTCACCGGCTCCGGCTGGCTTTCATCCACCACCGCTTTGATGGAGCTGAGATGGACGAAGCGGCGCACGCCACGCTCCGCTGCGCTCTCGGCCAGGCGACGGGTCCCCTCGGTGTTGACGTGGCGGAACGCGGCAAGCGGGTCGGTTGCGGTGTCCCGCATGACATGCACGCGCGCAGCCAGATGGACCACGGCGTCGACGCCATCCAGCGCGGCGCTCCAGTCCGTGTTCGGACCAATGTCGCCAACGGCGATCGTTTCTGTGCCGGGAACCGGCGCGCCGGGCCGACGCACGGCAGCGCGGATTTGGTGGCCGCGCGTGAGCAGCAGCGGAATTAAGGTTTGGCCCACGAAGCCAGTCGCGCCAGTGACAAGGATACGGGTCATGGTGAGCCGATGATCTTTTCTCGTGTCAAATTGGTTGCAGCGGATTCCGGTTCGCTTTGATCCGAAACCCGCTGTCGCTTTTTAGGGTGATCGTAACCAGCTTTAGAAGCGCATGTTGAACTTGAACCAGAAACTATCACCCTCCGGGCGATTCTCGGCGGTGAGTTCGTGCAGCCACTTGCCGGTCAGCGATACGACGTTGGCGTCATACTTAACCGCAGGGCCCGCCGCGAAAACCATGCCGCGATTGCCGACGTCGCCGACGCCCTTGATGTTGTCATCGACGGTCTGCTGAAACCAATAGCCGCCAAGCCCCGCCGCCCAATGGTTCCAGTGTTGCGCCAGCAAATAGTCGGTATGGAGCGCCCGACCGGAGAGATAGTCGGTGGCGTTGTTGCGGGTGTTGAAGGCGTACATCAGCTTGGCCGACGCCTCAAACCCGCTATCGGACAGGTAGGTGGCGGCGATCAGCGGCTCAAACCCCCAATAATTGGCCCCGGCGTTGACCGGCTTTGTCCGATCGTACTGCCCCGTGGGCATGTAGATATCAAGCCCGGTGTTGACGTGGAAGTTTGGGAAGCGCCAGGACAGGATGAACGGATCGACGACGATATCGCCAAGGCTGAACTGGTTTCCAGACGATGATCCAATACTGTAATTGAGATTGACGAGCGGAACCATGACGTGCGCCCCCCAGTTGGCGCCCAGGATCTTGGTGTTGCTCATGTAGAGGAGGCGTGGCATCTCGGTAAGGGCGTCGATGCTTGCGGAGATGCGGCGCTTGTCGCCGGAATTGTTGTTGAGCTGGCCAGCGGTATAATAATTAAGATAGTTTGTGAAATAGACGCCGGGATAGGGCGCTGCCCCAACCATGAAATCCTCAGCGCCGTTCGGGTACTGCCCGTTTCCCTCAGTGGCGTATACCGACGGAGCTAGTGTTGATATCACGGCGGCCAAAGCGGCAGCCTTCAGCATTTTCCAGGTCACTTTTTGTATCTCCGTTTTTTTTACAGCGGATTCGGGTCCGATCTGACCCGGAATCCGTTATGGCGTCAGTTTTCAAGAGCAGGGTGCGGGCACACACCAGCCGGAAGCGGCCATAAGCCTGCGTCTTTGTTGAAATTTCGTTGAGAGCGCCCGATTCCTTGAGCTCAGCCCCGGATTGAAGAGGGGCTTGCCAGATGCGCCAGCAGCACCATGACCACCAGCGCACCGACCGGAAGCACGGCCCAGCCGATGAACACCGATGCGCAAGCCAGCGCCACGAGCACGGCGTTGGCAAGCAGCACGGCGCGCACGACCGCGCCATGGCTGCGGCCTTGTTGCGTGGCTTTTTGATAAAAATGCTCGCGGTGGGCCTGCCAGATTTTCTTGCCGGCGGCGGCCCGGCGCAGCAGCGTGAACGTGGCGTCAGTCAGGAAATAGGCGGGAACCAGCAACGCCGCTGGCCAGACGCCGAGCGCCGCCAGGCTCAGCAGCAGCCAGCCCAGCGTGTAGCCCAGCGGCACGCTGCCGACATCGCCCATGAAGACTTTGGCGGGATCCCAATTCCACCGCAGGAAGCCAAGCGCGGCCCCCGCCGTCACCAGGGCGTACAGAATCAAGCCCGGTTTCAGCCCGGCCAGCCCGGCCACCAGCGCGAGACCGAGGCCAATGGTGGCCGCTTCGCCACCGGCCAAGCCGTTGATGCCGTCCATGAAGTTGAAGAGGTTGATAAACCACAGCCAGGCGAAGGCCGCCAGCAGGCGATCAAGCCACCAGGGGGCCAGCCCTTGCAGCACCAAGCCATCCGTGGGCAACGCCACCAACCCCACCGCCACCACGACGATCTGGGTGAGGAAGCGCGGGGCGGGGCCCAGGCCGCGACGGTCATCCATCCATGAGATCGCCATCAGCGCCGCCGCACCGGCCAGGATGGGCAGCACGGCGGCAAAGCCGGAAACGGCGAAGCCGATCAGCGCCCAGAGCGGCAGGAGCGTCAGCATGATCCCCCAACCGCCGCCGCGCGGGGTGGGGATGGTGTGGCTGGAGCGGTCGTTGGGATGGTCGAGGATGGCGCGCCGCCGCAGATACGCCGTCACCCACCCGACCAACAACCAGGACATCCCGAGCGCTCCCGCCAAGGCGGCCAGCCCTGTCAACACGTCAGGCGTGGTCACGGCGCCGCTCGACGCAAGGGAGCGGCGGTTGAGCGCGCGGCGGCGAGCAGCGTGCGGTACAACTCCACCGTCTTGGCGCCAACCCGTTCCGCAGCCATGTCGGATTCGACAAGCGCGCGGCTCGCCTTGGCGAAGCGATGGCGCAGTCCACTGTCACGCGCCAGAGTGGCGATAGCCTCGGCCAGCGCCGCAGCGTTGTCGGGCGGCGTCAGCAGGGCGTTTTCACCGGCGCGCGCCACTTCACGGCAGCCGGGCACGTCGCTGGCGATGATGGCGCGGCCACAGCTTGCCGCCTCCAGCAGGCTCTTGGGCAATCCTTCACGGCGCGACGGCAGGATGGCGATGTGGCTGCGCGCCCATACCGTGCGGACATCGGCGGTATGGCCGGGAAGCTCGACGCCGGGAAGCGCCTTCCAACGCTCCAGTTCCGCAGGCTGAATCGATGTGGGGTTTTCCGGGTCGGGAGTCCCGGCGAGGATCAGGCGCAGGTCCAGGCCCCGCGCGCACAAAATCTGGTGCGCCTCGACCAGCGGGCGCACGCCCTTGTCCGCCAGCAAGCGACCGACGAAGCCGATGGTGATCGGCCCTTCGGGTTCGGGTAGAACCGAGAAATGCGCCACGTCGATGCCGGAACCGCGAATCAGCCATACCTGATCAGGATGAACCAAGCCGCGTTGCACCAGAAGATCACGGTCATCGGCGTTTTGCAGGATCAGCAGGCTATTGGGGCGCTTCAACACGATGCGCAGCAGCAGACGGGCGATGATTCCGGCGATGCGGCTCTTCATCCCCCCCTTGCCGAGGAAAGCCGACCCCAGCCCGGTCAGCGCGTTGACCACCGCCGGCACGCCGGCGGCGATGGCGGCCAGCCCGCCGAGCAGCACGGGCTTGAGCGCCACATGATGGACAATGGCCGGTCGTTCACGCCGGTAGACCGCATCGATCTCGCGGATGGCGGCCAGCGCCTGGGTGGGGCTGACGCTGCTGCGCCGCCAGGACAGCGGCACGACGCGAAACCCTTCCGCCTCGATGCGCTCACGGTGCTGATCG
>JAVBJZ010000062.1:0-93147 GCA_031546725.1 Azospirillum sp.
CATCTTGCTTGGCTATCTCTTGATGCACCGCGATCGACCCTCGCGTTGCGCCGTGCCTTCCATAACCTGGAAGAACCCGACCCCGCAACGCCGACCGCCTGCGCATCCCTTCTCGAAACGATATTCAATTTTCAAAGATCCCTTTCCACTTCCGACAGACCGCCACAACCCAACCGGTAAACCCGGCATTGATGCGCCATCATGTCTAGAAGGTGGAAGCGCTACCGAACATCGTGCTCGGCGGCGGGCGGTCTATTTAGCGTCTTCGCTGCAAGTCGTCAACGACTTTTTTGCGAAGCTTCCGTCATCCTTAATTCGCTGCTGTGAGACAGCGCATCAGAAAAACGGCACTAAAAAACACCATTACCCTGAGCTTTCCAGCTCATCCTCGCCATCACTCGAAGCCCTTTCAGGCCCCAACCGTCGGCGAGGAGGTTGGATATAGGTGCTTTTTGCTGATTGTCCAAGACATTTTTTGAGGACGTCCCAAAAAATCGTCAAAACCGGCCCCTGCCGTGGATCCTGACTCAGAATCCACGGAGGTCTTTTTTGATTTAACGGCGAGCCACCATCAGCTTTTTGATCTCGGCGATGGCTTTCGCCGGGTTCAGCCCCTTCGGGCAGGCTTTGGTGCAGTTCATGATCGTGTGACAGCGGTAAAGACGGAACGGGTCCTCCAGCATATCCAAACGCTCGCCGGTCATCTCATCGCGTGAGTCGACGATCCAGCGGTATGCCTGAAGCAGGATCGACGGCCCCAGATAACGGTCGCTGTTCCACCAATAGCTTGGGCAACTCGTCGAGCAGCAGAAGCACAAGATGCACTCGTAGAGGCCATCCAGCTTGGCGCGGTCCTCCGGCGACTGCAGGCGCTCACGGCTCGGGGCTGGGGATTGCGTCTGCAACCACGGCTTGATCGAGGCGAATTGCGCGTAGATGTGCTTGAGGTCGGGAACAAGGTCCTTCACCACCGGCATGTGCGGCAGCGGGTAGATCTTGACGTCGCCCTGGACCTCGTCGATCGCCTTCAGGCAAGCCAGCGTGTTCATGCCATCGACGTTCATCGCGCATGAGCCGCAGATGCCCTCACGGCACGACCGGCGGAAGGTTAGCGTCGAGTCGAGCTTGTTCTTGATGTAGATGATCGCGTCCAGGATCATCGGGCCGAACTTGTCGAGATCGACCACATAGGAGTCGATTCGCGGATTCTGCCCGTCATCCGGGTTCCAGCGGTAGATTTTGAAGGTCTTGACCCGCGTCGCACCTTCGGCGGCGTTGATCGTCTTACCGACGCCGACCTTCGAATTGGCGGGAAGGTTGAATTCAACCATGTGTGTCTTCCTTGCCTTCTTGAGCCGGCTTAATAGACGCGCGCCTTGGGCGGGAACACCTGGACCTCATCGGTCAGCGTGTGGAGATGCACCGGGCGATAGTCGATCTTGACCTTACCCTGCTCGTCGATCCAGGTGACCGTGTGCTTCATCCAATCGGTGTCGTCGCGGTCCGGGAAATCCTCACGCGCGTGGGCGCCACGGCTCTCTGGGCGGTTGTTCGCCGAGTGCAGGGTGACGACCGCCTGATAGAGCAGATTGTCCAGCTCAATCGCCTCGACCAGATCCGAGTTCCAGATCAGCGAACGGTCGGAGATGGCTACATCGTCCTTCTTGGCGAAGGCCTGGTCGATGAGCGTGCAGCCCTCTTGCAACACCTCGCCGGTGCGGAACACCGCGCAGTTGTTCTGCATGGTGCGCTGCATCTCCAGGCGCAGATCCGCCGTGCGGACCGAGCCCTTGGCGTTGCGCAGACGATCCAGACGATCCAGCGCCAGATCGGCGCTGTTCGCCGGCAGATCCCTGGGCGTGGTCTTTTCGACGACTTCAGCGGCGCGGATGGCCGCCGAGCGACCGAACACCACAAGATCAAGCAGCGAGTTGGAGCCCAGGCGGTTGGCGCCGTGCACCGACACGCACGCCGCTTCGCCGATCGCCATCAACCCCGGAACCACCGCGTCGGGGTTGTCCTTGGTCGGACGCACCACCTCACAGCGGAAATTCGTCGGGATGCCGCCCATATTGTAGTGCACGGTCGGCAGCACCGGGATCGGCTCCCGGGTGACATCGACGCCGGCGAAGATCTTCGCCGTCTCGGCGATGCCCGGCAGACGCTCGTGGATGACTTCGCTCGGCAGATGTTCGAGGTGCAGGTGGATGTGATCCTTGTGCTCACCCACCCCACGGCCTTCGCGGATCTCAATGGTCATCGAGCGCGACACCACGTCACGCGACGCCAGATCCTTGGCCGAGGGCGCATAACGCTCCATGAAGCGCTCGCCGCTGGCGTTGGTCAGGTAGCCGCCCTCGCCACGCACACCCTCGGTGATCAGGCAGCCCGAACCATAGATGCCCGTTGGGTGGAACTGCACGAATTCCATATCCTGCAACGGCAAGCCAGCACGCAGCGCCATGCCGCCGCCGTCACCCGTGCAGGTGTGCGCCGAGGTCGCCGAGAAATAAGCCCGGCCATAACCACCCGTGGCCAGCACCACGAGCTGGGCGCGGAAGCGGTGAATCGTGCCATCGTCCAGATTCCAGGCCATGACGCCACGGCAGACGCCGTCCGCGTCCATGATCAGGTCAAGCGCGAAATACTCGATGAAGAATTCCGCCTCGTGCTTGAGCGACTGCTGATAGAGGGTGTGCAGAATGGCGTGGCCCGTGCGGTCAGCGGCGGCGCAGGTGCGGTATGCCTGGGTCTTGCCATACTGGGCGGTCATGCCGCCGAAGGCGCGCTGGTAGATCTTCCCCTCGGCCGTGCGCGAGAAGGGCACGCCGTAGTGCTCCAGCTCGATGATCGCCGGGATGGCTTCGCGGCACATGTATTCGATGGCGTCCTGGTCGCCCAGCCAGTCCGACCCCTTGACGGTGTCGTACATGTGGTAGCGCCAGTCGTCCTCGCCCATGTTGCCAAGAGCCGCCGAGATGCCGCCCTGCGCCGCCACGGTGTGGCTGCGGGTCGGGAAGACCTTGGTGATGCAGGCTGTCTTCAGGCCCTTTTCGGCCATGCCGAAGGTGGCGCGCAACCCCGCGCCGCCAGCGCTGACGACGACGACATCATAGGTGTGGTCGATGATCTGATAGGCGTTCGCCATGGCGCGTCAGGCTCCGAACGAAATCTTGAGAACGGCGAAGATGCAAGCCGCGGCCAGCGCGAAGCTCAGAAACTTCACGGCGATGATGCCGGCGATTTTTGCCCACTCCGTGTGCACATAGTCCTCGATGACCACCTGCACGCCGGACTGGCCGTGATGGAAGGTGACCGCGACGGTCAAAATCATCATGATCGCCGAGAACGGCGACCCTTTCAGCCAAGCCGTGAACTGCTCATGATTGGCGCCGAGATGCGTGATCACCGCGATGACGAACCACAGGCTCAGCGGGATCAGGGCCAACGCGCTGAGACGCTGGCTCCACCAATGCTCGGTCCCGTGCTTTGAAGAGCCCAAGCCGCGGGCCGCAGCCAACGGTGAGCGGAGATTCTTGAAGGCGTGCTGCGTCATTGAAATCCGCTCCCTCACCACACGGCCACGCCGATGACCCAGGCGATGACCGTCAGGGCCAGCGAAGCGCCCGCGACGATATACGCGCCAAGTTCGGCGTTTTTCAGATCAAGCGCGCAACCGGCGTCCCACACCAGGTGACGAATGCCATTGGCCAGGTGGTAGAACAGCGCCCAGGTCCAGCCGAAAAGCAGCAACAACCCCAGGCCCGAGCCGATGAACGCCTGCGCGCGGGCGAAGGCGCTGGGACCAGTTGCGGCGGCGATCAGCCACCAGCTTAGAAGAAGTGTGCCCATGACGAGCCCCACGCCCGTGATGCGGTGCGTGATCGACAACGCCATGGTCCACTGGAATCGATAGACTTGAAGATGCGGAGAAAGCGGCCGACTGCTGCCGTTTGCCATTGGGTCGTCCTCTGATCGGCTGCCGCACGCGGCATTAAACGGGCGCCGCGTGTGGCAGGTGAAGCAAGACTGTAGGGAACGGTTATCCTGATTGGCCTAATGAATTACCTCTCCCGACTTCCCGAGTCAACGACAGGGCTTGACCGTGGCAATTTTAAGGGGCGCCGGCTGAAATCATCGAGGGATCTGGCGACGCTCTCTTTTGGTATTACCACTTTCGCCGGGCGCGGTAATCTACCCCCCATCTCCTGCTTACAGAAAAAAACCATGAGCCAAAACGATGGCGATGGTCATCACCGCCAAGACGGCGTCGTATCCGATACATGTTTTCAATTGACGCACATCAATGCGATCGGACTGTCAAACAAAACTACTGGGCTCATGCGCCTCGGTATTCCCATGCAGGTCCTCGAGACCGACAGCATCTTGGCCCGCCGCGTGGGCCGTGGGAAAGGAGCGCATCGTAAACCTGCCGCTGGCGCCGCCCCCTGCGTCGGCATCACCCTCGGCATCGAGCCGGATGATCGCCAGCAGCAAAGAGTCAGGAATTTCCATGCATGAAATCGCGCTATGCCAGAGCATCATCGACCTGATCCACGAGCAGGCGCAAACGCATGGATTTAGTCAGGTGAAAACCATCCACCTGGTCATCGGCACGCTTTCGCATGTCGAGCCCGAGGCGTTAGAATTCGGTTTCGATGCGGTAAGCCGGGGAACCCCTGCGCAAGGAGCCACGCTGGTGATCGAGCGACCGGAAGGGCAGGCTTTCTGCAGGCTGTGCGAAAAGACCGTGCCCCTTGCCCAGCGCATCGACCCCTGCCCAAACTGCGGTGAGTATCAGCTGGTCATAACCGGAGGCGAAGAAATGCGCGTCCGCGACTTGGAGGTTCAATAATGTGCGTGGTCTGCGGCTGTGGCGACAACGAAGCAACGATCGAAGGTTCCGGTCACCATCCGGACCATGGGCGCGACCATAATCATCAGCATGGACACGAGCATGTGCTGCCGGACGGCACGGTGATTCGGCACACGCATGACCACGTCCCTGTGGTTCACGCCGGCTCCACCTCGGAAGCGGCGGGAGGCCAGGACACCAGCCAGACCCGGTTGTTGCAGGTCGAGCAGGACATCCTCGCCAAGAACGACACATTCGCCGTGGTGAACCGCCAGCTCTTCGCCGCCCGGGGGACCTTCACCCTGAACCTCATGTCAAGCCCAGGGTCAGGCAAGACCACGCTGCTCGCACGCACGCTGACCGACCTGAAAGGCCGCTTCCCGGTCGCGGTGATCGAGGGCGACCAGCAGACCAGCTTCGACGCCGACCGCATCCGCGCCACCGGCGCACCCGCCATTCAGATCAACACCGGCAAAGGCTGCCATCTCGACGCCCAGATGGTGACTCAGGCGCTCGGCGCGCAGCCGGCCCCGGAAGACGGCGTCTTGTTCATCGAAAACGTCGGCAATCTGGTCTGCCCCGCCGGCTTCGACCTGGGCGAGGCGCGTAAGGTGGTCGTGCTGTCGGTGACGGAGGGCGAAGACAAGCCGCTCAAATACCCGAACATGTTCGCCGCCGCCGATCTGCTGTTGATCGCCAAGGTGGATCTGCTGCCCCATTTGAGCTTCGATGTGGAGCGCATGGTGACCTACGCCCGTCAGCTCAAGCCGACTCTGAAGATTCTGCAAGTCTCAGCCATCTCCGGCCAGGGACTGGACGCATGGTATGGCTGGATCCAGACGGGGCTGGCGGATGCCCGGCAAAGCCGGCGCGACCATGTCCTCAGGCGTGGGACCTGACGCTCTACTATTCTGTCAGCTATGATTTGCGGAGCGCGGAAGCGCGACTGGGCCGTTGAGGCCTCTCGCGCTGGCTTATGCCAGCGCTGGCGGCAGGCGGGTCCACAGGACTGAGCTCGAGACCCCCGCGCCCACGTGGACGCGGAGGCAAGGGCGCACACCTCTCGCATATTGCTTTGCAATATGCTGTCGGCGGGATGCGCCCGCCCGCCGAGGGAAAAGAAAAAAGCGTAATGCTCTGTTCGTCGTGATCTGAGGATCACGACGAACAGAGCATTACGCTTGCCGCAAGCGCTCCAGCAAGGATTTGGTGGCGAAGCCGTCCTGCAGCGCGCCGATCGATTTCTGGAAGCGGCGCACCGCGTTGCGCGTGCCGGCGCCGATGACGCCGTCGGCTGTTCCCGGCTCCAGACCAAGCGACGCCAGGCGCTGCTGCAGCTCGATTCGCTCGTCCTTGCTGAGCGACAGCTCCTGGCGCGGCCAAGCGCCCTGGACACCGGGGCGACCGGCGATGCGGTCGGCAAGCAACGCCACCGCCAGCGCGTAGCTGGTGGAGGGGTTGTACTTCATGATCGCCCGGAAATTCTCGCGCACCAGGAAGGCCGGCCCCGTGTGTCCGGCCAGAACCAGCACGGCGGCTTTGTCGTCGCCCGACAAGGCCGCTCCGTTCATCGGCTGCACGCCAAGACGATGCCACTCCGACACGGGTCTGGTGACGGTAAGCTCCGCCTGCTCCCACGGGAAATCGGCGGGCAACGTGACCTCTTCGCCCCAGCGTTCGCCTCTGCGCCAGCCATTGCCCAGCACGAATTTGGCGGTTGAGGCGAAAACATCCGGCAAACTACCCCAGATGTCGCGCCGACCATCCCCATCCTCGTCAACAGCGTATTTAAGGAAAATGGTCGGCATGAACTGCGTCATGCCCATGGCGCCGGCCCACGATCCACTCATGCGTTCGGGCGCGATGTCGCCGTTGTCAAGGATCTTGAGCGCGGCCAGAAGCTCGGTGCGGAAATAGCTGGCGCGCCGGCCCTGGTAGGCCAGCGTGCTCAGCGCATCCACCACCGGAAAACCACCGCGCTCATTGCCATAGTCGGTCTCGATGCCCCAGAACGCCACCAGGATCTCCGCCGGCACACCGAAACGCTGCGCGATGGGATGGAGCACCGCCTGATTCTGTTGCAGCTTCTCCCGTCCGTTGCGCACACGCTGCTCGGACACGGCGCTGTCCAGATATTGCCAGGGCTGGCGGGAGAACTCCGGCTGGCTCGAATCCAATTCCAGCACGCGCTCCCGCAGTTGCACCTGGGCGAAAGTGTGGTCGAAGGTCGCCGCGCGAATGCCTTGACCCAGCGCTTCGGTGCGCAGGCCCGCCAACCATTCCTGGAAGCTCTGCGCCTGTTGGGCCGCAGAAGGGACCGTGGTGGAAAGGGCCGGGCGAGTATTGGTCGTCTGGCAGCCGGCAAGGACCAAGGTGGCGAGCAGGACGCGAATCGAGAGCTTCATGGGTGGGGCATACGAAATAGGGAGGGAGCGGGATGCCGGCGCAAGGTAAGCAACCACGAGGACAGGCTCAACCGATAAGTGATGAGGGCGCCAATTGGAAAGCGCGACGGATGCGCGCGCTATAAAAAATGTGGTGGGTTCTGGCGCTTTGTCGTGCGGCTAAAATGGCAATACCGCCAAGTATCCTTGCTAAAAACACCCAAAGCGACATTTGGCGTCAACCACAGGACGCCACGCAAAAGCTCCTCACGGCAGGAGTATTGTGCCCGGTCAATAGAATGTTGTAACATGCTGCCCTGCAGGGTGGCTTGCTTTTGATACATATGCTATGTTTCATGTAACTGCTCAGTTTACCCACTGACCTTTGAGGCGTCCCCCCCGCCCATGATACCGGCTCCCCACCTTGAAGCCCTGGCCGCTGCCCTTACACGGAGCGACATTGACGTCCCCGTGCTCGATACACTGTTGCAAGTGATCGAAAGGGTGCCGGTCATGATCGGCCTGTTCGACACGCAACACCGGCACATCTACGCCAACCAAACCTATCTGGCATATATGAAACGCTCATTGCCGGATTTGATGGGCAGCACCCTCACCGATGTGCTGGGCGAGGATTACTCCCGCATGACGGCGTCGATGACCAAGCGGGCGCTGCAAGGGGCGGTGGTGCAGACCGAAGGCTGGGTGCCGAATCCCGATGGCGGGCAGAGCTATGTCATCCGCCTGCACGCGCCGCACCGTCGGCCCGACGACACGATCGTCGGCTATTTCGTGCTGTTACAAGAAATCACGGAGTGGCGTAAGGTCCAGGACGATTTGGTCCGGCTTGCCTATTACGATCCCCTCACCGGGCTGGCGAACCGCCTGCTGTTGCTGAAACACATAAGTGATTATCAGGCGGTGGGGGAGCCATTCGCCCTGGCCATCGTCGATATCGACCGCTTTTCCGAGATTCGCTCCAGTCTTGGCCAAACCTTCGCCGATGACGTGCTGAGTGACCTGGCGCCCCGGTTGGGCGGCGCCTCGGTCGATCTTCTGGCGCGCGTCAGTGACCATGCCTTCGCCCTGCTGATCGCTGGCGACTGCGATCCGGCGAGCATGGAAAGCAAGATCGAATCCATTGCCGCGGTGGTGCGTGCGGCGCATTCCGGTTCGGGCGTGTCCGTGCTTTTGTCCGCCAGCATCGGCATCACCACATGGAGCGAAGCGCACGGTGAGGGGCGCGAGAGCGCTGAGGAAGTGCTGCGCAACGCTGAGATCGCCGCCGGTCGCGCCCACGCGCAAGGCGGGGCGCGCCACGCTTGGTTCAACCCGGCGATGTACACCCGTGTTGTCGAGCAAGTCCGGCTGGAATATGATCTGCACCGCGCCATAGAACGCGGCGGGGAGTTGTGGATCGCTTACCAGCCGATCGTTGAGATGGTGACCGGCAGCCTAGCCGGTTTTGAAGCATTGATGCGTTGGAACCACCCGGAGCGCGGCAATATTCCCCCCGGCGTCTTCATCCCCATCGCCGAGAGTTCTGGTCTTATCGTCAAGCTGGGCCGGTGGATTCTGCAGGAGGCATGTCACCAAGTCGCCGATTGGCAGGAAAAACGTGTTCCGGGCTCCGTGCCCTTGTTCATGAGCGTCAATTTATCCACCCGCCAGCTGCGCGAACCCGACATCGTCGATGTGGTGTCCACCGTGCTGCGCGAGACCGGCGTCGACCCTTCCTGGATCAAGCTGGAATTGACCGAGAGTGGCGTCATGGAAAAAGCGGAGGAATCGATCCGTCTGCTGAAGTCGCTGCGCACTCTGGGCATCAAGCTGTCGATCGATGATTTCGGCACGGGCTATTCATCCTTATCCTACCTGCACAAGCTGCCCGTTGACAGCCTGAAGGTGGACCGCTCTTTCGTCTCCGCCATGCACCAGTCGGAAGAAAACCGCGCCATCGTCCGCATCATCGTGGATCTCGCGCGCCTTCTGGGCTTCGATGTCATCGCTGAAGGCATCGAAACGGTGGCCGACGCCAATTTGCTGCGTGCGCTGGCCTGCGATTACGGCCAGGGCTACCATTTCGCCAAACCCTTGCCAGCGGCTCAGGCCGAAGTTCTGGTCAAGGGCAACCTGCCATGGCGGCAGGAATCAAACGCCGAATAACCGAGGAAGCTTTCCAGCCTCCTCGGAAGATCGTACGGCTGCATCATGATTGATGACAGAGCCGTGTCGTCTTACTTTCCAGCGGGTCTCTGCTGAAGCAGTCTGGCTTGCTCTTCAGCACGCCTCTTCTCATCTTCCTTGCGCTTCTCCTCAGCCCGGCGACGCTCCTCACCAAGCCGCTGTTCACCCGCTTTGCGTTGTTCTTCAAGGCGGCGCTGCTGCTCCGCACGTTGTTGCTCATCAGCCCGGTGGCGTTCCTCCGCTTGGCGTCGCTCACCTTGCGCCCGCTGCTCATCCGCCCGACGATGCTCCTCGCCCGCTTTGCGTTGTTCGTCGAGTCGACGCTGCGAGTCGGCTCGTTGCTGCTCATCGGCCCGGTGGCGTTCATCCGCCT
Source organism: Azospirillum sp. (assembly GCA_031546725.1). Lineage (GTDB taxonomy): Bacteria > Pseudomonadota > Alphaproteobacteria > Azospirillales > Azospirillaceae > Azospirillum. The sequence goes on from JAVBJZ010000062.1 coordinate 9,800, forward strand.
GGCGTCGTTCAGCTTGCGCCCGCTGCTCATCCGCCCGGTGACGCTCCTCGCCAAGCCGCTGCTCGCCTGCTTTGCGTTGCTCTTCAAGCCGGCGCTGCAGGTCCGCTCGTTGCTGCTCACCCGCTTTGCGCTGCTGCTCTTCAAGCCTGTGCTGTAGATCTGTCCGGTGCTGTTCCTCGGTGCGCCGTTGCTCATCGGCCCGATGATGCTCGGCTTGTGCTCGTTGTTCATCGGCCCGGCGGCGTTCTTCACGAAGCCGTTGCTCGTCCGCCTGACGCTGCCCGATACGGCGTTGCTCATCCGCCTGCCTCAGCTGCTCTTGCTCGCGAAAGCGCTTTTCTTGCTCATTCCGTTGGAATTCGGCCTGCCGCCGCCCCTCTTCGGCCGCCAATCGGCGCCTTCTTTCTTGTTCGCGCCAGAGCTCTTCCCTGCGCCACTGTTCTTCTTGCCGCCACCGGTTCTCTTGCTCGAAGGCGTTCTGGAGATCTTGGTTCTGTCTCTCCAAGCCGTACACCTCTACCCCCAATGGTATCTCAACACTCGGGCTTGAGAAACTGGGGCCCAAGAGGCTTGGATCGGAGAAACTGGGCTCTGAAGGGATCAGCGGCGGCGGCGGAGGTTGCACAACCGCTGTGGGCTCAGGGTAAAGACGAGACGCCGTGTCCAAGCCCACGAAGGATGGATGCAGTGCGGGCAGCGCCTGGCGCAGGCGTTCATAGGCGTTTCTATCCTCGGCATGCCGCTCGACATAATTCAGCAGGCTGTCGGCTTCGGCGGGAGACTCGCTGGCCTGGGCGTGCTGCAGCGTGCGCTTGAAAATAATGGCTTCCTGCTCCGGCATGGCCAAGCCGGGCACGTCGGCATAGGCGTCGGTCAGCAGCCAAGCGGCCTTGCCCTTCCGATTCTGGCTGGCCGCCCGCTTGGCGATGACGCCCTGCTGGACCACGACATCCGGCGGCGTCACAAAACCCTGAACCGCCGCCCAATCAAGCTGATGCGCCGCGACCAGCGCGCCATTCTTGCCCTCGAAGCTCCGCGCATTCCGCTTCACCTCGGCGGGGAAAGCCTGGGCCGCAGCGGGATAGCGGTCGAACAGAAGACGCACGTCCGGGCTGTGTTCGGCGGTGGCGCCGGCGAAGAAGGGCGCCAGACGCTTCAGTCCACCCCGCACGTCACCGGCCCGAAACGCCGCTTCCGCCCGGGCGCTTTGCTCAAGAAAAACCGAATCGGGCCTGCCCTGCCCTTTGGCCGAGCCCCACACCGTTAAACAGACCACGGCGACCAGCACCGCTCCCCCGCGCCCAAACACCATGGCGTCCCTCTGCTCGTATAGCATTGCGCCGCATTATTCAAACGCGGCTCCAGAAGGAAAAACACCATAAGCCACGGGGATATTCCACCACTTCAGGCGATTATCGCTCCGTTCTAACAGACAGGAGACGGGGCTTTATCACCCCTCTCTATCGATAAGATGGATGAAAGACCCCCACACCCGCCCTTGCCGGCTGCCAAAAGCGCCGAGGTCGTCGCCCCGCGCGTCCGAGACTCGGAACAACGGTTCGCCGGCGTTGGCGGAGACAACGCTGGCGTAGTGGAATTCATGCGCACGGTAAGCCGCCCCCACCGGACCCAGCGGCGAGGCGGACAGCGCCACCGCCCGCCGGTAACCGAGGTGCAGCCTGCGCTTGGCGAAGGAGGTGGTCACCGGCAGCAAGCCAGCCATGGCGTGCGTCGCGCCGTCGGCGTCCACCAGCGCATCGCCCAGCACCATATAGCCGCCACACTCCCCATACAGCGCGGCCCCACGCGCCGCGCAAGCCCGCAAGCCATCGAGGAAACCCCGGTTGCCGGCCAGACGTCCGGCGTGCAGTTCTGGATAGCCGCCGGGCAGGAAGACGGCGTCCGCCGACTCATCCGGCGGCGCATCGGCCAGCGGCGAGAACGGCAAAAGCTCCGCCCCCTGCGCCCGCCAATCCTCGATCACATGCGGATAGGCGAAGGCGAACGCCGCATCCTCGGCCAGAGCAATGCGCTGCCCCAGCGGCGGCAGGGTGAAGCCCCCCGCCCCGGCGGCAAGCCCGGCGGGGAAACGCGCCGGTCGCGCCAGCGCGCGCAGGGCGTCCAGATCCACGACGCGGCTCAACACCGTGGCGGCGCCGTCGAGGATACCCTCCAGATCCCCATGCTCCCCGGCTTGCACCAGACCAAGGTGCCGGTGCGGCAGATCAAGCGCGGCGTCGCGGGGAATAGCGCCCAGCACCGGCACGCCCGACGGCGCGAGGGCGGCGCGGATCATCGCCTCATGCGATGGGCTGCCGACACGGTTCAGGATCACACCGGCGACAGGCAATTCTGGCCGAAAACTGTGAAAACCATGCAGCACCGCCGCCGCCGATTGCCCTTGCCGCGCCACATCCAGCACCAGGACCAGCGGCCAGCCGGCCAGCGCCGCCAGATCAGCGGTGGAGCCCGTCCCATCCGCCGCCCCATCGAACAGACCCATGACACCTTCAACGATCAGCAAATCCGCCTTCTGCCGGGCAAGACGCGCCAACGTCGCCGCGCGCATCGCCCAGGGATCGAGGTTGCGGCAGGGGCGACCGCTGGCCGCCGCATGGAAGCACGGATCGATATAGTCCGGCCCCACCTTGGCCGAGGCCACACCGACCCCCGCACGGCGCATGGCGCGCAACAACCCCAGGGTCGTCACCGTCTTGCCGCTGCCGGAACAGGGCGCGGCGATGACCAGGCCGGGCGTCCGATCCCTCACCGTGGCGCCATCACGATCACCCGCAATCCCCCCTCCGGTCGGTTTTCCAACGTAATGTCGCCCCCGTGCCCACGGATGATGGTGCGGGCGGTGGACAGACCCAAACCAACCCCGCCCGTCGCCTTATTGCGCGAAGCCTCCAGCCGGTAGAAGGGGGCGAAGACCTTCTCGGTCTGATCCCTGGGAATACCGGGGCCGTCGTCATCGATCTCCACGCGCACCTGCTTGTTCTCTGGCGTCAGGCGCACCCGCACGACCCCGCCATAGGTTATGGCGTTGTCCAGCAGATTGGCGAAGGCCCGGCGCAACGCCACGGAACGGGCCTCCACCACCGCGTGAATAGGGCCCTGGTAGGTGGCGCTGTGCCCCGCATCAATGCGGTCATCGCACAGACTTTGCAACAAATCCGCAAGATCAAGAGGGCTGCGCGGTTCATTCCCGGCGTCGTCGCGGGCAAAGGCCAGGGTGGCGGTGATCATCGCCTCCATCTCATCCAGGTCAGCGCGCATCTTGCGCTGCATCTCCGGGTCATCGACCAATTCGGCGCGCAGCCGCAGCCGGGTCAATGGGGTGCGCAGGTCATGGCTGATGGCCGCCAGCATCTGCGTACGGTCGGCGACGAAGCGGCGCAGCCGTTCCTGCATCCGATTGAAGGCGCGGGTGGCGGCCCGCAGCTCCTCCGGCCCGGCCTCGGGCAGCGGATCGGCCGCGCCATCCACCCCCAACCGTTCAGCCGCATCGGCAAAGCGCGCCAGCGGGGCGGTAAGCCGGCGACCGGCCCACAGCGACAGCACGGCGATCACCCCGATGATGGCGACCATCCACAAGGCGAAGCGCAGTGGCCGGAGCGCTTCCTTTATCGGATCGCCCGCTGCGAAACGCAGCCATGACCCGTCCGACAGGGCGACGAACAGCCGCATGTCGTGTGTCCAGCGCGGCTCATCCCCATTGGGAATTGGGTTGGGAGGCAAGAGGCCAGGGGATGGGACAGGACGGGGGAGCATCTCCACCAACACCTCGCGCTGCGAGTCGCCGAGCGTGCTGCGCAAATGGTCGCGCAGGTATTGCCGGCGCGCGCCCCTGGTCGCCTTCAGGGTGGGTCGCTCCGTCTGCCACGCCACGTTCAGGACGGGATCATCGATGGCCCGCACCACGCGCGCCCTGGCGTCGGGTGGCGTGGCGTCCACCAACTGGACGATGGCGGTGACACGCTCGATCAGCACGCGGGGGCTGTGCACCGGCGGCCCTTCCGACCGGTCCAGCACATACACCAGCGCGCTGATCAACTGGGTCAGCAGCAAAGCGGCGACGATGGTCAGGGCCATGCGCGCGGCGATGCTGTCGGGCAAGCGCAGGCGCACCATTCAGCCCTCGCCCGAGACGAGGGGCGTGAACAAATAACCACCGCCGCGCACGGTCTTGATCAGCGTCGGGTCGGTTGGATCGGGTTCGATTTTCCGGCGCAGGCGGCTTACCTGCACGTCAATGGAGCGGTCGAAGGGAATCGCGGCGCGCCCGCGCGCCAGATCAAGCAATTGGTCACGGGTCAGCACACGTTGTGGATGCTCGACAAAGGCCACCAGCAGATCATATTCACCGGCTGAAAGCTGCACCAGCACCCCATCGGCCGAGCGCAATTCGCGCTTGGCCAGATCGAGGCTCCATCCCTCGAAGCGCAGCGCCTTGCCGCTGTCGCCACCCACCATTTGCGGTGCGGAAACACGGCGCAGCACCGCCTTGATGCGCGCCAGCAACTCACGCGGGCTGAAGGGCTTGGCGAGATAATCGTCAGCGCCCATTTCCAAGCCGATGATGCGGTCGGTCTCTTCGCCCATGGCGGTGAGCATGACGATGGGAATGGCCGAATTGGCGCGCAGGCGACGGCACAGGCTAAACCCGTCCTCGCCCGGCAGCATCAGATCCAGAACGATGAGATCGACACGAGACGCCTCCAGCGCCTTCATCATTTCCGGCCCGTCGCGTACGGCTGTCACGCGGTAGCCGTGCCTGGTCAGAAATTGCGAGGTGAGGGTGCGGATCTCCCGGTCATCATCGACCACGAGAAGGTGAGGTGTACGGTCCATGACGCCATTGTCCGACAGGGATGATCCAGGGTTAAGCAAAAAAATGTTACGCTGTGTTACCGTAAGCATGGCCGTTACACAGTGTTACCAAACAGGCCCCAGCCGGACATCAACCGGCAACGTTCAGGCTTCACTTTAGGATTTATCGAGACCAACACCCAAAACCCAATCAGGAGACACCCTATGAAACGCGCTCTGCTCACCACCCTGGCTCTTGCTGGCGGCTTGGCCTTGTCGGCGCCGGCGTTCGCTCAACAGGCAAACCCTGACCAAGGCGGCGGCCCTCAGCAGGGTCAAGGGATGATGCACCACAGGGGTGACGGCGGCGGCCAGAGCTGCGAAAAGCAGGAGGCTCGGCTGGCGGGTATGCTGGCTTTCTCTGAAAAGCGCCTGAACATCACCGACGCTCAGCGGGCCGCCTGGAACAAGTTCGCCGATCAGGCCCGCGCCAGCATGAAGCCGATGCAGGATTTGTGCGCTGGCATGAAGGGTAAGCCAAAGCCTGCCAACGGGGTTGAGCGGCTTGAGCGGCTGGACGCCATAATGACCGCACGTCAGGCGCAGCTTCATCAGATGGTGCCGGCGGTCAAGGAAATGTACGGCCAGTTGACGCCTGAGCAGCAGAAAATCGCCGACGAATTGCTGAAGCGCCGCGGCTCTGGTGAGCGCAACCACGATGGCGGCAATCACGAGAATGGCAAGCGCGGCGGCTGACGCTCTCCCTTGCATAAGGGCCACCCCTTCTCCCGCGTCAAGCGGGAGAAGGGGGTGCGCATTGGGGGGAGGTTTGACCTGGATCAAAGCTCTTTTGCGGGTCTGCCCGCACTCTCTCGTCCCATGACCGCTTCCCAGACCGCCATCATGGATTCCGCACTGCTCGCGAAGTACGACGGGCTGCGTGTTCCCCGCTACACCAGCTACCCGACGGCCCCGCATTTCTCGCCCGCTGTCGGGCATGAGATGTACCGGAGCTGGCTGGGTTCCATCACCCCGTCCAAAGCCGGCTCGCTGTACTTGCATGTGCCGTTCTGCCAGGCGATGTGCTGGTACTGCGGCTGCCACACCAAGATCGTCGCCCGCTACGAGCCGATCGCCGAGTATCTCGGCCATCTGCGCAAAGAAGTGGGCATGGTCGCCGACGCCATCCCTGGCCGGATGAAGGTGGCGCACATCCATTTCGGCGGCGGCACGCCGACGATGATGGCCCCGCAAGATTTTGAAACCCTCATCGCCCTGCTGCGCGAGCGTTTCGATGTGGTGGACGGGGCCGAGATCGCGGTGGAGATCGACCCACGGACCCTGACCGAAGACATGGCCAAGGCGCTGGGCCGCGCTGGCGTCAACCGCGCCTCGCTGGGCGTGCAGGATTTCGATGCAGCTGTCCAGACGGCGGTCAACCGCCTCCAACCGCAGGCGATGACCGAACGCACGCTGGGCTGGCTGCGCGAGAACGGCGTCCACCACATCAACCTCGATTTGATGTACGGGCTGCCCTTGCAGTCGACTGACAGCGTCACCCGCTCGGCTGAAATCGCGCTGTCCATGGACCCGGACCGCTTGGCGGTCTTTGGCTATGCGCATGTGCCGTGGATGAAGTCGCACCAGAAAAAGATCGTCGAGGCGGATCTGGCCGACACCCTCGGGCGCTGGGAGCAGTTCGCCGCCATCGCCACAACCCTGACCGGCCACGGCTACGCCCCCATCGGTCTGGACCATTTCGCCAAACCCACCGACGAGCTGACGGTGATGCAGGCCCAGGGATTGCTGCGCCGCAACTTCCAGGGCTACACCACGGATGAGGCGGAGGTGCTGCTGGGCTTCGGCGCCTCATCCATCGGTGAGCTGCCGCAGGGTTACGTGCAGAACGCCGTTCCCTTCGACCATTATGCCGAGGCCATCAACGCCAACCGCCTGGCCACGGTGAAAGGGCTGGTGGTGAGCGCGGAGGATCGGCTGCGCCGCGCGGTGATCGAACGGTTGATGTGCGATCTGTACGTTGACCTGGATAAGGTGGCTGAACGCTTCGGCCTGCCCGCCGACAGTTTCGACGCGGAATTGGCGGGGATGGGGGATCTGGTGGCCGACGGCGTCGCAACCGTGCAAGGCCGCCGCCTTGGCGTTCCCGAGGCCGCCCGCTCCTTGATGCGAATCGCCGCCGCCCGCTTTGACACCTATCTCTCCACAGGGGCCGGGCGGCACAGCCGGGCTGTTTGATCAGGCGGAAGAAGACTGGGACTCCGACCGGCGTCCCAGCCTCCTCAGGAACAGCGGCCCCAAGGCTACCGCCACGGCCAGTGTCAGGAAACCGGCCCCCCAGCCGGACACCTGTCCTGGGCCGCCCGCCGCTTCCAGGGCGAAACCGAAGACGATGGGCGCCAGGAAGGCCCCGGCAAAGCCCAGCAGAGAGTGCATGGCCATCGCCACACCACGCCGTCCAGCCCCCGCCGCGTTGACCAAGCCGACGGTCAGCGACGCGCTGTCGGCGGTGACGGTCGCCCCATAGAGCAGCGCCAGCGCCGCCAGCGCCCAGAACGGCAGCGCCGCCGCAAAACCGAACACCGCGGCGATGGCCGCTGAGGCCAGCATGATGATGGTCAAGAAGCGGTTGCGCCCCCAGCGCTGCGCCGCCTCATTGCCGAGAATGCTGGCTGCGACACCCATCAACAGGATCGCGGTGGCCAGCATGGTGACCTCGCCTGGAACCTGCCCTTCCGGCGCGCCGATGGCGAAGGCCAGGAAGGCGACCAGCCAGCCGCGGCAACCGAACAACTCCCAATTATGGGCGGTGTAGGCCAGAATATACCCCATGGCCGGTCGGTTGCGCAGAACCGGGCGGAAATCGAACAGCGCCGCCAGACTCGGCGGGGCCTCCGTCTCCTTGGGTTTGGTGGGCGGGACCAGGAGAGCGGCGAGCAAGAAGGCGACCAGCGTCAAGAACGCTGCACCCCAGAAGGCGGCGCGCCACCCCGCCGCCCCGGCGACAAACCCGGCCACCAGTGTTGAGCCGGCGACGCCGATGCCGTAGCTGGCGGTGTAGAAGGACATGCAACGCCCGGCGCGCGGCCCGGAAATATGGTCGGATAGGATGCGCAACCCCGGCATATAGGTGCCGGCCAGCCCAACCCCGCCCAACGCCCGGAACAGAAACGCTGACCAGAACCCATCCGCCACCAACGCGAATCCAGCGCAGGACAGGACGGTAAGCGCCGTGCAGGCGATGTAGATCTTGCGGGTGTCAAGCCGGTCGGTCAGCCCCAACAACACCGGAACCGCCAGCACATAGCCGAGATGCGCGCTCCCGCCCAGCCAACCCGCCTGGGTGGTGGAAAGGTCCCACTCCCCGATGAACACCGGCAGCAACGCCGGTACGGTCATGCTGCCCGCCATGCCCAGGACTTCAGCTAGGCAGAGGACGATCGTGAGGAATACAGGCGCTAATGGCATCGAAGAATGGCCACCATCCCCCTCCCCTCATGGCGTCGGGGAGGGGCGGTTTGAGGATTATTAAAGATGCAAGGGACGGCCATCCACCGCCAGCGCCGCTTCCTTGGTGACCTCGGACAGCGTCGGATGGGCGTGGCAGGTGCGGGCGATGTCCTCGGATGAGGCGCCGAACTCCATGGCGAGCGCCAGCTCAGCCACCATTTCAGACACGTTCGGACCGATCATGTGCACACCCAGCACCTTATCGGTGCGGGCGTCCGCCAGGATCTTGACGAAACCCTCGGTCGCGTTGATGGCGCGGGCGCGCCCGTTGGCGGTGAAGGGAAACTTGCCGGTCTTGTAGGCGACGCCCGCCGCCTTCAACTCTTCCTCGCTCTTGCCGACCGCAGCGACCTCCGGCCAGGTGTAGACCACGCCGGGGATCACCTCGTAATTCACGTGGCCGGCCTGACCCGCCAGGATCTCAGCCAGGGCGACGCCTTCGTCCTCGGCCTTGTGGGCCAACATCGGGCCTTCGATCACATCGCCAATGGCGTAGATGCCCGGCACGCTGGTCTGGAAATGCGCTCCGGTCTTGACGCGGCCGCGTGGGTCAATCTCAACCCCGACCGCCTCCAACCCCAAATCCTGGGTGTGCGGACGGCGACCGATGGCGACCAGAACGGCATCCGCCTCCAGCGACTCGGATTCACCACCTTTGGCCGGCTCAACGGTCAGGGTGACTCCACCGCCGGTCGTCTTGGCCCCCGTCACCTTGGCGCCAAGCTTAAAGGTCATGCCCTGCTTGCCGAGGATGCGCTGCATCTGCTTCGACACCTCGCCGTCCATGCCCGGCAGGATGCGGTCGAGGAATTCGATCACCGTGACCTGCGCGCCCAGACGTCCCCAGGCCGAGCCCAGCTCAAGACCGATGACCCCACCGCCGATAACCACCAGGCGCTTGGGAACCTCGCCCAACGCCAGCGCGCCGGTTGAGGAAACAATCTTCTGCTCGTCGATTGCGATGCCCGGCAGCGGTGTAACTTCGGAACCCGTGGCGATGACGATGGCTTTTTTGGCTTTCAGCGTGGTGGTGGTTCCGGCTGCATCGACGACAACCGTGTCCTTGGCGGTGATGCGCCCGGCGCCCTTGATCCAATCGATCTTGTTCTTCTTGAACAAAAACGCGACGCCGCCGGTGTTGGCCTTAACCACCTCGTCCTTATGCGCCATCATGCCGGCAAGGTCGAGTTCGACACCGCTGACCTTGACGCCAAACTTGGCGAGGCCGTGCCGGGCTTCCTCGAACTTCTCCGACGCGGCCAGCAGCGCCTTGGAGGGAATGCAGCCGACATTGAGGCAGGTGCCGCCCAGCGCCGGGCGCTTTTCCACACACGCAACCTTGAATCCAAGCTGCGCCGCGCGTATCGCGCAGACGTACCCGCCGGGCCCGCCGCCGATAACGACGACATCATAAGTGCTCTCAGTCATGCGCAGTCCTTCCGCCACTTTTTTGTTGCTGGGCCGAACCGTGCCGGCCAAGGTTCCAGCCAAGGTCAAGGCTTCTCACCGCAATTTATGCCCCCCGCCTTCGTCCGCGCAACGGTCGAATGCGCCTATCGGAAGAGGTGGCGGGTGATAGCCGCGTGAGAAAACTGTTGGAGCGGGGAAGACGCACACGGAAAAGGAGGCTCACATGACCACAGACGTGACCGTGACCGTAACCCTGGACGCCGCTGACCCCGCCGCCGTGAGCCGGTTCGAGGAAACGCTCCGCGCCTGGATCCGCACGCAACCCGCGGTAAAGGCCGCCAGTGTGAGCCAAGGGGGCCACGGGCCCAGCTACTGGGATGGGAGCGTCTGGCGCGAAGCCCGCAAGGCGGAATTCGGCTCAAAGCTTGGCAACCCGTTCGGCCTGACGCATCCAGAGTGATGAGGGCTCAATCACTGCGCCCGCAGGGCAATCAGGTGAAGTGGTGGACGCCCTCATAAAAAAAGGACTTAAGTCCTTCATACTTTAACATATTTGTCATCCCTGCGGAAGCGGGGACCCAGGGTTTCCAAGTCCTTCCTTCACTGCAAAGCCTGGGTCCCCGCTTCCGCGGGGATGACAGTTATCTTAATAAAGGAACATTACCCTTCAGCCGATTGTCCCGTTGCGCCCCGCGCTCTGTCTTGACTTGAAGCGTCAGCCCTTTAGAATCCGCCGCCCTGACCTTGAAGTCGGGAAAAGTCAACTTTTTGAAGTGAACGGTGATCCCGGTGACGTCCAGCATTGCCATCACGCTGCCCGACGGCAGTGTGCGCGAATTCGAGCGGCCGGTGACGGGGGCGGAAATCGCCGCCTCCATCGGCCAGCGTCTGGCCAAAGATGCGCTTGCCGTCAAGATCGACGGCGAGGTGAAGGACCTCTCGGTCACCATTACCCGTAACGCGAAGATTGAGATTGTCACGCGCAATCACCCCGACGCGCTCGAGGTGATTCGCCATGACGCCGCCCATGTGCTGGCGGAAGCCGTGCAGGAGCTGTATCCCGGCACGCAGGTGACGATCGGCCCGTCCATCGCCACCGGCTTTTATTACGACTTCGCCCGCGGTGAGCCGTTCACGCCCGACGATCTGGTGGCGATCGAGGCGAAGATGCGCGAGATTGTCGCCCGCGACGCGCCGCTGCTGCGCGAGGAATGGACGCGCGACGACGCCATCGCCTATTTCAAGCGCATGGGGGAGCACTACAAGGCCGAGTTGGTGGAGGCGATCCCCGCCGACCAGATCATCACCGTCTACCGCCAAGGGGATTGGCTCGACCTCTGCCGTGGGCCGCACGCCCCCAGCACGGGCAAGGTCGGCACGGCCTTCAAGCTGATGAAGGTGGCCGGGGCCTATTGGCGCGGCGACAGCCGCAACGCCATGCTCCAGCGCATCTACGGCACGGCGTGGCGCGACGAAAAGGAACTCAAGGCCTACCTCACCCAGTTGGAGGAGGCGGAAAAGCGCGACCACCGTCGCCTCGGTCGGGAGATGGATCTCTTCCATGTCCAGGAAGAGGCGGTCGGTTCGGTGTTCTGGCACCCAAAGGGCTGGACGCTGTACCGGACGCTGGAAAACTACATCCGCACCCGGCTGGATCAGGCCGGCTATGTCGAGGTGAAAACGCCGCAGCTTCTCGATAGCTCGCTGTTCAAAGCGTCGGGCCACTGGGACATGTACGGCGACAACATGTTCAAGGCCGAGGCTGACGAGGGGAAGAAGCTTCTTGGCATCAAGCCGATGAACTGCCCTGGCCATACGCAGATTTTCAAGAACGCCCTGCGTTCATACCGCGATTTGCCGATCCGCATGGCCGAGTTCGGCTCCTGCCACCGCAATGAGCCGTCCGGCGCCTTGCATGGCATCCTGCGCGTGCGCGCCTTTACGCAAGACGATGCGCACATCTTCTGTACCGAAGACCAAGTCCCGGCGGAGGCCGCCGACTATTTCAAGCTTCAGCTTGGCGTTTATAAGGATCTGGGCTTCGAGAACATCAACGTGAAGCTGGCGTTGCGCCCGGACGTGCGCACCGGCTCGGATTCTTTGTGGGACCGCGCGGAGGAGGGGTTGCGCACGGCGCTGCGCTCCGCCGGGCTGGAGTTCGAGGAATTGCCGGGCGAAGGGGCCTTCTACGGCCCGAAGGTCGAATTCCACCTGACCGACGCCATTGGTCGCACCTGGCAGTGCGGCACGCTGCAATACGACCCGAATTTGCCTGAGCGCCTCGACATCAATTACATCGGCGAAGACGGCGCCAAACACCGACCGATCATGCTGCACCGCGCCATCCTCGGCTCGCTGGAGCGCTTCATCGGCATGCTGATCGAGCATTACGCCGGCAAATTCCCCTTATGGCTGGCCCCGGTGCAAGCGGTGGTGACGACCATCACCAATGAGGCCGATGGCTACGCCACCGAGGTGCACCAGATGCTCAAGGCGCGGGGCATCCGGTCGGATCTGGATATCCGCAACGAGAAAATCAACCTGAAAATCCGTGAACACAGCCTGCAAAAGACGCCGATCATCGTCGTGGTCGGTCGCCGTGAGGCGGAAGAGCGCACGGTGGCGATGCGTTATCTTGGGGGGAAAGATCAGGAAGTTCTTGCCCTTGACGCCGCAGTCAATAAACTGGTGGAGGAAGCGAAGTCCCCTGCCGGGAACCGTACTTTCGATTCACCGTTTTGACAGACTGCCTTATCGCCGGATCATGCCTTCGTGCATGGTTCGCTAGGGGGCGGTTCATAACCATGGAGAAGGGTCCATAGCCAGGTTACCGCAAGAAGCCGCTCCTACCCGCGAGGGACCGCGGGTTAATCGGGAGATCACGGCGCGCTCCGTCCGTCTCGTCGGCGCCGACGGCGAAATGGTCGGCGTTGTTTCGTTGCGCGACGCTTTAATTGCTGCGGAAGACGCCGGCCTTGATCTGGTCGAAGTCGCTCCGCAGGCAGAACCTCCTGTCTGCAAAATACTTGACTATGGTAAGTTCAAGTATGAAGCGCAGAAGAAAGCAGCAGAGGCGCGCAAGAAACAAAAAGTCATCGAGGTCAAGGAGATCAAGCTTCGACCGAATATCGATGACAACGACTATGACGTGAAGATGCGCGCGGCATTGCGGTTCATTGAGGAAGGTGACAAGGTCAAGGTGACCATGCGCTTCCGTGGCCGTGAAATGACCCACCAGGACTTGGGCATGAACGTGCTGATGCGCGTGCGTGACCATCTCGACAGCGTGGCGAAGGTCGAGCAAATGCCCAAGCTGGAAGGCCGCCAGATGATTATGGTCCTTGCGCCGAGATAGACGCTCTCAAGGCTAAGGATCAGCGGTACATTCACGGCCGCCCTGCTCTACCACCCGCTGGGCGGCCTTCAACGCTTGTCAGCCCTTCTTCGAGTCGGCGTTAAGCGTCGCCTGCGCCGCCGCCAAACGGGCGATCGGCACGCGGTAAGGCGAGCAGGATACATAGTCGAGACCGACCGACTCGCAAAACGCGATCGACGCCGGATCGCCGCCATGTTCACCGCAAATACCGATCTTAAGATCTGGCCGGGTCTTGCGTCCCCGCTCCACCCCGATCCGAATCAACTCCCCCACACCGTTCCGGTCCAAGGTGGCGAAGGGGTCATGCTCCAGGATGCCGGCGCGCTGATAGCTGGGCAGGAAACTACCGGCGTCGTCGCGGCTGATGCCGAACGTCGTCTGGGTCAGGTCGTTGGTGCCGAAGCTGAAGAACTCCGCCGTTTCGGCGATTCCGCCCGCCCGCAGCGCCGCGCGCGGCAGTTCAATCATCGTGCCGACGGAATATGTCAGGGTCTGGCCGGAGTGCTGCATGACCTCCTTGGCGGCGCGGTCGACGACGGCCTTGAGGATATCCAGCTCCTTCTTGGTGCTGACCAGCGGAATCATGATCTCCGGCGTCACCACCAGGCCCGACCGCATGACTTCGGCGGCGGCGGTGAAGATGGCGCGCGCCTGCATCTCGTAGATTTCCGGGAAGGAGACGCCAAGCCGGCAGCCGCGATGCCCAAGCATCGGGTTCGTCTCGTGGAGCTGCACCGTGCGGTGCTGCACCCGCAAGAGATCGATGCCGGTCGCCGTCGCGACCTCCTGCATATCCGCCTCGGTGTTGGGCAGGAACTCGTGCAGCGGCGGATCGAGCAGGCGGATGGTGACCGGCAGCCCTTCCATGATGCGGAACAGGGCGACGAAATCTTCTTTTTGAAACGGTTCAAGCTTCGCCAGCGCCGTCCGCCGCCCTTGCTCGTTCTCCGCCAGAATCATCTCACGCACCGCCAGGATGCGCTGGGGGTCAAAGAACATGTGCTCGGTGCGGGACAAGCCGATGCCCTCCGCCCCGAACTTGCGCGCGGTGCGCGCGTCCAGCGGCGTCTCGGCGTTGGCCCGCACTTTCATGCGGCGGACGCCATCAGCCCAGCCCATCAGCGTGGCGAAGTCGCCGCTCAGCTCCGGTTGGATCGTCGGCACGGCGCCCAGCATCACATCGCCGGTCGAGCCGTCGATGGTGATGAGGTCGCCTTCCCTCACCATGTTGCCGCGCACGCTCATGGTCTTGGCTTTGGCGTCGATGCGCAGATCCCCGGCGCCGGAGACGCAGGCGCGTCCCATGCCGCGGGCGACCACCGCGGCGTGGCTGGTCATGCCGCCGCGCGTCGTCAGGATGCCCCTGGCCGCATGCATGCCATGGATGTCTTCGGGACTGGTCTCGACTCGGCAGAGGATCACCGCATTGCCCAGCGCGGCCTGGCTTTCCGCCTCATCGGCGGTGAACACCACCTTGCCCGACGCCGCTCCGGGCGAAGCCGGCAGCCCCTTGGCGATGATTATGCGTTCGGCGTTCGGATCGAGGGTTGGGTGCAGCAATTGATCGAGCGAGGCGGGGTCGATGCGCCTGACCGCCTCCGTCTGGTCGATCAGGCCTTCGGTGGCCATGTCCACGGCGATCTTCAGCGCGGCTGGCGCGGTGCGCTTACCGCTGCGCGTTTGCAGCATAAACAGCGCGCCCTGCTGCACCGTGAACTCGATGTCCTGCATGTCGCGGTAGTGCCGCTCAAGCCGCAAGCGGACGTCATCGAGCTGCCGGAACACTTCCGGCATCATCTCTTCCATGGCTGGCAGGGTGGATTCGTTGGCGCGCTTGCCGGCGATGGTCAGGTGTTGCGGCGTGCGAATGCCGGCCACCACATCCTCGCCCTGGGCGTTGATCAGATATTCGCCATAAAAAACATTCTCGCCGGTGGACGGGTCGCGGGTGAAGGCGACGCCGGTGGCGCAATCGGCCCCCATATTGCCGAACACCATGCATTGCACGTTCACCGCCGTGCCCCAGTCGGCTGGGATGTCGTGCAACCGGCGGTAGGTGATGGCGCGGGTGTTCATCCATGACCCGAACACGGCGCCGACAGCGCCCCAGAGTTGCTCTTCCGGGTCCTGCGGAAAGGGATGGCCCAGTTCGCTCTCGATCATCCCTTTGTAATCGGCGATGACCGCCTGCCAATCCTCGGCTGTGAGATCGGTGTCGAAGCTTTTGTTCCGGTCACGCTTGTGGCCGTCGAGAATATCCTCGAAATGGTGGTGATCGACCTCCAGGACGACGTTGCCGTACATCTGGATGAAGCGCCGGTAGCTGTCGAAAGCGAAGCGTGCGTCACCCGACCGCGTGGCGAGGCCCTGGACGGTCTTGTCGTTGAGCCCAAGGTTGAGGACGGTGTCCATCATGCCGGGCATCGACGCCCGTCCACCCGAGCGCACCGAGACCAGAAGCGGATTCACCGAGTCGCCGAATCGGGCGCCGATGCTTCGTTCCAGAACAGCCAGCGCGGCGACGACCTGGGGCTTCAGCGCGCCCGGATAGGTCTTGCCGTTGGTGTAGAAGTACGAGCAGACCTCGGTGGTGATGGTGAAGCCTGGTGGCACGGGCAGACCGAGATTGGCCATTTCGGCCAGATTGGCTCCCTTGCCGCCAAGCAGATTTTTCATATCCGCCCGGCCTTGCGTCTTGTCCGCACCGAAGCTGTAGACCCACGTGTGTTCGCCCTGACTCACCATAGCTGATCCATCCCCTGGGTTGGTCGTCTGCTCGCCGGCGCGGGGGCCGGAGCGAGCTGGTGGCGCCGCTTAATGTTATACACGTTCTAATCTGCGGTGGATGTGAAAGACAAGCCCCTCTGCTGCGCTGCAGCGAACAGGTAGTCTATGCCTTCCGCAACGAGGCCATATCCAGTGACCCCATACTGGTGTGTGTCATGTGGAATTACAGAGTGTGGAATTACAGAAACTTTGCACGTCCTATTGTGTATTTATTATTGCGGTTTATAAACAGACACAATATATGCGCTTAAGAAAGAAATACGCCGCCAGAAGAACGCCGATGGTGCAAGGCCTCGCCCCGTCATGGGAAGACCTCGCCATGGGAAGATCCCCCGTTATGGGAAGATCTGGGCGACCGTAGGAAGAGGCTCCGGCGCATGCGTTCAGCTCCAGATTGCCGCGCCGCCATGGGGGCGTCGAAAGGATATTTTTCGGCGTTTATCGGCGGCGGCGCAGGGGTGGTGCTCGCCATCACGGCGCTGCTCGGTCAACCGATGACAGCCTTCTTTGCCGCCGTGGCCGGCAGTCTGTTCACCGGACTTGCCCTGTATGGCCGAATCGGCGCGCTGAAACGAGAAAACAGCAAGCTGGTCGCCGCCGCCGCTGAAGCGCGGGCCGCGGTGCAGTCGGCGCGTGATGAGTTGCGCCAAAACCCGCAGGACGCCGCGGACGCGCCGCAAGAGCGGGCTATGGTCTATGACAAGCTGGTCTATGACAGGGGAAGCAACCGCGCTCAACCTGCTTTTCTGGCTCATATGAGTCATGAACTTCGGACGCCGCTCAACGCCATCGTCGGATTCGCCGACGTGCTGGACCGGGAAATGCGCGACCAGCCGGACAGCGCACACTGTCTGGAATTCATCCAGGACATCAAGAGCAGCAGCCAGTACTTGCTGTCGTTGATCAACAACATCCTGGACATGGCGAAGATCGACGCCGGACAGATGGAGCTGCGGGAAGGCGCGGTTGATCTCGTGCGGCTGATCGACGGTTGCCTGCGGATGATGCGCCCCAGCGCCGCCCTCGCCGGCGTTCGGCTCACGGTGGAGCGGGCCGACGGCTGCCCACCCTTCATCCGGGCCGATTCGGTGCGTCTGAAGCAAGCGCTGATCAATCTTCTGTCCAACGCCGTGGCGTTCACACCCGATGGCGGCTCCGTCACCGTGCATGTCTTTAAAAACACTGCGGATGAGGTGGTCATCCGCATCGATGACACCGGAATCGGCATGCAGCCCGAGGATATTCCCGTGGCGCTGACTCCGTTCCGGCAAGTGACGAACAACCCGAATCGCAGCCATGAGGGCACGGGGCTTGGTTTGCCGCTCAGCCTGGCGTTGATCGAAATGCACGGGGGCCGCCTGGGGATCGCCAGCGAACCGGGTGTCGGCACGAAAATGTCCGTCATTCTGCCCGCGACCGTTTGTGCGCCGGCGCCGGCGCCTGAGAGAACAGCGATGGCCCATACGCCGTCACCCGTGGCGTGAAGAGGCGCTTTCCGATAAAGCCTCCTTTAGATTTAAGGTAGGCCACGATGACCAAGCGAATCATTTACCATATGTGCCGGGCCGAGGAATGGACGCAAGCCTCCTCGACGGGCGCCTATTCCGGCTCTTCGCAGGATGCCGGGGATGGGTTCATCCATTTTTCCACCGCCGCCCAAGTGATCGAAAGCGCCGCCAAACACCGCGCCGGGCAGACCGGGCTGGTGCTGTTGACGGTGGACGCCGAGCGTCTGGGTGCGGCGTTGCGCTGGGAGCCGGCGCGCGGCGGCCAGCTCTTTCCCCATCTCTACGGCGGCCTGCCGGTGGATTCGGTGCTGCGCGTCGATCCCCTGCCGCTCGGCCCCGAAGGCCGCCACATTTTCCCATCTCTTGAGGCGGAGCCGGCGCCATGACCGATTTGTTTCCCATCGCCGGCCGCATTCTGCGCTGTTTTGACCCGGAGACCGCGCACACGCTCACCGTCAAAGCGCTGGCCCTCGGTCTCGGCCCCATAAGCCGCGAACCGGACGATCCAATTCTGAAAACCCGCGTTTGGGGCCTGGACTTCGCCAATCCCATAGGCCTTGCCGCCGGTTTCGATAAGAACGCCGAGGTGGTCGACCCTATGCTGCGCCTGGGCTTCGGCTTCGTCGAAGCGGGCAGCGTCACGCCGCGCCCGCAGCCGGGAAACCCCAAGCCGCGCCTGTTCCGCCTGCCCGAACAGGGGGCCGTGCTCAACCGCATGGGCTTCAACAACCAGGGACTGGAACAGTTCGCCCGTCGTTTTGAGGACCGCCGCGGTAATTCCCGGCGGGCCGCCGGCGTCGCCGGCGCCAATCTCGGCAAGAACAAGGATACGGTGGACGCTGCGGATGATTACGCCATCGGCGTGCGCCGCCTGGCGCCGTTCGCCGATTATCTGGTGGTCAACGTCTCATCGCCGAACACGCCGGGTCTGCGGGCTCTGCAAGGACGCGAGCCGCTGCGCGCCCTGCTGGGCCGTGTGCTGGACGCGCGCTCCGCCTGCCAGCTGAAATCACCGCCGCCCGTGCTGTTGAAGATCGCCCCGGATCTCACGCATGAGGATAAGGCCGACATCGCCGCCGTGGCGCTGGAGTCCGGCATCGATGGCTTGGTGATCTCCAACACCAGCATCGCCCGCCCCGATGGCGTTCCCGAGCGCTTCCGCAATGAAGCCGGTGGCCTATCCGGCAAGCCGCTGTTCGCCCCCTCCACACAGCTTCTCAAAGAGATGCGCGTCCTGACGGGCGGCGCGCTGCCGCTGGTGGGCGTGGGGGGAGTTGCGTCGGGTGACGACGCCTACGCCAAAATCCGCGCCGGCGCCTCGTTGGTGCAGCTCTATTCAGCGCTGGTCTATGGCGGCCCGGCGTTGGTTGGCGCCATCAAGCGCGGCTTGGCGGCGCGGCTGAAAGCGGATGGCTTCGCATCCGTGGCCGATGCGGTGGGCAGCGATGCGGCTTAGCCCAGCGATGAGCGAACCCGGCTAAACTGAGGGGGCCGGGCGCTTTATCCCTTGGGAAAAGGCGCCGCATCTTCAAGCGCACCAAGCAGATGGCGGCTGGGTTGTACGCCATCCTCTTGGAAGCCCGTGGGGTTCTTCGCCACCGCCGCCCGATAATAGGTGACGATAAAGAACTGTAGCGCTGCGGTGAGGTCCGCAGCGCCGCGCCGGCTGTCGATTACGGCGCACAGCGCGTCAAGCGTAAGACCTTCTCGCTCGCAAACGTCATCAACAGCCTCCCACAACAGAGACTCCACACGCAGTTCCACCTGCAGGCCGTTGAGCGTAACACGGCGACCGATCAAGCTTGGCGTGCTGTCTTTTTGCTCATCTGGATGCATCATAGCGCACGAAGCCTCCGTTCAGGTCGGCTGCGGGATGCGGCCATCGCCTCTATAGCATCCATTTATATGGTAAGCGCAAGTAATCGGGTGGATTTTGTTGGTTTTCGACTGCGGGCCCTATCTGGCGCATCAAAGCATGCGGGCCCAGGACACCCTATCCCGGTGATGACGCCGCCACGGGTCAAAAGCTGCTTCCCTTCGGAACGACTTGGCTTTACGAGTTGCCCCTTATGGGCGAGGGTAGAACCTCATACCTTACAATGTGATGAGGTGGACGATGGCGCGAGCGGCGGCGTGGCGAATAGCGGTGGCTATGGGCCTTGGGCTGACGCTGGCCAAGCTGGCGTTGGCTGGTCCGGTGCTGGCCGCCAGCCCGTTTTCCGAGGATTCCGTCCGGGCCGAAGTGGCCCGTCAAACGCCATCTTTCTGGACGATCGAGGCCATTGCTCTGGAGCCTGTCGAATCGACGACAGGAAACGCCGGCTTTTCCGTGCGTCTGCGCCTGGCCAAGGCGACCTATGTGGTGGACAGTGTCGAGGGCCCCTACACCTTTGTTCAATTGGTCACCGAAGCGGGAGTAGAAAAATCTCTGATCGGCGTGGCCAAGACAAAGGACGGCGGCCTCACGGTGGAATTGCAAGACGCCGCCATTCTGGACAGCGTCGGAGAAGTGGTCGAAGGGCTGCCGGGCAAGGTGATCATCACCGGCTCGGAGGAGGCGCAGAAGCTGCGCGCCCGGCTTGACGCCGATTTCAAGCAGCGCCTTGCCGATGAACAGGCCCACCGCCAGCGTGAAGAGGCGTTGCTGGCCCAGCGGCAGGCGACGGATCAGGCCGAAAGCGAGCGTCTGGGCCGGGAACGCCAGTCCATCGAGGCCCGCACCGCTCAGATCAAGGATCTGCGCGCCAAGCTGATGGGCGCCGAACGCGCTGCCCGCATCGCCGCCTATGAGGCGGTGCTCGGCGGTGATGATCCGGGGCTGCGCCAATTCGCCGTCGAGACGGCGTTGCAGAGCCGTGATCCCATTTTGACCAATTTGGCGCTCAGGGACTGGATCACCCGCCACAAAACAATTCCCGTGCTGCTCTATGCCACCAAAGAGGACCCCAACAGCGAAACCGTGCTGCGCAATCTCGGCCCGCTGACGGTTGAAGTGGAGAGTTTTTCCAACGCCAACGGCACGTTTCAGGGCAAGATGGGGGCGGCGGGTTATTCCGTCGCCGCACCGTCGGCGGCCACCGGAACACTGGCGCAGACCGATTTGACCGTAAATACCTTTGGGTGCATCCTGACGTTGCGCTTGACCGAGCATCGCACCCTTGACGGGCTATACCGCTGCCAGACGCTGCCGACTCTGGTCGCGCGGGTTACGGTGGACTGACGCTCCATGCATCGACTGGCCGCCCTGTTTCCCCTGCTTCTGCTTGCCGCCTCCCCGGTAATGGCGCAATCGGACAGGGAATCGGGCTTCACCCCACGCCCAGCGCCCACCGCCATCCTTCCCCAGGTGACGCCCCTGGTGGACGCCGTGAAGGACGGGACCCCCGCCACCCTGGCGCCCCTGCTGCCCTTACCCGTTGCCCCGTCGCCTCTATCACCCGTCGTATTGTCACCCGCCGCGCTGCCGGAGAAAGCCTCCCTTCCACCACCGGCTCCACCACCGCTGCCTACGCAAAAAATGCCGGAGGCCGCCAACAGCGAATCCTCACCCTCCACGACACCGGATAAGGAAAAGAAGGGCGAGCAAAAAGCGACAAGCCGTCTTGTGCACACGAAAGACGATGTCTTCCTGCGCGCGACCCCCGGTGGGAATGGAAAAATCCTGGATGCGCTAAAGCCCGGTGTGGTCTTGGAACTGCGGTCGGATAAGGACAATGGCGATTGGGTGCAGGTTTTCCGCAACGGCAAGGCGCTGGGCTATGTCGCCAAAAGCTATCTGATCGATCGTGCGCCGGGCCAGGCTGCTGCGACTCAACCCCCTAAAGCCCAGCCCGCCACACCTCAAAGCAAGGGTGACGGCTGCGCCACCCTGCCTTCCAGCGCGCACAAGCCGCTGCATGAAGGCGCCATAGCCCGCGCCCTGACCGACACCAAGATCCGCCAATCCCCCGCTTGCAACGCCAAGGTCCTGGATATCCTGGAGGAAGACGACAAGGTCACCGTCATCGGCCTGACCGGCGCCTGGTACCATGTGGCGCGCAAGGGGCGGACACTCGGCTACATCAGCGCCCCGCTGCTAGCCCCGGCCCGATAAGAACCGACCCGATAAACCGCCCCACCCGCATTGCGCGGGAGCCGCAGTTCGGATAGGTAACAATGGACATTCCGCTCAACCCCGGCGAGCCCATGCCCGAAGGACCACTTTCACTCTACCGCACCCGGCGTGGCGCCGGCGCTTTGCGACCGGACTCCGACCAGGAGCTGGCCGCCGAGAAGCTGCAAAGCCTCTATCAGGCGCTGAAAAACTACCGGCCACAAACCGGCAAGGCGGGCTGGCGTGAGCGCTTTGGTCTGGCGCGTCGCCCGGAATCGATGGAAGCCCCACAGGGGCTCTATCTCTACGGCGGGGTAGGACGGGGCAAGTCCATGCTGATGGATTTGTTCTTCGAAACCGCGCCGGTCGAGCGCAAGCGCCGCGTGCACTTCCATGCCTTCATGCTGGAAGTGCACGCGCGCATCTACAAGCACCGCCAAGCCAGAGGCAAGGGAACCGGCCCCGATGACGCCCTGCCCGAACTGGCGCGCCAACTCGCCGAAGAGACTTGGCTGTTGTGCTTCGATGAGTTCCATGTGGTGGACATCGCCGATGCGATGATTCTTGGCCGGTTGTTCACCGCGCTGTTCGAGGCGGGGATGGTGGTGGTGGCGACCAGCAACTGGGCCCCGGACCTGCTCTACAAAGACGGCCTCCAGCGCGAATTGTTCTTGCCCTTCATCGCGCTTCTTAAAAAACAATTGGACGTGATGGCGCTGGATGGACTGACGGACTACCGTCTTGACCGTTTGAAGGGTGCGCCCGTGTATTATTGGCCGCTGAACCCGGCCAGCGATGCGCGGATGAAAACCTTGTTCGCCACATTGACCGCAGACGCGCCGGCGACGGTGAGTCACGTGTACGTGCAGGGCCGGCGCGTCGATATCGCCTGTGCTGTTGAAGGTGTGGCCTGGGTGACGTTCGCTGATTTGTGCAGCAAGCCCCTCGGCGCCGCCGATTATCTGGCGATCGCCACGCATTTCCACACCGTGCTGCTGGATAAGGTTCCAACCCTGACCGACGCCCGGCGCAACGAGGCCAAGCGCCTGATAACGTTGATCGACGTGCTGTACGAACACAAAGTGAAGCTGGTGATCGCCGCCGACGGCCCGGCGGAAAACCTCTACCCCGAGGGGCAGCATGCCTTTGAATTCAACCGCACCGTCAGCCGGTTGATGGAGATGCAGAGCGAGGATTATCTGAAACGCCCGCATCTGACGTGATTTTTCCGTGTGCTTGCCGGTCGGTGCCACAGCCCTGTCTCACGAAATATATCCGAGAGCTGGGCAGTCATGAAAGCTTCGCATTCACCGGCCTGAAAGGGCCGTAAATCCAAGCCCTGGAGCGCGCCCAGCCGGGGTTGCCGATAGCCAAGGGCCAGTCCGCCACGTAGCCCCACGACGACGCCCGCCATAGCACAACGCCGGGGCAGTTTCCGCGGCATCGTCGATCTTCAGACCGCCAGCCCTCGCCTCATCACCGCGCGAACAGGACGGCTAAGCGCTTCATCCGGACCGCATCATCGAAAACGTCAAGAAAGCGAAACGGCCCTCAGCCTCGCTCCCGCAGCCGCTGTGGGGGCCAGCGGAGCGAAGCCGTTTGCTGGGATGACCGAATCGGGTGAACAGAGGCAAGCCGCGGGCGCGGCGTTTGGACGCATAGGCGCTGCTCTGCCCATATGCTGCACTTAAAAAGTATTTGAAAGGAAGCGTAATGGCCAGCATCGTGTCGGTTCCAATTTTCCGTGCAAAATTGAGAAACGAAGAGGCTTTTGCGGAATTTTCATCGATTTTTTAACCTTGATGCCAATAATGGCATAATATTTTCCGCACAGGGAGTATTCAATAAAATCACTATACTCCAGTTGACTGATGATTTTTTGCAGAAAAATTGTGGGAAATAGGCGCTGCAATCTGCCTTTTTCTTGGCAGACAAATGTAAGTATTGGCGATGATCGTGCGGGAGTTCTCGCAGGTATAAACTGCCAACGAGAGGGCAAGAACATGAACGATAGCAAGCGGTTGACCACCACCAGCGGCGCTCCGGTTGTTGACAACCAGAACATCATGACCGCCGGTGCGCGCGGTCCGATGCTGCTGCAAGACGTCTGGTTCCTGGAAAAGCTCGCGCACTTCGATCGCGAAGTGATTCCAGAGCGGCGCATGCACGCCAAAGGCTCGGGCGCCTACGGCGCCTTCACCGTGACCAAGGATATCACCGCCTATACGCGCGCCAAGATCTTCTCTGAAGTGGGCAAGAAGACCGAGCTGTTCGCCCGCTTCACCACCGTCGCTGGCGAGCGCGGCGCCGCCGACGCCGAACGCGATATCCGAGGCTTCGCCGTCAAGTTCTACACCGAAGAGGGCAACTGGGATCTGGTCGGCAACAACACGCCGGTGTTCTTCATGCGCGACCCGCTGAAGTTCCCCGACCTCAACCACGCCGTCAAACGCGATCCGCGCACCAACATGCGCAGCGCGAAGAACAACTGGGACTTTTGGACCTCGCTTCCCGAGGCGCTCCACCAGGTCACCATCGTCATGAGCGACCGTGGCATTCCCGCCACCTATCGCCATATGCACGGATTCGGCAGCCATACCTTCAGCTTCATCAATGCCAAGAATGAACGGCATTGGGTGAAGTTCCACCTGAAGTCGCAGCAGGGCATCCGCAACCTGACCGAAGCCGAAGCCGAGACGGTGATCGGCAAGGATCGGGAAAGCCATCAACGCGACCTTTATGAGAGCCTGGAGCGGGGCGATTTCCCGAAATGGACCATGTCCATCCAGGTGATGCCGGAGGCGGATGCTGCAAAACGACCCTACAACCCCTTCGACCTGACCAAAATCTGGCCGCATGCGGACTATCCGTTGATCGAAGTCGGGGTGATGGAACTCAACCGCAACCCCGAGAACTTCTTCGCCGAGGTCGAGCAATCGGCCTTCAATCCGGCCAACGTAGTGCCCGGCATCGGCTTCTCGCCGGACAAGATGTTGCAAGGACGCCTGTTTTCCTATGGTGACGCCCAGCGTTACCGCCTGGGAGTGAACCACCACCTCATCCCGGTGAACGCCCCCCGTTGCCCCGTCCACAGCTACCACCGTGACGGAGCCATGCGGGTGGACGGCAACCACGGCGGCACTCTTGGCTACGAGCCCAACAGCGAGGGCCAGTGGGCGGACCAGCGGGACTTTTCCGAGCCTGCGCTCGCTCTTGACGGCGCCGCCGATCATTGGAACCATCGCGAGGACCCGGACTACTACTCGCAGCCCGGCGCCTTGTTCCGTCTGATGAGCCCGGCCCAGCAACAGGAGCTGTTCGGCAACACCGCTGGATCGATCAGCCCGGCGCCGAGGGAGATCCAGATCCGGCACATCCGCAACTGCTTGAAGGCCGATCCGGCCTATGGCAAGGGCGTGGCTGACGCTCTGGGAATTCCGCTGAACGAGGTCGAATAAGCGAAACAGGCAGGCGCGTCACGATGCATTATTGTCGATGCGCCTCCTGCCCCCCTGCTGACGCCGGGTGAATCCCATCTGACTTGACCGGCTTCACCCAAAGAGTAATGAAGAGCCTCTCTCTTCACTGGCGAAGGCGCATCCCATAGCCTCTCACACGGTTTCATCCGGGCGCCTCCGGGTCCGCCTGCGCGGTCAGGTGCAAGGGGTTGGTTTCCGCCCCTACGTGTATGCGCTGGCCCACGCGCACGGCCTTACCGGCTGGGTGCTGAACGACGGGGAAGGCGTCTTGCTGGAGGGACAAGGCGTGGACACCGCCGGTTTTCTGCGGGCCTTGCCCGCCCGCCCCCCGCCGCTTGCCCGCATCGACGCCATCGAATGGCAGACGATACCCTCCATCCCCGACGAGGTGGGCTTCACCATCCGCGCCAGCGACCCCAGCCAGCGCGTCACCACCACGCTGGCCGCCGACGCCACCGTTTGCCCGGACTGCCTGGCCGAACTGTTTGATCCCACGGACCGGCGCTACGGATACCCGTTCTTGAACTGCACGCAGTGCGGACCGCGCTTCACCATCACCCGCCGCCTGCCCTACGACCGACCGCAGACGTCCATGGCGGCGTTTACGCTGTGCACCGCCTGCGCCGCCGAATACCATGACTCGGCCAACCGCCGCTTCCACGCCCAACCGACCGCCTGCCCAACCTGCGGCCCGCGTCTGTCGCACAGCATCGCCAAAATTCTCGCGGCGCTGAAAGCCGGGGACATCGTCGCCATCAAAGGCCTGGGCGGTTTTCACCTCGCCTGCGACGCCCATAACGCCGAGGCGGTGGCGCGGCTGCGTCGGGTCAAGCAGCGCAACGGCAAACCCTTCGCCCTGATGGTCGCCAACACCGTAGCGGCGGAGCGATTCGTCACCGTGGATGAGCCGGAACGCGCCCTTCTGGAAAGCACAGCGCGGCCAATCGTGCTGATGCGACGCCATGCCGACACACCAACTCTGGCCCCGGACATCGCCCCGGATCTGGCGTGGCTGGGCGTCATGCTGCCCTACACGCCGATCCATCACCTGCTCTTTCACGAGGCTGAACCACAGGACCTCGTCCTGGTGATGACCTCCGCCAACCCCGGCGGCGAGCCGCTGGCCATCGACAACGCGGAAGCGCACCGGCGCCTGTCGGGTATCGCCGATTTGATCGTCACCCACGACCGCGACATTGTGGTGCGCGCGGATGATTCGGTGGTCCGCGTTCTGGCCGGGGCCCCCGCCTTCATCCGCAGGGCGCGCGGCGCCGTGCCCATGCCCATCCGCCTGTCCCGCGCCGTGCCGCCGGTGTTGGCTGTCGGCGCGCAGCTCAAGGCCACGGTTTGCGTGACGCGCGGCAACGAGGCGTTCCTGTCCCAGCACATTGGCGACCTCGACAACGCCGCCACCGTCGGTTTTCTGGAGGAGACGGTCGAGCACCTGCTGCACATTCTGCAGGTTCAACCCGTCGCCGTCGCGCATGACAGGCACCCGGACTTCCAATCCACCCGCTTCGCCGAACGCTTCAGCGAACACCGGGGCCTGCGGCTGATTCCCGTGCAGCATCACCATGCCCACATCGCCGCCGTGCTGGCTGAGCACGGCGTTGAAGGGCCCACGCTGGGGTTGGCGCTGGATGGCTTCGGCCTGGGCGCGGATGGCGGCGCCTGGGGAGGCGAGATGCTGATGGTGGACGGTCCGGCCTTTGAGCGAATCGGCCATCTCGCCCCCCTCGCCCAGCCCGGTGGTGATGCGGCGGCGCGCCAGCCCTGGCGCATGGCCGCCGCCGTGCTCGCCCGCCTTGGCCGCGCCGACGAGATCGTTCCCCGCTTCCACGCGCACGGCCCCGCAGCGGGGGTGCGCCGCATGATCGAGGCGGGAATCAACGCCCCGCACACCAGTTCCTGCGGGCGCTGGTTCGACGCCGCCTGCGGCCTGCTCGGCGTCCGCCCGGTGGCTGGCTTTGAAGGGGAAGCGCCGATGGTGCTGGAATCCCTGGTCCGCACCCCCCGTGTGGCGGAGAATGCGTGGAGTGTGCAAGACAACGTGCTCGACCTGACCCCGCTGTTCGCGCGTTTGTCGCAGGTCAATGCGCCGGAGGGGGCGAACCTGTTCCATGGAACCTTGGTGGCGGCGTTGATCGATTGGGCGATGCCGAACCTCGTGACGCGCGGCTTGCGCCGCATCGCGCTGGGGGGTGGCTGTCTGATGAATGGCGTGCTGGCCGCCGGCTTGACCGACGGCTTCGCCGCGCGGGGTGTGACGGCGCTGCTGCCCCGCCAAGCCCCGGCCAATGATGGCGGGCTGAGTCTCGGCCAAGCCTGGATTGCTGCGCTTGGCGCCGTTTAGGAGGACAAAAGCCGATGTGCCTTGCCGTACCCGCCCGTGTCGTCGCCTTGCTGGACGATGACCGCGCCACCGTCTCTCTCGGCGGAGTCACCATGCCCATCTCCCTGGCGCTGGTCGAGGGGGTGGCGGTCGATGATTACGTCATCGTGCATGTCGGCTACGCGCTCACCAAGCTGGACCGCGCCGAGGCGGAACGGACCCTGAGCCTGGTGGCTGAAGCTAGCGCGGCAGCCTGACCCATGACCGCAAACCGCCTCTTCACCCGCAAGCTGGACCTCACCCATGGCGCGGTGGACATGAGTCACGGCTCCGGTGGCAAAGCCATGGCGCAGCTCGTGCGCGAGCTGTTCGCCGCGGCCTTCGCCAATCCCTGGCTCGACCAGCAGAACGATCAAGCGGTGTTCGACGCCCCCGTCGGCCGCATGGTGGTGTCTACCGACGGCTTCGTGGTGTCACCGCTGTTCTTCCCCGGTGGCGACATCGGTTCGCTGGCGGTGCACGGCACGATCAACGACGTGGCGATGGCCGGCGCGAAACCGCTTTACCTCACCGCCGGTTTCATCCTGGAGGAAGGATTTCCGCTCGCCGACCTCAAGCGCATCGTCGACAGCATGGCCGCAGCCTCCCGGCAGGCCGGCGTGCCGGTGGTCACCGGCGACACCAAAGTGGTTGAGCGTGGCAAGGGCGACGGCGTCTTCATCACCACCACGGGCATCGGCGTCGTCCCTCCTGGCGTTTCCCCGTCGGGCGAGCGGGCGCAACCCGGCGACGTCATCCTGGTCAGCGGAACCATGGGCGACCATGGCGTGGCGATCATGTCCACCCGCGAATCCCTGGGCTTTGAAACCGCCATCGTTTCCGACAGCGCGGCGCTGCACACGCTGGTGGCGGCTATGGTCACGGCGGCGCCGGACATCCATGTCCTGCGGGACCCGACGCGCGGCGGACTGGCCACCACGCTGAATGAAATCGCCCATCAGGCGCAGGTTGGCATGCTGATTCGCGAGGCGGATATTCCGTTGCGCGGTGAAGTGATCGCGGCGTGTGAACTGCTTGGCCTCGACCCGCTGTACGCCGCCAACGAAGGCAAGCTGCTCGCCATCTGCGCCGCAGCGGACGCCGAACGCCTGCTCGACACGATGCGCCGCCATCCGTTGGGCCGTGATGCGGCGGTGATCGGCGCCATCCACGCGGACCCGCATCACTTCGTCCAGATGGAGACTCGCTTCGGCGGCAAGCGCATCGTCGACTGGCTGACCGGGGAACAACTCCCGCGCATTTGTTGAAGCACCCCCCTCAAAAGCCCCTTCCGGGAAGATAGCCCCGAACGCTCCAAAACCGCGTCCAGCCTGTTATTGGCGGAACCTCGTCAGCGCGATAGCCGGCGCGATGGGGATCGGGAGCCAGACGGGAGGGCGTGATGGCGCATTTGCTGAGCATTCATCTGGCCGGAGCATCCCGCGCTGATGTCGCGCGGCGTGTGGCGCCACAACGTCCGCTGCACGACAACCGGCTGAAGCGGGTTTTCGACGTGGTGGGCGCCCTGGGGTTGCTGGTGCTGTTTGGCCCGTGGATGCTGCTGATCGCCCTGCTGATCCGGCTGGACGGTGGCCCCGCCTTTTTCCGCCATGGACGTATCGGCGCTGACGGGCGGCGTTTCGCCTGCTGGAAATTCCGCTCGATGGTTATCGATGCGCATGCGGTGTTCGATGCATTGATTGCCCAAGACCCGCAGGCTCGTGCCGAATGGGCGGCCACGCACAAACTGAAAAGCGACCCGCGCGTCACCCGCGTCGGTCGCTTTTTGCGCCGCACCAGCCTGGATGAATTGCCGCAACTCTTCAACGTGCTGAAGGGAGAGATGAGTCTGGTCGGTCCTCGCCCCATCGTCGAAGCCGAGGTGGTGCGCTACCGCGTTTGCTACGCCCTCTACACGCAATGCAGGCCGGGCCTAACGGGGCTTTGGCAGGTGAGCGGGCGCAACGATGTCGACTATGGCCGGCGCGTGCAGCTTGACACCGCTTATGTGTTTGGCCGGAGCTTCTGGGGCGATATCGTGATCATGCTGAAAACCGTCAGCGTCATGCTCAACAAACGGGGGGCTTATTAGAGCAGCGCCCGCACCCGTTCACGCAGTTCCGGCACCAGTTGTTCTTCGAACCAGGGGTTCTTCTTGATCCAGGCGGTGTTGCGCCAGCTCGGGTGCGGCAAGGGAATGATGTCCGGGTCATAGTCGCGCCATGCCGCCACCGTCTGCGTCATCGTGCCGTGCCGTCGACCGTGGAGATAACGCGCCTGCGCGTAGCTGCCGACCAGAAGCGTTAACGCCACCTCCGGCAACAGCGCCATCACCTGGGGATGCCAGAGCGGCGCGCACTCCGGTCGCGGTGGATAATCGCCACCCTTTGGAGCGGTGCCGGGATAGCAAAAGCCCATCGGCACGATGGCGACGCGGCTCTCGTCGTAGAAGACTTGACTGTCGAGGCCCAGCCATTGGCGCAGCCGGTCGCCGGATGGATCATTCCATGGAACGCCCGTGGCATGTACCCGCGCGCCCGGAGCTTGACCGATGATCAGCAGCCGGGCCGTGCTGCTGGCGCGCAGCACAGGGCGCACCCCGTGCGGCAAATGTGCGGCGCAGTGTTGGCACGCGCGAACGCGCGCCAACAATGTGGTGAGATCGTCACCGGATCCCATCCAGCAACTCCTGGACAAAGCGTGGCGCCAACACGCTGGCTGGTCCTTGGATGCTTTTGTCGAAGAGGGAGGCGCCAGCCGAAGGTTCCAGATTCAGCTCAACCGTCTGCGCGCCGACGGCGCTCGCCTCGGCGACAAAGCCGGCGGCGGGGTAGACGTTGCCCGAGGTGCCGATTGAGACAAACAGGTCGCAATCCGCCAGCGCCGCATAGATTCGCTCCATCTCATAGGGCATTTCCCCGAACCAGACGATGTCCGGGCGCATGCCCCCTTTGCGGCCACACTCCGGGCAGGAATCTTCTACCGACAAATCATCCCGGCGGGCCTGCACATGGCGGCAATGCACGCAAAACACCTTCAGCAACTCACCATGCATGTGGATGAGGTTCTGGGTTCCAGCGCGCTCGTGCAAATCGTCGATGTTTTGGGTGATCACCAGCACCTTCCCCGGCCACTGCTTTTCCAAGGTCGCCAGCGCCGTGTGCGCCGGGTTTGGCTGCACCGCTGCGTCAAACAGACCGTTCCGGCGAGCGTTGTAGAAATCATGCACCTGCGCGGGGTTGCGGGCAAAACCTTCGGGTGTCGCCACATCCTCAAGACGCACCCGCGCCCAGACACCATCGGCGTCACGAAAGGTATCCAGTCCGGATTCACGTGAAATTCCGGCTCCGGTCAGGAAGACGATGGATGCGGATGGCTTCATCGACTAAAGGCGCCTTGTGTGGGGGTAGGTTGATAACAAGCCGGTTCGCGCGATCGACCTAAACCCGTTTCAACAGGAAGACCGCCTGCTCACCCAGCAGATTGGCGAAACGACCGTGGCGATGGGCGACGACACGGTCGGCGCGGTCGAGAATCATCGTGCGCTCGATGCTTATCCCCATCTGCCGGCACAGGTCGACAAAATCGGCGATGGTGCAGAAGTGGATGTTCGGCGTCTCCCACCATTCGTAGCTCAGGCGCTCACTGACGGGCATGCGACCGCGCAGCAATAATTGCGCGCGAATACGCCAGTAGCCGAAATTGGGAAACGACACGATGGCGTAGCGACCGATGCGTACGAGCTGTTCCAGCACCGCGCGGGGTTCACGCATGGCCTGCAAGGTTTGCCCCAGCACCACATAATCGAAGGCGCCATCGGGATAGTCTTTCAGGTCAGTCTCGGCGTCACCTTGAATCACCGACAGGCCCTGCTTCACGCAGCGGTGCACGCCGTCCATGCTCAACTCGATGCCGCGACCATCGACATTCTTCTCGTGAGTCAGGTGGTTGAGCAGCGCGCCATCGCCGCAGCCGACATCCAGCACGCGGGTGCCGGGCTCCACCATCCCGGCGACCAGACGCAGGTCGATGCGCATGTCCGCCGGGCGGCCATTACCATTGATCGGGCGGTTGAGGGAATGGAGGCTCATAGCGTCGTCTCAGGCGCTGCGGGCATGGCGGCTGGCCATCAAACCACGATGCTCGGCGCATCCCTCCAGGAAACCGCGAATGACTTGGTGGAACTCGGGCTCGTCCAGCAGAAAGGCGTCATGCCCCCTGTCGGTCTCCACCTCGACAAAGCTGACGTTCGCCGCGACGGCGTTGAGCGCGTGCACGATGGCGCGGGATTCGCGTGTCGGGAACAGCCAGTCACTGGTGAAGCTGACCAGACAGAAGCGAACGGGTGTCGGCGCGCCGTTGTGGCGGAAGGCGTTCGCCAGCACGCCGCCATGGTCCGCCGCCACGTCGAAATAATCCATGGCGCGGGTGATATAGAGGTAGGAATTGGCGTCGAACCGCTCGACGAAGCTGATGCCCTGGTGGCGCAGATAGCTTTCCACCTGAAAATCCGCATCGAAGCCATAGGTGACGCCGGTGCGGTCTTGCAGGTTGCGGCCAAACTTGTGGTGCAGCGCCGTCTCCGACAGATAGGTGATATGCGCGGCCATGCGGGCCACCGCCAGCCCGCGCTGTGGCCGCTTGCCCTGATTCTGGTAATCACCGCCGCACCAATCGGGGTCGGCCATGGTGGCTTGGCGCCCCACCTCGTTGAAGGCGATGTTCTGGGCGGAATGGCGCGCCGCCGTGGCGATGGGAATGGCGCAAAGCACCGCCTCGGGATAGGACACCGCCCATTGCAGCGCCTGCATCCCACCCATCGAGCCGCCGATGACGCTGAACAGCCGCGCGACGCCCAGATGGTCAACCAGCAGCTTCTGCGCCCGCACGATGTCGGCGATGGTGATGACCGGAAAGCTCAGGCCATAGGGCCGCCCTGTGGCGGGATCGGCGTCGGCCGGGCCGGTGGTGCCCATGCAGCCGCCGAGGATGTTCGAGCAAATGACGAAATAGCGATCCGTATCCACCGGCTTGCCGGGACCGACCATCATCTCCCACCAGCCGGGTTTGCCGGTGACCGGATGGCGTTCGACAACATACTGGTCGCCGGTCAGCGCGTGGCAGACCAGGATCGCGTTGGAGCGGTCTTCGTTGAGCGTCCCATAAGTCTGGTAGGCCATGGTGAAAGGGCCCAGATCCAGGCCACAGTCAAGCCGCATCGGCTTTTCCACGCCCAATTGAACACGCTTTCCGGGCAGGCCGGCCGTGTCGAGCGGCACGATTGCAGAGGGCGGGGAAGCGAGCATGGCAGGTAGAAAAGCCATTACCAAAAGGAGGTCTTAGAGGTAGCGGGCAAGCCGCGAAGGTGTCAATGTTTTCTTTGATTTTAGCGGCTTCGGAGGCTACTACTATTCGGCTTTGGTTGCGTTAGGTTTCCGTCCACATGCCGCTTTCGAAAAAACCCTTGGAAGAGCTTCGCCGGGAAATCGACCAGATCGATAACCAGATCCATGACTTGCTCATGCGTCGCGCCCAGGTTGTCGAACGTATTGGCGTGGTCAAGGGGGAGGGGGAGCGTGTCTTCCTGCGCCCTGGCCGCGAAGCGGTGATCCTGCGCCGCCTGATGGCGCGCCACACCGGCTCCTTTCCCGCCGCCGCCATCGTGCGCATGTGGCGCGAGATGATTTCGGCGCTGACCCGTTTGCAAGGCCCCTTCGCCGTGGCCGTCTACGCGCCGGAAGACCGGCGAGGTTTTTGGGACGTGGCCCGCGATCATTACGGCAGCTTCGTGCCGATAACCCCCGTCAACACACCGGCTGCGGTCATGCGCGCCGTGTCCGAGGGAACGGCGACGGTGGGCATCGTCCCCTATCCGGTTGAGGATTCCGCCGACCCCTGGTGGCGATTCCTGATTTCTTCGGATGTGCGCACGCCGCGCGTCGTGGCGCGCCTGCCCTTCGCCGGACGCGGCAACGGTCGCGGTGAGGATCGTGACGCGCTGGCCATCGCCCTGGTCCCGCACGAACCCACCGGCGACGATCGCAGCTTGCTGGGCATCGAGCTGGGCTATGACCTCAGCCGTGGCCGGTTGAAGGACACGCTGGAGCTGGTGGGGCTGCCCCCCCTCTCCTTTTGTTCCTGGTATGGGCGCGAGCAGAACGACATCTCGCTTCATCTCGTTGAGGTCGCCGATTTCGTGGCCGTGCAGGATCCACGGCTTGGCGCCTTGATCGAACGCCTGGGCGACATTCCCGTTCGGGTCAACGTCATCGGCGGTTACGCCGTGCCCCTGCATTTTCCTTAAAAAGACTTCGCCTTCCGCAGACAATCAGGTTTGAGACGATGAGCACATCAACCATGCCCCGTATGCCGGCTCCTCGTCCGGGCATCATGGATATTGCGCCCTATGTCGGCGGTGAGGCCGCGGGATCGATCCGCCTTGCTTCCAATGAAGGGGCCCTGGGACCAAGCCCCAAGGCCATGGACGCTTACCAGCGGCTGGCTGGCAGCGTTCACCGCTATCCCGACGGCGGCTCGACCGCGTTGCGTGAGGCGCTGGCCAAGCGTTTCAATCTGGACGCCAGCCGCATCGTCTGCGGCGCCGGCTCGGATGAGCTGATCAGCCTCCTGGTGCGCGCCTACGCCGGGCCGGGTGACGAGGTGCTGTACAGCCAGTACGGTTTCTTGATGTATCCCATCGCCGCCAAATCGGTGGGCGCCACCCCGGTTATCGCCCCTGAAGCTCATCTGAAAACCGACGTGGACGCCATGCTGGCGCGCGTCACGCCGCGCACCCGGATCGTCTTCGTCGCCAACCCCAACAACCCCACCGGCTCTTATCTGACGGGCGAGGAATTGGCCCGCCTGCACGCTGGCCTGCCGGCGACGACGCTTTTGGTGATCGACGCGGCCTATGCCGAATTTGTAACCTGCGGCGATTATTCATCCGGCCTCGAGCTGGTGGAGCGTCACCCCAACGTGGTGGTGACGCGCACCTTCTCGAAGATCTTCGCGTTGGGTTCGCTGCGCCTGGGCTGGTCCTACGCCCACGCCGGGGTGACCGATGTGCTGAACCGCCTGCGCGGTCCCTTCAACGTTTCCGGCGCGGCCCAGGCCGCCGGCGTGGCGGCGCTGGAGGACACCGAATTCCTCGAACGCTCCCGCGCCCATAACGAGATTTGGCGGGAGTGGTTCGTCGCCAAAATCACCGATCTCGGCCTGACCCCGCACCCGAGCGTCGCCAATTTCGTGCTGGTGTCCTTCAAAGGCCAGAAGCTTGGCCGCGATGATGCGGAGGCGGCGCGCCAGCTCCTCAAGGCGCGTGGTATTCTGGTTCGCCAGATGAACGCCTATGGGCTGCCGGACTGCCTGCGGGTCACCATCGGGACCGAACCGGAGATGCATGCGGTGGTGGATGGGCTGCGGGCGTTCCTGGCGGGGTGATTCCCGCCCTCACCCTCTCAAGGCCATCACAAAAATTTGCCCAGGGGTTTACCCGTATGACCGCCGTTTCCGCGCCGCTTTTTGACCGCATCGCCATTATTGGCGTCGGGCTTATTGGTTCATCGCTGGCGCGGGCGGTGAAGGAATATGGGTTGGCGCGCGTGCTGACCGTCGCCGACCGCAGCGAGGCGGTGTGCGCCAAGGCGCTGGAGTTGGGCTTCGTCGATTCCGCAACCACCGACGCGGCGGCGGCGGTCGAAGGGGCCGATCTGGTGGTGTTGAGCGTCCCCGTCGGCGCCTGCGCTGCGGTGGCGGAGCGCATCGCCCCCGCCCTCAAGCCCGGCGCCATCGTCACCGATGTGGGATCGGTGAAGATGACGGTGCTGCGTGACGTTGCGCCGCATATTCCGCAGGGCGTGCATCTGATTCCCGGTCATCCCGTGGCGGGCACCGAGCATTCCGGCCCGGAGGCCGGCTTCGCCGCGCTGTTCCAGGGGCGCTGGTGCATCCTTACCCCACCGCCCGACGCGCATGAGGATGCGGTCGCCAAGGTGGCTGAGCTGTGGCGGCGCTGCGGCTCCAAGCTGGAGGTGATGGAGCCGGCGCATCATGACCGGGTGCTGGCCATCACCTCGCATTTGCCGCACCTCATCGCCTACACCATTGTCGGCACGGCGTCGGATTTGGAGGACGACACCAAGTCCGAGGTGATCAAGTTCTCCGCCGGTGGTTTCCGTGACTTCACCCGCATCGCCGCATCGGACCCGATCATGTGGCGCGACGTGTTTCTCAACAACCGTGAGGCCGTTCTGGAAATCCTCCAGCGCTTCACCGAAGACCTCACCGCGCTGCAGCGCGCCATCCGCTGGGGTGAGGGCGACATTTTGCAGGATCACTTCACCAAAACCCGCGCCATCCGTTGTGGCATCATCGACGCCAAGCAGGCTTGAAGCCGGCTTCCTACGCATCGTGAGGTCCAAACAAGGAGTAAGGCAAGGGGAAGAGATGCTATGAATCAAATCACCACACCCCAATCCGATTATTCTTTAGAGGATTTCACCCTAAAGGATGCGGATGGGCCCGCGCCGCTTCCCTGCCGGCCATTTTTTGAATTGCTTGATGACGCGGCGCAGACATTCGCCGACTGTCCCTGTCTGGAGTTCCTGGGCAAGCGCAGCACCTACCGTGACATAGCGGCTCTGGTGAACCGCGCGGCCAAGGGCTTTCAGATGTCAGGGGTGCGCAAGGGGGTGCGCGTCGGTCTGTTCCTGCCCAACACGCCCTACTTCGTCATTTGCTATTTCGCGATTCTCAAAGCCGGCGGCACGGTGGTGAGCTTCAACCCGCTCTACACGGAGCGGGAGTTGAAACAGCAGATCGACGACAGCGGCGTCGAAACCATGGTGACGCTTGACCTCGCCGATCTTTACGCCAAGCTGGCGCAGACCGGCCTCAAGCGCATCATCGTCTGCTCGATGGCCGCTATCCTGCCCTTTCCAAAAAATTGGCTGTTTCCTATCGTCAAGCGCAATGAGCTGGCGACGATTCCCAGGGATGACCGCACCACCCTCTTCCACGCCTTGATCGCCAACGACGGCCATCCTGATCCGGTGGTCATCGACGCGATGGAAGATGTGGCGGTGCTGCAATACACCGGCGGCGCCACCGGCATGCCCAAGGGTGTCTTGCTGACACACGCCAATCTGTGCGCCAACACGGAGCAGTTTTTTCTATGGTTTCCCGAAATCCAACCGGGGCAGGAACGAATACTCGGCGTGCTGCCGCTTTTTCATGTGTTCGCCATGACGGCGGTGATGAATCTGGGCATCCGGCTTGGCGCGGAGATCATTCTGCTGCCGCGTTTCAACCTCGACGAGGTCATGCAGGCCATCCACCGCAAGAAACCGACGCTCTTCCCAGCCGTCCCCCCCCTCTACACAGCGATCAACCTGCACAAGAATTTGCGGAAATTCACTCTATCCTCTATCCGTATCTGTTTTTCCGGTGGGGCGCCGCTGCCAATCCAGGTGAAGCGGAGATTTGAAGCCAGCACGGGCTGCACTTTGGTTGAGGGTTATGGCCTGTCGGAAGCTTCTCCGGTTGTCACCATCAACCCATTGCATGGCGTCGACAAGCCAAGCTCCATCGGTCTGCCGATTTTCGACACGATGATCAAGATCGTCAGCCTGGACGACTCCAAGCGCACGCTGCCCGCCGGCATGAAAGGCGAGATCTGCGTGCGGGGGCCTCAAGTCATGACAGGCTACTGGAACCAGCCACGGGGGACGGCTGAGGCGCTGGTCGATGGTTGGCTCCACACCGGCGATGTGGGTTACATGGACGAGGAAGGCTATGTCTTCATCGTGGACCGCGCCAAGGATTTGATCCTGATCGACGGCCTTACCCTGTATCCGCGCAACATCGAAGAGATGATCTACCTGCACCCGGCGGTAGCTGAATGTGTGGTGCTCGGTGCGCCAGATGAAGTCCAAGGTCAGGCCGTAAAGGTCTATGTGCGTGTCATCGATGGCCAGACGATGACCCAGAAGGAGTTGCGCATTTTTCTGAAAGATAAACTATCACCCATTGAAATACCAAAAATCATTGAATTCCGTAAAGAATTGCCAAGAAATTTAATTGGCAACCTGAGCCGCAAAGATCTTTTGGAAGAAATGAAAAATACGGACGCCGCCCCACCGGCGCCGCCTGGTGACGACCCGGCAGGGGGCCGTTAGCAAAATATTAGGCATGTCTGCTGTAATCTTCACCCCGTGACGATACACAAATTTCTTCTCACCACAGCGGCGTGCGCCGTTCTCCTGACCGGGCCGGCCATCGCCGCGGAGGTGGAACGCACCGATCCGCAGCATCTGGCGCCGCCGCCGCCGGGCGGTTACAACCTGCCCTTGGCGCCGCCGGTGACCCGCTTTCCGCTCCCGTCGCAGTGGGTGACCAAACGTCCCACTCAGGAATGGTATAAGGCAGGCCAGATCGACAAACAGTTGAGCGCGGCTTGCGCCGCCCGGCTGTTCCGGCAAATCGAACCGATGCGTTTCCGCGCCTTGTTCAAGGGAGAGATCCTCGGCGTGGCGTTCGGGCATGGGCTGAATCTGTACGATCAGGACAAGCGGGCCGACAGCAAGAAAATCTACCTGTTCCACGACGGCGACAGCACGAATTGCGTGGTGGTCGCCATGCAAAACGAGGACGCCCAGATCCTTCAGAAGACCGAAGCATCCTCCAAGACCACGACCTCATCCAAGACCGGGGCGCCGTCAAAGCCCTGACCCTGCGTCACCGACCGGTGAACACCCCATCCCAGTTCGCCATCAGCGCCGAGTCGACCTCTGGCATCGTCACGAGATGCCCCAGCGCCACCATGGAGGTGACGCCGTACTGGCTGATGCCGCAGGGCACGATGCCGGTGAAATGGCTTAGATCCGGCTCGACGTTGAGCGCGACGCCATGGAACGTCACCCAGCGGCGCACCCGCACGCCCAGAGCGGCGATCTTGTCCTCCCTGCCCCTGAGCCCGCCATAGGGGCCTTGATCAACCCAGATGCCGACCCGCCCCTCGCGCCGCTCGCCTTTGATGTTGAAGGAGGCCAGCGTGTTGATCAGCCATTCCTCCAGAGAGCGCACATAGGCGCGCACATCGGCCCCGCGCTTCTTCAAGTCGAGCATGACATAGGCCACCCGCTGCCCGGGCCCGTGATAGGTGAACTGCCCGCCCCGGCCCGTGCGGTGGACGGGGAAGCGGTCGGGTTGCAGCAAATCCTCCTCACGCGCGCTGGTGCCCGCCGTATAAAGCGCCGGATGCTCAAGCAGCCAGACGAGCTCCGGCGCCGAATCCGCCCGGATGGCTTCGACCCGCGCCTCCATGACGGCGATGGCCTGCTCGTAGGGAACCGGCTCGTCGCTGATGCGCCATTCGATATCGTTCATGATGGGCCGCCCATTTTCCTCTGATCGCATTTTTCTTTTATCACAAAGAAACGTACGGCTTGATCCCGCCGTCGGGATCTGGTATTCCCCCGCCCACTCCGGTGCAAGTCATTCGGATAACTACCAAGATGCGGTCGTGGCGGAATTGGTAGACGCGCAGCGTTGAGGTCGCTGTGGCAGAAATGTCGTGGAAGTTCGAGTCTTCTCGACCGCACCATCTCCACCCCGTGGAGATACAACGAAAAAACCCGCTGGTCCTGGACCATGCGGGTTTTTTCGTGCCTGGAATCAGCCGATAGAGCAGATCGCGTCCGGCTTAAAAGCCGGATGCGTGAATCTGCTCGTCAAATCAAAACATTAGAGCACCCATCCATCACCACGGGCGGCATAGGACGACGCGCCTCGCCTCTCGCGCTGGACAAAGACACGCCTCGCCTATATTCGGTGCATGCTCCGTCGGTCACGCAGAATCGGGCCACCGGGGCTTTCTCGAAAAACCCACGCATCGGGTGTACGCCATGGCCGTTCAGGTTCTGGACCGCATGCGCACATGTGAGGCTGGTGGCTGCCGCAAGGGGGAATGAGCGATGGATGCGGCTGAGAATCACGACTCGCATAAGGCGCCACCTGGAACTCCCCTTGAGAATCCGCGAGAGCGCCCCCCCCAACTGCGCGAGGAGGAGGAGGAGCATTCCTACGGCGTCGACCCCGAATTCGTGCAGCGCATCGTCGAGCGCCTGCGTGAGGGCCGGCGTGAAGAGGTGCGGGCCTGCCTCGATGAACTGCACGCCGCCGACCTCGCCGACCTGATCGAACAGATTGGCTCGGACGAACGCGAAGACATCATCGACATTCTGCGCCCCGGTTTTGACGGCGAGGTGTTGTCCTGCCTCAACCCCGATTTGCGCGAAGAGATTATTCTTCTCTTTGAACCAAAGGAACTGGCCGCCGCGGTGGCCGGGATGGACACCGACGACGCCGTCGATGTCATCGAGGATCTGGACGAAGAGACTCGGCGGGAGATCCTGGACAATCTGCCCGCCGCCAACCGCGCGCTGGTCCAGGAAAATCTGACCTATGAGGAATACACCGCCGGTCGCCTGATGCAGCGCGATCTCGTCGCTGTGCCGCAATTCTGGACGGTGGGCCGGACGCTGGATTACCTGCGCGCGGCGGGTGACAATCTGCCGGAGGATTTTTACGACATTTTCGTCGTCGATCCGCTGCACCGGGTGGTCGGCTCGGTGCCGCTGTCACGGTTGATGCGGCAAAAGCGCTCGGTCCACATTGCCGAACTCGCCACCGAGGATCACCACACCATCCCCGTCACCATGGACCAGGAGGAGGTGGCGAATCTCTTCCGCCAATACGCGCTGGTGTCCGCCCCTGTCGTCGATCCTACCGGGCGGTTGCGCGGCGTCATCACCGTCGATGACGTGGTGCACATCATCGACGAAGAGGCGCAGGACGACATCCTGAAGCTTGGCGGCGCGGGGGACACCGGCGTCTACAGCTCGATCGTCGCCATCTCCAAATCACGGGTGGGCTGGCTGGCCGTCACTCTGGTCACGGCGTTTCTGGCGTCTGGCGTCATCTCGCTGTTTGAAGCGAGCATCGAGAAGATCGTGGCGCTGGCCGTCCTCATGCCCATCGTCGCCTCCATGGGTGGCAACGCCGGCACGCAGACCCTGACCGTGGTGGT
The DNA here is from genome assembly GCA_031546725.1 of Azospirillum sp. Lineage (GTDB taxonomy): Bacteria > Pseudomonadota > Alphaproteobacteria > Azospirillales > Azospirillaceae > Azospirillum. The sequence goes on from JAVBJZ010000062.1 coordinate 50,254, forward strand.
GCGGGCGCTGGCGACGCGCGAGCTGTCAGCCTCCAACGTCTGGCGCGTTTTCGGCAAGGAGCTGACGGTCGCCTTCATCAACGGCGTCATCTTCGCGGTGCTGGTCGGCGTCATCGCCTGGCTGTGGTTCGAGCCGACGATTGGCGTGGTCTTCGCCTTCGCCATGATCATCAATCTGTTCATCGCCGGTCTGGCGGGTGTCCTGATCCCGGTGGGCCTGGAAAAAATGGGCGTCGACCCGGCGGTGTCCAGCACGGTGTTCCTCACCACCGTCACCGATGTGATCGGCTTTTTGTCCTTCCTGGCGCTGGCGACGATCTTCTTGCTGTAGAAGCAGGCCGCTTGATTGGAGCATCACTCCGGGCCATGCTGGCGTTCCTTATGACGCAACCGCGAGAACCCGCGTGACCGAGAGCAAAATGACCGCGTTCAAGCCCCGTGACCCTGACTGGAAGGCGCGCTGCGAAGCCTCCTTCGCAAAACAAACCATCGCCAAGACGCTCGGCATGTCCATCACCCGGCTGGAGCCCGGCCTGTGCGAGATGCGCCTGCCGTTCCAGGCGGAATTGACGCAGCAGCACGGCTTCTTTCAAGCGGGTGTCGTGGCGATTCTGGCCGATAACGCCGGCGGCTGGGCGGCTTACACCCTGATGGCGCCGAACTCGGAGGTGCTGGCGGTCGAGTTCAAGGTCAATTTCATGGCCCCGGCCAAGGGCGACGAGATGATCGCCCGGGCGCGCGTGGTCAAATCAGGGCGCACGCTGACCATCACCAGCATCGAGGTGTCCATGCTCGATGGCGGGCGTGAGGTGGAATGCGCGCTGATGCAGCAGACCTGCATCGGTCTGGTCGATTCCGGCAAAGCTGGCTGAGACCCACGCGGCGGCGGACACCGAACGCCTCAAGCCAAGAAACGATAAAATCGCAAGGAGGAAACGATGGAGCGCTCATATGTTTCAGGTGTGTTTGCCGCCGTTGTGATGATGGGGATGGCGCTGCCGGCGTCATCTCTACAGGCGAAAGAACCCGCGGCTTGCCAGGCGATTTCTTTCCGCCCCATTCCGCCGGGCTCGCCTGATGGCGTGCAGGACGCCGGCGAGATGGCCACCAAGGCTGGCCGGATAGAAATCAAGGCCAACGTGCAGGGCGGGGCCGCAAAAAACTATTTCATGACGCTCAAGGGCGTCACGATCGACGGCGGCGGCGCGGGGCCAAAAATCTCCGACGCTTGCCTGAAGACCAAGAACGTGGCGCTGCCCTATAAGTCTCAGACCGCCGGGGCCTGCACCGGCGAGCGCTTCCGCGTCGTCATCGAACGCCGGGATGACAAGCACATCGCCCAGTTCTTCGGCCTGCATGGCGACGCTTGGGAGCATTGCTCCAGCGCACCGCTGTAACCCATTCTGTCAGGGTGGCCCCCACCCTTGCCTGTCTTCTCAGGCATGGCGGCGGGGCCTATCTGTAGGGGCGACGAACAATGCCCCTGGCAGGGAGGGCCCTATGCCGTCCAACCCGTTTCCGTCGCTGAATTTCGCTCTTGGTGAGACGGCGGACATGCTGCGCCATTCGGTGCGCGGCTTCGCCTCCCATGAAATCGCTCCGCACGCCGCCGCCATCGACCGCGCCAACGCGTTTTCGCCCGATCTCTGGCGCAAGATGGGGGCGCTTGGCATCCTCGGCGTCACCGTTGAGGAGGAATACGGCGGCGCCGGCATGGGCTATTTGGAACATGTGGTGGCGATGGAGGAAATCTCCCGCGCCTCGGCGGCGGTCGGGCTGAGTTACGGCGCGCATTCCAACCTGTGCGTCAACCAGATCCGCAAGAACGGCAGCGAGGCGCAAAAGCGCCGCTATCTGCCCAGGTTGATCTCTGGTGAGCATGTCGGCGCGCTGGCGATGTCCGAGGCCGAGGCGGGGTCGGACGTGATGTCCATGCGTCTTAGGGCCAGCCGGCGGGGTGACCGCTACGTCCTCAACGGCGCCAAGATGTGGATCACCAACGGGCCGGACGCCGACACGCTGGTCGTCTACGCCAAGACCGACCCAAGCGCCGGCGCGAAGGGCGTCACCGCCTTCCTGATCGAAAAGGGGATGAAGGGCTTCACGGCGGCGCAAAAGCTGGACAAGCTGGGCATGCGCGGCTCCAACACCAGCGCCTTGCTGTTCGAGGAGTGCGAGGTCCCGGATGAGAACGTGCTGGGTGGCGTCGGGTGCGGGGCCAAGGTTTTGATGTCCGGCCTGGATTATGAACGCGCGGTGCTGTCGGGCGGCCCCTTGGGCATCATGCAGGCCTGCATGGATGTGGTGATCCCCTACATCCACGAGCGGCGGCAGTTCGGCCAGCCCATTGGGATGTTTCAGCTCATGCAGGGCAAGATCGCCGACATGTACACGGTGATGAACGCCGCCAAGGCCTATGTCTACGCGGTCGCCAAAGCCTGCGACCGTGGCGAGCCGGTCCGCAAGGACGCAGCCGGGGCCATCCTCTACGCGGCGGAGAAGGCGACCTGGATGGCGCTGGAGGCGATCCAGACGCTGGGCGGCAACGGCTACACCAACGACTACCCCACCGGCCGTCTCTTGCGCGACGCCAAGCTCTATGAGATCGGCGCCGGCGCCAGCGAGATCCGCCGCATGCTCATCGGGCGGGAGCTGTTTCAGGAGACGGCTTAAGTCCTCACCGTCTCACTCTTCACCGCCTCTAGATTGAAGGCGGCGGCCAGGAGGGCGCGGGTGTAATCCTCTGTCGGGGTTTCAAAGATCTGGCGGGTTGGCCCCTGTTCGACCACCTTGCCGTCCTTCATGACGATGACGTGGCTCGACAGCGCGCGCACCACCCGCAGATCATGGCTGATGAACAAATAGGCGAGGTTGTAGCGGGCCTGAAGATCGCGCAGGAGATCGACGATCTGCGCCTGCACCGACCGGTCCAGCGCGCTGGTCGGCTCATCCAGCACCACGAATTTGGGCTTCAGCACCAGGGCGCGGGCGATGGCGATGCGCTGGCGCTGGCCCCCGGAAAACTCATGCGGGTAACGGTGGCTGCTCTCCGGCTCGAGGCCCACTTCCTCCAGCACTTTGGCGACCATGGCGTCCCGCTCGCGCGCCGTCCCCATGCCGTGGATCTTCAACCCCTCGCCGATGATCTGGCCGACCGACAGGCGGGGCGACAGGCTGCCGTAGGGGTCTTGAAAGACCACCTGCATCTCGCGGCGCAAGGGGCGCACTTGGCTGGGGGTCCAGGTTTGAATATCCTTGCCGTCAAAGCGGATGGCCCCCTGGCTGGCGTGGAGGCGCAGCAGCGCCAGGCCCAGCGTCGTCTTGCCCGACCCCGATTCGCCAACGATCCCGACCGTATGCCCCTGGCGCACGTCCACCGACACGCCATCCACCGCCCGCACATAATCGACCGTACGGCGCAGCAGACCCTTCTTGATCGGAAAATACACCTTGATGTCGCTGGCGGTCATCACCGCCTGGGCGTCGGGCGGCGGAATCAGCGGATCGCCCTTCGGCTCCGCCGCCAGCAATTTCTGGGTGTAGGGATGGCTGGGACGATCGAACAAATCGCTGACGCTGGCCTGTTCGACAATCTCCCCCTTGTTCATGACGCAGACGCGGTCGGCCATCTTGCGCACCACCCCCAGATCATGGGTGATCAGCAAAAGCGCCATGCCGAAACGCTGCTGAAGGTCCTTCAGCAGTTCCAGAATCTGCGCCTGGATGGTGACGTCCAGCGCCGTGGTCGGTTCGTCGGCGATGAGCAGATCCGGCTCATTCGCCAGCGCCATGGCGATCATCACCCGCTGGCGCTGGCCGCCAGAGAGTTCGTGCGGGTAAGCGTCCAGGCGCCGTTCCGGGGTGGGGATGCCCACCAGCCGCAACAGCTCCAGCGTGCGCAGGCGCGCCGCGTTGCGGCCCAGCCCCTTGTGCAGGAACAGCGTCTCGTTGATCTGCCGCTCGATGGTGTGCAGCGGGTTCAGCGAGGTCATCGGTTCTTGAAAGATCATGGCGACGCGGTTGCCGCGCACGTCGCGCAGGCTCCGCTCACTCGCCCCCATCAACTCCGCGCCGCGGAACTGGATCGAGCCGGTGGGGTGCCGCGCCATGGGATAGGGCAGCAGTTGCAGGATCGAGAGCGCCGTCACCGATTTGCCGGAACCGGATTCGCCGACCAGCGCCACGGTCTCCCCCTTGGCGATAGCGAAGCTGACGCCCTTCACCGCCGGCGGAGCGTCGCCGGCGGAGGGGAACGTGACGCCAAGGTCGCGGACACGCAGGAGTTCAGTCATGAGGGGATCCATGGGGGTCATTCCGCAGCCCGGCTCTCTGTCTTGGCGACTGCCGGTGCGTACGCCGGGCTGATGACGAGCTGGTTGATGGTTTTGCGGGGGTCGAAGGCGTCGCGCACCGCCTCTCCGATGAAAATCAGCAGGCTCAACATGATCGCCAAGGTGAAGAAGGCGGCCAGCCCCAGCCAGGGGGCTTGCAGATTGGCCTTGCCCTGCGCCAGCAACTCGCCCAGGGACGGTGAGCCGGGCGGCAGGCCAAAGCCCAGGAAATCCAACGCCGTCAGCGTGGTGATCGAGCCGTTCAGGATAAAGGGCAGGAAGGTCAGCGTGGCCACCATGGCGTTGGGCAGCACGTGCCGGTGCATGATCATAAGATCGCCGCCGCCCAGGGCGCGGGCGGCGCGCACATAGTCGAAGTTGCGCGCGCGCAAAAATTCAGCCCGCACCACATGGACCAACGCCGTCCAGGAGAAGAGCAGCAGCAATCCCAGCAACCACCAGAAGTTCGGGGTCACCACGCTGGACAGGATGATCAGCAAGAACAGCGTCGGCAAGCCTTGCCAGATTTCGATGAAGCGCTGGAACAGCAAATCGGGGAGGCCGCCGAAATACCCCTGCACGGCCCCGGCGATGACGCCGATGACGGAAGAAAACAGCGTCAGCGTCAGCCCGAACAGCACCGAGATGCGAAAGCCATAGATCAGGCGCGCCGTCACGTCGCGCTGCTGGTCGTCGGTGCCCAGCCAATTGTCAGCCGACGGCGGCGCCGGGGCCGGTTCGAGCCGGTTGTAATTGACCGTCCGGTACGAATAGGGGATCGGAGCCCAGAGTATCCAGCCCTTCTCCTCGATCAATTGCCGCACGTAGGGGTCACGGTAGTTGGTGTTGGTCTCGAATTCGCCACCGAAGAGGGTCTCGGGATAGTCGCGCAAGACCGGGGCGTAATAATGGTCCTGGTATTTGAGAAGCAACGGCCGGTCGTTGGCGATGAGTTCGGCGAACAGCGAGACGACGAACAGCCCCAGGAAGATCCAGAACGACCAGAACCCCCGCCGGTTGGCGCGAAAATTACTGAGACGTCGCCGGGTCAGCGGGGTGATGGCGACGCCCAGGAACTTCTGCTGATGCGAAATGCTCATCACGTTCTCCGCGCCTCGAAGTCGATGCGGGGATCGATCATCATGTAGGCGATGTCACCCACCAGATTCATCAGCAGTCCCAGCAGCGAGAAAAAGTACAGCGTGCCAAACATCACCGAGTAGTCGCGGTTGATCGCCGCCTCATAACCCAGAAGACCCAAGCCATCCAACGAGAAAATCACTTCACAGAGCAGCGCGCCAGTAAACAGAATGCCGATGAAGGCGCCAGGAAAGCCGGCGATGACGATCAACATGGCGTTGCGGAACACATGACCATACAGAACCCGCCGCTCATCCAGCCCCTTGGCGCGGGCAGTGACGACGTATTGCTTGTTGATCTCTTCGAGAAAGGAATTCTTGGTCAGCATGGTCAGACCGGCGAAGCCGCCGACCACCAGCGCCAGCACCGGCAGGGTGATGTGCCAGAAATAGTCGATGATCTGCCGGTACCATGGCAAGTCGGACCAATTATCCGACACCAGCCCGCGCAACGGGAACAGAGCAAAGAAATGCCCCCCGGCGAACAGCACGATCAGCAACACCGCGAACAGGAAGCTGGGAATGGCGTAGCCGATGATGACGATGGCCGAGGACCATATATCGAAGGGTTCACCATCACGCACAGCCTTGGTGATGCCCAGGGGAATCGACACCAGATAGACCAGCAGCGTCGTCCACAACCCCAGCGAGATCGACACCGGCATCTTTTCCAGCACCAGATCCACCACCCGGCGGTCCCGGAAATAGCTGGAGCCGAAGTCGAAGGTCACATAATTGCCGATCATCAGGAAGAAGCGTTCGTGCAGCGGCTTATCGAAACCGAATTCATGCTCAAGCTGCTTGATGAACTCCGGGTCCAGCCCTTGCGCGCCACGGTAGCGGCTGGAGCTGTCGGCGCCGCCGACCCCCTGCCGCGCCTGCTGCGCGCCTGCCGAAGAATCGCCGGCGCCGCTGCCGCCGATACGCGCCGTGGCTTCCACCGCAGAGCCCTGGACCCGGGCGATGATCTGCTCGATCGGCCCGCCGGGGGTGATCTGCACGATCAGAAAATTGATGACCATGATCCCGAACAGCGTCGGGATGATCAGCAGCAGGCGGCGGATGATGTAGGCCAGCATATTGGCGGTCCAGATCTCAGGGATGGGATCATAAACAAGGCTCGGCGCGATACGATTGAGCGGTGGGTTAGTGGAGGGACGCCTTGGCGGGGTCAATCCACCAGGTGGTCGGGAACCCGTTCGAGTATTTGCCCATGGTCTGCGGATAGCCGAATTTGTTCCAATAGGCGAGGCGGTCCGTATCGTTATACCATGTGGGGATGGTGTAAAACCCCCACAACAACACACGATCCAGCGCCCGGGTCGTCGCCTCGATGGTTTGCAAATCGGCGCCGGTGATGATTCTGTCCATCAGCGCTTCGGTCACCGGCTCGCGGACGCCGGCGAAGTTCCCCTGACCCGGATCGTCCACCGCCTTGGCCGAGAAGTAGGAGCGCAGCTCCGGTCCTGGTGGGGCGAAGAAGTTCAAGCTGATGTTCACCATGTCAAAATCATAGTTATCCGTGCGCACCTTGTACTGCGCGGTGTCGACGACGCGGAGCTGGGCCTCGATGCCGACACGCTTCAACGCCACCACGAAGGGCTCCGTCACGCGAACCAGACCGGGGTCGGCCAGCAGGATCTCGAAGGTGAAGGGTTGGCTGGTTTTCGTGTCGACCAGCACACCGTTCCTTATCTCCCAGCCCGCCTCCTTGAACAGGCGCAGCGCCTCGCGCGTGTTGGTGCGGTTGTAGCCCTTGCCATCGGTGACCGGCGGCTCGAACGCCTTGGTCAACGCCTCAGGCGGCAGCGTGGCCTTATAGGGGCCGAGAATCGCCACCTCCTCCGCGGTCGGCGCGCCGGACGCGCCGTATTCGGAATTGGGAAACCAGCTCTTCACCCGCTTGTACTGGCCGTAGAGAAGTTGCCGTTGCAGCGTCTCAAAGTCATAAAGCCAGTTCAGCGCCTGGCGCACGCGGACATCGTGAAAAATCGTCCGGCGGGTGTTCATCATATAGCCGGAAACGCCCCGTGGCGTGTTATCCGGCGTCTCCCGCCGGACGATGCGACCGTCCTTGACCGGGGGGGTGGTGTAGGCGTTGGCCCAGCGCTGCGCCCGGTTTTCTTCCCAAAAATCGATACGACCGGCCATAAACGCCTCGAACATCACCGTATCGTCGCGGTAGTAGTCGTAACGGATCTCGTCGATGTTGTTCATCCCGCGCATCTGCGGCAAATCCTTGGCCCACCAATCCTTGACGCGCTCATAGGTGATCGAGCGACCGGGATCGACCGTCTTCACCCGGTAGGGGCCGTTGCCCAGCGGTGGCTCCAGCGTCGTCTTGGTGAGGTCGTGGCCGGGCTGGCTCCAATAATGTTTGGCCACCGGCGCCAAGCCGGCGATCGCCAGCAACGGCTTCATCGTATCCCTGGTGCGCATCGTGCAGAGGAGGCGCTTTTGCGTTTCAGCCACGCAGCCCTCCACATCATCGTAGAAGGAGCGCAGGAACAGCCGGCCGTTCTTGCGAATGAAATCGAAGGCGAAGACGAAATCCTCGGCGGTGATCGGCTGTCCATCGTGCCAGCGGGCCTGCGGGTGCAGGTTGAAGGCGATCCAGCTCTTGTCCGCCGGGTATTCGACGGTCTCAGCGATCAAACCATAGGCGGACACCAGCTCATCGGCGGAGCCGCTCATCAGCGCCCCACCGGTCAGGCCGATGCTGGTCGGCCACGAGCCGCGCTCGATCATGGTGTTCAGCGTGTCGAAGCTGCCAAAGGCGCCCAGCACGATGGCCCCGCCCTTCGGCGCGTCTGGGGTGGCGTAGGGCCAGTGCGGCAGGGTGGCGTCGTATTTCGGTACGCCGAATTCGGCGATGGCCCAGGAACGGGTGACCTCTTGCGCCCAGACCGGCGACGCCAAAACCGGCCACGCCAAGACCGGAGCGCTGAGGAACAGGCCAAGCGCGGCGGTGAGGATGGTGGTCTTCGTCTGGTCCATACGACTCCCTCGGCGGCTCCCTCGGCGGTTGCTCGCCCCACTCCACGTGGCCCCATCCCTTACCCGGATCAAGGCGCAAGCGTGGCGATGCCGCCGTTCCAGTTTCGGCGTCAGCCCTTATTCGCGTTTTCTTCCCCTTTCGCCGGGTCCCTCTCGCCTTCGGTGTTGCTGGTGTCGATGATCAACTCGAACAGCCCGGCGTAGCGACGGTCGGCGCGCAGCAGCTTCTTGAACGCCTTGGAGTTCTTGAAATCAGCCTGCAACCAGGCCTCAGCCGCTTCGAAATGTTCGGGATGCGCCGACAGAAGATAGAACGCCACCTGCTCGGCGCAGACAATTTCCGGCTCGTCCAGGCGCTCCAGAATGGCGCCGATGAAGATTGGGAGTATCTCGGTCAGCGGAATGGCGTCCGGCTTTTCATCGGACTCGGCGTCATCGGTGGCGCTGATGGCGCTGATGGCCTCCTTCGCTTCCTCCTCGGAAAGCGAGCCATCTTCGATGCCCTTCACCAAGCCTTCAAAAATCTCTTTTTGATGGGTGTTCAGCGCGGTCATCGTTTCGACGACCATCAACGCTTCCATCAGCGTTTTTTTGCGGGTTTTCCAGTTGGCGGAGGCCTGAACCGCCTGAACCATGGATTCCAGAACCGGGACCAGTTCGTCAGGCGCCGTGTCGTAGAGGGAATCGGGGGGCTTGGCGATGGCGGTCACAGCAATTGTCCTTCTTTCATGAGGGCGGTGGAGCGGGCGCTCGATACGCGGGCGGTCTTCAAAAGCGTCGCAAGCCGCTTGTCACCACGCACCACCTTGCGCACGGCCTTGGCGTTGCGTGGATCGGCCATCATCCAGGTCTCAGCCGCCGCCTGGTGTTCGGGATGGATGGACAGAATATAGGCGGCGGCCTGCTCGGCGCTGGTGATGCGCTCTTCGTTCAAAGTCTCAAGGATGGCGCCGATGTAGAAGGGCAACAGCTCACCGAATCGGGTCTGCGCATCGGTATCATCCCCGTCCTCCGGCGGCAGTTCAAGCCCACCGGCCTCGGCTAGCTTCTGCCGCTCAGCCGGGCTCAGCGTCAGATAAGCGCCGAGGCTGAGCATGTAGTCGCACAGCGTCTTCTTGCGAACCATCCAGTTGGCGCCCTGCGCCACCCTGTCCGCCATCGAGCCGACGAAGGTCTTGAGGTTGTCAGGCGCGCTCTCCAGAACGGACCGCGCGGGTTTGGAAAGAGGGGTGAATTCCATGATTTCAACCAACAATTCAGCCTGTGAGAAGCGCCAGCGCCTCACGGTGGGTGCGGGCGTCGCCCGCAGCGATGACACAACCGTCGGAACTGGCGTCCAGCGGTTTGCCGTTCCAATCCGTCATGATGCCGCCGGCCCCGAGCACCACTGGCGCCAGCGCCGCAAAATCGTACAGCTTCAGCCCCGCTTCGACGACCAAATCGTAATAGCCGCTGGCCAGCAGGCCATAGGTGTAGCAGTCGCCGCCATACACCGTGGTCTTCACCCCCGCCTTGATCCGGGCGAAGCCGGCAGCGGTCGTCCCCGGAAACAGATCCGGTGAGGTGGTTCCAAGGATCGCGCCGGAAAGCCCCGGCGGGCAGGCCCGCACCCTGGCCGGCTGGCCGTTGTGGAGGGTCGGTCGGCCCATCACCCCGATCCAGCGATCATTGACGATCGGCTGATCGATCACCCCCAGCACCGGACTCCCCCGGTGCAGCAGGGCGATCAGCGTGCCGAAAATCGGCCGCCCGGTGATGAAGGATTTTGTGCCGTCGATGGGATCGATGACCCACACCCATTCGGCGTCGAGATTCCTGGTCCCGTACTCCTCACCATAGATTCCATCCTCGGGACGCTCGGCGTCGATGATGGCGCGGATGGCTTGTTCCGCCTCGCGGTCGGCGGCGGTGACCGGCGAGGAATCGGCCTTGTCATCCACCGCCAGCGCGGTGCGAAAGTATCGCCGCACCACCGCCGCGCTCGAGTCGGCCAGACGTTCGGCAAGCGCCACCAGAGGGGCGGGACAAATCTCGGGCATGAGTGAGGCTCCGCCAGCATGGGAGAAAGGAATATTTGTATCCTAACCATCGGTTCGACCCAGGCAAACCGGAAAGAGGTTTGCCGGTTGCGGCTCTCAGTTTAGTATTTCACCATGCTTGACCGACCGAATGTCTACGCACACGGGTCCATCGACCGCGCCGCCCACCGCCGCAAGGACTCCGACTGGCTGATCGCCGCCCGCACCGCGCCGGAGAGCCGCGTCATGCCCGTGTGGCAAGCCCGCTCGTTGATCATCGGGTCTGAGGAAACGCCCCGCGCCGCCTTGCTGCCGGCAGCCAGCCATTGGGATGAGGCCGAACTTCTGCTGCTTGGTCTCTACGACGGTGCGGCGGTGTTTACGGTCGATCTGTCGGTCTTGGACGCGCCAGAGACCCACCCAGCGTTGACCGCGGCCTTCGCCGATGGCGGGCGCTTTGTCGATCTGCGCGTCACGGGACCGCTGATGCAACACAATGAGGGTTCGTTGTGCGCCTACGCCCGTGGCCTCACGCATTGGAACGCACGGCATCGCTTCTGCGGCGTCTGCGGCGCGCCGCTGGTGAGCGCGCAGGCCGGGCATGCGCGTGGATGCGCCAACCCGTCCTGCGCCACGCTGCACTTCCCGCGCACCGATCCGGCGGTGATCATGCTGGTGCATGACGGCGGCGACCGTTGCCTGCTCGCCCGGCAAGCGGCGTGGGTCACCGGCATGCACTCGACCCTGGCCGGCTTCGTCGAACCCGGTGAATGCCTGGAAGAAGCGGTGATGCGGGAAGTGTTTGAGGAAGTCGGCGTGCGCGTCACCGACATCCGCTATCACTCTTCGCAACCCTGGCCGTTTCCCTGCTCGTTGATGATGGGATTCACCGCGCGGGCGCTCTCCGCCGATTTGTGCGTGGCCACCGACGAGTTGGAGAGCGCCCAATGGATCAGCCGCGAACGCATGCGCAGCCTGGAGCCCAGCGACACGCTGCGCATGCCGCGACCCGACTCCATCTCCCGACGGCTGATTGAGGATTGGGTGGCGCAGGAAAGTTAATCGACGCCGTTCAGCTGGCTTCCCTGATAGCGGAACAGGCTGGCGGGATAGACGCCGAGAATCTTCATTTCACGGGCGAAGAAATCCAGCTCTTCCAGCGCCAGACGCAGTGGCCGATCGTCTGGATGGCCTTCCACATCCACATAGAACTGCACGGCGGCGAAGCGCCCGCCGATCATGTAGCTTTCCAGCTTGGTCAGATTGACGCCGTTGGTGGCGAAGCCGCCCAGCGTCTTGTACAGCGCCGCCGGACGGCTGCTGACGTGAAAGACGAAGGTGGTGATGGTCTTGCACGAGCCAGCCAGCGGGATGCGTGGCTCACGCGCCATGATCAAAAAGCGGGTGGTGTTGTGCTCGGCGTCCTCGATGTCGGCCTTGAGGATATCAAGACCATAGATTTCCGCCGCCAGCTTCGACGCGATGGCGGCGTGTTGCGGGTCGTTCCGCGCGGCGATGTCAGCCGCGGCGCCGGCGGTGTCGGCGTGATTAACCGGCGTAAGGCCAAGCCGGCGCGTCGTCTCGCGGCACTGCGACAGCGCCTGGATGTGGCTGTGCACCGAATGGATGGTTTCCAGCGTGGCCCCTTTGGGGGCCAGAAGCTGATGATTCACCCGCTGAAAATGCTCACCGATGATGTGCAAGCCGCCTTGCGGCAGCAGATGATGGTTGTCGGCGACGCGCCCGGCGACTGAATTTTCCACGGGGATCATCGCCAACCGCGCCCGCCCTTCGCGCACGGCGGCGAAAGCGTCATCAAACGACGCGCAGGGCAGCGTCTGCATTTCCGGATAGACCGAGCGGCAGCTCAGGTCGGAATAAGCGCCGGGCAAGCCCTGAAAGGCGATGACGTTTGAATTGGGCATAAAGGGTTTCCGTAATCCGGCCAAGCGTTTGAAACGCCCCAAAGCAACCGAAGTATCGGCGCCACGCTGCACCGCGTCAACGACCATGCGGGTTCTGGCTGAACGCACAAAGGCCCCGGTCGCGTTCTCGCGACCGGGGCCTTTGCCTGTATCAATTTTTAGTGGTGGAGCGCGTCGAGGTGATACGGATCCGGCGTATGGCTCAAGGCGCTGGCGTCAAGCATCAGGCTGCTGCTGTCCACCGCATGGTTGAGCGTGCTCAGATCATGCCCATGGTCGGCGCTGGCGCTCTGGTTCTGGCTGATCAGGTGCTGGTAGACATCCTGCTGAGCCGCCCCAGCGGCGGGTTCCGCCGCCCCTGCCGAACCAGGGAAGTAACTCTTGCCAGCGTTGACCACCAGCGTCCCACCCCATTTCATCGCCGACTGGCCGGCGATCACGTCCTTACCATCCAGCGCGAACTTGTCGTAGGTCACGGTGGAGGCGTTCGGCAGAACCGCCTTGTCGTTGATGGTGATCTTGTTGACGTACAGGTTACGGTCCTGGCCGTTGACCACCGCGTCGTTGTCGTACTGGATCTGCACCTTATGCGCCGCATCGGGGCTGATATTGCTGGCGTTGAAGGTGAAGTCCTTGGCGGCGGTCCCCGCCGTGGCTTCGCCGATCTGCTTGCCGTCAACCAGCACCTTGAAGTGGGCGTTCACCCCACCCGCCGCGACGCCCGAGGCGTTCACCACAACCTTCGTCGCCGCGCCGGTGGGAGTGGTCGGGGTGGAGGCGCCATACTCATAGGCGCCGATATCCACCGCCCCCACACGGCCCGCGCCGGTCATGTCGGCGCCCGGCGCGCCCGACGCGGTGCCGGCGTTGATCGCTGGCGAGTTGCCGGATAGATGGTAATCACCGCCGCCGGTGGCGTCATACTTAACGAAGTTCGGATTGGCGTTGACCGTGCCGGTGGCCGTCGTGGCCTTCAGCGACCAGTTGGTGTCGTTGCCATAGACCAGATTGTTGCTGTAGGTGTTGTGGCTGCCGATCTGGCCGTATTCCTCGAGACCCTTGGCGTTGTCGTAGAGGATGTTGTTGGACACCTGCGTGTAATCGTTCGGCCCACTGGTCTTGTAATGATCGCCGCTGCCGATCATCACCCCGGCGCCGCGCACGTCGAACACCGTGTTGTTGACGATCTTCAGATTGCTGGCGTCGTGCCAGGAGGTGACGCCGTCGCCGACGACATTGCCGATGACGTTGTTCTGCACCTGACCGCTGGTCGCCATGTAGACGCCGTGCACCAGGCTGGAGCTGGCCCCATTCGGGCCGATATCGTAGACTTCGTTGCCGGACACCTTGATGTTGGTTCCGCCGGTCCAGCCATCGCCCATGATGCCGGCCCCGCCGACCCCGGTGTTGGCCTTCTGCATGGCGGCGTCGCTGGTGGCGATGTCGTGCACCTTGCAGTTCTGCACCACCGAGTTGGAGCCGGCAGTGTAGACGCCGAACAGCCAGGGCGTACCGCCCTGCTGGGCGCTGCCGTCGATCTCAAAGCCATCGATGGTGACGTTGGAGCCGCGGTTGTCCCAGGCTTCGTACTGGCCGTTGTTTGAACCAGGAACGATCTTGGCGCCCCATTTGACATCCGAGACATACGTGACGCCGTTGGCCGCGGTCTGGAAACCACCCTGGTAGTTGCCGGGGGCGACATGCACAGTGCTGCCGGTGCTGGCGGCCTGCGAAGCCTTGACAATGCTACGGAAGGGGGAGTCCTTGGAGCCCGTGTTGGAGTCAGAGCCGGAGGTCGAGACGTAAAAATCGGTCATGAGTATAACACTTCCTGTACTGGGCGGGCGCTCTGAAGTCATACGATCGGTGCGCCGTTGATGAAAAGATCATAGGCCAAGTCGATGTGGCAAAGGTTGGGCATGTTTATGAATAATTTTAGGAAACCCGTGTCCGTCTTGCCGCGTGTGATTTTGCCGCCACATACCCCTTGTGATGTTTTGAACCCTGCGCTAGACGCGCTATGTCAAAGCGGATTGAGTTAACTCCCCTGGAAATTCCGCCCTTACCTGGACATTTTATGCCGACCGCCACGGATATTTTTTCGTACCGCAAGCATTGGGCCCACCGCTTCGGAACCGCGCCATTCCTGCCGACCTCGCGCGCCGAGATGGAGGCGCTGGGATGGGATTGCTGCGACGTGATCGTCGTCACGGGCGATGCTTATATCGACCATCCCAGTTTCGGCATGGCGGTCATTGGCCGACTCTTGGAGGCGCAAGGTTTCCGCGTTGGCATCATCGCCCAGCCGGATTGGCAGAACGCTGAACCGTTCAGGGCGTTGGGCAAGCCGGATTTGTTCTTTGGGGTGACCGGCGGCAACATGGATTCGATGGTGAACCGCTACACCTCGGACCGCCGCTTGCGCCACAACGACAGCTACACGCCGAACGATGAAGGCGGCAAGCGCCCCGATCGCGCCGCCATCGTCTATTCCCAGCGCTGCCGCGAAGCCTACAAGGACGTTCCCATCGTGCTGGGCGGTATCGAGGCGTCGCTTCGCCGCATCGCGCATTATGACCATTGGTCGGAGAAGGTGCGCCGCTCCATCCTGGTCGACGCCAAGGCCGATCTGCTGCTCTATGGCAACGCCGAGCGCGCCATCGTTGAGGTCGCGCACCGGGCGGCGCAAGGTGAAGCGCCACGCGCCATGCGGGATATCCGGGGCGTCGCTTTCCTGCGCGACGCGGCGCCGGAAGACTGGGTGGTGGTGGATGCGGCTGCGGCGGTGGAGGTGGGCGACGCGCTGAGCCCCCGCCCCGGCGATGCGGAGCAGACGGTCGTCCGCCTGCCGTCCTACGAGCAAGTCTCGACCGACCCCGTGCTCTACGCCCAAGCGTCGCGCGTGCTGCACCAGGAGGCCAACCCCGGCAACGCCCGCCCGCTGATGCAGCGGCACGGCGACAAGGAACTGTGGCTGACCCCACCGCCGATCCCGCTGACCACGCCGGAGCTGGACGCCGTCTTCGCCCTGCCCTACGCCCGCGCCCCGCACCCGCACTACGGCGACGCGCGCATCCCCGCGTGGGAGATGATCCGCTTCTCGATCAACATCATGCGCGGCTGCTTTGGCGGCTGTTCCTTCTGCTCGATCACCGAGCATGAGGGACGCGTCATCCAGAGCCGCTCGCAGGAATCGATCCTGCGTGAAATCCAGGACATCAGCCGCAAGACCAAGGGCTTCACCGGCCACATCTCCGACCTCGGCGGCCCAACCGCCAACATGTACCGCCTCGCCTGCAAGGATGAGGAAACGCAAAGCAAGTGCCGCCGGCCAAGCTGTGTCTACCCCGAGATCTGCAAGAACCTTGGCACTGATCACGGCCCGCTGATCGATCTGTACCGCAAGGCGCGCGCCGTGCCGGGGGTGAAGAAGATCTCCATCGCCTCGGGCCTACGCTATGATCTGGCGGTGAAGAGCCCGGAATACGTGAAGGAATTGGTGACGCATCATGTCGGCGGCTATTTGAAGATCGCGCCCGAGCACACCGAAGCCGGGCCGCTGTCGAAGATGATGAAGCCGGGAATCGGCGCCTATGATTCGTTCAAGCGGATGTTCAACCAGGCCGCCAAGGAGGTGGGGAAGGAGTTGTACCTGATCCCCTACTTCATCGCCGCGCATCCCGGCACCTCGGACGAAGACATGATGAATTTGGCGCTTTGGCTGAAGCAGAACGGTTTTCGCGCCGATCAGGTGCAGACCTTCCTGCCATCGCCCATGTCGGTGTCGGCGGCGATGTACCACACCGGCCTCAACACGCTGCGCCCGATCCGCCGCACCGGCGGCGAGACGGTGTCCAGCGCCAAGGGGTTGAAGCAACGCCGTTTGCACAAGGCGTTCTTGCGCTACCACGATCCCGAGAACTGGCCGATCCTGCGCGACGCGCTGAAGGAGATGGGCCGCGCCGATTTGATCGGACCGGGGCCGCAGCAGCTCATACCCGCGTGGCAACCGACGGGGACCGGCAAGGCCTCTTGTGCTAAGAAGACCGGCGCCAAGAAGACGGACGCCAAGCCATTCTTCACCCAGCAGGCCGGGGCCGGGCGGCGAAAAAAACCGGGACGCAAGACACCGGCATAGTTCTTTTACCTTCAAACCAATTTAACCAAAGGCCACACCATGACCACGACCATACGCGGCTATGCCGCCCACTCCCCCACCAGCGCGCTCGAATTGCATCGCTTTGACCGGCG
Source organism: Azospirillum sp. (assembly GCA_031546725.1). Taxonomy (GTDB): domain Bacteria; phylum Pseudomonadota; class Alphaproteobacteria; order Azospirillales; family Azospirillaceae; genus Azospirillum. The sequence continues at coordinate 66,915 of JAVBJZ010000062.1, forward strand.
CAGCCCGCGTGAGGATGACGTCGTCATCGAGATCTTGTATTGCGGCGTCTGTCACTCCGACCTGCACGTCGCCCGCAACGATTGGGGGTGGACACCCTATCCAATCGTTCCCGGTCACGAGATTGTCGGCAAAATCGTCGGCCTGGGCGCGAAGGTGACCCGCTTCAAAGTGGGGGATCACGTGGGGGTGGGCTGTCTGGTCGATTCCTGTGGGCACTGCCCGGCGTGCGGGCAAGGGTATGAGCAGCATTGTCTGGAGGACGCCACCTACACCTATGGCGGCATCGACCGTCACGACGGCAGCGTCAGCCAGGGGGGCTACGCCGAGACGGTCGTCGTCGCGGAATCCTTTGTGCTGCGCATGCCCGATGGCCTGGATCTGAAAGGGGCGGCGCCTCTGCTGTGCGCCGGCATCACCACATGGTCGCCGCTCAAGGAGTGGAAGGTCGGCCCCGGCAGCCAGGTGGCCGTCGTTGGCTTGGGCGGTCTGGGGCATATGGCGATCAAACTGGCCAAAGCGCTGGGGGCGGAAGTGACGCTGTTCACCCGCTCGCCAGGCAAGGAGGAGGACGCCCGCCGTCTGGGAGCTGAACATGTCGTGCTGTCAACCGACACGCAGCAGATGGAGGCTGCCGCTGGGCGTTTCGATCTGATCATCGACACCGTGCCCTACGCGCATGACATCAACCCCTACATCCCCACGCTACGTTTCAAGGGCGTGTTGTCGCTGGTGGGTTACCTCGGGCCGCTGGAGCCTGCCCTGAATTCAGCCCCCATGGTGATGGGTGGCAAAACCGTGGCGGCTTCCCTGATCGGCGGCATCGCCGCGACCCAGGAAATGCTCGACTTCTGTGCGAAGCACGGCATCACGTCGGACATCGAAATGATCACCATTCAAGATATCAACAACGCCTATGAGCGCATGATCAAAAGCGACGTCAAATACCGCTTCGTCATCGACATGGCGTCCCTGAAAAACGCGTAACGAGCAAAGAATGAGAGTGGAGTTTGCTTGCACCTGAAGCAAACCCCGCTCTCATCAGCATCAGGCGATACCCAAGTCTGACAACCAGGCCCGCTGCCCAGCCGTAAAGGCCCGGTGCAGCCGCTTTACTTCCGCTTGGTTCTCCGCCTCCGTCGTCAACTCTTCGCCGTCACGGCGCAGCTTTTTGCCGCGTTCGGACAGCACGGTCCAGGCCAGCGCGGCGGGATCCTCGCCGCGCTGTTCGGCGAGCAGGAACAGCCGCTCCAGCACCCCGACCATCACCCCCGTCCCCAGCACCGGCGCGGCAAGCTGGCGGATCTCCGGGCTGTGGCGGTTGCGCTCCAGCACCGCGGCGTTGAAGCGGCGGATTCGATCGCCATCGACGCCATCAGGCACGGGTATTACGGCGCCACCCAGCAAGGCGATGGTGCGCAGCACCGGCTCCAGGCCGTATGCGGCCAGCGCCGGCTGGCTCAACAAGGCGTCCAACGTCTGAGGACCCGCGGCGAGGACGTCGGCCAGCGGGCCAGCGGCGGGCAAAGCGATGTCGCCCACGGGCGTCGTCACCCGCTCCGCCACCTCAGCGCGCGGCAAGGCAAGGCCGAAGCGCAACGCGCGCAACCGTTGTTCGCGGTCGCTGGGCGACAGGCGCACCGCTCCCTTGACGAAAATATCGCGGCGGAAGCGGTTGTAGGTCAGGTAATCACGCAGAGTCTCCCGATACGCCGGGTCCTCAGCCTCACTCAGCAGCGCCATCCCCTGCGGGCTGAGGTTTGCGTCGTCGCTATGGTGGGCCAGCGTCGCTGACGCGGCGAAGCTCAGCTTGGCCGCCGCCAGCTCCCGCGCCACATCACAATGGTAGAAGGGCGTCCAATCGCGGTTCAGGTACTCGTGCGCGATATAGCTGTCCGTCTTGTCGTTCAGACCGGCGAGATGGGCGAAGGCGCTGGGCGTCCGGTCAAAATACCCCTCCCCCTGCTGGGCCAGGCGCGCGGCGAAGCTTAGCGCCTTTTCGATCCGTCCCGGCAGCGCGCCGGGGCTGGACGCCACATGTTCCGCCAGAAGCTTGCGGATCGGCGCGTGCGCCGCCCAACCCGGCAGGCAATTGTAGCTGAGATACACCACCCCACCGGGTTTCAGACGCCGGCGCAGAATATCCAGAAGAATCCGCCGGTTCTCCGCGCTGACCCAGGTCCACACCCCGTGCAGCGCCACCATGTCAAAATCCTGCCCGTCGCGCGCGGCGTAGTCGGCGAAGCCATCGTCGAGAAAGGTGACATTGCCGCTCCCGGCCTCGCCCCCCAGGGCGCGGGCGTCGGCGATGTGGCTGGGAAGGAAATCCACCGCCTCGAACCGGGCGTTTGCGTGCACCGCGGCCAGCAGATTGCTGGTCAGCCCCTGGCCACAGCCCAATTCGGCGTAAGTGAAGGACGCAAGATCCGGCGGGCGCACGCCCGCCAGGATCAAAGCGAAGGCCAGATGCGCCGGCGCCATCTCGGCGTAAAAGGAATGGGCATAGGCGATGTCGCTGACATAGCCCTCGGTCCAGGTCTGCATGCCACCGACATAGCGCCTTGAAGAGGAGAAAGGAAGGCTGGAGCGCCAGACCTCACTTCATCTCGCGCAATTATGGTATTTCGATAAATTATTGCACAACAATATTATAACCACCACCTCCCCCTATTCATATAGACCTATGCCTCTCTGTCAAATTGAACATACGCATAATGAATAATAATATGCGGAAAATTATGAGTAATATTGATTTTTCTAATTAGTACACGAGCGCATCAACACCTATCTTAACTGGCTCTTGATTGTTCTAATGTTTAGAATCAAGCAGCAGTGAGATATGTTATATGTCTTGTGCACTTTGTTATTCTATAGATAGCAAATTTTTAGCCCCCTCTGCGCGCCCCACTCGAAGCGGTTATGCGTGGCTGGCCTTTATCGCGTTCCATTTGGTCAGTGTGCTGCTGATGGTCGGGCTGCTGGCGACGGCGCCGGACCCTTCTGGGGCGGTCGCCTTGGTCTATTTCCCCGGCATGACCTCCAGTGAGGCTTTTCTGCGGGCAACCGCCGCCGGCGCCCGGCCAATCCGCTTGGGCAACGCCGATTGGATCGTCATCGCCGCACCAGAGCGGGATGACGCCGGCTTTACCGCCCGCGCCCATGCCGGCGGTGCGCTCGCCATCCTTAATCCCGTGATCGCCGGCGGTTGCACCGTCGAGGCCCCTCCCCTTCACAACCAGAACCAACGGAATCTCTGATGTCTTTCACCCTTCCTTCGACGGATTCGCGCGTTCCCGCCGTGATCAATTTGCGCCGTGTCGCTGGCCATTCCTTCATTGCCTTGCTCTGGATCTTCACCATCGCCAACCCCATCGGAGCCTCGGCCAGTGGAATGAGCGTGGGGTTGGCTCTTGGTGTTTCGCTGGTCTGCGCGGTGATCGGCACCGTGGCCTATGCCAGGAATCCTTTGGCGCTCTTCACGCGCCTCATCATCGCCGTTTGCCTGATGACAGCATATGAAGTGGCGATCTATGCTTCAGCCTCAACAAATTACCAGCTCGAAGCGCATATGCTGTATTTTGTCTTGGTGTCGATGCTGCTTACTTTTGTTTGTTGGCAGACAGTGCTCGTCGCCAGCCTTCACACAGCCGTGCATCATTTATTTCTCAACCTATTCTTCCCGATTTACCTGTTCCCTGATGGCGTCAATTGGATGCGCTTTTTCTTTCACGCGACGCTTCTGATCGTCCAATGCGTCTCTGCCGGCTATCTGATCATCTGGGTCAACCGTATGTTCAACGATTCCGACCGTATGATTACCGACATCGAAGCAAGCTCAGCCGAGGCTTTGGCCTTGCGCCAAGCGCAAGACGCCGAGCGCGCACGGATGGAAAGCCAATCACAGGCGGCCATAGCCAAGCTCGCTGATGATTTCCAGGAGAATATGGCGGCGGTGGTCGGGCATGTCGCCACGACCGCCGCCACGATGGACGCCACCTCGCGGTCCATGGCCGCCGTCGCCGATGAAACCGAACGGCGGGCCGCCGCCGCGTCCAAGGCCGCGACCGACGCTTCGGGCAATGTGCAGATTGTAGCCGCTGCGGCCGAGGAACTGACCACCTCGATCGCGGAGATTGGGCAGCAAGTCGCTCATGCCAGCACCACCACCAACGCGGCGGTGCAAAAGGCCGAGCAGACCGACGGCATCGTGCGGAGTCTGGCCGACGCCGCCGCCCATATCGGGCAAGTGGTTCGCCTGATCACCGACATCGCCCGCCAGACCAACCTCCTGGCGCTGAACGCCACCATCGAGGCGGCGCGGGCGGGTGTGGCGGGAAAGGGTTTCGCCGTCGTGGCCAATGAGGTGAAAAACCTGGCCAACCAGACGACGAAGGCCACAGAAGAAATCACCACACAGATCAATGACGTGCAGTCGGCCACAACCCAAGCGGTATCCGCCATTCGCGGCATCACTGAAACGGTAGGGGAAATCAGCACGGCCTCGACCGCCATCGCCTCGGCGGTGGAACGGCAGCAGGCCGCAACCCGTGAAATCGCCCGCAACGTCGAAGAGGCGACTCTGGGAACCGCCGCTGTGGTGCGCAACATCGCCGGTGTGACCGAGGCGGCCGCCGAAACCGGGCGCGCCGTCACCCAGATGTTGACGGAAGCCTCCGCCCTCTCAACGACATCCAGGCAATTGAACAGCGAGTCCCACAGATTCGTGACGCGGGTGCGCAGCGGCGGCTAGAATCGATGATGGCCGCCCGTATTTAAAAGGAAGGGAAACCATGACGATAGCCGTAACCATCGTTGGCGCAACCGGTTGGGTGGGACGCGCGCTGGTGTCCGCCGTAGCGGCGGCGCCGGATCTGGCGTTGGCGGCCGCTGTGGCGCGCAACGCCGCCGGTCAAGACGTTGGCTCGGCCACGGGTGGCGGCGCGCTGGGCGTCACCATCGTGGCGACGGTGGAAGAAGCCTTGCGGACGCCGTGCGATGTGGTGGTCGACTACACCAAACCTGCCGTCGTGAAGGGACATACGCTGATCGCCATCGCCGCTGGGCGCAATGTGGTGGTTGGCGCGTCGGGTCTGACCGCCGATGATTACGCCGAGATTGACGCGGCGGCGCGCGTGGCGGGTGTCGGGGTGGTGGCCGCCGGCAATTTCTCGATCACCGCGACCTTGATGCAGCGCTTCGCCTTGATGGCGGCGCGCTATGTGCCGGATGTGGAGGTCATCGACTACGCCGCCGCCAGCAAGCCCGATGTGCCGAGCGGCACGGGGCGCGAACTGGCTGAGCGGTTGGGCGGCGTACGCCTCGACCCCACGGCCACGCCTGTGGACGCATTGCGCGGGCCGAAAGAAACCCGCGGCGCCGAGATTGGCCGCACGCGCGTGCATTCCGTGCGGTTACCGGGCTTCGTGCTGTCCTGTGAGGCGCTGTTCGGCGCGCCCGACGAGCGCCTGACCATCCGTCACGACGCCGGCTCCAGCGCTATACCCTATGTGGCCGGCACGCTGCTCGCCATCCGGCGGGTGGGGGATCAGCCGGGGTTGCGGCGTGGCCTGGACAGCGTGATGGAGTAAATTCTCGTCACTGTTCGATGGAGACGCGGCTGATGGAGCCCTTGCCGATGGCCTCCTGAATGGAGGTGGCCAGCGCGCGGGCGATGCAGTCATAGCCGAAGTCGTTCTGGTGCACGCCGTCCGGCCCGACCAGATCGGACATGGACGCCTGCCGCGTCTGCACCCATTGATGCATCACCGCAAAGCGGCGGAACAGACCAACCCTTTCCTCGGCGGCGATGCGGGCGATGCGTGTCTGCATCTCGCCGTGGCGAGGTTGCTCGAGCATGGCCGGGGCGTATTGCAGATCCATCAGCACCACGTCCAGACCAGCGGCCTTGAAGCGTTTGACGCCATTGCGGATCAACGCTTCGTCAGAATCCAGGTCCTGACCGCGCAGCACGGTGTTGGCGCCGACCTGCCAGACGACAAGGTCCGGCTTTTCGTCCAGCACGTCGCGCTGGAGACGCGGCATCATGTCGGATTCGACTTCGCCGTTGCTCCCCTTGTTGAGAACGCTGACCGACGCCCCCGGCAACCGCTGGTGCAAATAATGCGCAAGGCGGGCGGGGTAGCTGTGGTCGGCGTCGCTGGCCCCAGCCCCGGCGGTGGAGGATGAGCCGATGGCGACGATGCGCACCGGCTCGCCCCGGTTCATCCGGCTGGTGACGCGCGGCAGCGGCGCCGCCAGCGCCACGACATTGGCCGGCACGGCGCAGGCGGCGCGGGCGGCGACAGCGGGAGCGGCGGCGGTGGGAAGGGTGAAAGCGGAACTGGCGAGGAAGGCGACAGCAAGCAGCGACGTGAACCGAACCATCATTGCGGCGTCTCGACCATGGTGGTGATGGCCTCCGCCAGCAGGCGTCCGACACAGCCGTGCACGAAGCTGAAAGCCTTCAGCTTATCTTCTTTGGAGTCGGATTCCAGTACGACGCGCCCCTCGTCGATCCAGTGGCGCATCATTTCGTAACGCGGAAAATGAAAGACATCATTGGTTTGTGTCACCCATTCGACATATTCAATGTAAGGTTGAAACGCGATCAATTGGCTGGTCTGCGGGCTGTATTGCATGTCCATGATGATAATATCGGCCCCATGCGCATGGGTCTGGGCGATGCCCGACACCAGCGCCTCACCAAAGCTGTCCAGGCTGACGTTGCGCATGGCGTCCATGGTTCCAACCTGCCAGACCACCAGCGCCGGCTTGCCCTCGATCACGGCGGCCTCCATGGCCGGCAGCATTTCCTGCGCGGTGGCGCCGGGCAGGTTGCGCACGGACACCATCACGCGGTGGCCGGGCATCCGGGGGGACAAGGCCTTCTCCAACCGCACGGGATAGGTGGCGTTGCGGTCGGCGAGGGGCTTGGCCGTGTTGACCACCAGAATGGATACAGCGCCCCCCTGCTCCACCCGGTGATGAACGCGGCTTAGATGCACGTCAACGGTCAGGATGCTTTCTGGAACGGCGCAAGGATCGGTTGGCGCTTCATTCCCCTGGGCCTCAGCGCAGGCCGGGGTGAGCACCGCCAGAAGCATCAAGGCGGCGGTGCGCTTCATACCCCGGAATCCTTAAGCGCCGCCGCCGCGCGTGGCGGTCGGCCTGCGGCCTGGTACCAGGTGAGCACACGGGCGATCAGGATCATAGCGGCGATGCCAGAAACAGTGACAACAAACTGCGCAAAAAGTGATCCATTTACTTGCACAAGAATGGTCTGGCTGGCAAAGGACAAAAAAATGCTCAGACAGAACACCTGCAGGGATTGCCGACCGCAGAGGATGACCGGTGACAGCGCCGGCCAGCGCAGCCACGTGCTATCCAGCCGTGCGACCTGAAGCACGACGAGGGTCAGAGCGAAGAAATGCAACAGCCGCAGCGGGTCCAAATCGGTCTTGCTGATCGGGTACAAAAGCTCGGCCACGCGCAAAGGTATAAAGGCCCCCAGCGAGGCGAACTGCCAGGACAGCGCCAACAGCAGCGAGGCGGCGAGATACGCCGCTGCCGCCAGCAGCACCAACCCGCGCGGCTTGGTCAACGACGCCACGACGGCGGGAAAGCGTTGCAGGGTGGCGCCCAACACGAACAGGAATTGCCAGGCGAAGGGGTTGAACAGCCACGCGCCACCCTCGGGATAGGTGGGCAGGTTCCAGGCGAAGCGGCGGGCAAGCGCGTACAGCAGCGCCGACCCCGCCAGTAGGATCACCGGGCGGTGGCGCATCAAGGGCAACAGCAGCGGCAAGACCAGCAGCAGCACAATATAGAGCGGCAGAATGTCGAGATTGGCGGGGCGGAATCGCAACAGCAGCGCTTGCGTCAACGCCAGCGCTGGATCGCTGAAGAAGCCGGCGATTCCCAGTTCCTCACTGAACAGCGGGTTGTCGAACACGCGCGTGGTGTAGGCGACCTGCGCGGTGAAGGCGATGAACAGGAAGATATACGCCACATACACCGTCCAGCAGCGGTGCAGCACGCGAGCCGACGCCAACCCCCATCCATGCCGCGCGTACACCCGGGCGTACACCAGCGATGACGTGTAGCCGGAGATGAAGACGAACACTTCCGTAGCGTCGCTGAGGCCGTAGTTGCGCGGCGTCAGCCAGGCGAATTGATTGCCGGGGATGTGGTCCATGAAGATGAACCACAACGCCAACCCCCGGAAGAAATCCAAACGGAGGTCCCGTTCACCGCTTTGCAAAAGGACTGGTGCGGTCATGCCCTGCGGATACCCCAAGCCGCCGCGTTTTCAACGCCGGCGGGAAGGAGCGCGCGGCGTCTGGGGGTAAAATGTGGATTGCTTGTTCCACCCACCAGCGGATTTCAGTGCGAAGCACACCGAAATCCGCCGTAACCATTTGGTCCTAAAGTGGGCTTACGCGATCAGCATCACGGAAAAAACGCTGGAAGAAGCCCCCCGCCAGCCATCCCAGCATCGTCCAGAAAATGGCGCTGACGACGATGGATTTGGCGACGAACTGGCCCATCAGATCAGCCGGGGCGCTGGCCCCGGAAACCTCGGGCTGCGGAGCGCCGACAGCGTGCGGCAGGATCAGCAGGACCAGCCCGACGGGCAAGCGCCACCATCCCTTGCCAAACGCCAGCACCGCCAGCCCGCCAGCCGCTCCGATGGCGGCGAAGGCCCACCAGGCTTGGCGCGCTGCCAGAGCGGCGGCCATCGTGCCCGGCAATTCCGGCGGCAGCCCCAACGCGGGCGACAGCGTGAAAGCGGCAAAACCACCGAGCCCCCAGGCCATTCCCTCACGCGCGTTCACCCGCCGCCCGGACAGGACGAACATCCCAACCATGACCAGGGCGAACCCCACCCCGGCGACGAGGTTGGCGGTGGTCGTCGACGCCGTGCGGATCAGAATATCGCCGGCTCCCGGCTCCGGCGGGAGGGGGGCCGTGTGATCATGGCCGGTGTGGTCATGCATCCCGCCGCCGGCCTCGAACACCTCGGCCTGGAGGATCAACGGCGTGGTGGTGACGCTTTGAAGGACAGACACCAGAACGCCAGCCAGCAACCCCGCAGCGAGCGCTGCGGAGAGGATACGCCTAAGCATGCTTCGCTCCTCAGTGGCAGGGGAAGGCGAAGGCGTGCCGGGCGTCGTGAGCGGTGTCGTGCAAGGCTTCCGGGGTGGCGAAGCCGACGCCGTACACCAGAAAGACACCAAGCAAAATTGCGAACAGCGCGGCGGTCCGGGTCTCGGAACGCGGCAGGCTGCGGGATGCGGTGGATGTTGAAATGGTCATTGCTATTCTCTTTGTAACCGTCACACCCGACGGCGTGGATTGAGCCGCGATGGCAGGTTTCCTGGCTCGCGGGTCATCGCCGTTTGGCCGATGCCTTCCCGGGCGGACCCAGTGGCGTTTCGACCGGCTCACCGCTCACAGTTGCGGGGGCAGCCACGGGTTTGGTCCCTCGATTTGGTCGACCACACCGTGTTCCCTATTATCCCGGCTAAGGCTTGGCCATACCGAGCACCATCAAGCCCACAGTCTGGCAGCCCAGCCCCAGTCCGGCAAGCCCGAAGATGGTGGTGCTCATCCTTCAAAAATCGTCTTTACCGTGAAGACAGATGCGGTTGCCCTGCTGTGGCGATGGAGAGCGCCACCGATCCGGCCTTGAGCCTGCGGTGCTGATTCGCGCCATGCCAATCAGTAATGGTAGCGGCAGGAGGCGACTTCCAATGTCTGCGCCTCACCGGTTCCGACCACCCGGTACACCACGCGGTGCTCGGAACCAATGCGCCGTGACCACCACTCGCTCAGGTTTTCCTTCAGTGGCTCCGGTTTGCCGAGTCCTTTGAAGGGGGTACGCTTGATATCCTTAATCAGCGCGTTGATTCGTTCCACCATCTTATGGTCATGCTCCTGCCAGTGCAGGTAATCAGCCCATGAGGACTCTGACCAGACGAGCTTCATAGTGTCGGATCGTGTTCGATTCCACGTCCAGCGTCCAACTCGGCAATCGAGCGCATCAATCGTTCAGCGTTTGCCGGACTTTTGAGAAGGTGCAACGTTTCCACCATGCTCTCGTACTCCTCCTCGGAGATCACCACGACCGAACGCCCTTTTTGACGGGTGACGATGAGCGGGGCGCGCGTATCGCACACCTCATCCATGTATGATGCGAGGCTCTGGCGGAACTCGGTATAATTGGCGTGCCCCATGCGCGGTTTCCTTCGCGTGCGATGCTGTGCATCACGTACAGAAATACGTACCGAACACGACCCGGTCAAGGCCTGCCACACCGCCCTTGCTGATCGCGTGGGGCAGCCGCTCAGGAGCCGGACTTGCGTAGCCGAACCCCATATACTGAAACCGATGAAGGCCCACCTCCCGTACAGGACGGGCAGCCGCGATTCCGTCCGTAATCATTCACGGACAGCGACCGCAAGCCATAACAAAATGGGGGGGTAAACCGTGGGAGAGAGCGAGGCGCTAAAGCAGATTTTCTAATGAAATCAATGCATTAGCGAGAGAAATTGGCGGAGCGGGGGGGATTCGAACCCCCGGTACGAGTTACCCCGTACGACAGTTTAGCAAACTGCTGGTTTCAGCCACTCACCCACCGCTCCACGGCGGACGCCCTGCGGCGTCGTGGTGGAAGCGTTCTACGGACCAGAAATGGACTTGTCAACGCTTACCCGGAGATCCTGCGTGGCGTGATGCTATTTTTCTCCTGTTCTGATCCGCGGCATGTGGTTTAACCAGCCCTCAAACGTTTTCGGAGCCGCCGCCGTGTCCAGTAAGATCCCCGCCACCATCATCACGGGCTTTCTCGGGGCTGGGAAGACCAGCCTGATCCGGCATCTGCTGGCGAACGCCGGTGGTCGGCGGCTGGCGCTGATCATCAATGAATTCGGCGATCTGGGGGTGGACCGCCAATTGCTGGCCGGCTGCGGCGTCGAAGGCTGCGCAGAAGACGACATCATCGAGCTGACCAATGGCTGCATCTGCTGCACCGTCGCCGATGATTTCCTGCCCAGCATCACCGCTTTGCTGGCCCGCCCCGAACCGCCGCACCATATCATCATCGAAACCTCGGGCTTGGCGCTGCCCAAACCGCTGGTCAAGGCTTTCGGCTGGCCGGAGGTGCGGACCCGCATCACCGTGGACGGGGTGATCGCCGTGATCGACGCGGAAGCCGTGGCCGCCGGGCGTTTCGCTCCCGATCTGGCGGCGGTCGACGCTCAGCGCCGGGCGGATCCCACCCTCGACCACGAAAGCCCGCTGGAGGAGCTGTTTGAAGAGCAGATCCTCTGCGCCGACATGGTCGTGCTGAACAAGGCCGACCGGGTGGATTCGGCGGCGCTGGACCGCGTGCGCGCCGAAGTGGCGCAGCACCTGCGCCCGCTGGTGAAGAGCATCACCGCCATCCAAGGCGCGGTCGATCCCGCCGTGCTGCTGGGACTGGCCGCCGCCGCCGAGGATGACCTTGACCAGCGCCGCTCGCACCACGAGGAAGACGGCGACGACCACGACCATGATGCGTTTGAAAGCTTCGTCGTGCCGCTGGCGCGGGTCACCGACCCCGCCGCCGTGGCGGCGCGCATCCGCAGCGTGGCGGCCACGCATGACATCTTGCGCATCAAGGGTTTCCTGGATGTCGCCGACAAGGCGATGCGTCACGTCATCCAAGGGGTGGGTGACCGCATCCACGGCTATTACGACCGCCCCTGGCGGCCCGGCGAGGCGCGACGAAGCCATTTGGTGGTGATCGGCCAGCGCGGGTTGGACCGCCAGGCGATCACCGCAGCCCTCGCCGATCAGAGCCCCAGACCAGAGCAATGACCATTACGCCCTTCGACCCACACAGCCTGCCGCCCTTGCGCGACCTCATCGCCCGCTTCGATCTCAACGCGCGCCGGGCGCTGGGGCAGAATTTTCTCCTCGACCTCAACGTGACGGGGCGCATCGCCCGCTTGGCTGGATCGTTGGAGGGGGTCGGCGTGGTCGAGATCGGTCCCGGACCGGGCGGCCTGACGCGGGCCTTGCTGGCGACGCCGGCCCGCGCGGTCATCGCCGTCGAACGTGATCGTCGATTCAGTGAAGCGCTGCAAGAGCTCGTGCAGGCCGCCACCGGGCGGTTGCGCATCATCGAGGCCGACGCGCTGGACATCGATCCCATCGCGCTGACCCCCGCGCCCCGCGCCATCGTCGCCAATTTGCCGTATAATGTGGCGACGCCCCTGCTCATCGGCTGGCTGAAGCAGATCGATGCTTACGTCAGCTTGACGCTGATGTTCCAAAAAGAGGTTGCTGACCGCATCGTCGCTCAGCCCGGCAACAAGACCTATGGACGGCTGTCGATCATCACCCAATGGCGGGCCGAGGCGCGGGTGGTGTTCAACCTGCCAGCCAAGGCGTTCACGCCACCGCCCAAGGTGGACTCCGCCGTCGTCCATCTGACGCCGCGTGCTGACCCGGAACCGGCGGATTGGGTCGCCATGGAGACGGTGACAGCGGCGGCCTTCGGCCAGCGGCGCAAGATGCTGCGCCAGAGCCTGAAAGCGCTGGGCTATGCCGAAGCGATGCTTGAGGCTGCGGGCATAGAACCGACGGCGCGCGCGGAAGAAGTGCCGGTTTCCGGCTTCGCCGCCCTTGCCCGGGCCTGGCGCAGCGGTCAAGCCAGGGATTCCAGCAAAGAAATGGACTCATAACACCATCACACCGTGCGCTTTTTCCTTCTTCCCGTGTTTTCAGAAAAGAGAGCGCAGGCGAGCCCGATGGTGGCGCGACCGGCGGGAACAGACGGAGAAGGAGGCAGTCATGGCCACGGCAAGCACGGCGCCTCTGACGGGCGACACCAACATCGACGCGCTGCTGACAGGTCTTCGCTGGGATTCGCCGGCGTTGACCTATGGGTTTCCCACCCAGGCGTCCGACTGGACGGGCTATGCGCCGGGCAGCGAACCGTTCAATACTTTCAAGCCGCTGACCACGGCGCAGCAAAGCGCCGTCACTGCGGCGCTGTCCACCTGGGCTGATGTGGCGAACCTCACCTTCACCCAGGTGACGGAGCCCGGCACGGTGGCGGATCTGCGCGAGGCCGGAACCGGGCGGACGAACACGGCCCTGACCTACTACCCCAACAATTCGCCCCTGGGCGGCGATTCCTGGTATGGCGCGCGGTTGACCGGGGCGGCGGCGTGGGAGCCCGGCGGCTATGAGTTCGAGACGGCGGTGCATGAAACCGGCCACGCGCTGGGCCTCAAGCACCCGCAAGACGACACCATCGGCAGCGCGGTCGCGGATGAGAGCGAATCCGTCGAGCGCTCGGTCATGAGTTACCGTTCCTACCCCGACGCGCCGCTCACCGGCAGCTACACGCTGGCGGCGGATTCTTATCCTATCGGCCCCATGCTCGACGACATCGCCGCCATTCAGCACCTGTACGGGGCGAACTACACCACCAACGCTGGCGATACGGTCTATCGCTTCACGCCCGATCAAGGGGTGATCTTCCGCACCATCTGGGACGGCGGCGGCAACGATGCCTATGATTTGTCCGCCTATTCCAAAGGCGTCACCGTCAATCTGGAGCCGGGGCAGTGGAGCACCTTCGCCACCAATCAGCTTGCCGAACTCAACATCGACGACCCCTCGATACGACCGGCCGGCAACGCCGCCAACGCCTCGCTTTTCAATAACGACAAGCGTTCGCTGATCGAGAGCGCCATCGGTGGGTCCGGCAACGACACGCTGACAGGCAACGGCGCGAACAACCGGCTGCTCGGAAACCAGGGAAACGACACGCTGCACGGCCTGGCGGGAAACGACAGGTTGTTCGGTGAGGACGGGAATGACACCTTGTTCGGTGAATCCGGCGACGACAGGCTGTGCGGTGGGGCGGGAGCCGACAGGTTGTTCGGTGGAACGGGAAACGACACGCTGTTCGGCGGGGCAGGAAATGACAGCCTATGCGGTGGGTCGGGAAACGATCTCTTGACCGGCGCCGCTGGCGCGGATGTCTTCCTGGCAGGCCCCGGCTCGGACAAAATTCTTGATTTCAACGCCGCCCAGAACGACCGCCTCCAGCTCCTCACCCGCGCTTATACGGTGTCGAAAGGGGAGGACGGCGCGATCGTCTCTTTTGACGGTGGCTCACTGACGCTGGAGGGCGTCGCCGCCAACAAGATTTGCCCCAACTGGTTCGTTTTGCCCACGGCGTAGAGACGCCCGCTTCCCCCGCCGACTGAACGGGATGGGTCGAACAGCCGGGACCGACCAGGACCGAACAACCGGCGGGGGGAGCCGATTTTTGCGCAAAAGCGTCACCGCCCCTCTTGAAACGCGGCCCTTCCCCCATTAGCTGTTTGGCACTCATCGAGCGAGAGTGCTAACAACCGCTCGTTCCACATTCCTTTGAGCCTTTATTAGGAGGCATGCACATGAAGTTCCGTCCGCTGCACGACCGCGTCGTCATCAAGCGTCTTGAATCCGACACCAAGACCAAGGGCGGCATCATCATCCCCGACACGGCGAAAGAAAAGCCGCAAGAGGGTGAAGTGATCGCGGTGGGCCCGGGCGCCCGTGACGAAAGCGGCAAGCTTCACGCCCTGGACGTCAAGGCTGGCGACCGTGTTCTGTTCGGCAAGTGGTCCGGCACTGAAGTGAAGATCGATGGCGAAGATTACCTGATCATGAAGGAATCCGACGTCATGGGCGTTATCGAGTCCTAAGACTCGAAGCTGCACCTGATCTCCACCAATCACTACTGAATTTTAAGGAATCGACTTATGGCTGCTAAGGAAGTTAAATTTTCCGCTTCCGCCCGTGAAAAGATGTTGCGCGGCGTGGATATTCTGGCAGATGCGGTAAAGGTTACGCTGGGGCCGAAGGGCCGCAACGTCATCATCGAAAAGTCCTTCGGCGCTCCGCGCATCACCAAGGACGGCGTTACCGTCGCCAAGGAAATCGAACTTTCCGATAAGTTCGAGAACATGGGCGCGCAAATGGTGCGTGAGGTCGCGTCGAAGACGAATGACCTCGCCGGCGACGGCACCACCACCGCGACCGTTCTGGCGCAGGCCATTGTTCGCGAAGGCGTGAAGTCGGTGGCCGCTGGCCTCAACCCGATGGATCTGAAGCGCGGCATCGACCTGGCGGTCGAGACCGTCGTGGCCGACATCAAGAGCCGCGCCAAGAAGGTCACGACCAACGAGGAAATCGCCCAGGTCGGCACCATCTCCGCCAACGGCGAAATCGAGATCGGTCAGAAGATCGCCGAAGCCATGGGCAAGGTCGGCAACGAAGGCGTCATCACGGTTGAGGAATCAAAGAGCCTCGAGACCGAGCTGGACGTCGTCGAAGGCATGCAGTTCGATCGCGGCTACCTGTCGCCGTACTTCATCACCAACGCCGACAAGATGAACTGCGAGTTGGAAAACCCGTACATCCTGTTGCACGAGAAGAAGCTGTCGGGCCTCCAGGCTCTGCTGCCGGTTCTCGAGACGGTTGTGCAGTCCTCCCGTCCGCTGCTGATCATCGCCGAAGACGTCGAGGGCGAAGCCCTGGCGACGCTGGTGGTCAACAAGCTGCGCGGCGGCCTGAAGGTCGCTGCGGTGAAGGCGCCGGGCTTCGGCGATCGTCGCAAGGCGATGCTGGAAGACATCGCCATCCTGACCGGCGGTCAGGTGATCTCTGAAGATCTCGGCATCAAGCTCGAGAACGTCACGATCGACATGCTCGGCACCGCCAAGCGCGTCCAGATCACCAAAGAGAACACCACGCTTGTCGATGGCGCCGGCGTCAAGGCCGACATCGAGGCTCGCACCTCCCAGATCCGCGCCCAGATCGAAGAGACCACCTCCGACTACGACCGCGAGAAGCTCCAGGAGCGTCTGGCGAAGCTGGCCGGTGGCGTCGCTGTTCTGCGCGTCGGTGGTGCGACCGAGATCGAGGTGAAGGAGCGCAAGGACCGCGTTGAGGACGCCATGCACGCCACCCGCGCCGCGGTGGAAGAAGGCGTCGTCGCTGGTGGTGGCTCGGCTCTGCTGTACGCCGCTCGCTCGCTTGACAGCCTGAAGCCGATCAACGACGAGCAGCGTGTCGGTATCGAGATCATCCGCCGCGCTCTGCAAGCCCCGGTCCGTCAGATCGCCTACAACGCGGGCACGGACGGTTCGATCATCGTCGGCAAGCTGCTGGACCAGAAGGACCCCAACTACGGCTACGACGCCCAGAAGGGTGAATTCACCGATCTGGTGAAGGCCGGCATCATCGACCCGGTGAAGGTGGTTCGCACCGCCCTGCAGGACGCGGCTTCGGTCGCCGGTCTGCTGATCACCACCGAGGCGATGATCGCTGAGAAGCCCGAGAAGAAGTCTGCTCCGGGCGGCATGCCCGGCGGCATGGGCGGCATGGACGACATGGGCTTCTAAGCCCAGGTCAACCCAGGCTGTTATCGAGAAAGGGCGAAGCCGCAAGGCTTCGCCCTTTTTTTGATTTGCTATATGGCAGCGTTGGTTGACGCCAGCCGATATCCCCCCGCTTCGGTCAGCAAAATCTCGGCGTTCGATGGGTCGCGTTCGATCTTCTGGCGCAGCCGGTAGACATGGGTTTCCAGCGTGTGCGTGGTGACTTCCGCGTTATACCCCCACACTTCGCCCAGCAACGTGTCGCGTCCGACCACCGCGCCCGCCGCGCGGAGCAGGTGCCCGAGGATCGCTGTTTCCTTCTCGGTCAGGCGAATCTTCCGGCTTTTTTCCTCAAGCAGCAGCAGTTTGGCGGTGGGGCGGAACAGATAAGGGCCGATGCGGGCATCCGCCTCTTCACTCTGCTCAAACTGCCGGATGTGCGTCCGCAATTGGGTCAAGAGCATACCCAGGCGAAAAGGCTTGGCGACACAGCCGGTGACGCCGGAATCCGGGTTTAGAACGCTGTTATCGTCGATGCCCGCAGCGGTGATCATGATGATCGGGCACCGCACGCCTTCGCTGCGCATCAGACGGCACAGCGCGCGTCCATCCATGTCCGGCAGCCCGACATCCAGCAGCACCGCCGCGAACGCCCCTTGGCGTATGGCGATAAGCGCGGAGGCGCCGTCATCGGCCTCCACCATCGCAAATTCCTCGTGCAGCAAAAGCAGCTCGGCGAGTGACTGGCGCAAGGCCTCGTCGTCATCAACCAGAAGAATGCGTTTGATCGCGGTCATGCAAATCGATTCGGTATCGTCTTACTCCATGGGATGAGGAGCTTAGCACGCACAACAGAACGTTGTCGTGACCGCCCTTCCATACGATGAGAGCCGATCACGTCTTGATGCTGGCGACGAAGACCCAGGGCAGGCGCTCTGGCGGCAGGTCTTCACTCTAAAGAGCAGCGTTAATTTGACAATATGCAATATATCATCGCAAGCGGCGCAGACAAAATATAGAAAAACGGAGAGTTATGAGGCGTGTCAACCATCTTAACCATCACATCTTTGTCAGGATAACCCGACCATTATCTTTTTTTACAATTCGGTAACCTGAGTGGAGCCTGGTAAGAATCCCTATTCCTCCTGCCACCACTGCGATTATAATGGCAGCCACCGTCGCCTTCGTTCCGATAGAAGCGGTTGCAGGGGTTGCAGCAAGAGCCATATCAGCCCCGACAGGCGCAGAGGCGCCGCCAGCGCCAAGGGTGGCGATCAAGGCGATCACGGCGACCGCGATCGCGCCAAGAGCAACCGCCCAGGCTACCTGCCCGCTCACTTTTATCGTAATGACTTTTTTAGCCAAATCTCCTTCGATCTCAATCTGGTTCTCGCCGCTCTTCAGAGCATCTCCCAATTCTTCGTTGGTGCGGGCCAGCATGTCCCCATCCTCGTCTTGAAATGGTGTATTTTCAATAATGTCTTATCAATCATCATGATAATAATCCCTTTCACAGATTGGCAAGCTCCATCACACAGTCTCGGATTCCTTTTTCAATTCTTCAGAGAAACGATCGATACAGGAATCCCATGCCGGCAAGCGCGTGGCGGCGCTGCGCGCCTCATCACGAAGGCGGTGGCGCAGCCCGGTATCGGACAGGATACGGCGCAGCGCGTCGGCCAGCGCCGGCGCGTCGTTCGGCGGGACCAGCAATCCCCCGCCCTCCCCGATCATTTCCGCCGCCACACCCACCGCCGTGGCGACCACCGGCAGGCCGTGCGCCAGCGCCTCGGTCAGGGCCATGCCGTAGCCTTCATGCTGTGAGGCCTGCACGAACAAATCCGCCTGCGCGAAGGCGGTGGCGAGAGCAGCCTCATCAACGTCGCCGAGCATCGCCACACGCTCAGCCATGCCGAAGCGCTTGATGGCCGCGCGCAAGGTTGCTGCATAGGCTGTGTCGCGTTCGCCCCCCACCAGAATCAAGCGCCACGGCAAATCCACCAAATCGGCCAGAGCGTCCAGCACCGCCAATTGCCCCTTGCGCGGGGTAAGAATGCCAACGCTGAGCAGCGTCACCACGCCATCAGGGCCGCCCACAGCGCGCGGGGCAGGATCAGTCCCCGGCGGAATGACGGCGATCATGGCCTCCGGGATGCCCATACCGATGACATCACGCACCGTGGTGCGGCTGGGCACGAGGATGCGGCGTGCGCAGGCCAGGGCCCCTTGCTCCAGGCTGCGCAGCGCCATCGCTTTCGTGGCGCCATAGCCCGGCTCCAGCCACAGGGGGTGATGCACCAGCGCCACCAGACGGAGCCGTCGCCGTTCTAGGTTCATGGCGGCGGCCAGACCGGGAATGGCCAGCCCATCGATCAGCACCACCGCCTGATCGGGCACGCGCGACAGCGTGATTCCCCCGGCCAGGATGGCGGCGGCGTCAACGTCTGGATAGCGGCCCGGCAGTTCGTGCACCTGCACGTCCCAACCACGCCCACGCAGCCCCTCAACCACGCGCCGGTCGAAGCGGTAACCGCCGGTGTTCTGGGTCAGCGCTCCGGGAATGATAACGTGCAACGCTGGCACGCTCATGGGCGCAGCAATCCGTCATACGCCGCCCAGGCCAACGGTGACTCGCCGAGCGTCACTTTGAGCGATTCGACGCCCTCCGCCCCCTTGCCAAGGGCGCCGGCCAACAGCCGCTCTTTCACTTGGCGGAAGATCGCGGCGCACAGAAACTCGGTGGTGGTGTTGGCGCCCTTGAACTCCGGCAACTCGTCCAGGTTGCGGTAATCCAGCGGCGTCAACACCTCACGCAGCAGGGCGCGCGCCGCACCGATGTCCACCACCAGCCCATCGGCGTCCAGTTCTGTGCGGCGGAACTCCAGATCCACCACGAAGGTGGCGCCATGCAGGCGCTGCGCCGGGCCGAAGACCGCACCCTTGAAGCTGTGCGCGATCATGATGTGATCGCGCACGGTCAGGCTGTACATGCCGCCTCCCCTTACTGGCTACAACATTGTCTCCCACCGCGCCGCGATGTCCGGCGTGGGGTTGATCGCCGGGGCGAAGCCCGTCTGTCCACGCCGGGCGTCGTAGTCACGCAACGCCCAATGCACCGTTGGAAAGGCGAGGTCCCGCCAGGGAATCGCGTTCCAGTCGAACAGCCCGACCTCCTGGCTTTCCGGGCCGGCGGACACATCGGGCGAAAGCAGGCGGGCGCGGAAGATAAGCTGAACCTGGCTGATGCGCGGAATGTCGTAGATGGCGAGCAGCGCATCGATCTCTATCCGGGCGCGCGCCTCTTCCCATGCTTCACGCCGGGCGCCGGCCTGGGTGGTTTCATGCTCTTCCATGAAGCCCGCGGGCAGCGTCCAATAGCCCTGGCGCGGGGCGATCGCCCGCCGGCACAGCAGAATCTTATCCCGCCCCGCCTCGCTCCACGTCACCACGGAGCCGACAATGATCAGGGGGTTCTGATAGGCGACATAGCCGCAGTCCGGGCACAACAGGCGCTCCCGGTCATCACCGGGGGGAATGGCGCGGACACGCGGACCCTGGGCGGGGGCATCTTCGGACATGCGTCGGATATGGCGTATTCCGGCCAAACCGGCAAGACGGCTTTCTGTCACAGACCCTTGGTCATCGATTCGCCGGTAGAGAAAAAGAGACAGGCGCGCGGCTTCCTTGACCTCCCTCTCCGGCCTCCATATTTTGTGACTCTGTGTTTATCCCAGAATCGAGTCCCAAGCACCGATGGCCCTCCTGCCGATTCTCGTCGCCCCTCACCCTGTTCTCAAGCAAAAGGCGAAGCCCGTCGCGCAGGTCGACGCCCGCATCGCCACGCTGATGGACGATATGCTGGAGACCATGCGCCACGCCGATGGCATCGGCTTGGCCGCCCCGCAGATCGGCGTGCTTGAGCGAGTCATCATCGTTGACGTGCATGACAAGGACCAACCGTCCAACCCGCTCAAGATGGCGAACCCGGAAATCATCTGGGCGTCGGATGAGCTGGAGCTGTGCGAAGAGGGCTGCCTTTCCGTACCCGACTATTATGCCGAGGTGACGCGCCCCAAGGCCGTGCGCGTGCGCTACCGCGATCAGCAGAACGAAATCCAGGAACTGGATGCGGAGGGGATGCTGGCCATCTGCCTTCAGCATGAGATCGACCATCTCGACGGCGTGCTGTTCGTCGATCACCTGTCGTTGCTCAAACGCAACATGATCCTGCGGAAGCTGCAAAAACAGCAACGCCAAAGCGCGGCGGTCTGATTCCTGATGGCGCCGCTTCGAGTCATTTTCATGGGGACCCCGGATTTCGCGGTTCCCAGCCTTTGCGCCTTGCTTGACGCCGGGCACGAATTGGCATGCGTCTACAGCCAGCCGCCGCGTCCCGCCGGGCGTGGTCAGCAGGTGCAAAAATCCCCTGTTCATCGCTGCGCCGAGGAACGTGGAATCCCCGTGCGCACGCCCAAGACGTTGCGCAGCGCCGATGCCCAAAGGGATTTCGCCGAACTCAAGGCCGACATCGCGGTGGTCGCCGCCTATGGGCTGATCCTGCCGCAGCCGGTTTTGGACGCCCCACGGCTTGGGTGTCTGAACGTGCATGGCTCGCTGCTGCCGCGCTGGCGGGGGGCGGCGCCGATCCAGCGCGCCATTCTGGCGGGCGATGCGCAAACCGGCGTCACCATCATGCAGATGGACGCCGGCCTGGATACCGGCGGCATGCTGCTGAAGGATCAGGTATCGATCACGCAGGACACCACCGCGTCCTCACTGCATGATCACTTGGCGGCGATGGGGGCGCGTTTGATTGGTGAGGCCCTCGCTGGTCTTGTCGCGGGTCGCTTGACGGCGCAGCCGCAGCCGGAGGAAGGCGTCACCTATGCCGCCAAGCTGACGCGCGATGATGGCCGTCTGGATTGGTCCAAGGATGCGGCTTTCGTCGAACGGCAGGTGCGCGCCCTTACCCCCTGGCCCGGCTGCTGGTTCGACGCACCATCAGCGCAAGGAAGTGAGCGCATCAAGGTGCTGAAGGCTGAAACAGCCAATCCACCCCCCGGCACGGCGCAACCCGGCGCTGTCTTGGATGATCAGCTCACCATTGCCTGCACGGCGGGCGCTGTGCGCCTGGTGCAGGTGCAGCGGCCCGGCAAAGCGCCTGTGGATGGGGCGGCTTTCCTGCGTGGCTTCGCGCTGCTCCCTGGCACGGTGCTGAACGGGACGATTTCAGGGTCGTAAATATGCAGCGCTGGAAGCTGGTTATTGAGTACGACGGCCAACCGTTTTCCGGCTGGCAGCGGCAGGACAATGGTCCATCGGTGCAGCAGGCGCTGGAAGAAGCGCTCTGTCGGCTGTCGGGTGAAACAATCCGCATCCACGCTTCAGGGCGCACGGATGCGGGGGTGCACGCGCTGGGGCAGGTGGTGCATTTCGATCTGGAAAAGCCTTTCCTGCCCGACAGAATCTGTGATGGCCTGAACTTCCATCTGCGGCCCAACCCGATCACAGTGCTGTCGGCGGAGCCGGTGAGCGAGGGGTTTCATGCCCGCGTGACGTCCACAGGGCGTTCCTACCTTTACCGCATTCTCAACCGCCGCACCCCACCGGCGCTGGACGCCGGGCGGGTGTGGCATGTGCGGCGACCGCTTGACGCCACGGCCATGCACGACGCCGCCCAGGTTCTGGTTGGCCCGCATGACTTCACCAGCTTCCGCGCGTCGCTCTGCCAGGCCAAGTCGCCGCTGAAAACACTGGACCGGCTGAACGTGGAACGAGTCGGCGAGGAGATCCATATTCACGCCGCAGCGCGCTCTTTCCTGCATCATCAAGTCCGCAACATGGTCGGGACGCTGGAGTGGGTGGGCGCCGGGAAATGGAACGCCGCTGATGTGCGCGCCGCGCTGGAGGCCCGCGACCGCCGCAGCGGTGGTCCCACGGCGCCACCCGACGGGCTATACTTCATCGAAGCACGCTATCAATAGGTCGGGTCGCGGCGGGTAAGAAGCCAGAGTCCTTGTGAATCCGCCTATCAAATAAGATAGCCTGCAGCGTAAGCTGCGCCTTATTTAACAAAAACACATTGTAACTAAACCTGAGCCTATTCAGAAAATAATGAATTGCTCCGAATCTTAAAATTATTCGTCATCCATTGAAATTTCTTGAAGCCATCCTGGCTTTACCTCAAACTTTATAAGACAATTCTTATAAAATGAAAGATTTGCGCAGCAATCCTGTTGGATTAGTTTTCAAAATCAAAACAGTTTCCCTATCTTACAATCCATAAATAAAGATTTATTAAATAATTTTAATCATCTATTAATAGGAATCCTGCAAAAATTCGGAATGAACGAGTCGGTGGGCGTCGCCAAAGCGGCGCTTTACGAAGAAGTCAGGTGACGCACGTGTCTGCTCTGTCGTCGAAAAATCTCAAACTGAGAACCAAGATCGTCCTGAGCAGCATTGCGATGCTGGTCGGCACAGCCATCGTGATCACCGGGCTTGCGCTGTGGTTGGCGCGCCAGTCGGCATATGACGCGGCAAGCGCCTTGGCGGAAGAAACCGCCAATCATCGCAGCACGCAGGTGGCCACAAATATCAACAAGGCGATCATAACAGCGCAGACCGTCGCCACCTTGGCGGAAACCCAACAGACGACACTCATACCGAGTCGTGAAACCATCAACCGCTTCCTGCCGCGCCTTCTGGAAGCGAATCCTCTTTATTCCGGCATCTGGATCGACCTGGAGCCCGATGCCTTTGGCGACAAAGACAGCGATTTCATTCTGAAGCCCGACAGCGAACTTCTCGGCGCGCCACAAACCGGGCGAATGTCTTTGAGCTGGATACGTGACGATAAAGGCCAGCCGACGCAGGATACTTCTGAAGGAGCTGATTTCACCGAAATACAGCAGAAGAACTATTATAAGATCGCGGCTCATGCAAAAAAAGAAGTCGTCTTGGAACCCTATGTCGATGAAACCGTAAAACTGACGATGACGTCTGCGGCCATACCCATCTTCAAAGATGGCAAGGTCATTGGTGTCACCGGCGCCGATATCACGTTGTCGAACCTGATGGATGACATGGTCAAAGTGGCCCGGCCATACGGCGACGGCGCCGTGGCGGTCATTTCCACGGGCGGCCTCTATGTCGCGCATCCCGATGCGGACAAGCTGATGAAGCCGATCGATGATCTACCGGCTGAAGCGCAAGCCGCCGTCAAGGCCAACCGCGCCTTCAAGGGTGACGCCGTGCTGAATGGCGCGCCGTATTATCTTCGTCTGGCTCCCATTCATTTCACCAGCGTCGATCAGGTCTGGTCGGTGCTGATTGCGGTGCCGCTCGCCAGCGTCATGGCGACCACCAACCATCTGACCTGGCTTCTCGTGTTGGTGGGCGTGGGGTGTTTGGCGGCAGGCAGCTTGTCCGCCTGGATGATTGGTCGCAGCGTCGCCAAGCCGGCTCAGGATCTGACGAGGGTGATGTCCATTCTGGCGCAGGGTGAATGGAACCAGGATGTGCCCTATACGGCGCAAGGGGACGAGATCGGCCATATGGCGCGCGCCGTCGAGGTTTTCAGGCATAACGGCATGGCGAATGAGCGGTTGCAGGCGGAGCGCGAGCAGGCAAGCCAGGAACAGGGGCGCCGCCAGCAGCAAGTCCAGCAAGCCATTGTCGCCTTTGAACAGGATATGTCAAAAGTCATCGGCTCGGTGACCAGCGCATCGACACAGTTACGGACCAACGCTGAATTGCTGATAACGATGGCTGATCAGACAACACGCCAATCGACCAGTGTGGCGGCCTCGGCTGAGCAGGCATCGACCAATGTCCAGATGGTCGCCAGGGCGACCGATGAACTGACCGCGAATTCCGAGGAAGTCGGTCGACAGGCGAAAGCTTCAACCAAAGTGTCGGATCAGGCGGTTGACGTGGCGGAACACGCCAACGCCAACATCAAGGAACTCGCCATGGCGGCCAGCCGGATCGGCGAGGCCACCAGGCTGATTGGAGAAATCGCCAGGCAGACCAATCTTCTTGCCTTGAACGCGACAATCGAAGCCGAACGAGCCGGCGAGGCGGGCAAGGGCTTTGCCGTGGTCGCGTCGGAGGTGAAGAGTTTGGCGCGGCAAACAGCGCGCGCCACGGAACAGATTACCCAGCAGATCACCGATATCCAGGCCTCAACCCAGGGAGCAGTCACCGCGATCGAATCGATTGGCAACTCGATCGCTCAAATGGCGCAATCCTCGACCGCAATCGCCGGCGCCGTGGAGGAGCAAATTCAAGCAAGCGCGGAGATTGCCCACAGCGTCGAAGAGGCCGCGCATGGTACTGGAAACGTATCACATGGCATCCAGGATGTGAATGTGGCGGCTCGCGAGGTCGGTGACGGGTCTGGAAAAGTTTTGTCCGCCGCAACCGAACTCAGCCATCAGGCCGAGCACTTGCGCAATGCTGTTGATCGCTTCATCCAGACCGTGAAGGCAGCTTAGAGCCTGTTGAAATTTTAGATTGACGAGTCCTTTACGCCTTTTTTGCGCAAATTTGATTTAAGGTTCCTCAAAGGAAGGCGGCCTTGGATCAGACGGCATTGCGCGGTGATACGCCATTAGAGTCGATCACATGAATCTGCTCATCAAATCAAATAGCTGGAGCGCCTTCCAGCTTCACGCTGAACCGGAACGCGCTCTAATAAACCTGATTCTGGCTGAACGAAAATTTGAACAAAAAAAGGCCGCCCATTGCACTTGGTTTTAAAGTCTAGTGACAATTTATGTCCGCCTTATGTATTTAACACATTATAAACCATTTCGATAGATCGTATAGCCACCTATAGTCAGGAGGCAGGGCAATGCTGCGTTTCTCGGATTTTAAAATTAGTTCAAAATTGAGTATTCTTGTTCTTGTGTCAGCTCTCATTACCGGAATTGTCGGGTGGGTGGGGGTGGACGCCCTCTCTTCCCTGGACGCCAAGAACGACGCCCTGTCCAAGGCGGCCAAGACTGCACTCGCTTTGGCCAAGCTCAAGGAAGACGTGGTGGCGCGCAACCGCAATGGGTTCCGCCTCGCCGTGGATCTGTCGGAGGCCACGCTGGCCGACATCCGCGCTCGAAACCAGGATCGCAAGACTAGCATGCTGGCCTCCATCGATCATCTGGTCCGCGCCTCCCGCGACGACAGCGACACGACCTTGATGAGCGAAGATCAGCCGCGGGTGGATGCCTTGCGTGATTTGGTGCAAACCTACGCCAGCAACGATATGGTGTCCACAGCCGAGCAGCTCTTGCGGGACAAGGTCGACCCCCAGAAAGCCCGCGATGCTCTGCGGGATGGAAATCTCAAATATTACGAGAGCGTTCTTCAGATTGAAACGGCGGTCAAGCCGATCAGTGACAAGGTGATTCGCGTCACGACCGAGATCGCCAAGGACAGCACCGCCGAAGCCAAGCGCGTGACCTCGCTGATGCTCACCATCATCGTCGGCGGCATCGTGGCCTGCATCGCCCTGGGGCTCCTGATCGCCAAGGCCATTTCCAGCCCGATCGGCCGCGCGGTCGAGAACCTCAAGACATTGAGCGGCGGCAACACCGACCTCCAGGTCTTTGGAATCGGTCGCGGGGATGAGGTCGGCGCCGTCGCCGCCACCATCGCCACCTTCCGCGAGAACATCATCGCCAACCGCACGCTGGCCGAGGAAGCCAAGGCAGCGGAAGTCCGCGCCGCCGCCGAGCGCAAGACGATGATGCTCGACCTCGCCAACCGTTTCGAGGCCAGCGTCAAGAGTGTGGTCACCGGCGTCGCC
>JAVBJZ010000033.1:0-34171 GCA_031546725.1 Azospirillum sp.
TCGCATAGGTGCTGGCGTCAGCATCCAGTCCTTGGGGGGCGAAGGACGCCCAGGCGGTGCTCGTGGACAGCAAAACCAACACGAATAGCCAGAACGGCGCGAACAGGCGAGCCATGCAGAGACCCTCTCAAAAATGCAGAACGCAAACTGCCACCAGATCGCATTGATGGATATCCATTAATGGGGCTCAATTATGGCGTCAGAGCTATCGTTCGGGGGGACAATCTGCGGCGTGTTGCCGCATCATCGTGATTTTCTGGCGGAAATCCCCCTGTGCCAGAATTTTTTCTGGATGGTATAAGGGACCACCATGACTATTGCCCCCCAAGATCTGCTGCGGCGCATGTTCGACGCCGCCATCAACGCCGCCCAGTCGACACATTGCGTGCCACGGCATTTACCCGAGCCCCCCAAAGGCCGGCTGGTGGTGATCGGGGCCGGCAAGGCGTCCGCCGCTATGGCCCGGGCGGTCGAGGAGCATTGGCCCGGTGTCTTGTCCGGGCTGGTGGTCACCCGCTACGGCTATAAAGTCCCGTGCCAGCGCATCGAGATTGTCGAGGCCGCCCACCCCGTGCCCGACGAAGCCGGGCTGGACGCCGCCCAACGCATCCGGGCGCTGGTGCAGGGCCTGACCGCCGATGATCTGGTGCTGTGCCTGATCTCTGGCGGTGGCTCGGCGTTGCTGGCGCTGCCGCTGGAGGGGTTGACCCTCGGTGATAAGCAGGCGGTCAACCGCGCCTTGCTGACGTCCGGGGCGACGATTTCCGAGATGAACTGCGTGCGCCGGCATCTGTCGGCGGTGAAGGGCGGTCGGCTGGCGGCGGCCTGTCACCCGGCCCGTGTGATGACGCTGCTGATCTCCGACGTACCCGGCGACAACCCCATGGACATCGCCTCGGGGCCGACGGTGGCCGACCCGACCACCTGCGCCGACGCGCTGGCGATCATCCGGCGCTATGGCGTCACCGTGCCCCCCAGCGTGCTGGAGGTCCTGGAAAGCGGTCGTGGCGAAAGCGTCAAGCCCGGCGACCCACGCCTGGCCGGCTGCGACACGCGCATGATCGCCACGCCGCAGATGGCGCTTGAGGCCGCCGCGACCCTGGCTCGCGACGCCGGTTATGCGGTGCATATCCTGAGTGACCGCCTGGAGGGGGAGGCCCGTGACGTCGGCACGGTGATGGCCGGCGTCGCGCTCCAAATCGCCCGGCGCGGCCAGCCTTTCACCCCTCCTTGCGTGCTGATCTCGGGTGGAGAAACCACCGTGACGGTGCGTGGCCAGGGGCGCGGTGGGCGCAACGTGGAGTTTCTGCTTGCCCTCGGCGTGGCGCTCAACGGTCAACCGGGCATCCACGCGCTGGCCGGCGACACCGACGGGGTGGACGGGCAGGAGGAGATCGCCGGGGCTTATCTCGCCCCTGACAGTCTTTCCCGCGCCTGGGGCCTTGGCGTCAAGCCGAAGGACAGCCTCGCCAACAACGATGGGCATGGCTTTTTCCAAGCGCTTGGCGACAGCGTCATCACCGGCCCAACCCTTACCAATGTGAATGATTTTCGCGCCATTCTGATCGCACCCTGACTCGAAAGCCGGCGTGCTCACTCAAAGCGTTGCGCGCACGCCGGCATTTCAGCCGTTTCATCCCGCGCCACTCCCTGTGACGCATTGTCGCGCGTCACTCTATAAAATGGCAAGTTTTCGTAGGCGGATGCAATTTTCCTCAGCAGATCAAGGTCCTCTGTCTGCTTCTGGAATTGGTATTTCTCTAGATTAGAGAGAATGAGCATGCGCAAAAGTCATATCCTGTCATTCGCCGTTTTGTTGATGGCCTCGACCGCCGGCCTGGCCACCACCACCTGGGCGGCCAGTGATGAGCCGATCCAACCCATCGCCGCCGCCAAGGTCAAGAACCCCGCCCTCGTGGAATTGGGCAAGAAGCTTTTCTTCGACCCCCGCCTGTCGAAGTCGGGATTCATCTCCTGCAACTCCTGTCACAATCTTTCGATGGGTGGCACGGATAATTTGAAGACCTCCATCGGCCACAATTGGCAGCAAGGGCCGATCAATTCACCGACCGTGCTGAATTCAACGTTGAATCTGGCTCAGTTCTGGGATGGCCGCGCCAAGGATCTTCAAGAACAGGCGGGTGGTCCCATCGCCAATCCTGGTGAAATGGGCTCCTCCCATGTGCTCGCCGTCGAAGTGCTTCAGTCGATTCCCGGCTATGTCGGTGCGTTCCAAGCCAATTTCGGCACGCAAAAAGTCGACATTGACAAGGTGACCAAGGCGATCGCCGCTTTCGAGGAGACGCTGGTCACCCCGAACTCCCGCTTTGATCGCTGGCTCAAGGGCGACAAGAAGGCGATTACCGCCCAAGAACGTGAAGGCTACGCGCTGTTCAAGGACAGCGGCTGCGTCGCCTGCCACAATGGCCCGGCGGTTGGCGGCAACTCGTTCCAGAAGATGGGCGTCATGGAGCCCTATCAGACGAAAAACCCGGCTGAAGGGCGGGCGGGAGTCACCAAGGCCGACGCCGACCGCTTCAATTTCAAGGTTCCGACCCTGCGCAATGTCGAGCTGACCTACCCGTACTTCCATGATGGCGAGGCGCAGACGCTGAGCCAGGCGGTGGACACCATGGGGCGCTTGCAGCTTGGCAAGATGTTCACGACGGAAGAAAACGCCAAGATCGTCGCCTTCTTGAAGACGCTCACCGGCGATCAGCCCGACTTCAAGCTGCCGACCCTGCCGCCTTCGGTGGACGCCACCCCGCATCCGGCGCCGTTCGGGTCGTAATACGCGGTTCTTTGCTTAAAAGAGAGCAGCAGCGGATTCCGGGGCGAGCCGAACCGGAATCCGCTGTCGTTTCATCCGGTGGTTCGAGCCGGGATGGTGACGGTGGCGATGTTGTTGTTCATCGCCCAGATCGCGGCTTGGGTGCGGTTGACGGCGCCGATCTTGCGCAGCAGGCTTTTGAGATGGACCTTTACCGTCGCTTCGGTAATGCCCAGTTCATTGGCGATCTGCTTATTCCCGTGCCCGCCGGTCAAGCGGGTGAGGATCTGGATCTCACGGGTCGACAAGGACCGTCCGCCGATGCTGGCCGAGCCGGACGGTGTCGGCGTTTGAGCCAGAATCTGCGCCATGCCGCGCGGATAAACCTTGCCGCCGGCCAATGCGTAGCGAACCCACTGGGCAAGAGCGACGCTTGAGGTGTCCGCCGTCAAACAGCCATCGGCGCCGGCCATCAACGCCTCACGCAGAACCATGCCGGTGATGGAATCGGCAAGCAGCAGGACATGAGAATCTGGCCAGACGGACCGCAGCGTCGTGACATCCTCGCCGACGGCCTGGCAGCCGGTGGCGTCGAACAAGATGGCGTCGATGCTGGCCACCGCGCTTTGAGAGGCATGGCGAACATTTGCCGCTTCGGCGATCACCTCGAACCCCTCCTCGGTGAGGAGATGACGCAAACCACCGCGCTGGAGCCCATTGGCTCCGATAACCATGACCGTTGGCACAGCATGTTCTCCTGTTCGCATCACTAAATGAGACAGGCTAGCTCTTCTCGTGATGGCTGCAACAAACCGGATGGGGAAGCTGCGGATGCGCCGAGGATGCCCAAGTTGGGCGCGTCTGTTTCCCAGCGTCTCGCCAAAAGGAGTGATTGCGTTTTTTGTTGCGGTGCAGCACCATGGAGAAGTCCCCCTTCTGGGGGCGTTTCCTCCCGAAACTCGGGCCGCTGTGTCATCACAGCGGCCTTTTTTTCAGGCCGCTGCGGCTTATCCCAGTCGATTGGCCCAAGGAGCGCCCAGTTGTTGGGGGCGGCACTGGGATTGTCGGGAGCAGTCCGCCTTGGGGCAACCGCAGGCAGGAAACATGCAGGTGTCCCCGTTCACATCCGTGGCGTCCACGGCGATCTGATAACGCAGGCCACGCATCAATTTCGGACCGTTGATGCTGAAGCGCTCGTATTGCTCCATCATGTTGCGCAGTCTTATCAGCAGTCCCCGTTGAGTCCGCAGGGTTTTCTCATCCATGTTGACGTCTCCTCCGCTCCCTGGACACTGAAAAGACGTCGGGTCCAGGAAAGAGAAGGACCAGAGTGCAACGGACTTATCCTTGTGTTCTTTGGCGATAAGCGTGGGCATAGCGTGCATCAGGCCAGCCGCCTACCCATCCCTGTGGGATTGCCTCTTTAGAGCGGGAATAAAGATCCCGCATCGGTGTTTGTTTCATTATCGGGGGATCGCCCCTGAACGAGCCCCCTGAACGAGACATGGGTGATGGCGATGTTGACCATTTCGACTCTTCGGCTTCTGGCGGTTGGAGCCGCGACCGCGTTCCTTGCTCTCACCGTTCCGGCAGCGGCGCAGGCTGATTCCTGGCGGCACGAGCGCGAGCGCGGTGACCACGGTGATCGCCACAGGCATCACGGCCCCCACAGGCACGCCTATGATGGTTATGCGGCGTCGCCGGTGATTGTCGTTCCGGCGCGCCCGCGCGTAGTCTACGCCCAGCCCCCGGCCGTGGTCTACGCCCCGTCTCCAGGCGTGGTCTATGCGCCGCCTCCGATGGTCTACGCGCCGCCGCGACCGGCTGGCGTCAACATCGGGGTCTTCCTGCCTTTCCACTGAGTTCAATTCGCTTTTCGCTGGAAGCGCGGTGGCTTGTCAAACCGCCGCTGCGCCACCATGCTTACTCGAGCTGAACAACGTCACGGGTCTCCCATGCTCACCCGCTCTGCTGTGCTGGCCGCCTGTCTGGCGCTCGTCGCCTGCGGTGAGCGTGTCGTCGCCGATGAGCCGGCGCCCGCCTACACGCTTCAGGAGGTTGCTTACGGAGTCGGCAACCGCGATCTAAGAGTGGTGGTGCACGGCAACCCTTTCGGGGGCGACCAGCGGGCTTTCGAGCGGACGCTGACGGATATGATGCAGAACGGCATCTTTGGCGTGCAGACCAATTTCACCACCACGCCGGGACCATCGGCGCGGCCAGACTACCGTGTCGTCATCGCCTTCAACTTGGCGCAGAACGAGTTGAACTCGGTGCTGTGCGCCCAGCCTGTCGTGCCGACGCGCCCCCCCGGCGTAGGGCCGATCATCGTGCAAGGGGCTTTCTGCCGTAGTGGCGGCGCCTTGACCTCGGCCACGGGCTGGCTGGACGAATCCCACTCTCCTCAGGATGCGGCGTTCAATAACCTGATCGCCGACATAACCCACAGTCTTTTCCCCCCCACCAGAGGCGGGAGTTGTGGTGGGTTCGATTGCTGAGCAGGGTGGCGCCGCTCGGGTGAAGGCGGATCATTTGATCAGGGCGCTCAACGTCTTGAAGACCGGCGTTCCGGCTTTTTGCAGCCACTCGAAAATGACCATCTCGGTGGAAAGAATGCCCACGCCGTTTGCGCGCATGCGCTCGACGCCCAGCGCGGCGTTGTCCGGCGTGCGCGAGGCGGTGGCGTCGGCGACGAGGTGAACGTTACGGCCCATTGACCGCAATCCCAGGGCGGTTTGCAGCACGCAGATGTGCGCCTCCATACCGGTCAGCACGATCTGCTCGCGCCCAAAGGAGTCGAGACGCGCCAGAAAATCAGGCTCCTGGCTGGAGGAGAAGTGAATCTTCTCGACAATAGACGACGGGGGCAAGAGTTCTTTGACCGCAGAAACGGTGGGGCCCAAGCCTTTCGGGTATTGCTCGCTGGCCAATACTGGCACGGACAGCGCGCGCGCCGCCTGCAAGAGGATGCCGATATTATGGACCACGCGCTCCTGGGCGTGAATTGTCGGGGCTAACCGTTCTTGTACATCAATGATGACCAACACCGAGCGTTCGCAGGACAGCAGCATGGGGGCGCTCCTTAGTTCTTGAGCGGAATTCTACAGTGATCTCCACTGCGGTTTGAACCGGAATCCGCGCCAACCGCAGGGGGAGGCGCGACCAATCCGCTGTCTTATTGGCATCACCCGGTGACAATTCGTTGAGGAATGGTCACTGACGTATTGACAGCGTACCTCGACTTTATATTCTCTGACGTTCAGCCGATTGGCCTCAAGGCCAGGGCGCCGTCACTCTCCAGATAGAAACCGGTTGAATGCTTTTTTCTGAACTTGGGCTTGGGCCTGAAGTCCTTCGTGCAATTGAGGACAAGGGTTACAACACGCCGACACCAATTCAGGAACAGGCTATTCCCTGGGTCCTGCGAGGAAGTGATGTGTTGGGCTGTGCGCAGACGGGCACCGGCAAGACCGCCGGTTTCACGCTGCCGATGATTGAAATTCTGGCCAACGGTCGGGCTCGGGCCCGGATGCCGCGGTCATTGATTCTAGAGCCGACACGGGAACTGGCGGCGCAGGTCGCCGAAAATTTCGAGGTGTACGGCAAGTACCACAAGCTGAACATGGCGCTGCTGATCGGTGGTGAGCAGTTCAGCGAGCAGGTGAAAAAGCTCGACCGCGGAGTCGATGTGCTGATCGCCACGCCCGGTCGCTTGATCGACCTGATCGAGCGCGGCAACATCATGCTCAACGACATCAAGGTTCTGGTGATCGATGAGGCCGATCGGATGCTTGACATGGGGTTCATCCCCGATATCGAGCGGATCGTCGGTTATCTGCCGAAGATACGGCAGACACTGTTCTTCTCGGCGACCATGCCGCCGGAGATCCGCCGTCTGGCCGACGCCTTTTTGACCAACCCGCGCGAGGTGACCGTCGCTCCGCCCGCTTCTCCGTCCCTGACGGTGACCCAGGCGTTGTGCGTCATCCATGACGAGGATAAGCGCAAGGCGTTGCGCCATCTGCTGCGCACCGAAGACGTCAAGAACGCCTTCATCTTCTGCAACCGCAAGCGCGATATAGCGGTTCTTCAGAAGTCTCTGGAAAAGCACGGTTTCAACGCCGGCGCACTGCATGGCGACATGGTGCAGTCCAAGCGCACGGAGACGCTCGACGCCTTCAAGCGTGAAGAGATTTCGCTGCTGGTCTGCTCCGACGTCGCCGCTCGCGGCCTGGATGTGCAGGGCCTCAGCCATGTCTTCAACTTTGACGTTCCAATCAACGCCGAGGATTACGTCCACCGCATCGGCCGGACCGGTCGCGCCGGTCGTTCAGGCCGCGCCTTCACTCTTGCGACGCCGGACGACGGCAAGCAGGTGGCGGCGATTGGCAAGCTGATCGGTAAAGATATTCCGGTGATTGTCATCGACGGTCTTGAAAACCCACCCTTTGACGAGGAAGGCGGTCGGGATCGCCGCCGCAAGCGCCGTGGCAAGGAAGAAGGCCGCGAGCAAGGGCGCGAGCGCAGCAGCAGTGGCCGCAGCCGTAGCCGCAGCCGCGTTGAACCCGAACTCTCCAGTCCGGTGGCTGTCGAACCGCCGCCGCCTGTGGTGCAGGCCGAGGCCTCGCCACTGCCGCCCCGGCGCGAGAGCGAAGCGGATCGGGGCCGTGACCGTGACCGTCGCCGCAGGCGGGATGAGGACGACGATGTTTCCGTCGTCGGTTTTGGTGATCATGTTCCCGCGTTCATGATGCGTCTGGCGTCCCGTCCACGCTTGGCGCCCGAGCCCGAGCACACCCCGGAGGGTTGATCCATGCAGACGATCTTCGTGATGGTCAAATGCGATCTGGGCAAGGCCTATGGCGTGGCGGATGAAGCCGTGCAGGCAGTCGAACAGGTGTCGGAGGTCCACTCGATCTCCGGCCAGTACGATCTGCTGATGAAGTGCTATCTGGCGCAGGACGCTGATATTGGCCGATTCGTGACGGAAAAGATCCAAACCCTGCCGGGTGTGCGTGACACCTTCACGCTGATTGCCTTCAAGGCGTTTGGTTAGGGCAAATCCAATGGCGAGAGCGCGTTCCGATTCACACTGAGTCGGAACGCGCTCTTGCTTGAACATCCCGTCGAGGCAGCGGCCCTCCGGTGATTTTTGGCGGCCTGGCGCCGTTCAGCAAGTCCATGGTGTAGAGCCGCCGAGTATCGGCCATTCAGGGGGGATTGAACCTTGACTTGGCTGCGCGCTTACCCCAAACGTTCGGGTATGTCTCGCTTACTCCGCCATCCATTGCATCCCCGCCGCAACAGCCGCGTGACAAAACGCCGGCAGGGTGGCGCCGTCCTTGTTTACGCTCTCTTCGGGCTGATGGCCGTTTACGGCGCCCCGACGCCGGCGTTCAGTCAGACGGCGACTCCTGCGGCCCCGAGCCCCGCCGCCGCCCCAGCGGTGAAGGAGGCCCCGCAGCCATCGCTGCTCACGGCTGATCAGATGACCTATGACGATGAGCAGGGCATCGTCACCGCGCGCGGCAATGTCGAGTTGTCGAAGGAAGCCCGCACGGTTCGAGCGGATAGCATTACCTACAACTACAACACGAAAGTTGTCACGGCGACCGGCAATGTCCGTATGGTTGAGCCGTCGGGCGAGATCCTGTTTGCCGATTACGCTGAATTGACCGACGACATGCGCGATGTGTTCGTCGAAAACATACGCGTGCTGATGATCGACAACGGTCGTATGGTCGGTACTGAGGGCGAACGGCGGGGCGGGCGCATGATGCGTGTCGATCACGCCGTGTACACCCCCTGCGAACCATGCGCCGCTGACCCGAACCGCTCTGCGGTCTGGCAGATTCGCGCGGAGCGCGCGGTGCACGACAATGAGGAACACGAAGTCCGCTACAAGGGCGCCGTGTTGGAGATGTTCGGCGTTCCCGTGGCCTACACGCCCTATCTGTCGCAACCGGACCCCACCGTAGAGCGCAAGAGCGGGTTCTTGTCTCCATTGCTGGGCAGCAATTCCGACTTGGGCGTGTTCTTGCGAACACGCTATTATTTCGACATCGCTCCAGACCAGGATTTAACGGTAGAGACCGCGCTCTTTTCCAAGCAAGGGCTGCTTTTAGGGGGAGAGTACCGCAAGCGCTTCGAGCGGGGGTCGCTTTCCATCGCCGGCAGCGTTACCCAGAGTGAGGTTCCCGTTCCCCTCGACAGCTCCCATGGACGCACGGAAGAAAAGTTCCGTGGCCATATCTTCGCCAAGGGGCTGTTCGAAATCGATGATACGTGGCGTACTGGTTTCAATATACGCCGCGCCAGCGATGAAACATATCTGCGCAAATATTATGATTTCCGTGAAGATTACCTGACAAGCCGTGTCTTCGTCGAAGGTTTTCGTGGGCGTAACTATGCTGCGGTGAACGCGTATAGTTGGCAGGATCTGCGCTACGGCAACCCGACTGAAGAACCGATCGTCGCGCCCATGGCGGTGTACAACGCCATGGGTGAGCCTGGCGGCCTGTTGGGTGGGCGTTGGTCGCTCGATTCCGGCATCCTCTCTTTGTCCCGGGAGACCGCAACCAGCACCCGCCGCCTTTATGTGCAGCCGGGCTGGCAGCGCGAGATCGTCTCCAACCTCGGTTTCGTCACCCGGCTGGACGCCACCTTCCTTGCCGCCGCTTATGACGCCAGCCGCTTCGACCGACCGGACATTTCCGGCTTCAGCCCTGGATCGGCCGAGGCCGCCCGCCTGTTCCCCCAGGGACAGGTGACGGTGCGTTACCCCTTCGTTCGTTACGGTGAGAATTCGCAGCAACTCATCGAACCCACTGTCGCCTTTACGGCGGCGCCGCGCACCGGGCGTGACGGGAAGATCCCCAATGAAGACAGCCAGGACATCGAATTCGATCAGGCCAACCTGTTTTTGCTCAACCGCTACCCCGGTATTGACCGGCAGGATGGTGGCCTGCGCTTCACCTATGGCCTGCGCACGGCGATCCATGGTTATAAAGCGGGCTCCGCCAATCTCTTCCTGGGCCAGAGCTACCGCTTCAACCAAGGCTCGTCGTTCCCTGTCGGCTCAGGGTTGGAAACGCAGCATTCCGACTATGTCGGCCATCTGGACCTGACGCCGGCGCCCTGGCTGGATGTGAACTATGGGTTTCAGCTCGATCAGGACACACTGCAACCACGCCGTCATGCGCTAACCGCCTCGGCGGGTGAGCCGATCTTCCGTGTATCAACCTCTTACACCTATCTCAACCAACCTCTTGGCCAATCCCCTGGGCAGGTCATGGCGCCCATCAACGGCGCCAGCAACAAGTTGGAGCAGGTGAATTTTGGTTTCAGCTCAAAATTCAGCGAACGTTGGTCGTTGAGCCTCAACCATATCCAATCGTTGCACCCGACACCGGGTCCGCTCGTCACGGGAGCGGTGCTGACATACAGGGATGAGTGCTTGACCTTCCAGACCATCGCCCGTCGGGATTTCACCACCGTCACAGGTGATGTGGAGAACGGCAACACGATCTACTTCGTGTTGACCTTCAAGAATTTGGGTGAGTTTCGCTCCCCCGGCATCGGTGGGTTGTTTGGCGTTGGCGGGTTGTGATGCGTGGCCAGCCCCGAACGGCTCATCACAGCACGCTCTCGACATCCCTCAGCTTCGCTGCCGTGCGGTAAGCGCAGGAGGCGGGGGCAGGAGGGGAGGCGGCGTGCGTCAGCAGGATTCGGGTGGCGATGCCGGCGGCCTGCGCCGCAGCCATGTCGGTTAGCATGTCGCCTATGAAGATCGACCGGGTGAGATCAAGGTCGAAGCGTCGCTGCGCTTCCAGAATCATGCCGGGATTGGGCTTGCGCCAGAAGCTTTCCCGCGTATAGGCCGCGACGCTGCCATTGCTGTGGTATGGGCAATGCAGCACGGCGGCGATAGGAATCCCGCGCCGCTCGAACGCATTCACCATCCAGCGGGTAAGAACCTGGAAATCCTCTTGCGTGTAGTAGCCATGGGCGATGCCGGCTTGGTTGGTGATGACGACAATGCGGTAGCCGTGGTCCACCGCCCGGCGCGTCAGATCGAAGATGCCCTCGACGAAGGTAAAACGTTCCACCTCACCGACGTAGCCGTGGTCGATATTGATCACGCCATCGCGATCGAGGAAGAGGGCTTTCATCGCCATGCGTCGCTCTTTCTTTACTGTCGTGATCGATGCTGCTTGAGAGTGCGGGGCCTCAGCGGCCTAGTCGCGCGCTTGCGCGCGCTCCACAAATCTCGCCTGATAGAGTACTAAAGCGGGCGCCGGGTCACCGTAAACCCAAAATACGCTGTGCTCCGTCCCCGACGGGGGTTGAAACAGGCGGTGGATGCCGTTAGCCATAGAAGCCTCGCGCCGCTCCGGCGCGGTCCCTTTTCCTCTTTCATTTTGAGACACCCATGTCTCTTGGCCACTATGATTACGAGCAGCGCTACCGACGCCGGTTCTTTAACGGCTCCGTCAAGCTGGGTCTGCTTGCGACGCTGCTGCTGGGCATCGGGCTGTTCGCCTATCAAATGGGTGTGGAGCAGATGAAGGGGCGCGACACCAGCCTGCGCGAGGAGGTATCTTTGCTGTCGCGGCAGAAGGCGGAACTCGAATTGCTGGCCAGCCAGATGCAGCACGCCGCCAAGGTTGCCGAAGCGCGCACGGCTGAGGTCGAGGCTCGTCTCAAGCGCGATGTGCCGACGGGGGAACTGGCGCGGTTGAGCAAGCTGGCCGGTGAACGGCTGGCTGCCGGCATGGATGCCGCCCGCCTTGCCTTCGTGATCGAGCACGCCCAGACGCCGCGCAATTGCCAACCGCCAGACAGCAAGAAACTTGTTCTGGCGACCCCCTTGCTCAAGGCCGGCAACCGCTCCGCCACGTTCGGCAATGGCGCCATCACGGTGACTGGCGAAGGCATGTCGGCGCGCAACACACAGGGCCAACCCGAGAGTTGGTTCGACCCGGCTCAACCCGTCAAGATCCGCATCATCTCCCAAAGCGGCAAGGAAGTGGTGGCGAGCGGCGCGCTGCCCTTGCACCAATCCGTGGTGGTGGACAACATCGAGCACCGTTTCACCTTCACCCCCGGCCCGCGTTCTTTCATCGAGGTGACGGCGGACCGCTGCCCCTTTCCGTAAAATCCCTTCCCGCGAAATCCACGCGCCAGAGAGGCGGAAGGGCGGCTAGGCAAACCAGCGTGTTTCGCCTATACGTCAGCCCAGCTGAATCGGCACATCGGAGAGCTTCGAATGTTTCGTTGGATGCGTATTGTCATGATGGCGCTTATTGGCGCCCTTTTCTTTGCAGGGGAGGCTTTTGCCTTGGATCTGGAAAACACCCTCTATCTTGAGCTCAAGGACGGGCGTGTCGTCATCGAAATGCGGCCTGACCTCGCCCCGGAGCATGTCGCCCGGATCAAGGAGCTGACACGTCAGGGCTTCTATGATGGCGTCGTCTTTCACCGCGTTATCGACGGTTTCATGGCGCAGACCGGCGACCCGACCGGCACCGGCTCTGGCGGTTCAGGCAAGAGCAAGCTGAAGGCCGAATTCAGCAAGGAGCCGCATGTGCGCGGCACGCTGTCCATGGCCCGCACGCAGGACCCCAACAGCGCCGACAGCCAGTTTTTCATCTGCTTTGCGTCAGCGCCGTTCCTGGACCGTCAATACACGGTGTGGGGGAAGGTTGTGGAAGGCATGGACTTTGTCGATAAGATCAAGAAGGGTGATCAAGCCCGCAATGGCTCGGTCAAGGACCCGGATAAGATCGTCAAAATGCAAGTGGCGGCTGACGTCAAGTAGACTGTGACGCGACGCTCTCTATAGAAGATTGAAGAAGCGGAGATCCTGATATGTCAGGATCTCCGCTGGATAGTATTGTTACTTCGCCGCGCGGTTCGCGGCGCTGACCAGGGCGCGCAACG
Source organism: Azospirillum sp. (assembly GCA_031546725.1). Lineage (GTDB taxonomy): Bacteria > Pseudomonadota > Alphaproteobacteria > Azospirillales > Azospirillaceae > Azospirillum. The sequence continues at coordinate 12,713 of JAVBJZ010000033.1, forward strand.
ACGCCGTCACGATATCCGGGTCGATACCGACACCGTGCAGCGTGCGGCCATCGCTCGTCTGAACCTCGACGAAGGCGGCGGCTTGCGAATCCTCGCCGGTGGTCACCGCGTGCTCGTGGTAGTCGGCCACGCGCAAATCGATGCCGGCCCCGTGGCGCAGCGCATCGATGAAGGCGTCGATGGGACCCGTTCCCTTGCCGCGGATCGTCGTCGGTACACCATTCCTTTCCACCACCGCCGTCAGCACGCGCGGGCCGGAGTTCGGGCCACGCGATTCAGTGCCGTGCTCGATCAGCGACAGCGGGCGGTCGATGTTCAAATACTCCGCCTTGAAGGATTCATAGATGCTGGACGGCGACATCTCCTTGCCGGTCTCGTCGGCGGCGTGCTGGACAAGCTTGGAGAATTCCATCTGCAAGCGGCGCGGGATCTTCAACCCGAACTCATTCTCCAGCACATAGGCGATGCCGCCCTTGCCGGACTGGCTGTTGATGCGGATCACCGCCTCATAACTGCGGCCAAGATCCTGCGGATCGATGGGCAGATACGGAACTTCCCAGGCGCCGGTGTTGGATGTGCTCAGCGCCTTCAACCCCTTGTTGATGGCGTCCTGGTGCGAACCTGAGAAAGCGGTGAACACCAGCTCACCCGCATAGGGGTGGCGCGGATGAACCGGCAGTTGGGTGCAGTATTCCGCGACCCGGACCACCTCATCGATGTTGTCGATGGTCAGCTGGGGATTGACGCCCTGGGTGAACAGATTCAACGCCAGCGTGATGATGTCGACATTACCGGTGCGCTCGCCATTGCCGAACAGCGTGCCTTCGACACGGTCGCCGCCGGCCAGCAGGCCCAGCTCCGCCGCCGCCACGCCGGTGCCACGGTCGTTGTGCGGGTGCAGGCTGATGATGAAGCGCTCCCGCCCCTTGATGGTCCGGCAGAACCACTCGATCTGGTCGGCGTACACGTTGGGCAGCGACATCTCCACCGTGGCCGGCAGGTTGAGGATCATCGGCCGCTCAGCCGTCGGTCCCCAGACATCGGCCACCGCCTCGCAGATCGCCACGGCGAAATCCAGCTCGGTGCCGGTGAAGCTCTCCGGGGAATATTCCAGGGTGATGTCGGTTTCCGGGTACTCGGCGGCTATGCGCTTGATCACGGCGGCGCCGGCGACGGCGATGGCGGTGATGCCCTGGCGGTCCTGGCCGAACACGACGCGGCGCTGCAACTCCGAGGTGGAGTTGTACAGATGCACGATGGCGCGCTTGGCCCCGCGAATGCCTTCAAAGGTGCGGCGGATCAGTTCTTCGCGCGCCTGGGTCAGGACCTGGATGGTGACATCGTCGGGGATGCGGCCTTGGTCGATCAGTTCGCGGCAGAAGTCGAAATCGGTCTGCGAGGCGGCGGGGAAGCCCACCTCGATCTCTTTGAAACCCATGCGGATCAGCAGATCGAACATGGCGCGCTTGCGATCGGAACCCATCGGTTCGATCAGCGCCTGGTTACCGTCGCGCAGATCGACCGAGCACCAGCGCGGCGCCGCGTTCAGCGTGCGGTTGGGCCACTGGCGGTCCGTCAGGGTGACGGGGGGGAACGGCGTGTATTTCTGGACCGGCATCGGGGCGTGGTTCATGGGACTGCGTCTCGTCTTAAAGGTTTTTTTTTGGGAAAACCGGCTGACGCTTCAGCCGCCGAGCCGCCGGGAGGGCTCAACGGCTGCTTCTAAGTCGCAGCCCCGGCCTCGGCCGGGAGAACATGCAATAAGCGCTCATGGTGTGATGACGCCGAGCTTATGAGCAACAAAGGGAAGAACGCGCAAAACCCGGACGCTGTCAAAGCGCCGGGTTGATAAGTCGCAAAAGCGCGCTCGTATGGTCGAAGCCCGTCATGACCGACAGTCTGCGGACCGCCGGCCCCGCTGTCAAGCGCGGAGCAGACCGCTATCGGTCCAAAAGACCGACGGGCTCGTCGTAATTCCTTTGCGACGCCTGGTTTCAGTGACTCATCAGGGGAGTGGCCTGTTGTCTTGATCAAGATGTGACCAGCGCAGGTGCGTCATGACCCGCCGCAAGCAGCACACCGAGCCGTGGCTGTCGCCACCCGGCAGAACCGCCCCCCACAAGAATAAGGGTTAAGCTCATGCCCAATTTGCAACGGCTCTCACTCGACACCGTCAAGCGCACCGCCGATTTGGCCTATGAGGCGGTGGCCGACCGCCATCGCTATGTCTCTGGCATGCGCACCATGGACCTTGGCGAACAAGCGGCGGAGCGTGGTTCGCGCAACCCCACCGATCTGGACGCGCTCAACGTTGTCCCGGCGGAAGCCAGCGTCGCAGTTGACCGGCTGCAACGGCTTCTAGCCGGGCTGACGCCGGAAGAGCGGATCGAGTTGCGCGCGGTGATGCTGATCGGTCGTGGCGATTACGCCGGCAATCAATGGGATGAGGCGCTGATGAACGCCGGGAGCCCGCCGGACGCCAGTTTCTATGCCGATATCGCCGAAAAGATCGAGCTGCACGACTTTTTGATGAAGGGGCTCTACGCGCTCAACTTGATGAACAAGGAGGGACGATGACAGGGGGTATGACGTTGACGGTTTCCACCACCCGCACGTCTGCCATGGGTGATCGCCCCCTGGGCGCAACGCCATCGGACATGCAGCGCCGCTATCCCGTTGGGGCTGAGGTGTTTCCTGGGAATCGCGTGCATTTCCGCGTCTGGGCTCCCAAATTCACCGCTGTTTGCGTGGTGATCGGGCCTGATAAGCGCAAAGTGCCGCTGGAGCCGGAGGAGGGGGGCTATTTTTCGGCGCTGGTGGAAGAGACGCCGGTGGGTAGCCTTTATCATTTCCAGCCCTCCGGTGTGGATCAACCCTATCCGGACCCGGCCTCGCGTTTTCAACCCGAAGGGCCGCACGGGCCGTCGCAGGTGGTGGACCCATCCCACTTCACCTGGACCGACCAGAGATGGCCGGGCCGCTCCATCAAGGGACAGGTTTTTTACGAGATGCATATCGGCGCCTTCACCCGCGAAGGCACATGGGAGGCGGCGATGCGCGAATTGCCGCATCTTGCCGATCTGGGCGTCACGGTGCTGGAACTGATGCCGGTGGCGGATTTCCCCGGTCGCTTCGGTTGGGGCTACGATGGGGTGAATCTGTTCGCGCCGACCCACCTCTATGGTGCGCCGGACGATGTTCGTCGCTTTGTCGATCGGGCGCACGCGCTGGGTTTGGCGGTCATCCTCGACGTGGTCTACAACCACCTCGGCCCTGATGGAAACTATCTGAGCGCCTTTTCCGAGTCCTATCTTACCGACCGCTACGCGAATGAGTGGGGGGACGCCATTAATTTTGATGGCCCCAGCAGCGGACCGGTGCGGGAATTCTTCATCGCCAACGCCGGCTTCTGGGTGGATGAGTATCACCTCGACGGTTTGCGCCTGGACGCCACGCAGCAGATCTTTGATTCCTCACCCCTCCACATCCTGGCGGAAATCCAGCAGGCCGTGCGCCGGGCGGCGCGTGGGCGCGCCACCATCGTGGTGGGTGAGAATGAGCCGCAGCACTCCTTGCTGTTACGGTCGCCTCAGGAAGAGGCCGGGGGATGCGGCCTGGATGCGTTGTGGAACGATGATTTCCACCACACCGCCAGGGTGGCGCTGACCGGGCGTCGCGAAGCCTATTACATCGACTACCGGGGTGCGCCGCAGGAATTCGTGTCGGCGATGAAGTACGGCTTCCTTTATCAGGGGCAATGGTACCGATGGCAGAAGAAGCGCCGGGGCATGCCGGCCTTCGGCGTGGAGCCAGCGGGCATAATCTTCTTTTTGCAAAACCACGATCAGGTCGCCAATTCCGCGCTTGGCCTGCGTATTCACGCGCTGGCGGCGCCGGGATGCTACCGGGCGCTCACCGCGCTGATGCTGCTTGGTCCTGGAACCCCTCTGCTGTTTCAGGGGCAGGAATTCGCGGCCTCGGCCCCCTTCTTGTATTTTGCCGACCACGGGCCGGAACTGGCGAAGCAGGTGGCGCAGGGGCGCAGGGAGTTCCTGGAGCAGTTTCCGAGCGTCTCCACACCGGCCATGCGACGCCAGCTTGCCCTACCGCATGATCCCGCGACCTTCGAGCGTTGCAAACTTGATCTTACCGAGCGCGAAACCAACGGCTGGGCCATCGCGCTGCACCGCGACCTGCTGCGTTTGCGCCGCGAGGACCCGGTGTTCCGCGCCCAGAAACCTCAGGGTTTGGACGGTGCGGTGCTGGGTGAGGAGGCGTTCATGCTGCGCTTTTTCGGTGAGGGTGGAACGGACCGGCTGTTGCTGGTCAATTTGGGGCGCGATGTGCACCTGGATGTGGCGCCGGAACCGCTGTTGGCCCCACCCGCCGGCCGATGCTGGCGTCTGATGTGGTCAAGCGAGGCGGTCGCTTACGGCGGCGTTGGCGCACCGGCTATCGAGACCGAGGGTGACTGGCTTCTTCCCGGCCAGGCCGCCGTGGTTCTGGAGGCCGCCGTTTTGGATGCTTGCTTGCCGTCGGAGGGGATGCATGGCTGAATTCATCCGCAAGCTTGGGCGCGATGTCCTGACCTCCAGCGAGGACGCCGCGCTCACCAGCGAATGGCTGGTTTCCAACGGGCTGGGTGGCTATGCCTCCGCCTCCGTTTCGGGGGCGGTGACCCGACGCTACCACGGGTTGCTGGTGTCGGCGTTGCCGGCCCCCTTGGGGCGCGTGGTCATGCTCAGCCAGGTCAACGATGTGGTGATCCTGCCGGACGGCGCCGAGCGACGCTTGGGCAGTCATGATTCGGGACCCGACAGCCGGGCCGAGGGGTGGCGCGGCTCGCTGACCGAATTCCGTCTGGAGGACGGCTTGCCGGTCTGGCGCTATGAGATCGGAGACATCATCATCGAAAAACAGGTGGTGATGCCGCACGGCCAGAACATCGTGCACATCACCTACCGTATCTTGAAGGCGCCGGTCCCCGTGCGGCTGCGGCTGCGGCCGGTGCTGGCGTTTCGCCGGTTGGAAGCGGCGGTGGACAACCCCTTGGGGCGCGATTACCGGGTCATCGCCGACGGTCTGGAATACGAGGTGTGGGCCGGCCCCAGCTTGCCGGTGCTGCGCATGGGGATCGACGGGGCGGTTTTGCCCTTTACCCTGGATGGCGGTGACCGGCGCGACACCTATTATTCGGTTGAAGCCGATCGTGGTTACGAATCCCGTGGCTGGCTGTGGACGCCCGGTTATTTCAGCGGCACCCTCAATCAAGGGCAGGCGATCACCTTCATGGCCGCCACCGAAACCTGGCAGCGGATGGAGGCGCTACCGCCCAGCGACGTTTTGATGTTCGAGCAGGAGCGGCGGCGGCGTCTGGTGCGCTTGGCCCACCCCGCTCTGCGTGAAGGCGCCATGGCGGAGCTGGTGCTGGCGGCGGACAGTTTCATCTTCGTGCCGGCGGGGCGGATCGCCGACCAGCTCCGCGCCCGCGCCGAAGGTGATGAGGTCCGCACGGTCATCGCCGGCTACCACTGGTTCACTGATTGGGGCCGCGACACCATGATCAGCCTGGAGGGGCTGACCTTGAGCACCGGCCGGATAATCGAAGCCGGCTGGATTCTGCGGACCTTCGCGCATTATGTGCGGCATGGCCTGATCCCCAACATGTTCCCCGACGGCAAGGATGAGGGGCTTTATCACACCGCCGACGCCACGCTGTGGTTCTTCCACGCGCTGAATCGTTACCTGAAGGTCACCGACGATCGCCATACTCTGCGCATCATTCTGCCGAAGCTGGTGGATATCATCGACCACCACCGCCAGGGCACGCATTATGGCATCGCCATGGACCCGGCGGATGGGCTGCTGCGTCAGGGGCAGGAAGGCTACCAACTCACCTGGATGGACGCCAAGGTGGAGGATTGGGTGGTGACGCCGCGCCGAGGCAAAGCGGTGGAGATCAATGCACTGTGGCACAACGCCTTGTGCCTGCTGGCCTCTTGGGTGGAAGAGGAAAGCGGGGATCTCGCCGCTGAACCCTACCGTGTGATGGCGGCGCGGGCGTACAAATCCTTCAACGCACGCTATTGGAACGAGGGGCAGAGCTGCCTTTATGACGTGATCGATGGCGAGCACGGCGATGATGACGCCATCCGTCCCAACCAGCTTTTAGCCATCTCGCTGGACAACCCGGTTCTCGACCGCAAACATTGGGAGGCGATGGTCGGCGTGGTGCGGGAACAGCTGTTGACCCCCGTTGGTCTGCGTTCGCTCACGCCCGGGCACAAGGATTACAAATCCAAATATTTTGGCGATTTGCGGGCGCGTGACGCCGCTTACCACCAAGGTACGGTGTGGGGCTGGTTGATTGGCCCGATGGTGGATGCCTGGCTGAAACTCTATCCTGATGACCGGGCCGGAGCGCGCAAATTGCTGGAGGGTTATCTGCCGCATCTCAATGAGGCTGGTATCGGCACGATCAGCGAGGTTTTCGACGCCGCCCCTCCCTTCACGGCGCGCGGCTGCGTCGCCCAGGCCTGGAGCGTTGCGGAGGTGCTCCGCTGCTGGATCGCCTCCGAGCCGGTCGATGCGGCGGTGGAGCAGCCAAAACTATAGTGATAGGCGGATTATCCGGGATGCAACTTGTCGGAGAATGTTTATAATCAAGTTCCGCAGCTCCGTATTTTTTTAAGATGAGCGCTGCGGGAGAGGACCATGCACGATGTGTTTGGGGAGGATGGCTTGAAAATGTCTTGCAGGACACCGCAAGCCAAGCATCCTGCCCAGAGCGGTGGCACTTTGGTCTGTCGGTTCGGCTATTTGCTGCCGGCGCTTGTGGCCATGATCTTTGCCATGGTGATCATGCATCTTCTGGTTAAATTGGTCCTTCTTCTCAACTACACTGATTCGGCCAGTTTTGTTTCAGTGCTGATAGGAATGGTCTTGGTGCTGGTGACGTTGATGCCCTTTGTTGTTTTGTTTGCTTCGCGCGCTCGAAGCGCGTGGCTCACCGCGTCACGCCGATTCTGAGGTTGCGAAAGTATAGGCGCCAGCGCATAACGGGAGCAGTCCAGCATCGAGCCTTCCGAGGCGGCGGGCGGGAAGTGATTCCTGAAGAGGTATAAAGTGCGATGGGCCTGTTTGATTTTCTGAAGATTTCAGTTAAGGATAAGAACGCTCCGGCGAAAGCTTCAACAAAACCTTTAACAAAACCTAATAAGGGAAAGTCTGTGGGGACGGCCCAGTTCGATAGCAAGAGTTATCCGCTGCTGTCCATCTCCATCAAGGGTTTTGTCATCACGGAGTTTGACGATTCTCTGATCGCCGGCCAGAACGCTCGCACCACGATAACGGTCGACGATCAGTTCGGTCGCTTCAGCTTTACAACCAATATTGGCGTCGACGCCGTCGAAGGTGATAAATGTGCTTGTACCTGGGTGATGCTGGGCCCGGATGAAGGCGCGGCTATCCGCAAATATGTCCAGAACAAAAAGGCCGCTGGGAAGTAATGCGCGGGATTCATGGCGGCAGGGATTAGAGCAGAGTCGTGTACGCGCTCTTTAGGTCTGGCGACCGGCTTTAGTGGGGGACCGCGCCGATCGGGGCGCGGGCGCTGACCAGCGGCTCCGCAGCGTTCACCAAATAGGGGGCTGCGATGTCGCGCATGCTGGCGATCCATTCCGACAAGGTCACGAACTCACAGCCTTTGGCGCGGAGCGTCGCGATCACGCGCGGCAGCGCGTTCGCCGTGGATTGATAGGTGGAGTGCAGCAGAATAACGCTGCCGGTTCCCACGCTGGTCTTTACCTGCTGAACGATCTTGTCCGGGTCGCGCACCTTCCAATCGCGGGTGTCGACGTTCCACAAAACCGGGCTCATATGCTCTTTGCGGGTGATCGACAGGAGCTCCAACGTGTAACGGCCATAGGGCGGGCGGAACAGCACGGGATCGGCGCCGAAGCTGCGCAGGATACGGTTGGTCTCGGCAATCTCGAAGCGTTGCGCTTCCGGTGTCATGGTGCGGAGATTGCCATGCGTCAGGCTGTGGTTGCCGATCTCGTGGCCGGCGGTGACGAAATCATGGATGAGCTCACCCTGCGAGAGCGCCGCCGTCCCCACCGGGAAATAGGTGACGTGGATTTTTTCCTTGTTCACAATATCGAGGATCTGGCGGGTGACCGTACGGTGCGGACCATCATCGAACGTCAGCGCGCAGAGATTCCAGCCTTTCTTTGCCAACACCGCGGGCATGATGTCCAGATCGGTGTCGGGAACGACAGAGCCGAGGCGCCCGCGCCGATGCGCGTGCTTTTCGACTTCCACCATCTGGGAAGCATCATCGCTGTTATAGGAATATATGCCATCAATGGGGTTCGCGTCGAGCACCGTCATCCCTCGCGCTGCGGGTGGTGCGGGCGCTGCAGGGACGGAGAGAGAAGCCACCTGAGGCATGGCAAGAGCCGGCGTCACGGCAGCAGGGGCTGAGGCTGGCGGAATTTGTTCCTCTGCCTTGGCCTGAATTACCGGTTGAGGCGTGATTTGCGCCGTTTCACTAGGAATAAGAGGCAGAGGTGGAGGGGTTTCGTCCTTTACCTCGGTTCGCGTGATCGCCGGTTGGGGCGCCAGAGTAAGAGTGGGGAGAGGCGGGGAAACGGCTGGTTCCGCGCTTTGGACAGCCACGCAGCCAAAGCCTGCGCTGATGATGCGGCGGCACAGCGCGTTCGTGTCGCCGCCGTTTTTCAAAGCAGCGTGCAGGGCGACGCCGGAGCCCTGCTTGGGGTTGAGCGTCACGACGGTGGGAGTAAGGTTGCGTGCTACGTCGGGGCCCCGCCGCAAAATCTGCTGCCACGTCCACCAAGCCTCACCTTCCTTCTGGAAGAGGCCGAGTTGGAGCAGAACTCCGTCCTTGTTCGCATCCGCAGCACGCGCTCCAGCGCATGACGATAGAACGGCGACCCCAAGCAAGGCTGAGGCGAAGCGGATGGAAAAGGGTGGAGCAAGGAGTGACAATGCGGTGATCCCGTCTGTTGGTCCACCCCCAGGCGCGAAGGCTGGGACCGGGCGTGGAATAGCACCCCTTTGTGGGTAATTCAAAGGGCAAGATGACGAAAGTCACGCAGGTGCGGTCGCTTTGCTCCTTGTGAGTTGCAGGCAAGTTACGGTCGATGGAAGAGTCCTGAACGACAAGGGGTTGGCGTGTGGCTTGAGGGTCATCACATAAAAGACGGTGACAAAATCCGGTGTTGGCCTGCAGCATATTTGCCCTCGGCGCGCCGCTGTGTGTGCAGCGCAATAAAAATTTCAGGAGATTCAATTGCAAAACACACAATCATGACGATCGCACGCCGCATAGCGGCGACACCATTGATTGCATGTGCATTTATTCATGAATAAGGAGTTTTTCAGCCTATAATTTAAAATAAAAGGAACTAAAACCTATTGAAGGAGGTGTGGATGGCAGGGAACCAAAGGCTGGGGCAAGCAGTTAAGATTCACTGCAGACGTCAAAATCTGTCTGCACCGAAGGAGAAGAGAGGTTTGATGGCGGAAGACCTGGAGACCGTATCCGTAGCGAAGATTTACTGATTGAACGCGCGAAGATAGGGGAAGCCATGGATACGAATTTGGAGATCGCCTTCCACAACATGGATACATCCGAAGCGCTGGAGGGTTACATCCGCGAGCGGGCTGAAAAACTAGGGCGTTTGTATAACCGCCTGGTCGGTATCCGCGTCGCGGTGGAAAAGCAGCATCGGCAGCATCGCACCGGCAATGTCTTCGATATTCACATCGAGCTGATGGTGCCCGGTCAGGATATCGTGATCAGCCGCAAGCCCGCCAAGACGCAAGACAGATACGCCAATTCCGATCCCCGCACCTCGGTGCGCGACGCCTTTGAAGCGGCGGAGCGGCGCCTGATCGACTATAAGCAAAAGCAGCGTGGCGAGGTGAAGGTGCATGAACCAGAGGAACCCGGCTCCGTGACGCAGATCAACGGTGATCACGGCTTCTTGCGCACCAACACCGGCACGCAGCTCTATTTCCATCGCAACTCCTGCATCAATGTGACGCTGGAGAACCTGCGGCAGGGTGATCCGGTGAAGTATATCGAAACCGTTGGCGACACCGGACCCACCGCTTCCAAGGTCTGGCGCGCGGCGGGCTCGGAAACGGAGCTGGCGAGGCAATAGCATTCACCTGAAGAGGCGGGGATCCTGCTGCGCCAGGATTTCCGCTGGGATGATCACACTTCAAGTATTCGCCGGAGGCGACAGGTCAGGTATTCGCCAGAGGCGACAGGTCAGGCGTTCGCCAGGGGTGACAGGCCGTTCTGGATCGCCCACACGGCTGCTTGAGTGCGGTTTTGGGCGTTGATCTTCCGCATGACGTTTTTGAAGTGCATCTTCACTGTGGATTCGGTGATGCGCAGATTGCGGGCAATCGCCTTGTTCGATTGGCCGGCAAGCAAACAGCGCAGGATTTGCACCTCGCGCTTGGAGAGTTCGTTGCTGGCAGAAACAGGGCGCGGTGGGGTGGGGCGTTCGTTGGCGCCGACGCTCAACAGGCTGGCGACATGCGTGGGGTAGACCACCTCGCCGAGCATGACGAGTTGCAAGGCGCGCAGCAGGGATTCGCTGGACATGGATTTGTTGAGGAAAGCGTCGGCCCCGGCCTTCAGCGCCATCGACAAGGATCGATCCAGCACATCGTCGGCAAGCACGGCGATGCGCGCGCCAGTGGCCCCGCGCAACCGTTTGATCCCGGTGATCTCCTCAGCTGAGCCGTTCTGCAAGGCGACGACGATGAGATCGGCTTCGATACCGTGATCGACGGCGGTGGCGGCGTCGATCCCATCCACCGCAGAATGACAGACACGGAAAGGGCCGTTGCTTATGAGCGTGCCAAGCGCCGCCGAAAACAGCCGATCGTGATCGATCAGCATCACGTTCCAAGGTTCCATCAAAGCTTCTCCATGACGCTACTTAAGCGTTTATTGTCGCAAGTAATTCTTTTTTTAATAATGAGAAGAAAGTGTAAAAATTAGCATTGATTTTTGAATAAATATTGATTTTGCGTGGGGTATGTAAGTGTTTTATACGAGCATCCATGAGCGTTGCAAGGAAGTTTAATAGTATGAATCTGTATTTTATTTGGCTCGTATGGTATATTTATCTATTCAGCATCAAAATTTTTGGCAAACAAATAGGATTGGCTCCAGTATGACTCCTTGCGTCCAGAAGCTCTACACCAGAGGAAGGTAATGACGTGATGGAACTAGAGGTGCGTTCGATTGCCCATGATCGGGTTTTGCACGGCAAGCCGGGCACGTTCCTGGTCGTGGACGATCATCCGCTGGTGCGGCATGGTTTCGCGCTGTCGGTAAGCGAGATCCATCCCGATGCGCAGGTTCTCGAGGCCGGGACGCTGGCGGACGCGGTTGACATCGTGTCCCGCACAGCGGATCTGACCTTGGTCTTGTTCGATCTCGGCCTGACCGACCGCGACGGGATGCGTCGCATGATCGAAAGGCTGCGCGGCGTGCCGCTGCTGGTCATCTCCGGTTCCGACGAGGTGGGCGATATCGTCGACAGCGTGCGCATGGGCGCCAGAGGCTATATTTTGAAGACGAGTTCGACGGCGGTGCTCGAGCATGCCATTTCCCTGGCGCTGACGGGGGAGACGTTCTTGCCGCTGCCGCGCGCCGTGCTCAGCGGCAATGTCGCCGCCGATGCGCCACGACCAACCGGGCAGGTCGTCGACCGCCTGACCGACCGCCAGCGTGACGTCTTCCAACGGCTGCTGGCCGGGTGTTCGAACAAGGAGATCGCCCGTGAACTGGACGTGCTCGAAGGCACGGTGAAGGTGCATGTGCGGGCCATCATGCAGAAGCTGGGCGTGCGCAACCGCACGCAAGTGGCCGTGGTCGCGGCTCGCAGCGGTTGCTTCTTTGAGGAAACATAGGAAAAGGGCAGGGGGCTTCCGCTGCGCGCGCGATGTGGCATACTCCCGCCCGGTCTGGAGCCAGCATTTTTAAAAGAGGTTTATGCGGTGATCGGCGTTTTCGATTCCGGGCATGGTGGGCTGACGGTGTTGCGCGCCCTCGTCGATGCGCTTCCCAACCGGTCCTTCATGTATCTGGGTGACCATGCCGCCGCCCCCTACGGCCCCCGCAGCGATGAGGAGATTTATGCCCGCACCCTCAGCAGCGTAGAATACCTGTTCGAGCAGGGTTGTGGGCTGGTGGTGCTGGCGTGCAACACCGCGGCGGCGGTGGCGCTGCGCCGACTGCAGCGGACATGGCTGCAAAAGGCCTATCCTGGGCGCAACGTGTTGGGTGTGCTGGTGCCGATGGTCGAGGCGATCACCCGCGTTCCCTGGATGGTCGAATCGCCCCGGGCCGACCGTCTGCCGGAACCACGCACGGTTGGCGTCTTCGCCACCGCTGCGACCGTCGCCTCCCATTCCTTTCCGCGCGAGATCGGCAAGCGTGCGCCGGATGTCACGGTTGTCCAGCAAGCATGCCCAGACCTCGTGCCGCTGATCGAGGACGGCGCTTGCGACAGCGTGGTTTGGCCTGTGGTGCGCGGCTATGTCGCGGCGCTGCTTGAGCAATTGCGCGGGGAGCGGCTTGATTCGGTGGTGCTCGGCTGCACGCATTACCCGCTGGTCGGGCATCTCTTCGCCAAAGCGCTGCCGGCGCAGGTCGAGGTGCTGTGCCAGCCCACCCTGGTCGTCCGTTCCCTGGCGCATTATCTGGAGCGTCATCCAGAGTACACGCTGCCAGAACACACGCTGCCGGCAGGCGGTGAGGGCGTGGTCAATCCACGCTTCTACACCACGGGCGACGCCGCTCGCGTCAGCGAACTGGCCAGTCGCTTTTTTGGCCGCTCAACGCCGTTTGAAGCCGTAAGCCTTAATAATTCCATTCAAATTTGAATCCAAAGCGCGTTTCTGCATCGACGCCCACGCCGGCTTCGGCTTTGAAGTTCTTGAACAAATCTATTTCCACCTTGGCGCGGCTTTGGCTGGCGCCACCGGCGCCGATGCCCTGCTCGACACCGACATAGACCCGGTCGGAGACGTAGCGCCCGGCCTCGACCGAGCCGCCTTTGCCGTTTTCTCCCCCGTTGAACTCCAGCCGGTCGATGCCAAGCATCTGGCGCACCTTGTCAACAACGCTCGTGCCGCCACCCAGGCCAACCAGCGTTGCGGCGGACTGGGCAAGCTGCACCGCTTCAAGCGCGCTCAGCGAGCCGGTCGATTTGCCGAACAGCACGCGCGCCAACACCTCATCCTGCGGCAAGCCCTGGGGTGAGGTCAGTTCCAGCTTCGGCTGCTTGGCCGTGCCGGAGATCTGGACCTGCGCCGTCACCTGATTGGCGGTGGCCGAGGCCAGCAGGTCAAGGCGTGGGTCGATCGGCCAGCCACCGTCGAAATCGATGAAGCCGTGTTCAAAGGTGAAAATCTTGGACAGCAGGTCCAGCGTGCCCTTGAGCATGCTGAACCGGCCCGTGATCTCTGGCCGGTCCACCGTCCCGGCGACCTTCAACTGCCCACCGAACTCCGCCACCAGACCGTGGCCACGCACGAAGATGCGGTTGTTGGCGGCAATCGACAAATCCAAGCCGATGATGGGGCCGGCGGCGGTCGGTGGCGACGCCACCGCCACCGGTGCGCCCTTGGCGCGTGCTCCCGGCTTGCGCCCCGGTTGCGGGCGCGCCGTGCGCGAGGCGGCCTGCTGGGCCGGACGCGCCTGCGTCGGGGGGGCTTGTGCATCCTTGGTGGGCGGGGAAACCCCGCGACCGACCTCGACCACCTTGAGGTCCACCACATTGGGCGGCATACGGTCGGGGATCTGCACCTCCGCTTCTTCGATGGTCACCGTACCGGCCAGCACGGAAGCGGCGAAGCTGCCGGCCAAGGTCAGGTTGGCGCCGATGCGGGCGGTGATCATGTCGGTTTGCAACAGCCGGGCATCGACTGCCCGCACGCGCAGATCGATCTGCCGCGCCTCATGCGCTGAGGGACGGATGACCCCCTCCGCCGCCAACGTGCCGCCGCCCTGCGTGCGTGCGGTGAAGGATTGAAGGGTGAAGACATCGCCGCTGCCGATCAGCCGGGCGGCGATGTCGGTGATCACCGCACCGGAGGCGCGGTTTTCATACCGCCCGCCGCTCAGCGTCACGCTTCCCCCCAGTTGCGGTTTGGCCATTGTGCCGCCGACCTGCACATCGATCGCCGCCATGCCCTTCGCCCGGTCGCCGGACGCCGCCAACAGGTCGTTGAGGAGGCTGAGTTGGATCGTACCGCTCACCCCGGCGTCCAGCTTGCCGCGTTCGGGCACAGTAATCGCCAGGGTCTCAGGGTCGAGAACCAGTGGCGCTGCGGCGCGCAGAGTAAGCCGGGCATCACCACCGCGTGCGGCCACCGTTCCATTGGCGTTCACCTGACGGCCTTGCCACTGCGCGTTGAGGGTGGCGTCCAGGCTCGGGAGAGCGGCGGAGTCGGTGGCGGATCCGGCGGAGGCGGACCGCAGACCGGCGACGCGCACCGAAAGTTCCGCGTGCGGGTTCTGCACGGTCCCCGACAGGGCGGCGGTGGCGTTCAGCGCGCCGTCGACCCGCAAGGCCGGATCGAACAGGCGCGCCAGAGCCAGCGGCAACTGGTCCACCCGCACGGAGCCCTTCATCTGATCGCCACTCAGGGCCACATCGGCGGTCAAACGCGCGCCGCCGCTGACCAATTGCAACCCGTTGATCACATAGCGCCGATCGGCGATCTCGATGCCCGCCGGCTGCGCCAGGCGCAGGGTCTCACCCGCAGCGCTGAGCTGAAAGCGTTCAAGCCGGACGCGGCGTGTCGCGGCCTCTTGCTCAAAAATTCCTGCCATGTCCAGGCTGCCGGCGGTGGAGCCGGCGCCCGTGCCGCTGGCTTGGAAGCGCGCCTTGCCGAGACCGCCATCGACGCCAGCGGTGAACGCGGCGATTTCAGCCCCGGCCAGCACAGCGCTCTGCATCTCAACCCGCGCCTTACCGGACGCCGCGCCCAGCGCATCCGCCACATCGGCGGATAGCGTGAGCTTTTGGCTGGACAGCAACGGCCCGTCAGCGCCCATGACTTTGAGGCCGCGCGCGTTGGCGGTGAGCCCCGCCGTCTGCTTGCCATCCTTGGCGTCCAGCGCCAGGACAAAGCCGGCGTCACCCTCCAACCCCACACCGGCCAGCCCCGACAAGGCGGGCAAGGCGGGAAAAATCCCTTCCAGCCGACCCGTCGCCATGAGCGTATCCAGCGCCACGGCGATCGCGCCTTTGATCGTGTTGGGGCCGTTGGTCACCGACAAATCGCTCAGGCGCAAGGTGTCACCGTTCAGCGCGTACGCGATGCTCGCGGCAAGGCCCGCCTCGCCGGGATGGGATGTGACCTGGACGCCGCCATGCGGCGTCGCCGGCAAATCGGCGGCGGTCACCGTCAGCTCGGTTGCGCCGAGTCGCCGTCCTTGCAGGACGAGATCGCGCCCGACCGCATGCGCCAGCACCTCCAAAGCGTTGAGCGGTCCTCGGGCGGTGAGATCAAGGGTGACGCCACCGTCCATTGGCGATTCCAGCGCCTCGCCAATCGGCGCGAGTTGTGGCAGAGCCAGCGTGGCGTTCGCCTCCAGCCGTCCTTCGGCCAGGGCGGCGCTGGCGGTCAGCGAGAGGGCGTCCCCCTCGACGCGCAGATCATCAAGGCGGACCATCCCGTTCGGCTCGGTCGCCGCCTTTAACGTCAGCCGCACCTCATTGCCCAGTATTTCATCCGCCGCCGTGCCGGTGTTGAGGGCGGTGACGCGACCGTCGAGAGCGGCGCGCACCGCGCCTTCGCGAACCGTGATCGGCCCTTCCAGCGCCACCGACCCGGCCAGGGGGCGCTTGGCAAGCCCGGACAGGGTGGAGAGATCGGCCAGCGCCAGGCGCAGCGTGGCGTCCGCCTCCCGTCCCCAGCCGGCCATGACCCCATCCACGGTGAGCGCGCCCGCCGCGCTGGTCAGCGCCAGCCCATCGAGCCGCACGCGGCCACCATCCGGTTGCATCGCACCTTTGGCCTCCAGCCGCAGTTCTGGCCCCACGGCGGCGGCCAACCCTGGATCGTCGCTGCCCACCCCCGTCAGCCGCGCGTCGATTGCAAAGGCTAGGTCGGCCAGCGTTCCGTCCGCGCTGAGCGTCACCCGCGCATCGCGCCAGCGCACCGGCGTCAGGGGATGCGCAGCGGAATCCGCGCCCGCAACCACTTCCGCCTGGAGAGAGAGGCGCTGGTGGTCGGCGCCGAGGCTGCCGGTCAGGCGCGCTGCGCCGGCTGCGGTGGTCAGGGTCAGGGGACGCAGCTCCAGCCCGCCATCCGCACCGACCCACAACGCGGCGTCGAGGCTGGGCTTCGGTCCGACGAGATCGCCCGCCGGCGCGGGGAGCAGCCGCGCCACATCGCCGCTGCTCGCCAGGGTCACCGCATACCCACCCGGCTGGGCCTTCACCGTGGCGTCGGCGGTGAGGTTCACCACCGCGCCAGCCGTGGCGTTCAGCCGACCGGTCCAGTCCGCCAGCGTTCCTTGGCCATCCAGCGTCGCTTCGACCGGCGGCAGGCCGGGAATCGCCAGCATATGGGCGATGACGCCGCCCTCTGGTTCCGACGCCTTGAGATCCACCGTGAGTTGCCGGCTATCCGGGGCGAAGGCCAGGGTCACGGCGACGCGGCCCGGTGTGTTGTCGATTCGCGCCACCGTCAGCGTGGCGTCCAGCCCATCGCCACCGGCAGAAAGCCGGGCGTTCGCATCGACGCGCAGCACGGCCGATTCCTCCCCCCCCAGCAACGCCTTGCCCAAGCGCAGTTCGTCCACCGCAAGGCGTTCCAGGACAATGGTCAGTGGCAGTTTGGGGAGGTCAGGCCGCAGGGCGGTTTGCGTCTGGGGTGGGGGCGCAGGGACTTGTGAGGGGGCCGGTGGGCGCTCGACAGCGATCCGGGCGGCGGTAAGGGCGCGAATCGTGACGCGCCGCTGCAACAAGGCCCAGGGGTCCAGAGCGAGATGCACGTCATGCAGCGTCAGCCAGACGCCATCGCGGTCGGCCATGCTGACCGCGGAGACCGTCCAATCGAACGGTACTTGGCCCGACAGCGTTCCCAGCGTCAGCGGCGCCTCGGGGGTGGAGGCGGCGTCCTGGATGGTGGTGGTCAGCCAGCGCCGCCCACCCTCCGTCTGCAACCATGCCATCCCCGCTGCGGCTGCGGCGGCGACCAGCAGAAGCAAACCGGCAAGGCCAAAGAATGTGTAACGAAGGATTTTCAACACAGCCTCGCACCGTTCCGTAGCGCCACCCTTGCTCGGTTCCCCATTCCCTTAAAAGGCCTGTCCCAGACTAAGATAGAGCTGCCAGCGGGAATCGCCCGTTTGGCGGTTCAGCGGAACGCCGACATCCACCCGCAACGGACCAAAATCGGTGTAATAGCGCAGACCCAAGCCGGCGCCGACGCGCAACGGTTCGCTGAAATCGGGGAAGCTGCGGTCGTAGACCGAACCGGCGTCGACAAAAGGCACCACACCGATGTTCTGCGTCACCTTGACGCGCATTTCCATCCCCATCTCGAACAGGGCCCGTCCGCCAAGGGGATCGCCAACCGAATCGCGCGGTCCGGCTTTCTGGAAACCATAGCCGCGCACCGACCCGCCGCCGCCGGTGTAGAATCGATGGTCCGCCGGAATATCGCTCAGCGAGCCGCCGGTGATGCCTCCCACCCCGACCCGCAACGCGCCGACGTAGCGGCCATCGCCACTGAAATCATGGTGGGTGGAGCCGGTGATGCTGGTCACGATGAACCGGCTGTGGCTCTCATTGCCGGGCAGCGGGAACCAGGGCGTCACCGTCGCGCCCAAACGTTGACCGCGCGTCGGGTCCAGCAGACTGTCCGTACCATCGTAAGTCATGGAGAGCGGCAGGCCGATCAGCGACACCTGTTGGGTTTGTCCATTGGCGCGCACCCGCCCGCGTTCGGAGGTCACTCCCGCAGACGCCCGCGTCTGGTCGGTGATTTCCCGTTCCAGAGCGGCGGTGAAGATGCCGGCGACGCGCTCATAGGCTGGCGGGCTGTCCGCCACCACGGAGAAATCCAGCAGCAGTGACTGCCGCGGCGCCAGAAAGTCCGGCTTGCGGAAATTGGCGGAAAAACGCAGGTCCGGGATGTCCAGCGTGCTTGTGTTGTTGGTCTGACCGGCCAAGCGCCCAACCTCGACGCCCAGGCGAAGCTGCTCGGCTCCACCGAACAGGTTGCGGTGCCCCCAGTAGGTGCTGGCGCTGATCCCTTCGGTGGTGGAGTAGGCGACGCCGGCGCCGATAAAGCGCGCCTTGCGTTCCGCCACCGTTATGATGACCGGGGTCACCCCATCCGGGCCGGGTTGATCGGCGAGTTGCACGCGCACCATGTCGAAGACGCCCAGCTTGGCGAGGTTCGTCCGTCCCCTGTCCAAGAGACCGGGTTGGTATGACTCCCCCGGTTTCCAGGGCAGGCGGCCACGCAGCAGGTCTTCGTCCAACGTTTCCGCCCCATGGATCTCCACGGGGCCAAAGCGGATGGGCGGACCGGGGTCGGCGATGAAGGTGACGTCCATGCTATGGTCGGAATGGTCCACCACCACCTGCCGGTCGGTCACCTTGGCGAAGGCGTAGCCACGCCCGACCAGCGCGGCGATCAGCTTGGACTGTGCGTCCACCACCGTCGGCGCGTCAGCCGTTTTGCCGGGATCGAGACCAAGATCGCTGGGGGTGACCGGGCCGCCGGGCAAAGGCTCGCCCGTGGCGGTGCGCGTTTCGATGGTCTTGAAGCTGTAGGCCTGCCCCGTCGTCACCGTGATGCTGACCTTGACGGGCTGGGTGTCCGGGTCAAGACGCACCGTGAGCTGCGCATCATAATAGCCTGCTGAGCGCAACGCGGTCAGCAGGCGTTCACGGTCGCTGTCGGCGCGCCGCTCCAACCCGATGAAGGAAGGGGGTGGGTTGTCCTTCAGTTCAACCAGCGACGACGATCCGCGCAGCAAATCGCCGAGCGCCGTATCCTCCACCCCCGTCAATTCGACCTCATAGGGTATTTTGGGCCCATCCTCGGTGGCCGCTTCGGCATTCGGAGTTACCGCTTTTGAAGCAGGATCGTCTTGCGCATGCACGGCGAACCCCGCCAGCGAAAATGCAAGCGAGAGAAGCAGACCGATGGTGGGGCGGAAGGCGCGGGTCATTGTCGAGGCAAGTGGTGGTTGCTACGACAATCCGCAGAAGATGAAAGGCTTGTCAAGCTGAAGGCCTGGCTAACGCTACCGAACCCGCCGTTCGTTCTATCAGTCGGTTTGCATCGCCTCTTGCCCTGGACGGGCGGATTATTATATTGCAGTGCGAATATCCCACCCGGCGGCGCCCACCAGGAACTCTTGGCGGGCCATTTTGTTTTGGGCATACCGCCCGCAACGAAGGGCGCCGGACGAGCCGAACTCGGTACAGAATGAATCTCCGAAACGTCGCCATCATCGCCCACGTCGACCACGGCAAGACCACGCTGGTGGACCAGCTTTTAAAGCAGTCCGGCACCTTCCGTGAAAACCAACAGGTGGCCGAACGCGCCATGGACTCCAATGATTTGGAGCGTGAGCGCGGCATCACCATCCTGGCCAAATGCACGTCGGTTTTCTGGCACGACCTGCGCATCAACATCGTGGACACCCCCGGCCACGCCGACTTCGGTGGTGAGGTGGAACGCATCCTCTCCATGGTGGATGGCGTGGTGCTGCTGTGCGACGCCGCCGAAGGGCCGCTGCCGCAGACCAAGTTCGTGCTGGGCAAGGCGTTGCGCCTCGGCCTGCGGCCTATGGTCGTGGTCAACAAGGTGGATCGCTCCGACGCCCGTCCGCACGAAGTGCATGACGAGGTGTTCGACCTCTTCTCCTCGTTGGACGCAACGAACGACCAGCTCGACTTTCCCACCCTGTTCGCCTCGGGCCGCAACGGCTGGGCGACCACCGATCTGGAAAACGGCGCGCGCGACAGCCTGGACCCGCTGTTCGAGCTGATTCGCGACCACGTGCCGCCGCCGCATCAAGTGGGTGGCGAGGATGAGCCGTTCACCATGCTGGCCACCACGCTGGAAGCGAACCCGTATCTGGGGCGCATTCTGACGGGCCGTATCCAGTCCGGTCGGATCAAGCCAAACATGGCCGTCAAGGCGTTGCGGCACGACGGCACGCTGATCGAGCAGGGCCGCATTTCCAAGGTGCTGGCCTTCCGTGGCCTGGAGCGTGTGCCGGTGGACGAGGCGGGGGCTGGCGATATCATCGCCATTGCCGGCTTGTCGCAGAGCACCGTCGCCGACACGATCTGTGACCCGGTCGTCATGGAAGCGCTGCCGGCCCAGCCCATCGACCCGCCGACGCTGGCCATGACCTTCTCGGTCAATGACAGCCCGCTGGCCGGTCGCGAAGGCGACAAGGTCACCGGCCGCATGATCCGCGACCGCCTCTACCGCGAGGCGGAAGGCAATGTGGCGCTGCACATCCGCGACACCGAGGGCGGTGACGCCTTCGAGGTGGCCGGTCGCGGCGAGCTGCAACTCGGCATCCTGATCGAGACCATGCGCCGGGAAGGGTATGAAATCTCGATCAGCCGCCCGCGCGTGCTGTTCCAGACCAAGGATGACCAGCGCCTGGAGCCGATTGAAGAAGTCGTCATCGACGTGGATGATGAATTCTCCGGCGCTGTCGTCAACAAGCTGGCCGAACGCAAGGCCGATTTGATCGAGATGCGGCCCGGTGGCGGTGGCAAGACCCGCTTGGTGTTCTACGCCCCGTCGCGTGGCCTGATCGGTTACATCGGTGAGTTCCTGACGGACACGCGCGGCACCGGCGTGATGAACCGCCTGTTCCATGGCTACAGCCCTTACAAGGGGGTGATCGCGGCCCGGCGCACGGGGGTGTTGATCGCCAACTCCGACGGTACGGCGGTGGCGTACGCTCTGTGGAACCTGGAGGACCGCGGTCCGATGCTGATCGATCCGGGCGTGCCGGTCTATCAGGGCATGATCGTCGGCGAGCACACCCGCGGCAACGACCTTGAAGTCAACGTCATCAAGGGCAAGCAGCTCACCAACATCCGCACCACCAGCAAGGATGAAGCGGTGCGCCTGACGCCGCCGATCCAGATGACCCTGGAGCGGGCGCTGTCCTACATCACCGACGACGAATTGGTCGAGGTTACGCCGAAGTCGATTCGTCTGCGTAAGCGCTACCTGGATCCGAACGAGCGCAAGCGCCAGATGCGCGCCTCCGGCGAAAGCTAAGCCTTTCCAGGAGTCTTTTTTCTACTGTTCCAGTTTCGGGGCGGAGACCCCCTCTTCGCGGCGGGGGGGTTTTTTGGGGTTCGGACATGCACGCCCCCAAAGGCCAAGAAATGGGCA
>JAVBJZ010000059.1:0-44108 GCA_031546725.1 Azospirillum sp.
CGATGCCACAAGCGATCACAGGGATGTTGATACGTTCCACCTTCAGGCGCTGAACGAAGCTGGCGATGTCCAGCTTTACGTCGATCATCACCAGATCGGCGCCGCACGCCGCACGCAAAGCGTTGAGAGCGCCATCGATGCTGTCGGTATGCGACACTTTCGCGCCGCGCTGTATGGCGATCTTGCCAGCGGTGGTGATGTACCCCTCTAGGGATCCAACGATCAGCAAACGCATCTTATGCTCCCCTCGGGGATTCTTTCTCGATGTATTGAATTCGCCGCCCCGGCGGCAGAAGAGTGTTCAGCTGCATCCCCAACCGGCGCGGGTTCTCCTGCCGGGCGATGGACACCGCTCCAATGGTGTACAGTGTCTTGACCAGCGCTTCTTCCTCGGCGCAACGTTCGAGCTTGGCGGCCAGCGGCGCCAGCACGACGTTGCCGAAGACGGCGCCGTAAAATGTGGTCAGCAGCGCCAGCGCCATGCTTGGCCCAATGCTTGACGGATCGCTCAGGCCGCCCAGCATCTGCACCAAGCCGATCAGCGTGCCGATCAGCCCCATGGCTGGCGCCACCTCCGACGCCCGGCGCAGCACGGCGGCGCTCTTGATGCGGGATGAACCAGCCGCCTCGACCTCGGCGGTCAGGACACGCTCCACCTCGTCGGTCGGCAGACCTTCGGTGATCAAGGAGACGCAGCGGTGCAGGAACGGCTCGCTCTTCAGCTCGGGCAACGTGCTTTTGAGCATCTCCGGCCCGGCCCGGCGCGAGGCTTCCGCCAGCAGCATCACTTGCCGGGCGACGTTGCGCGGGTCATGGGTTCGCTGGGCCAGAATGCTGATGGCGCCCCGCCACGCCGTCGTCACATCGCCCAGTGAAAAAGACGCGGAGGTCACCGCCAGAGTGCCGCCTAAAACGATTAGCAGCGCGGGTGGATCGAGAAAGCTCCGCAAGGAGCCGCCCGACGCCATCGCGATCAGAATGACACCCACCGCCGCCGCCAAACCAATCAATGTGGTCGCGTCCAGCCCCCCCCGTGATGATAAACGCGCCCGAGAGACGGGCGCGTTCGTGACGGAAGCGCTGGAGGCCGAGCGTTGGGCGCGCGGCGATTCGGTGTTTTCGCGGGTGTCGGTCATCCACGTTCCGATTTGATGATTTCCGTCATGGTGATGCCCAGCCGGTCTTCGACGACGACGACTTCACCACGGGCGACCAGCCGGTTGTTGACGTAGATGTCGATGGCCTCGCCAACCTTGCGGTCCAGTTCGACCACGGCGCCGCGGCCCAGCTTCAAGAGCTGGCTCACATGCATCGTCGACTTACCCAACACCGCAGCGATCTGTACGGGGATATCGTACACCGCCTCAAGATCCTTCATTGGGCCAATGCCGGAATCATAGTCCATCTCGGACCGTCCGCCATTGTCAAGTTCATCCAGAGAGAAGCTGTCTTTAGCCATTGCGAAACTCCAAACTCTTTGCCGCTGCCAACGGGATTACGCCGCAGACGTTCCCAGAAAGCGCTCTACGCATTGCTCGACGTCGCTTATCAGTTGCGTCGTCTCCCGTTCGGCGCCGCCTTGCCCCCATTCGACCCGGCAGTCGCTGGGGCCGAACGTCCCATCACCGATAACCACCAGCTTGGTGTCGAAACCGCTGACGAATTCCAACCGTTCGCGCACGGCCTCCAGCATGGTTTCAGAAACCCGCACCACCAGGCGCGGTTCATCGACCAGTTCAGCCATGCACGACCGCACCACCGCTTCAATTTCCTCCAGGCCGCCACGGCGCGTCATCTCCGGCATCAGCTTGCGAACGATGCTCATGGTGATTTGCATGGTTTGTCCGGTCCGCGCCGCGTTGACCTCCTCTCGCCCGGCGAGGAGGAGTTCCACACCGACACCGATTCGATTGAGCGCGCGCGCCAGCAATGCCTCAGATTCATGCTCCACGGCTTCCCGGCCCTGCTTGATCCCTTCGGCAAGCCCCAGCGCCTGGCCTTCGGCGTTGCCTTGTTCGATACCGGCTTCCCGTCCCGCCGCCATCCCTTCCTGGTACGCGGCTTCACGCGCGGCCTGCACCTCTTCCTCATTGAAGGTCGGCGGTGGAGGCGGCGGCGCCTCTATCTGATGGCGGCTGTGGGGCGTCTGGTCGGCGACATCGAAGGATTCATCGAACAGGAACTTACGGATGGCGGTCATCGCGCGTGTCTCCCGAGGTTGTCGCGTCCATGCGGGTTTCCAAGGGCAGGGAAGGGCATGACGGCGTCATGGAGAGGGGAAACGGAGAAATGCCCTGTCATTGTCAGCTTTCCTGGTAGAGCCAGTTGCGCAGGATAGAGACAGCCTCTTCAGGATGCTTCTCGACGATTTCACCGACCTTGCGCAGCGAGGAGGCGCGGACACGGCCTTCGACCCGGTTGATGTCGATCATCTGTTCCAACTCCTCGTCGGCCTGCGCCGCTTCGAGCGCCAGATCTTGCGACAGCGCGCCGCTGGGGGCGTTCAGAGCGGCGGGAGAGAGGGATTGGTTGGCCAGCAACCTGTCTTCCTCCCGCTCGTTGGCTTTTTCGAAGGCGCGGGTGATCAGCGGGCGGATGACCAGGAGAATGATCAGGATGGCGACAATACCCAGCACCACCATTTCGGCGATGCGGAAGACGTCCTCCTTGCTCATGCCAAGGAAGAGTATATCGGATTTGGCGAATTCATCGTCGGGGATGCTGAAGCGCATGCTGACGACTTCGACCGAATCACCACGCACGGCGTCGATGCCGACAGCCGAACGCACCAGGGTCTTGATGCTTTCTATTTCCTGTTCGCTGCGCGCCTGATAGGTCGGTTGACCACCGGCGACCGGCGTGTAGACACCGTCGATCAGCACCGCCACCGAGAGCCGGCGGACCTGGCCGCTCTCGCGGACATGGTTCTTGGTGGTCTTGCTGATCTCGTAATTGATCGTCTCTTCGTTGCGGCCCGACTTGTTCGAGGCGATGGGCCCGGCGTTGTTGTTGCCGTTGCCGGCCTGGGCGGTGGGCAGGTTCTGATCGACGGTGACGGGCTGAAGCGGGTCGCGATCCTGGCTCTGGTTGTTCTCGTTCACCGTTTGGGTCGACCGCACCACCTGGCTTTCCGGATCGAAGATCTCAGACTGGGTGGTGATGCGGTCGAAATCCAAATCAGCCGACACCTCGGCGCGCACCTTGTCGTGGCCGACCGTGCGGCCCACCAGATCCTCGATCGTCGAAGCAAGGCGGCGCTCATAGGCCAGTTTCTTCTCGTCAGCGGTGGCCATCAACAGGTCTTCGCTGTTCGAGCCCATGCCACGGGCCAATAATTTGCCCTTGTCGTCGATGATCGAGACCTGGCTGGGTTCCAGATTCGGCACCGAGGAGGCGAGCAGATGCTGAATGGCCAGGATGTTTTCACGGCTCAACTGACTGTTGCCGCGCAATTTCAAAAAGACGCTGGCGGTCGCCGGATTCTGCGAGCGCGCAAACAATTCACGCTTGGGCAGCACGAGGTGGACGCGGGCCTGCTGCACCCCCTGCAAGGTGCCCACCGTGCGCGCCATTTCCCCTTCCAGCGCGCGGAGATGGTTGATGTTCTGGATAAAGCTGGTGGCGCCGAAGCCTTCGCCTTTGTCGAACAACTCATAACCGATCGAGCCGCCTGACGGCAGGCCGGATTCGGCCATCTTCATGCGCACCGGGCCGACCTGGTTGCTGGGCACCAGGATCTTGGTGCCCGTCTTGTCGACGGTGTAGGGGATTTTCGACTCTTCCAGCTTCTTGGCGATCGCCGCCGCGTCGGACGCTGGAAGTTCAGCGTACAGAAGCTCCATATCCGGCGAGGAGAGGCGAGCCGTCAGATAGCCGAAGAAGGCGATCAGCAGCAGACCAACGCCGCCGATCGCCGCCAAACGGGCAGGTCCCAGGTTCCGCAAAGTCTGCAACAGATTATTCACGCGCCTACATCCCCGAGTGGCTATGACGAACACCCGGCGGCGGAGAGACCGCAGTCGCCGGGGATGCCGCCAGCCTCACACCATGATTTTTCGCGGTGCGCAGGTTAGCGTCACTTTGATGAATTAAGAGTTAATCTCTGCGGCAAAAATTGCCCAGTGGGCAAAATGTGTATATTACGGCATCGTAACATCCTACCTCTTGTGCGCGTTCCATAACTTTGGCTGGATTAGCCCTCAATGCTTGAAAATACGGTGTATCCGGCGCCGCTTGGATGCTCGGCGTGGAGGAAAGTCTGGCGACGCTAACACCAGAATTCATCTTTAGCATCCACTGGAACAGCAAGCTGTAATCTTGGGTCGCCAGGGTCGGACGGTATCCTTGATGATAATGCGACTTGTTCGCAATAGCGCATTGCCCTATAGGGTGCTGCGCCGAAGGAAAGGATTCCAGGGGCGATGCGATCCGGCGGCAGGGAAGTTGTTAATGCTGTTCCATCCCAGAATGCAGAGCAGTACGGAAGGGATCACCATTCTCGATCTCCAGTGGCGCGCCTGGAATGGCATGATCGCCGATGTCTGGAATGTCGCGTGCGATCAGGAAGCCCGTGGGGAGTATCTGTCGCAGGCGCCGCGTCTGGTGGTGGTTCTCGATCAAGTCGGCGAGGGTAATCTTCACCTCACGGCGTCGCCCGACCGTGGGGAAGACCATCGGCTGAGCCGGCGCGAGCCGCTGAGCTATGTGCCAGCCGGCCTGCGGGTCTGGTCCCGTATAGAGAATGTCCGCCGCCTCACGCATCTGGACCTGCATTTCGATATGTCCGTGCTCGGAAGCCGTTTCATGGAGGGGCTGGATATCCAGGGGATGGACAGGCCGCGGCTGAAATTCTCCGATGACCGGCTGCTGGCTCTTGCCCGCCTGATCGCGGCGGAATGCGGCGCCTCGGGCAACCCGCACGACCTCTATGGCGAGAGCCTGATGGCCGCGCTGTTCGCCGGACTCTTGCAGACTGGACCCAAGGTCGAGCGCCGGAAGGCCCAACTGCCGCCGCGCCAGTTGCGGCGGGTGATCGACTACATCGAGGAGAATTGCAGCCGCCCCATCCGGTTGCAGGAACTCGCCGGGCTGACCGGCCTGTCCACCACCTATTTCTGCTGCGCCTTCAAGGCGTCGACCGGCGTGCCGCCCCATAAATGGCAGATGCGGGTGCGGGTCGACCGGGCGAAGACCCTGCTCACCACCTCGCCGATGACCCTGGCGGCGGTTGCGGCGGCGGCGGGCTTTTCCGACCAGGCGCATCTGACCCGGGTGTTCCGGCAGATCATCGGCACGACGCCGGCCGCATGGCTGCGTGATTGCGCCGCTTGAGGTCCGGGGAATCGCGCGGGATACGACGAATGTCATAAGATCGTCCAACGCGCCTGAATCCGGTTCAATCCGGCCTCAAATGATTATGCTAATCATTCGCAACAACAGATCCACTTTCGGACAGGCTCCTCGTCCGAAAGCGTTTCGCGGATGGTGCATACAGTCTGAGGCCGAGTGCGATGGTTTGTATTTCAAATAAGCAACTGATTCGTCTTTTCCTGAACGGCACGGCGCTCTCCGCCCTGTTGTTGCCGGTGTCCGCCTACGCGCAGAGCACGGATTCGCCAATCGTCCTCGGTCCCGTAACGGTGGAAGGCAGCAAGGCCGCCGACACGGCGACCAGCCCGGTCAAGGGCTATGCGCCCAGCCGGACGGCGACCGGATCGAAGACGGACACGCCGGTGGAGGAGATCCCGCAATCCGTGTCGGTGGTCGGCCGCGAGGAGATGGACGACCGTGGCGCGCAGAAGGTGGATGAGGCGCTACGCTACACCCCCGGCGTCTTCAGCCAGCCTTTCGGGGCGGACAGCGACACCAACTGGATATTCATCCGCGGTTTCCAGGCGACGCAGACGGGTGTTTACCAGGACGGGCTGCAACTCTACAGCTTTGGCTTCGGCGGCCAGTTCGTCGACAGCTCCACCCTGGAGCGGATCGAGGTCCTGCGCGGCGCCTCTTCCGTGCTCTACGGCGGCAGCAACCCCGGCGGGCTGGTGAACTACGTCAGCAAACGGCCCGGCGACACGCCGGTGCGTTCCGTCGAGACGGGCATCGACCAGCATGGCAATGCCCATCTGGGGTTCGACGTCGGCGGAGCCGTGAGCAACACGCTGAGCTACCGGCTCACCGGGCGCATCGCCGGCGGCGACACGGCCACCGATTTCGCGAATGGTTTCCGGGGCGTCATCTCGCCCAGCTTCAAATGGTCGCCGAACGGCCAGAGCACCCTGACGGTGTTGGCCAACTACACCAACATCGACGAAACGCACAACGGCGGCGCCTTCCTGCCCTATATCGGCACGGTTGTGGACGCGCCGTTCGGCCGCATCGACCGCACCGCCAATTTCACCGAACCGGGCATCGACACCTACCAGCGCCGTCAGGCATCGATCGGCTATGAATTCGAGCACAAATTCGACAATGATCTGACCTTCCGCCAGAACGCCCGCTACGGCTACAGCTACGTTCATGAGATCGCGGTCTACCCCTATGGCTACAACGCCTTCTCGGCGGCGCCGACCGACCCGAACAACCTGCTGTCGCGCATCAATTTCGAGCACAACACCAAGGTCAACACCTTCCTGATCGACAACCAAGCCGAAGCCAAGCTGCAGACCGGGCCGGTCGCGCACACGGCCCTGGCTGGCGTCGACTACAAATACTTCAACATGGATCAGGTGCAGCTTTCCGGCATGGCCACGCCGATCAGCGCCACCCGCCCGGTCTATGGCGCAGCGCAGGGCCCGCGGTTCGCCTACATCGACCAGACTCTGACGATGCACCAGATCGGAGTCTACCTGCAAGACCAGATGCGGTTCGGTGAAGGCTTTCTGGCGACGCTGAACGGTCGTTACGACCACGCCTCGACCGACGCCGACGGGATGCCGGCCTTCGAGGGTAATAATGGAAAGCTCAGCGGTCGGGCCGGTCTCGCCTACGAGTTCACCAACGGCCTGACCCCCTATGCCAGCGTTTCGACTTTCTTCAACCCGATTCTTGGATCGTCAGTGACCGCCGGCGTCTTCAAGCCGGAAACGGGTCACCAGTACGAGATTGGCGTCAAATACCGGCCGACATGGATGGATGGCCTGTTCACGGCGGCTCTCTTCGACTTGACGCGCCAGAACGTGGTGACCGGTCCCTTCAACGCCGAAACCCAGCTTGGCGAGGTCAATTCGCGGGGTATCGAGCTGGAGGCGAAGGCCAACATCACCGCGAATCTGAAGGCGACCGCCGCCTTCACCGCCCTGGACCTCGACATCAAGAAGGACGCCGACACGACTCTGATCGGGAAGACGCCCTACATCGTGCCGCAGACCCAGGCGTCGGTGTTTCTCGACTACACGTTCCGAAGCAAGATCCTCGACGGCGTGACCGTCGGCGGCGGCGTGCGCTACGTCGGCTCGTCCTGGGTCGACAACGAGAACACGCTGAAGGTTCCCGCCGCCACCGTCTTCGACACCCGGATCGGCTATAAGAGGGACAATTGGGGCGTCAACCTGTCGGTCACGAACCTGTTCGACAAGGCCTATGTGGCAAGCTGCCAGACGCGGTTCTCCTGCGGCTACGCCGAAGGACGGACCGCCCTGTTGAACGTGAACATGACTTGGTAAGAACCAGCCGGGATCGTTCCAGAGCGGTCCCGGCTGGATTCCTTGCCCTATGATGCAGTTAAGAAATTGAAAGCGGGCACGCAACTGTTACGGTTGTCTGGTGTTTAGATTGAAAGGGAGTGTGGAGGAACGCGCGGGAATGTACCGTTTCTGCGCGGGATGGAAACGCGCCGCCCCACAAGCCCGATTATCGGCCAGCATGGGGGAAGGCTATGAAAAAGCGCGGACGTGAGAAAAAAGAAGGTCTCAATGAGGTCGATGTTTTCGTTGGGCAGCGTCTGCGCGAGTTGCGCATGTTGGCCGGCCTGTCGCAGAGCGATGTCGCTGCGGCTCTGGAGCTGACGTTCCAGCAACTTCAGAAATACGAGCGCGGGTTCAACCGTGTCTCGGCCAGCCGGCTGTTCAAGCTGGCGTTGTTCTTCCGGGTTCCCGTGTCCGTGTTCTTTGAAGGGTTGGAGCAGACGGGCGGGCCGGGCGCGCCCAGCAATCAGCAGGCGGCGAAAGATTCCGAAGGCACGCTGCGTTCACGTGAAGCGCTTATGCTGGCGCGCTATTTTCAAAACATCCGCAACCCACAGGTCCGCGCCGCCATCCGCGAGTTGGCGGAACGCTGCGCTGAAGGCACGCCGGTGGCGTCAACGGGGGATGGAATTGGCTTGGCGCCGCCTCCACCGCCCCGGCAGAGCCGGCGCGCCCGTGACGCCGGTCAAGCAACCAGACCGGCATAGCCGGCAGCCAACCAGACCGGCGCAGTAATCCCCCTCTACGGCTTCAGCTCCCGATAGCGCGCAAGGAACGCCGCCATCGCTTCCTCTGGCCCCAACGGGACGATGGGAGCCGGAGCGGGGGGAGGCAAATCCCGCCAGTTCACCCGATGGGGCGCGCAGAGGTCGCGCAGCTCGGTGGCCAGCGCACGCTGGTCGGCGACTTTCACCGGCTTCGGCTCCGGGTGGCGGAAACCAAAGCGCCGGGCCAATCCCGCCTTGATCGGCTCGATGGCCTGGCGGATGGTTTCGCGCCCGATGCGCGCCTTCCATGGGGTTGGCCAGTCGCCGGTGAACGCCTCCTCGCTGTCGTGCATCAGCGCATCATAGGCGTAGGCGGTCGAGCACAAATGGCTTGCCAGCACGCAATGCTGCGCCACGCTGAAAAACGACCGGGTGTTGCCGACAAAGCGGCATTGATAGGCCAGCGGGCGGGCGACATCCTCGATCTCGAAACGGCTGAAATCCGGCTTTTCCAGGTCAAGAACCCGACCGGAATAGGTGAGGAGCACCGCCGTCGGCTCGGGCACAGCCAGAAGGTCGTACTGGTCGGGATCGGCGACGGTGGGGGAGGTGGAGCGGCGGCGAGTCATGGCGCATCTTTAACAGAAGGCATGGGCCGGGAACAACGCGCGCAAAGCCTTGGCGGTCGCCAACTCAGCAGCTCCCCATTGGGGATACCCGCGCCAGATCGATCTGTGGCCGCCGCTGAAAGCCGCCAGCGCCTGCAGCAATAAGATTTACCGCAGCGTCGAGGCAGACCTGCTCGATCTCGGCTTTCGCCTCATCCTCGTGATCGGGATAGGCGCGCTGGTCCGGCGGCGTCACCAGAAGCCAATCCTGCTCACCGATCATCCGCATCCAGGTGCCGCGCCCATCCTCACCAGAGCGAAATTCGGCGGCCAGCGGGAACAGGCTGTTCTCATCCGCCAGCAGCATCGTCCATCGCCAGCCGGCGACGCCATGCCGGGTGATGGACAGCCGGAGCATGGTCCTTAATCTCTTGTCATCCACCGACCAGGTTCTTGTCATTGCGCGGCCTCCGTGGCGGGCGCCGGAGCAGCGGATTCCGGTGAATCAAGGGTCGGCGAGCGAAAGTTTTGCAGCTTGGTCGCCCGTAACGCTTTACGACCGCCACGGGAAAACAGCGTGTCCCACGACAGAAATTCCTCGGTTGACAGGTCATAGCGCTCGCACGCCTCGGCGACGGTCAGGATTCCCGTCCGCACGGCCAAGACGACGGCTTGCTTGCGGCTCGACACCCAGCGGCGGGTGTCGGGGGCGGGAAGCCCCTTGAGATCGATACTCTCCATGACGGATCCAAAGGTGGTAAATCGAACGCCTTTATAGGAAGGCATTTTCTTTTTTGAGGTTAACGCCATTTGAAACAAATTTGAGACGGGCGGAACGATCCGTTGAAGCGAGCAGGGCGACCGGCCAAGCGAGCGGAGCGACCGCCCGACTTCCGGGCTCGACCTTTTGGGCGCCATCCGCTATAGGGGTTTGCTCCGTTGGGCAGCGGGCCGGTCCACTTTAATCGATGCCCGCTTTGGGAATTGTTGATGATGACGTGTTCACAAGCACCGACCGTTCAGCCGCTTGATCAAATTCTGCCCAATGAGCCGCTGCTCATGATGGGGGCTGGCCCGGTGCCGATCCCGCAGCGGGTGGCCATGGCGAATTCCGTCGTGATCAACCACCTCGGCGAGACCATGAACAAGGTGGTCGAGCAGGTCAAAATCATGTCCCGCTACGTCTTCCAATCGCAATCACGCCACGTCATGGGCGTGGCCGGGCCGGGCTCGGCGGCGATGGAGATGGCGATTTGCAACCTCGTCTGGCCAGAGGCGCGGGTGCTGTGCGTGTGCAACGGCACGTTCAGCCGCCGCCTGGCGGAAATGGCCGAGCGCGTCGGTGGCAATGTCACGCGCCTGGAGGTTCCAGGCAACGAGGCCGCCGACATCGACGTCATCCAAGCAGCACTGCGCCAGGGGCGCTATGAGGTGTTGACCATCGTTCAGGGCGAAACCTCCAACACCGTGTGGAATCGCCATCTGCCGGAGATCACCCAGATCGCCAAGGCGCATGATTGTCTGGTGATCGTCGACGCCGTGTGCACGTTGAGCACCATGCCCATGGAGATGGATTCGTGGGGTGTGGATGCGGTGATCACCGGGGGGCAGAAGGGGTTGTCGTCAATCCCCGGCGTTTCCCTGATCGCCTTTTCCGAGCAGGCCTGGGCCAAGGTTGAACACCGCCCCATGCCCATGGCCCATTGGTGCTTGGACGCCCGGCTGGCGGATCAGTTCTGGAACAAGAAATCCTACCATTACACCGCGCCGGTCTCCGGCCTGCTGGCCCTGCACGAGGCGTTGCGGCTGATCTGCGAAGAGACGCTTCCCGTTCGCTTTCAGCGCCACGCGCTGTGCTCGGTGGCGTTGCAGGGGGGCATCGAGGCGATGGGGCTGGAGTTGTTCATCCCGGAACACATCCGCCTCAATTCCGTCGTCGGCTTCCGGGTGCCGGAGGGGGTGTCGGGGGACGCCGTCCGCCAGCACATGTCCAAGGTTCACCGTGTGGAGATTTCCGGCGCCTTTGGCCTGAATATTCTGCGCATTGGCCAGATGGGCGAGCAGAGCCGGGCCCATCATTTGTTCCGCACCATGCACGCCCTTGGCTCAAGCATGCTGACCATGGGCGCCAAGGTTGATCTGCCCGCCGGCGTCGCCGAACTGCAACGCCGGCTGGTCAGCGAGGCAGGGCAAGCGCTTGAAGGGTAATGGTATGGGTGGGCTGAAGGGAAAAACTACCCTTACGAATCCCGGCTGATCTTCAAGAGTTGGTTGCGCAGCGCTGTCCGGCAGCGCCGCACCAACGCCGGGATTCCCGTGCGCTCAAACCAAGCGTGGATCTGGTCATGCAAGCGCATGACCAGCGCATGGGCCCAGGCAAACCACCGGATGGTCAGCAGCTTCTCCCGCCCGATCATGAACAGGCGTGCGGCGTAAGCCGTGCCGGCCATCTTGGCTGTCACCAGAACGCCCAGCCCCGACAACACATGACCGGACCCCATCAGCCACAGCGCGGTGAGCTTGACCGGAAGCAGGGCGATGACCGGCACGGTGAACAGCGCCAGCAAGGTCCAACGGCTGCGCGCCGCCAGCCAGGCTTCAAGCCGGGCGAGGGGGGACCAGCGCGTGATCCAGGCGACCAGCGCCTGCAACTGGTCCCAGAGCAGTTCTTCAAAAAGAATGACAAGCGTCGCCACCGCCCAAAACGGCGCCAGCAGGGCCCGCCGCAGTCGAGAGCCCTTCGGCACGTCAGTCGTTGAGGAAGGGGTTGGACCGTCGTTCCTTGCCAAAGGTCGACATCGGACCGTGGCCGGGAATGAAGGTGACGTCGTCGCCCAGCGGCAGAAGCTTTTCCTTGATCGAGCTGATCAAGGCCGCGTGATTCCCTTTGGGAAAGTCGGTGCGACCGATGGAGCCGGCGAACAGCACGTCACCCACCACCGCCAAATGGCTTGGCGCGTGGTGGAACACCACATGCCCTGGCGTATGGCCGGGGCAATGGATGACGGCCAGCGTTTCATTCCCGACGGTGACGGTGTCGCCGTCCTCCAGCCAGCGGCTGGGGGTGAAACTCGGCGTTGGGGGAAAGCCGAACATCTGGCTTTGTTGCGGCATGGCCTCGATCCAGAAGCCATCCTCGACCTGCGGTCCTTCGATAGGAAGACCGTGTTGATCGGCCAGGGGCTTGACGCCGCCGGCATGATCGATGTGCCCATGCGTCACCAGAATCTTTTCCAGGGTGACGCCATGGGTTTCAACGGCGCGCATGATGCGATCCAGGTCGCCGCCGGGATCGATGACCGCGCCGCGCATCGTCGCCTCACACCACAGGAGGCTGCAATTCTGCTCAAAAGGCGTCACGGGAATGACGGCGTATTTCATGCTGATCCCTTGATTTTTTGAGACGCGCCCATGCCCAGGACCTTACGCGGCCCTTGTTCAAACGACAAGCCGAACAACAAAACGGGTCGCTGATGCAGGCTATGATCGGTTCAGGGACAGGGCAGGGTAGATAGGGGCGGTGCGTTGACCCGACTTCGGACCTCTGACCCTGCGGAAGGCTTGATACCGGCGTTTACTTGAAATACGATTTTGTAGTAACATTTGTGTATGAGAATGCGGTTCCAGTGGGATCCCGTCAAGGGGGCCAGAAACCTGGATAAACACGGCGTCGTGTTTTGACACGGCCATGCGGGTCTCCGCCGATTCTTTTGCCCTCACGGACCAGGGCCGCATTGAGGACGGCGAGCAGCGTTGGCAGACCCTTGGTATTGTAGAAGGCTAGCTCTTACTTCTGGTGGCCCACACAATCCAGGAGGAAGACGAAGATGGCCAGCCCATCGAGTTTATCCGCATCATCTCAGCTCGTGTAGCCAACAAGAAAGAGAGGAGACGCTATGAGCAAGAACCTCATTAGATACGATGTTGATATCGCTAATCTGCCCCCTCTGACCGAGCAGAAAATGATGAATTTTCTTCCCTTTCCACCCGCTCCGATAGTGATATTGACTATAGCGATACCCCTCCATTGACCGATGCGTTTTGGAAAGATGCGGTGCGCGGTCAATTCTACAAACCCACCAAGACCTCGACGACTGTACGCATCGATTCAGATGTGCTGGCTTGGCTGCGTTCACAGGGAAAGGGTTATCAGTCCCGCATCAACGCCATCCTTCGACGCGCGATGCTGTCCTCGCTCAAGTGACAGGATTCCCTTGAGTCCAATAGAACTCAAAAACAGTTCATCCTCTTGCTGCATCCGAATGCTTTGCGACCTGAACCAGCCATCGGCGAACCGCACTTTCATCGGTTTCGGTTATATCGGCCAGCAGCGCGTCCTCAGCCGATTGGACCGCTGATTTGCAGCGAGCCAGCAGTTCCAGACCTGCATCGGTGATCTCGATAATTTGAATCCGCCCATGCTCTTCGTGCGGTCGTCGTGACACCGCTCCAGCGCGCTCCAAGTTTCCGACGATAACGCTCATCGTTTGCGGCGTCAGCAGCGATAGCCGGGCCAGTTCAGCGCTGGAAGCCCTTGGGTAGGCGGCGAGCATGGTCAGCACCGAAAACTGGGGCAGGGTCAGCCCCATGTCCTGCAATGAACGCTCCATCCTGATCCTGTAGGCGGCATGGGCTTGCCGCAGCAGGTAGCCGATGTAGCCTGTCTCACCCCGTTTGCCTTCACCTATTTGCGGAATCGGCGTGTCGTGCGTTCCTGGCTTGCGCATGATATCAGAGTTCGTATATTATTGTTCGAGTTCTTATATTAACCGCTTGGAACACCCTATGACACCCTTATTTGATCGACGGAGCGACTGGTCCTCTTTTAAACAGGCCGCGCCGGGCGTCGTCGCCGCGCTGGGAATGCTGGGCAAGGCCGTTGACGACTCAGGATTGGACAAGCAGCTTACCGAGTTGCTGAAGCTGCGCGCCTCCCAGCTCAATGGCTGCGCCTTCTGCCTCCAATACCATTTGAATCTTGCGCGCAAGCTCGGTCTGGCGCCGGCCAAAATCGATTTGGTCTCAACATGGCGTGAAGCAGGGGTGTTCTCCGCTCGTGAGCGCGCCGCCCTGGCCTGGACGGAGGCGCTGACGTTGATGGCGCAACAGCACGTCCCAGACGCTCTCTATGCCGAGGTGCAGGCCGCGTTCACCGAATCGGAGATCGCCTTCCTGACCACCGCTGTGGGCGCCATCAATGCTTGGAATCGTATCGCCGGCGCCTTGCAGTTCTCTCCGCCCATTCCACAACGTGACCGGGCGGCATCATGAACAAGCAAAATAACCTTGTCCTGCGCGCTCTCAGCGACGAAGCAGACGTTCTTGGCTGCTTCCGGCTGATGCGGCAGTTGCGTCCGCACCTCACGTCGGAGGCTGAATTTCTGGACCGTTGGCGCCGTCAGGCGGCAGAGGGCTATCACTTGGCTGGATTATTCGACAGGAACGAACCCGTGGCGTTGGCCGGCTATCGCGTGCAGGAAAACCTGGTGCATGGTCGCTTCCTCTATGTGGACGATCTGGTGACGGACGCGGCTCTTCGTGGCCATGGCCATGGCAAACGGTTGATTGCGTATTTGCGCGATCAGGCCCGCGCGCTAGGGTGCCGCAAGCTGTTGCTGGACACGCCGCTGTCGAACGAGCTTGGCCACCGCTTCTACTTTCGCTGTGGTTTGCTGGCGAGCGCTCTGCGCTTCAACACTCCGATAGAAACCTGAACGCCATGGCGACACTTCTGCACATCGCGGTCAGCCCGCGCGCGGGAGCATCCCATAGCCGCCAAGCAGCCGATGAACTTGTTCAAGGCGTCAAGGCGCGGACGCCCGAATTGAGCGTCGTGCTCCGCGACCTGGCCGAAACGCCCGTGCCGCACGTCAGCGCTGCGTTCGTGAACGCCAGCCTGACGGCGGCATCGCAACGCGACACAGCTGATCATCAGGCGCTGGCGCTGTCAGAAGCGCTGATCGGTGAGCTCGACGCCGCCGATGCCGTTTTGCTGCCCACCCCGATGCACAATTTTGCCGTGCCTTCGGTGCTGAAAAGCTGGATCGACCATGTGGTGCGCCCAGACCGCACGTTCCAATCAACAAGCAATGGCAAGGTGGGGCTGCTGCGTGACCGGCCTGTGTGCGTGCTGCTGGCTTGTGGTGGCGCTCTCACAAGCGGTTCTGCGCCGCAAACCGACTGGGCGACGCCTTACCTGCGCCATGTCTTTGAGATTATTGGACTGCGAAACTTCCAGGCATTCGCGCTTGAAAACTGCAACAGACCGCTCCCGGCCCAAAGAGAGTCGCGCGCACGTTTTGAAGAATGGTTGGCTGCGAAATCCTGGCCTTGGTGACCGGTTGGTGACTCATAGTAATTATTTTTAGGGAAAAATACCTAAATATATGACTGTTGTCGTCACCGCGAAGGTGGGGATCCAGATTTCGTAGTGAAGAGAATGCTTGGAAACCCTGGGTCCCCGCTTCCGCGGGGATGACGATAGGAAAGGGTAACGCTATAAAATACCGTCATCCCCGCGAAAGCGGGGACCCAGTAACAATTGTGAAATTTGTAAGAAAAGCAACCAAGAGTTATAAGTCTTTTATAAGAATATAGTCTCTTTATGCGATTGCCCTGGTTGCAGGCGGTCAAGCATGGCCGCCACCGCGCTCTCGTCAGTCCAGACGAGGCGCACCGGCAGCGTGCTTACCCGCTGGCGCAAGGCGGGCGGCAGGCGGATGGCGTCCTTGGTGGTGGTGACGGCGCGCGCCGCAAGCGCCTCCGCGCGGTCCAGCAAACAGTGGGCCTCAGCCTCGGTATAAGGATGATGGTCGGCGAAGGCGACGGTCTCCACCACATCGCTTCCCAGGCCGCGCAGGGTGGTGAAGAACTTCTCCGGTCGACCAATGCCGGCAAAGGCCAGGACGCGCTGGCCGGACAAGCGGGTGTCAATAGGCTGTAGCCGTGCGCCAAGAGCGGGGGTTGGCGTCACGCGGGTGGTGATGCCCGCATGATCGTCCCCCACCACCACCACGGCCTCGGCGCGGACCAAGCCGCGCGCCACTGGCTCACGCAACGGGCCAGCAGGGATCTGAAAGCCATTGCCGAACCCGGCGGTCCCATCGACGACAACCAGAGACAGATCCTTGGCGAGATGCGGGTTCTGGAAGCCATCATCCATAACCAGGACATGCGCCCCGGCAGCTTCCGCCTCCCGCGCCCCAGCCACGCGGTCGCGCGCGACCCAGGTCGGGGCATGTTCCGCCAGCAACAGGGCTTCGTCACCGATTTCCGCCGCGCTGTGGCGGGCCGGGTCAACCCTAAGCGGCCCGCGCAAGGCCCCGCCATGGCCGCGGGTGAGGAAATGCACACACCGCCCGCGTGCGGCCAGCGCCTCGGCCACGGCGATGGCCACCGGAGTCTTTCCAGCGCCGCCGGCCACCAGATTGCCGACGCACACCACCGGCACGCCAACCCGTTGCGCCGCCGTCGTGGCGAAGCGCCAGAGCACGCTCAGCCCGTACAGGCCGCCGAGCGGGGCGAGCAGCCAAGCCAGCGGTCCGGCTGGCCGGTACCAAAAGCCGGGGGTCTTCATACGGGAGGCCGCACGCCCGCCTGGGTGAGCAGCGGGGCCAGCACGTCGAGCGTCCGGTCAAGGACACGGCGGTTGTGTTCCGTAACGCGGTGTGCGGCCTCGATGATCGCCATGCGCGCCGGGGCGTCGGTGAGCAGACGGCCAATCACCTCGCTGAGCGCGGCTGGGTCGGGCACGCTGAGCGCGCCACCCGCTGATTCAAGCTGTTGGGTGATCTCCGCAAAATTCCACATGTGCGGACCATAGACCACCGCGCAGCCGAGTTGCGCCGGCTCCACTGGATTTTGCCCGCCGTGCCGGACGAAGGACCCGCCCATGCACACCACCGGCTCTTGACGGTACAGCACGCCCAGCTCGCCCAGCGTGTCGGCGATATAGACCGCGTGTCCGGCGTTGGGCAGCGCGCCTTCGCTCCGGCGGACGGCGTTCAAGCCGCGGGCCCGCATCAAAGCGGCGATGGCCGCGCCGCGGTGCGGGTGACGCGGGGCGATGATGGTCAGCAGGCCGGGCAGGCGTGGCGCCAGCGCTTCGTGCACGGATGCGGCGATCTCATCCTCGCCATTATGCCCGCTGGCCAGCAGCCACACCGGGCGGCCTTCGCGCGCCGCGCGCAAGGCCGCCATTTCTTCCACATCGACGGGCGGCGGTTCGGCGGAGAATTTGAGGTTGCCGACGCAGGCTACACAGGACGCTCCCAAGCGCCGCAAGCGGTCGGCGTCGCCCTCGGTTTGCGCCAGAGTCATGCGGAAGGTCGCCAGAAGAGAACGCACCAGACCCGGCGCGTAGCGCCAACGGGAAAAGGAGCGCACCGACATGCGGGCGTTCACCAGCGCTGCGGGGATGCCGCGCCGGCGCACTTCGCCCAACAGATTGGGCCAGATCTCGGATTCGATCCACAGCACCAGATCGGGCCGCCAATGATCGAGAAAGCGGGCGACGGCGTCCGGCAGGTCAACCGGCACATAGTGATGGATGGCGCGCGGCGGCAGGCGACGCCCCATCAACTCAGCTGAACTGACGGTGCCGGTGGTGAGCAGCACGGTGATATCCGCTGACTCGTCCAGCAGCCGGTTGGCCAGGGTCAACACCGAATTGGCTTCACCAACGCTGGCGGCATGGAACCACACCAGCGGTCCATCCGGGCGCGGGCATGCGGCATGGCCCAGCCGCTCGCCTTGGCGCAGCGGATCTTCCTTACCGGCGGAGCGGCGGCGGTCGAGATAAAGGCGCACCACCGGCCCGCCAAGGGAGGTCAGGCCACGATAAAGAGTTTGAAGCATGCTCTCTATGCTGATACGGGTGCAAGACAAGCCATCGCCAATGCGGTGTTCTACACGGCGCGCGCATCTTAACAGCCGATTCCCGTTCTGTCCGAACCGGAATCGGCGCGTCAAGGAAATGGGCTTTTCCTACATCCCCGCCACAGTCATTCCATCGATACGCACCGTCGGCGCGTCCATGCCGTAGCGCAATTCCAGATCGTCGGCGGCTTCCAGGTTAAGGAACATGTCCTTGAGGTTGCCGGCGACGGTCAGTTCACTGACGGGGTAGGCGATGACGCCGTTCTCGATCCAAAAGCCACTGGCGCCGCGGCTGTAGTCGCCGGTGATGCCGTTGACGCCCATGCCCATCATCTCGGTGATGTACAGGCCATCTTGAATCTCAGCCAAGAGCGCGTCACGGCTGCGGATTCCGGGTCCCATGTGGATGTTGGAAGGGGCCGGGCTCGGTGGGCCGGACGTGCCGCGCGACGCGTGCCCGGTGGTGGTCAGGCCAAGTTGCCGGGCCGAACGGAGGTCGAGCAGCCACGTGGTCAGCCGACCCTGCTCGATGATGGCGTGCTTGCGCACCGCCACCCCTTCGGCGTCGAAGGGACGCGACCGCAGGCCACGCCGCACGAACGGATCGTCGATGATGCTGATCGTCTCGGGGAAGATGATCTGGTCCAGCTTATCCTTAAGGAAGCTGGTGCCGCGCGCCACGGCGGGGCCGCTGATGGCGCCGATCAGATGGCCGATCAGGCCGTGCGACACGCGCGGGTCCAGCACCACCGGAACCTTCTGGCTTTTCACCTTGCGCGGGTTGAGGCGGCGCACCGCCTTTTCCCCGGCCTCGCGACCGATGGCGGCGGGCTGGCGCAGATCGCTGCCGTAGACCTTTGAATCATACTCGTAGTCGCGCTCCATGCCCGTCCCCTCGCCGGCGAGGACCGCGGCGGAGAGTGAACGGCGCGATACGCTATAGGAACCGGCGAAGCCGTTGCTGGCCACCATGGCGACGCGCGAACGGCTCCAGCTCGCCTCCGCGCCGCCGGAGTTGGTGACGCCGCCAACCGCCAACGCTGCCTCCTCGGCGATACGCGCCTGCTCGATCAGGGTGTCAGCCGTGGGTTCGTCGGGATCGCAAATATCCAGATCAGACCAGTCGCGGGCCAGTTGTTCAGGATCGGCAAGGCCGGTGTAGGGGTCCTCCGGCACGGCGCCGGCCATGGCCACGGCGCGCTCGGCCAAGGCGGTCAGGGCGGCGGGGCTGCGGTCGGTGGATGAAACGATGGCTTGCCGCTTGCCGATGAAAACGCGCAGGCCGAGGTCGCCGGATTCCGAACGCTCCAGCCGCTCCGGCTTGCCAAGCCGCTGGCTGAGCGAGAGGGAGGCGCTGTCGAACAACACCGCGTCGGCGGCGTCGGCGCCGCAGGAACGGGCCTTGGCGATGAGGTCTTCCAGCAAGTTGAGCACGTCAGGCGACTGGGCGGGCATGCGTTTCTCCAATGGGGCTTTCGGCGTGTGTAGCAAATGGGGATGGTCTACAGAAGAGGACAGAGGACGCCCTCGCCAATCCGCGTCTTACTTCCAGATCGGCGCGCCTGAGCCCGGCAGGCCATAGCTGGACCATTTGCGGTTGACGGCATCGATGATTTCCTGGTCCATGCGGATCTTCTCCCCCCATTCGCGCTTGGTTTCCGGCGGCCATTTATTGGTGGCGTCCAGGCCAACCTTGCCGCCAAGGCCCGACTCGGGGCTGGCGAAATCCAGGTAATCGATGGGGGTGCCCTCGATCACCGTGATGTCGCGCGCCGGGTCCATGCGGGTGGAGATCGCCCACATGACAT
This sequence comes from Azospirillum sp., assembly GCA_031546725.1. GTDB lineage: Bacteria > Pseudomonadota > Alphaproteobacteria > Azospirillales > Azospirillaceae > Azospirillum. The sequence goes on from JAVBJZ010000059.1 coordinate 19,686, forward strand.
CCTTCCAATTCCGCGCGTCGATGTCGTCGTCCACGACGATCACCCATTTCGTGTACATGAACTGCCGCAGGAACGACCACACCCCCATCATCACGCGCTTGGCGTGGCCGGGATAAGCCTTCTTCATGCTGACCACGGCGATGCGGTACGAGCACCCCTCGGGCGGCAGCCAGAAATCGACGATCTCCGGGAATTGCTGGACCAGCAGCGGGATGAACACCTCGTTCAGCCCTTCGCCCAGCATCGACGGCTCATCCGGGGGCCGGCCGGTGAAGGTGGACAGATAGATGGGGGTGCGCCGCATGGTCATGCAGGACACGGTGAACACCGGAAACGGCTCGACCGAATTGTAATAGCCGGTGTGATCGCCATAGGGGCCCTCGTCGGCGTATTCCTCCAGGCTGACGTGGCCTTCCAGGATGATCTCCGCCTGCGCCGGAACCTTGAGGGGCACGGTCTTGCAGTCCACCAACTCCACCTTCTTGCCGCGCAGCAGGCCGGCGAACTGGTACTCCGACAGCGTGTCCGGCACCGGGGTCACGGCGGCCAGACTGGTGCCGGGATCGGCGCCCAGCACGACGGCGCAGGGCAGGGGCTCTTGCTTGCCGGAGGCGGCCCAGCGCCGGTGGTGCTGCGCGCCGCCGCGGTGCTTCAGCCAGCGCATGATGGTCTTGTTTCGCCCCAGCACCTGCATGCGGTAGATGCCCAGATTGAAATCATCCTCGCGCTGGCCGGTTGGCCCCTTGGTCACTACCAGCGGCCAGGTGATCAATGGCGCGGGCTCCCCCGGCCAGCAGGTCTGGACGGGCAGGCGACCGAGATCAACAGCGTCACCCTCCAGCACCACTTCCTGACAGGGCGCCGCGGAGACGGTTTTCGGCTTCATCGACAAGACGGTCTTGATCAGCGGCAGCATCTCCCACGCTTCGCGCAAGCCGCCGGGTGGCTCCGGTTGCTTGAGGAAGGCCAGCGTTTCACCCACCGCGCGCAACTCATGCGGTTCGCGGTCCATGCCCCAGGCGACACGCTCCACCGTACCGAACAAATTGACGAGAACCGGCATGGTTGAGCGCGTTCCATCCGCCTTGATGACGTTCTCGAACAACACCGCCGGTCCACCCTCGGCCAGCAAACGGGTCTGGATTTCGGTCATCTCCAAGACGGTGGAGACCGGCTCCTTGACGATGACCAGCCTGCCGGAGGATTCCAGCCGGTCCATGAAATCGCGCAACGAGGTGTAGGGCATGGGAAATCCGTGACGATGGGGCAAGGCGTTGTAGCATCGGCCAAGCGCGCGTGGCGTCAAGGGACTTCCCGTGCCAAGCCAGGGTTATTGCATTTGGTCGAGGATGGATCGAACGAAGTCATGTGACGTGATAATGCTGGATCGTGGTGGTGGTCCCACTTGCGTCATGGTGGCTTCGATCAAGGCTCAGGCAGGCCCGAGCCGGCAACTGGGCCGGTTCTGGATAGGCCGTCTTGGGGGTCGTGCAGTCAACCCCGCCCGGCAAACTACGCCATCATCAACATGGGCGGGTAAGAAGATTGAGTAGCGGTCAATAAATGGCCAAAAAACAGAAAAAGATAGTGGGGACTATTTTTAATTTTTTATTAATAACAACTATTCACGAATAAATCAATTCGATTGATCTGCTTGAAATGACTAGAGAGTATGTTTCTAGGTCTTGCACCCTTATGTTTTTAGGTCGAACCGAAAACCGAAGAGGCCCCCGCTTTCATCATCGGTTAGCCTGATCGACAGCACCGCGCTTTCGAGCGTTGTGCCGTCTGATATCTGGTCCTTGAGAAATTCGTCGCTGTTCAAGGTGACGATATATTGACCTTTTAATTCTTTAGCCACCTTTGCACCGAAGGTCAGGGCCTTCAGTACCTGACGCGAGTCAACGCCATCGAAGAGATGGCTATCGTGGACCATAAATCCTGGTCCGTGTTTGAAACGGTCAGCAGACATCTGGAAGAGCATCATGTCGAAACAGAAGATCTTCATCATATCAATGCCGCCTTTGTTGCCATCTCCTTCGATGTCGATCTTCACCTGAGGGCCATTTTTAGCGGCTTCAATAATGAGGTTACCTGTGCGGTCGTCGTAGAGTTCGCCGATGACCCGATCGACCATGACCGTCGCCTTCTTAATCCGATCTTCGTCTCTCTTATGTTCGTCCTGGAGCTTAATCTGTAGATCGGCTGTTTCTCTTTTTAGCTGGGCGACATTATTCTCGAAAGCGGCGGCATATTGCAGCTTGCTCTTGAGCGTTTCCGCGCGGCTGGACAGAACACCCAGGTCCTCCTGAAGACGGATCAGATCCTCGAAGGCTCCTTTACCATCCAGCGCCTTCAGGATTTTGGCGCGCTCCAAGCCACGCTCTGTTAGAAGACCGTTGAGTCTGGTTCTCCTCGCTTTAAGTTCATTGATCTGCTCTTCAAGATAGTTGCGCCGGTTGGCGGTTACGGAAGCCTGGAAATCCCTAACGTCCTCGAACCGTCGGAGCACGACGCCGGGCAATTCGATGCCCACGGCCTTGTAGAGCCGTTCGACATCAGCATAGGCCGGAGGTTTTTCCTCCTCGACAGACCGGCTCAAGTACGCAACGGTCTCCTCGGCATCTGCGAGGGAATAGGTGATCTCGGATATCTGATCCTTGAGGTGCGCCGCGCGGGCGGCTTGTTCGCGATAGCTCTCATGCACTTGGAAGTGCTCTATTTGGGCTTTGAGTTTGCCTATGCGCTCCTCAGTACGGGCCAACTCCGGCCTGATCTCGGCAGCGGTGCCGAAGATTTTCCCGAGCTCACCTTCCTTGATGGCCTTTTTCAGCACGCTCGCAGACTTCTCGCGCTCGCGCATCTCCTGAAATTCGCGGGCGACTTCCCAGTCGAGTCCGAGCAAATATGAGAGCGCCACTTGCCAGTCGCCGGACTTTTGTTCTTGATTTTGCTTCTCTATCGTATCGTAGCCGCCGGACTTTCGCCTCCGTGCGAAGTATCCAATCAATTGGCGGAATGTCGGCGCGTACCGGGATGCGAAGGGCGTACTATCCCGGTCGTCTGGAAGATCGAAGCATCGCGCACCAAGCAGGTTTTTCCAGACATCAAGGCTGATGTAACCGCTACCGTCATCGTCACGGTTGAGAATCACTCCTATGGTATCGGCATGATCATCCGAAAGGAAAACGCACTTGTCTCTGTTCCCGGAGCGCGTGACCTGAATTTCGTGGCCACCAACGTCGATTCCTATTGAGAAGCTGTGCCTGATGATGCTCTCGTGCTTAAACAGGCTATCCTTCTTGGCATCGCTGCCAAGCAGGAAGTGTATCACTTCGACTAGGCTGGTCTTGCCGGCGGAGTTCCTCGTTTGTTTTTCCGTGGAAGTGTCGGTTACGTCAGCCAGCAGGATATTGAGCCCTGGTCCGAATGTCAGGGACTTGAACGTCGGCAACGAACTGGATACCCACCTGATCACGGACGCCCCCTTGGGATGACGGTGTCGTCGGAAAGATCGACCGCCTCAATCGCGAACAGCAGGCTCAGGGCCAGCACAAACCAGTCAAACGGCAACGCAGACGCATTAATCTGTCCGGCGCGGAGCGCGCGGAGCTTTTCCCAAATACCAGACACTTTCATTGGCTCGTCTAGAATGGACAGTATCTCGCCCCCGATCGTGATCAGGGCGCGATCCTGCTTGAGGTGCTTGCCTGGGAGTATCATGCAACCTCCTCGACCGGCGCACCCTCAAAGATGGTGCATTTTTCGAACAGATGGGCAAGGAGGCTCCAGATCGCCACTTCCCGAACGGTCTTGGCCTTGTGGCCGGCCAATGCAAATTCGTACAACTCGTCCATGATGTCGCCGGGCGCGAAGCCCTGTACCTTGAGTGCGAGATACTTTGCCTTGAATGCGCCAGCAACTTCGCTGTCGAACAGCGGGTTGGCATGGTTTTGGAGCAGATCCGCCACCCGCCTGGCGTTCTGGAAACCGTTGTGGATGCGTTTTTGATATATGGGTGCGAGGCCGTTGAACAAAAGCTTCTTTTCAGGAATGATGGTTGGTTCGTCGTCCGGCGCGTCGTTGCCTTGCACCTGCTGCATGATGTCGTGCACCACCTGAAAAACCTCGGCGGGTTGCATCGACCTGAAGTCTTCGTCTGTCACGGCGTTGCCGATGAGGTCATCGACCGCCTCGACACTCATATTCAGGATCGTCTCCTCGAAACGCTCTTTGCCGAACAGAGACAGTGTTTTGGTTGGATTGGCGGCCCTCAACACCGTAATCGTTTGGATAATCTGCGCCGGCATGACGATGTAGTTGGTGACGAAGACCCATTCGCTCAGGGTTGGCCACTCCTTGAGTGCACCCTTAAAGTCTGAAGACACCTTGTCCACGGCCGTCTTCATCGCCGCTTCCGTGGCATTGGCGCCGGCATTGACAGGTCCGTAGCACGCAAAAATTGTGATGGGATTCTGCAGCATCCCATCACATTGCAGGTCGCCACGGGAGTAGTCGGTGCCCGTGGGTATGAAATTCGCCCCGTGGATCTTCGTCATAATCGCGGCGAGGAACTCCTGGAGCCCCGTGCCCTTACATCGGCGCAGCTTGAGTTCGAGCGCGTTCAGGACGGCTATCTTCTTGTTCCCCACGAACGACACGACCGACTCCAGATTAGGTTCCGACGGCGCCTTTAACACAGATTGCTGAAACCTGCATCAAGTCGACCACACGACGAGCATGGTGGTCAGAAATATACCAAAATAGACATCAGCCACTACATACTCTCGGTGGGCAACGACAACGGAACGTCACCTTCGGGTCAGAAGGGACCATTTGCAGCTCATGTCCACAAACGGCCCCTGATGACTACGCCGATTATCGGCGCAGAGGCGCCAGCCCCAGCGCGAGCAGATGGCCGGTATCAGGCCACGAGCTATTGTGCTTCTACTTGATTGGAAGCTTTCCTTCACGCCGCCTTCACACCCGCCAGGAAGTGCTGCACAAGGCTGCGCAGGGAATCCGCCTGGGTGGAAAGGTCCCTGGACGCGCTGAGGACCTCGCGCGAGGCGGACTCGGCGCCGCGCGCCGACTCGCTGACGCCGCCGATGGTCGCCGTCACCCGCCCGGTGCTTTGCGCCGCCTGCGTGATGTTGCTGGCGATCTCGCTGGTCGCCGCCGCCTGTTGCTCGACGGCGCCGGCGATGGCGGTGGTGATGCCGTCGATACGGATGATGACTTCGCTGATGGTGCGGATGGCGGTGGCCGTCTCGGTGGACACGCGCTGGATGTCGGAGACTTGGGACGCAATGTCCTCGGTGGCCTTGGCTGTCTGGTTGGCGAGGTTTTTGACCTCCGACGCCACCACGGCGAAGCCCTTGCCGGCTTCGCCCGCGCGCGCGGCCTCGATGGTGGCGTTCAACGCCAGAAGATTGGTCTGGTTGGCGATTTGGGTGATCAGGCCGACCACCTCACCGATCTTCTCCGCCGCTTCGATCAGACCGCTCACCTGCTTATCGGCACGCTCTGCGCCGATGACGGCGTCGCGGGTGATCTTGGTGGAGGTGGCGACCTGCTGGCTGATCTCATGGATCGAGCTGGTCAATTCCTCGGTGGCCGTGGCGACCACTTCAACATTCGCTGAAGCCTGCTGCGAGGCGTTGACCACGTCGTTGGCGTGCGCGCTGGCGTCTTTGGCGATAGACGACACCCCATGCGCGGTGTGCGTCATCTTCTCCGCCGAAGCGGTGACCGTGGCCAGGACGCCGATGACCTCGCGATCGAAATGCGTGGTGAGCGCCTCGATAGCCCGCGCCTGGGCAAGCCGCTCTTCGGTCGAGGCCTTCTGGGTTTGGGCCAGGTCACGCGCGTGGAGCAAGCCGTCCTTGAACACCCGCAGGGCGCGCGCCATGTCGCCGATTTCGTCCGTGTTCTCGGTCGCCGGCACCGCAACGGTCAGGTCGCCGTCGGCCAAGGTCTTCATGGTGGCGGTGATGCGGCGCATCGGCGTGACGATGAAGCGGATCACGATGACGCTGGCGAGCAGCCCGCACAGCAGGATGCCGATCGTTGGCGCCGCGACCAACAGCAGCGTCATATTCTTGCGGAAGGCGGCGATTTCGTCGTTGACAAGCGCGATCTCGGCGTTGTCCATCTCCGCCTGCTTTTGCAACACCACGTTGAGCGCCTGCCGGTTCGCCCGGACAGCCTCGTTGTCACCCCAGGTGCGGGCCGCCGCGATGGACTCCTCACGCGCCAACCGCACCAGCTCCGTGCGAAACTTGACGAACTCCTGCACCTTGGAGGTGATATCGGCCATCTGCGCCTTTCCCGACGCAGGGACAAGAGCGTTCCATTCGACAGTCAACCGCTTCATGGACTCGAGGTCCTTGAGCAGTCCGGCGCTGTATTTCTCAGCTTCCTTGGCGTCCTTCGTCGTGTAGATGCCGCGCGATTCCATGACGGTGGCCAGTGTCAAGCCATCCATCTTCTCGCCTTGCAGGGCGCGCTCCGAGGCGTTGACGATCGCGTCCACATAGCCGTCATAGGTGCGCATCGCCATAAAAGCGGCGATGGCCATCACCACCGATATCAACGATAGCAGTGCTACAGCTATACTAAATTTTAGTGAAATGCGAAGATTGGCGATACTCAATTTTTTCTCCAACTCAATTTTCTATCAGCTTTGATGAAGTGCCCAATAGGAGGACTGATAGCACCAAATTGCTTTAATATCTATAGAGAGCTATGCAAATTACAGATCGGTTCAGAGAATATTATCTTCAGAAAAGAATAGATCATCCATAGAAAAAAATAGATCATCCATTCTTCGATGGCTTTTGCACTCACCAAAAGGGGGAGGGCGCGAAGTTATTTGTCCATCTAAAGCTCATGGATACTGTCCCTATGGACAAAGTCTCCAGACGGTTGTTTGGCGCAGCGTGCGATCTTCCAGATCAAGGGAGGTGGGAACATCGTAACGGGCAAGGAACTCCAGCCCTTCCTTTGGGACATAGGCGCGGCCAGGGTCACCCAGAATGACCATGACGCCCGTCGCGGCGATACGACGCAGCCAGGCGGTGACCCGTTCCGCCATCGGGCGCTCGTAGCAGATGTCGCCAGCCAGCACGATATCGATGTCCGGCAGGTCTTGGCCGACCAAATCCTCGCTCACGCCCTCCACCGACACGCCGTTGAGGGCGGCGTTGAGATTTATCGCGGCCAGGGCGAAGGCGTCGATCTCCGCCGCGCGCACCCGCGCCGCGCCGGCCAGCGCGCAGAGGATGCCCACCACCCCGGTTCCCGCCGCGAAGTCCAGCACCCGCTTGCCTCGGACCAGCTCTGGATGGTCAAGCGCATAGCGCGCCACCGCCTGCCCACCGGGCCAGGCGAAGGCCCAATAGGGTGGGGGCAGATTGCTGCGGGCGAGCGTCTCTTCGGTCGCTTCCCATAAGGGGGTCACCTCGGTGGCGAGGTGCAGGCGGATCTCCGGCAGCAGGGAAGGGCTGGCGATTGCCGTGTTCGCGCGAACGAAAGCCTCGGGGCCGGTGTCGGTCATCATAAACCTGGAGTTAGTAGGCTCAACCTCATAGGCCGCCTATAGATTGGGGGGCTTTAAAATCAAAGTGGGTAGACATGACCCACCCTCCGTGTTACCCAGATTAGCTGATAGGCGTAACAAGAGGGGGATAATATGCGGACAAACGGAGTGGGAATCCGCCTTTCACTCGCCGCATTTCTTGTTTTAAGCCCTCTTACGGTTTCTCCAGCCAAGGCTGGTGACTGTGTGCGCGTGGTTCGCTCGATCTCCAATTTCACCCTGCAGGGTGACGCCTGGATGTGGTGGAATCGCGCTGTGGGTCACTACGCCCGCGACAATGAGCCGGTCACCGGCTCCGTTCTCGTCTTCAAGCGCACCGGCCATATGGGCCGCGGGCACGTCTCGCTGGTCAGCAGGGTCATCGATCATCGCACTATCGAGGTGGACCACTCCTGGCTGGATAACCGGGGTCTGCGCCGTGGTATGCGCATCGTCGATGTTTCGGGCCACAATGATTGGTCGAGGGTTCGGGTCTGGCATGAGCCGACCGGCCAATTGGGCATGCGTGAATACCCGGTCTATGGCTTCATTCTCCCGGATGGCTCCAAGGCGCATCATCCAAACCAGGAGCCGCGCTACACCGTTTCCCCGCCCGGTCGCAACACGCGCAGTTCCACCAGGACGGTGGTGGCGCATGCATCGATACGGGCGTCCGTCCGGCCTGGTCACAAGCCGGCTCTGATCGCCGCCAAAGACAGCCCGGTGATGAAACTGGCCGCCGTTTTGCCGTCCCGCAAGCCGACGATGTCCAACGTTAATCCCAACGCCAATCATGGTGATGTCGCTCTGGCCAGCATGGCCTACAGCAAGGCGCACCCGATGCCGGGCCGTAAGCCGGAGCCTATGGCCATCGAAGTCGCCAGCCGTCCTTAAAATAGGGGGTGCGCGTGTCCGAGCCTGCCGCCGCCTTTTTAAAAGTGCATATGCCGCGCAACGATCTTATGCGCTGGCTTGATGCGCCTGTTCCCCTGGCGTCGCGGTGGATGGATTGGCGCGCCATAGAGGGTGAATGGGCTTTTGCAAAAGGCCCGGCAGCGCTCAAGGATCGCTCAGACCAGGAGTTGCGGGAGAGCATCGTGTGATGCGCAGCTTTCCAGGGCAGCATCCAATCGACAGGTTCTGCGAGGGGCTCTTGCTTCTGCTGAAGCACCTCATATCGGGTGCGCAACCTATGACGCCATTGTTGATCAGATGCTGAAAACCGCCGAGCAGTTGGGGGAGGACGACAGCTTGTGGCCCTCTTTGCCGAATGAGCTTGACCAATAAGAGGATACGCAGCGGCCCAGACCTCTCAAGGGCGTGGCGCTGCCGATAACTCCAAAATAACGATCTCCGGCGGCATGTTGAAGCGAACAGGAAGAATGCTGGTCCCTATGCCGCCGGTGACGAACAGGTCACGCCCCGCGTCAACGGTATGGCCATACGCCCAAGCGCGCGGCCCTCGACCCGGCGACAGCACGGCGCCAATCAAAGGAATGTAGATCTGGCCGCCGTGCGTGTGGCCACTGAAGGTAGCGACTGGGCGTTCTGGTATATTTTGAAACGGCGCCGGGTCATGACTGAGCAACAGGACCGGGGCCGAATCCGTGACCTGCTTTAACGCGCCGGTGATGTCTGGGGATCGTGTTGTCGCGTCGGCGATCCCCGCCAGCCAGACGGCTGAGCCATCGCCAAGATCGCGACGTATGGCGTCATTTTCCAGCGTGTGGACGCCAACTTTGTCCAGAGCTTTACGGATGCGTGGGCCATCGTCCCACCAATCATGGTTTCCCAAAACCGCATACACCCCGAACGGGGCCTGAAGCCGGCCGAGAGCCTCGGCGATCGGCTCCGGCGGCACGTAATGTCCACCCAGGACACCTTGGATGACATAGTCACCAAGGAGCAGGACCATGTCCGGGTGTTCGGCGTTGGTGCGCTCCACCACGGCGGTGAGCTTGTCCAGGCCGACATGCGGAGATCCAACATGCAGATCGGAAATCAGGGCGATCTTCAGGCGCGGGTATTCCACGGGCCAGCGCGGCGAGGCATGGCTCCAATGCCGCACCACCAGCCTGTTGGGCTCAACAAAAACGCCCCATGCGCCGGCGAGTATACCCAGTGTTAGCATTAAGAAAAAAAGACGAATCATGTCATGATGTTTCTATTATGCACTCTCTACACAACCCGTCCGGCGATGATCGCCGCCAGCACCAGCCAGCCGAACCAGCGGTTTGATTTGAATTTTTCCAGGCAATCTTCCTGATCGTCTGGAATCCAGGTCGCCACCTGCCAGGCGAGTTGCAGGACCCCCAGCGTCAATACAGCGCGGAACGCCCAGTTTAGCCCGGCGAGCTGTCCGGCCAGCAGAACACCGCCGAAGGTCAGCGTGTAGAAGGCGTAGACCCAGATCTTGCTGCTGTCGCCCAGGCGCAACGCTGTGGATTTCACGCCGATGCGGGCGTCGTCTTCCTTATCCTGATGCGCGTATATGGTGTCGTATCCCAGCGTCCAGACGATTCCCGCCGCGTACAGAACCAGGGCCGGCCACTCCAACGCGCCGCGAACCGCCGTCCAGCCAACCAGCGCGCCCCAGTTGAAGGCCAAGCCCAGGAACGCTTGCGGCCACCAGGTGATGCGCTTCATCAGCGGGTAAGTGAACACCAGCACCAGCGACAGGACGCCCAAGGCGATGGTGGCGGCGTTGAATTGCAGAAGAATCACCAGCCCGATCAACAGTTGCAGCGCCAGAAAGGCCAGCGCCTGGCGCACCGACACCTGGCCGGAGGGAATCGGGCGGGCGCGGGTGCGCTCCACCTGAGCATCGAAATTGCGGTCGAGGATGTCATTCACCGTGCAGCCGGCCCCGCGCATCGTCGCGGCGCCGATGCCGAACAGCACCAGGAGTCGCCAATCCGGCAGGGTGGGGGAGGCCAGCGCGGCGCTCCACCAGCACGGAAACAGTAAAAGCCATGTCCCAATCGGTCGGTCCAGCCGGGCCAACCGCAGATAAGGAAGCACCACCGCCGGAGCCCAGCGCTCGATCCAGGCGTTACGGCGGATGTCGGTGAAGCCGGAGTCCGGCGAAGACGGGGAACTGTCCATGATCAACAGCACCGTAGCGGGGGACGGGATGAACGACAAGCCGCTGCCCGCATCCCAAAAAATATGGTGGATGTTGGCGGCGCCGCTCTCTTTCCCGGTATAGTCGACGCTCGAGAATACCCAAGGAAGCCCGCCCAAGGAAATCCCATGCAGGATGATACCCCCCATACCCGCCTTTACGCTGACAGCCCGCTGACCGAAGGCCAGGCGGTAGGGCTCGATCATGAGCGGGCCCATTATCTGCGTCATGTGCTGCGCCTCGACAAAGGCGACGCCATCGCGGTGTTCAACGGTCGTGACGGTGAGTGGCTGGCGGTCATCGACGGCTTTGGCAAGGGTTGGTGCTCGCTCACGGTTGTATCCCGGCGACGGGAGCAGCAGGCCGGCCCCGACCTCTGGCTGCTGTTCGCCCCGATCAAGCGCGGACGCATCGACACCGTGGCCGAAAAGGCGAGCGAGCTGGGCGCATCCCGGATCTGGCCGGTTTTCACCCGCCACACCGACCCGAACCGCGTCAACCTGGACCGCCTGCGCGCCAACGCGATAGAGGCGGCAGAGCAGTGCGAGCGCTTGACCGTACCCGAATTGCCCGAGCCCTTGCCGCTCGCCAAGGCGCTGGCGCAATGGCCGGATGATCGTGTGCTTTTCCTGTGCCGGGAGAGCGGCGCGGCGCAGCCGATCACCCAAGCGCTACCGGCCTATGCCGGTCGCCCGGCAGCCTTCCTGGTCGGGCCGGAAGGGGGCTTCGCCAAGTCGGAACTTGACGATCTTGCGAAACTGCCTTTTGTTGTGCCTGTCGGCTTGGGGCCTCGCGTGCTGCGGGCTGACACGGCGGCCTTCGCCGCGCTTGCCTGCTGGCAGGCCCTTGTCGGGGACTGGACGGCGGATGGCGTGGATGCGCGGCCGCCTTTTCGTTCACCAACACTGTAAGCCCTCGGCGCTGGCTTATGAACCAGCGCTGGCGGCGCAAGAGCCTTTCTCGGAGTTCCGATGTCCGCACCTCCCCAAACACTTGGCGAACCGATCTCCGACCAGGGCCAGCTTGTGGCCTATCTGGAGTCCGGCGGCAGGCCGGAATCCGACTGGCGCATCGGCACCGAGCACGAAAAATTCGCCTACCGCCTCAGCGATCTGCGCCCGCTGCCCTATGAGGGACCGGATGGCATCAAGGAGATGCTGACGCGCATGCAGCGCTTCGGTTGGCAGCCGATCGAGGAAAACGGCAATATCATCGCCTTGACTCAGGCCGATGGCGCCAACATCACGCTGGAACCCGGCGGTCAGGTCGAGTTGTCCGGCGCGGCTGTCGAGACCCTGCACCAGACCTGCGTCGAGGTGAACAGCCATCTGGCCCAGGTGAAGGAAATCGGGGCGGAGCTGGGCACGGGCATGTTTGGCCTGGGCTTCCAGCCGAAATGGCGGCGCGATGAGATGCCGTGGATGCCCAAGGGCCGCTACCGGATCATGCGCGACTACATGCCCAAACGCGGCTCTCTCGGCCTTGATATGATGATGCGAACCTGCACCGTGCAGGTCAATCTGGACTTCGCCAACGAAGCGGACATGGTGAAGAAGTTCCGCGTCAGCCTGGCCCTGCAACCCATCGCCACGGCGCTGTTCGCCAATTCACCGTTCACCGAGGGCAAGCCCAACGGTTTCCAGTCCTACCGCAGCCACATCTGGACCGACACCGATCCCGACCGCACCGGCGATTTGCCGTTCGTCTTCGAGGATGGTTTCGGCTTCGAGCGGTATGTCGACTATCTGCTCGATGTTCCCATGTATTTCGTCTACCGCGATGGCCAGTACATCGACGCCGCAGGCCAGTCGTTCCGTGACTTCATGGCCGGGCGCTTGCCGGCGTTGCCCGGCGAAACACCACGGATGACCGATTTCGCCGATCACCTGACCACCTCATTCCCCGAGGTGCGGCTGAAGCGGTATCTGGAAATGCGCGGCGCCGACGGCGGCCCGGGACGCCGGCTGTGCGCGTTGCCCGCCCTATGGGTTGGGTTGCTGTACGACACCGTGGCGCTCGACGCCGCCTGGGACCTGGTCAAGGATTGGACGACGCAGGAGCGGGCGTCCTTGCGGGCCGGCGTGCCGCGCCACGCGCTGCGCACCCCGTTCCGGGACGGCACGGTGCAGGATGTGGCGCTTCGCGTGCTGGCGATCGCCCGCGATGGTTTGCTCCGGCGCAAGCGCAGCGACACATGCGGCGAGAACGAGGCGCATTTCCTCGACACGCTGTTCGCCATCGCCAAATCCGGTCAGACCCCAGCCGATGAGATGCTGGCAAAATACCAGGGACCATGGGCCGGCGACGTCGATCCGGTGTTCCGGGAATACGCCTACTGATCGGATGGTCAGGTTGTGGGGAAACGCTTGTGAACTACACATTCCAATTCGACGCGGTCTTCGCGTCGTGGGACTATCTGCTTGCCGGCGCTTGGCTGACCATTCAATTGTCCATCGGCGCCATGGTGCTTGGTCTGGCGGTCGCCATCCTCTGCGCGCTGGGCAAATCCTCTGGACCAAGGCCGGTGCGCTGGCTGATCAACGCCTATATCGAGGTGATCCGCAACACGCCGTTCCTGGTGCAGCTCTTCTTGATCTTCTTTGGGCTGCCGAGTCTGGGCGTCTCCCTGTCGGCGGATCTCGCCGCGCTGATCGCCATGGTCGTCAATGTCGGCGCCTACGCCACCGAAATCATCCGCGCCGGGATCGAATCGATCCACAAAGGCCAGATCGAAGCCGGGCTGGCGCTGGGTCTTAAGCCATTGCAGATCTTCCGCTACATCATCATCAAGCCGGCGCTGCGCACGGTGTACCCGGCGCTGACCAGCCAGTTCATCTTGCTGATGCTCAGTTCCAGCGTGGTGTCGGTCATCTCGGCGGATGAGCTGGTCTCAGCCGCCAACACCATCCAATCCCAGACGTTCCGCAGTTTGGAAGTCTATCTTGTGGCGACCGGAATCTATTTGCTGATGTCGATGATGTTCTCGGCGCTGTTCGCCGTCATTCACCGTCTTGTCTTCACCTACGATCTCGATCGCCGCTGAGGGGGCCACACCCATGATTCGCTCCTTCAGCACCAGTGAATTCCTGTTTCTGCTCAGTGCGGTGCAATGGACGCTGGCGCTATCGGCCATCGCCTTCCTCGGCGGTATTCCGGGAGGGCTGCTTATCGCGCTGGGCCGCACCGCCTCCATCAAATCGATCCGCGTGCTCGCCTCAGGCTATGTCCAGCTGTTCCAGGGCACGCCGCTGCTGATGCAGTTGTTCTTGTCGTTCTACTGCGCCCCCGTGCTGGGCTTCCCCATAAGCCCGTGGACGGCGGCGGCGCTTGGTCTGACGCTGAACACCAGCGCCTTCCTGGGCGAGATCTGGCGCGGCTGCATCCAGGCGGTGCCGCGTGGCCAGTGGGAGGCGGCGTCGGCGCTCGGCCTGCGTTATCCGGGGTTGATGCGCTATGTCATCCTGCCGCAAGCGGTGAAAATCGCCGTGCCGCCGACCGTCGGCTATCTGGTCCAGGTCATCAAGGGCACATCGCTGGCCTCCATCATCGGCTTCGTCGAGCTGATCCGCGCCGGCCAGATCGTCAACAACGCCACCTTCCAGCCCTTTCTTGTGTTCAGCATCGTGGCGCTGTTCTATTTCGCCCTGTGCTGGCCCCTGTCGCTGTACGCCACCCGGCTGGAGGCGCGTTACGCCGCGCCCAACCGCTAACGCCCTTCATCGATGATCAAAAGCAACATGAGGAAACCCATCATGACCGTCTCGCTTTCCCGCCGCCTGATGATCGCCGGCGCGGTTGTCGCCGCCACACTCGGCTTCGCCCTTCCGGCCAGCGCCCAGACCGTCGATGCGATCAAGGCCAAGGGCAAAGTGACCATCGGCATGCTGGTGGATTTTCCGCCCTTCGGCATCACCACGGCTGACGGCAAACCGGACGGCTACGATTCGGATGTCGCCAAGCTGCTGGCCAAGCACATGGGCGTCGCGGTGGAGATCGTGCCGGTCACCGGCCCGAACCGCATTCCCTATCTGTTGACCAACAAGGTGGATTTGCTGGTCGCCTCGCTGGGGATCACGGAGGAGCGCGCCAAGCAGGTGCTGTTCTCCAAACCCTACGCCGCTATCGAGACCGGCGTGTTCGCCCCGCAGAAGACGGCGATCAAAGAGGCGGCCGATCTGGCCAACAAGCGCATCGGCGTCGCCCGCGCCAGCACTCAGGACCAGGGCGTCACCGCCATAGCGCCGGCGACGGCGCGCATCATGCGCTTTGACGACGACGCCACCGCCGTGCAGGCCATCTTGTCGGGGCAGGTGGACGCGCTTGGCATCAGCAATGTGGTCGCCCAGCAGGTCAAGACGATGGCGCCGCAGAACAACTATGAGATGAAGTTCGTGATGAAGAGTCAGGTGCAGGGCATCTCCATGCGCCTTGATCAGGATAATCTGCGCGTTTGGGTCAACGGCTTCATCGACACCGTCAAGGCCAATGGCGAGCTGAACGCCATACACCAGAAATGGCTGGGCGTCGACTTGCCCGCCGCCGTCAAGAACTGATGCCCGATTAGAAATGCCGTCATCCCCTTGATAAGCGTAGAGGCGCTAACTTTAGGATGTCAACATTACTAATGCGTAATAACTCTAGGTTGCTTTTCTTGAGGACCTAACAGTTGTGACTGGGTCCCCGCTTTAGCGGGGGTGAGGGTATTTTATCGCGTTCGCCTCTCCTCTCGTCATCCCCGCGAAAGCGGGGACCCAGGAAACCTTGCAAGTCATGCCTATGCCAAGCGCTCTGAAGCATGAAATAAGACAAAATGAGCGCCTCTGCGCCTTCGCGGGGATGACGAATATGTTGGATACTTCAAGAGGACACACCACCGTGACGCTGAGCGATGATCACACGGTCCACCTGCCGCGCTCCATGAGCGAGGAGATCATTATCCGCATGGAAGGCGTGCAGAAATGGTTCGGCGCCTTTCAGGCGCTGAAGGACGTCAATCTTGAGGTGCACAGGGGGGAACGCATTGTCGTGTGCGGCCCCTCGGGCTCGGGGAAATCGACGCTGATCCGCTGCATCAACCAGCTGGAACAGCACCAAAAGGGCAAGATCGTGGTGAACGGCATCGAATTGGGGGCCGGAGCCGGTCGCCTCGACGCCGTGCGCCGCGAGGTCGGCATGGTGTTCCAGCAGTTCAATTTGTTTCCGCATCTCACCGTGTTGCAGAACTGCATGCTGGCCCCGATCAAGGTCCGTGGCGTGGCGCAGGATGAGGCGAAGGCCACCGCCATGAAATATCTGGCGCGCGTGCGTATCCCCGAACAGGCCGACAAATTCCCCGGCCAACTCTCCGGTGGTCAGCAGCAGCGCGTCGCCATCGCGCGGGCGCTGTGCATGAATCCGAAGATCATGCTGTTCGACGAGCCAACCTCGGCGCTTGACCCGGAGATGGTCAAGGAGGTGCTCGACACCATGATCTCTCTGGCCGAGGATGGCATGACCATGCTGTGCGTCACGCATGAGATGGGCTTCGCCAAATCGGTGGCCGACCGCGTCATCTTTATGGATCGGGGCGAGATCGTCGAACAGGACACGCCGGAGGTGTTCTTCACCACCCCCCGGTCGGAGCGCACCAAGCTCTTCCTCAGCCAGATTCTTTCGCATTAAAGAGTGCATCCAAAATAAACGAATAGATTGATCTGTTCGAAATTGCACAATATCAGCGTGTTCCAGACAAATAAATCGCGTGTTTATTTTGTAATAAACTCTAATTAAGTGGACTGGGGAGAAGCGGGATGGGCATGACTGAAGAGGAAACGATAGCCTATCCAGAATGGACTGAATACCGCAAGAAGAGAGGGCTCGACCCACTCGGCATGCAGAATACGAGCGTGGCGCTCTATCAAAACCTCCTGCCCGGCATCAGCAATGTGACCTTGCGTATGCGCTATTACGGCTTCTACGCTTGGCTATCTCTGGAATACGCCAACCGTGTTGGCTATACGAACCCGAAAACGTGGCAGCGTTATGTCCGCCGCGCTGAAGCCCTTTATGCGCTGATCGCTGAACAGCGCAACGACGAGTCCAGCATTGCTGGAGCAAGATGGGCGAAAAGGAAGCTTTCGAAGGCCGACAGCGAGATCATCGCTTTCGGTGAGGATGCTGATCCGGGAAGCCCTACGCACTACCTGAAGCAAGCCTGGGGCGCTTTCGGTGCGGCATATGGAAGCCAGATTTTTGAGATAGGGATATTTTCACAGACAAAGGATCACTCGATCCCTACGCCAAGCCGGGAAATCGGTGAAACGCTGGCTGAATCCTTTGCTGCGGAACTCGGCCCGCTGACCGGGAAGTTTATTGAGACGATGGAGAACGGCACGGTAAAGCGTGCCGTTCTTGAGACATTTGCGCCTATGACCCCTTCCGCCATCCGGGCCGAAAGCCAGGAGCGCGACCTCTATGAAAAACTCCTCTTCGCCGAGGCGGGATTGAAGCGGTCCACAGATATCCGCCGGCGTAAGACCCTGCTGCTAATCCTGAAGCTGGCGCAGCAGATCGGCCACACACCCAGTATCGACGAAATCCGCTGGGCGTTCTACGCCGGGCGCGGTCCTGATGGCGCTGCCCTTGTGTTCCCGCAGGATCTTGAAGACCAAAGACGCCGCTGGTGGGTGTATCAGGCGAACGATCTCGCGCATATTTGCTTTGAGACTCTGCTTAAATTCGTCCTCAGCGTTCTGGAGCCTCATCCTGGCGGGCTGCTGCCGACCCGCCTGATTGCGGAGGCTACTGACCAGATCATGGCGGTCATGGACGACACCTGTCCGGTCGACTGGGCGGCCTTTCTTAAGGCGATGCCTCCCGTGGAAAACGCTTGGTCGATGGATCTTTCTTCGAGCGAATGGAGACTCTGCAAAACCGTGATGCAGGCGGCAGACGAAAAAAGGATCTGCGGTGCGGAGGAAGCATGGGCGGCGCTTCAACTCCTGGCGACGCTCCATAACCGCGTGCGCTTGTTCGGTGAGGAGGTTGCAAAGGAGCTTGGCGGCCTCAACGTCGATGCGTTTCGATCGGTGATGACAGAGACCTGCTTTCTTGAAGAACGGTTGCATGCTCCGTTTCAGGGGACGCTCGCGCGCCTAATCGAGCAGCGCGTAATCAACAGACATTTTTTCGTTGCTTTGCGCAAGCTCCGGTTCCAGGACGACTACACCTTCCTCATAGAGAACGACGAGGGAAGGCTGCGCCTTCGCGGCATGGATGGGCCGACCTTAACCAACCCCAGGCTAAAGTCAGCGCTTGCATTCTTGAGCGACATTCATCTTCTCGATGAAAGTGGGCTTACCGCGGACGGTGTCCGACGGGTCGGAGACATCGCATGAAACTCTACGAGCAGTTCGGATCAAAAGGCTTTCACACCTGCATCACGACGACTTTCGGCATTGATTTCAGAGCCTATGAATCGATTGTGCTTCCGCGTCTGCGTGGCGCGGGTTGCCTCAATAATATGCTGATGGCGGATGCGCGCATGCTGACCTATGCGCTCGACGGCGCATCTACACTACCGCAGTATGCGGGGCGTCACTATACAGTCGTTGGAATCGGGGCAAAGGGCGTATTCCACCCAAAGATCACGCTGCAACTCGGTCGCCAGACCGGACGGCTGATCGTCGCCTCCGCCAACATGACCACCCCCGGCCTCGCCGGCAATCTCGAACTCGCGGGATGCATCAATTACAAGCGGGAGGATAGCAGTTCCAAGCAGGAGGTTAGCGGTGAACGCCGACTCCTTGTGGCCGCTTGGCAGTATCTCCGCAACCTTCCCGACCCTGAGCAGCAGGGCCCTGATTGCCAGCTCAAATGGCTGCGACTGCCCACCCCTTGGCTCTTCGATACCGAACCGGCTGTCGGGCCGGTCGCGCTCTCGGATGGCACGGACGCGGCGCTTCTGCGAAGCGACATGACGCACGGCATCGGGAGCCGCTTCGCCGCACTTGTGGATGAGCGCCCGGTGAAGCGGCTTATCGTCATAAGTCCATACTGGGACCATGACCTTCAGGCATTAAAATTCCTGATTCGTGCACTCGAACCGCAGGAAACTCTGATCCTTATCGATTCGGAGAAGGCGCTGTTTCCGGTGAAGGCGGCAGCGTATTTGCCCAATGCCAGTCTCTTCGAGCTAGGGAAATTCAGCGGCGAGAGCCGCTTCGTCCATGCCAAAGCGATCATCGCCGAAACGGCAAGAGCCGATCACGTGCTCTACGGCAGCGCCAACAGCACGGTCGCCGCGCTTGGAACGGACCGTGCCACCGGAAGTAATGAGGAGGTCTGCCTATACAGGCGACTTCCGCGGAACAGCGTCATCGCGTCCCTCGGACTTGCGGGCATGCTCGCTATCTCGAACAGGCTGGAGGCATCGACACTGCCGGCTTATGCAACAGAAGAGCCGCTGCCGCTCGAAGAAGTGTCCCTGCGCGGACCGGGCCAGTTTGAATGTCTTTCTGACACGCTTTTCTGGTGGCCACCCGCGCCCAGCTGCCAGCCGGAGGATATTGAGCTTCTCGATGTGCGGGAAGAAATCCTGCCCGTCGTCCTCGCGCCCCTGTCGAGCGACACCGTATCGCCACGGCGATACCGGATGAACGGTATTGAGAACCACCCTGTGTTTGCGCGGCTGCGTTTCCCGGATGACAGCGTCTCCGCGCCAGCAATTGTCACTGTGGTTGACAAGCTCCAAGAAACGATCCACGAACCGCGGAGCAAGAGCGCCAAGGCCCTCGCGGTTCTGCTTTCGGAGGAGACAGAAGTAAGGCTGGAGCTGTTGGATGTTCTGAACCAGCTGGAAGTTCTGAACAAGCTCAAATCGGCGGAAGCGGACCAGAATGCGGCGGGTGATCCCGGTACCCGTCCTGCACGCGATGGGAAGGACGAAACTGAAGGCGAGACGGCATACCAGACGCTCGATTATGACCGGTTCATGGCCGACCGCCACTTGCGGTCGGACGAACCGAGCGTTACACGCAGCAGCCTTGCAGGCAGCGACTTCATGCCCGTCCAAAATTTTCTAAACAGCTTTACCATCGGGGGCCGCGGGGAGAGCAACGATCCCATTGACGATGCCGCGCTTGCTCAGGGCCTCGATCTTGGCGACGAGACAGGCGATGCTCAAGAAGCGCTAGAAAGCGGCACGGAGTTTTCGTCGCACCCAAAGGCCGAGGGCGCACCCCCTCAGGAGAAGAATGCGGTGCGGAGCAAGGCGACGTGCAAGAAGATCATCACTGCGGTCAAGCAGTTCAATGAAAGGATAAAGGAGCGGGCTGAAGCCAAGCAACTCGGCTCGTTCGATGTCCTGCGGTTTCGAGCGATCCTGATGATCGTCGCGGCGGCGGGGCAGCCCGGCGGAACGGCGGCATCGAAAAAACCCACGGCTTTGCAGGTCCTGCCCTGCGATGGTGGCGCCGAAACTTGGCCACGCCTGATCGGGCAGCTCGTATTCTCGTTCTTCGGCGGAAACTGCCCGGCGATCCGCCATCTGCAGATCGAGGCGATGCATGACCGGATTTCCGACGACATCCTCGAATGCTGGGCGACGGCTCTATGGGCCATGCAGGCTTGCATGGCTGCCACGGCGCATAAAGAACTGTTGAAGCATCTAAACCCTCTGGTGGAGCAGACCTATAAAGGTACCAGATTGACAAGAAAAGAGCTGGAGAACGGCAGGATCGCCGTCGTGTTCGAGCGTCTCAACGACCGCTTTGGTGAACGGCTTGGCCTCAATCCTGCATTGATCAACAGAGCCCATGCGCGCACGATTGCCAGTCTGTTTGCGCTGACAAAGAAATAGCGTGTTTATTTTATAATAATTACTAAGTAAGGGCTTTCACCCGATGAAACCTGACATCCTCCTGGTTGAACCGATGATGGCGCCTGTCGAGGCGGCGCTGGACGCCGCCTACACGGTTCACCGCCTCACCACGGCGCCCGATCGGGACCGCCTGATCGCCGAGGTCGGGCCGCGCATCCGCGCCGTCGTCACCGGCGGCGGCTCCGGGGTGAGCGTCGCGGTGATGGATGCGTGTCCAAACCTTGGAATCGTCGCCATCAACGGTGTCGGCACCGATGCGGTGGATCTCAAACACGCCGCCGGGCGGGGCATTCGCGTCACCAACACGCCGGGCGTGCTGACCGAGGATGTGGCCGACCTCGCCATCGGGCTGATGATCGCCGCGTCGCGACGTCTAATAATCGGCGATCGCTTCGTGCGCGCCGGCCAATGGCCCGGCGGCAAGCTGCCGCTGGCGCGCAAGGTGACCGGCAAGCGCCTGGGAATCTTCGGCCTGGGCCGCATTGGCCGCGCCATCGCCGAGCGCGCTGTTGGCTTCGGCATGAGCATCGCCTACACCAGCCGCTCGGCCCGCGAAGACGTGCCCTACCGCCGTGTGGATTCACTAGAGGAACTGGCGCGGGACAGCGACATCCTGGTGGTCGCCGCATCCGCCGGGCCGGACACCCGCAATCTCATCGGGCGGGCGGTGCTCGACGCGCTTGGGCCCGAGGGCATCTTGATCAATGTGGCGCGCGGCAGCATCATCAATGAGCCGGAGCTGGTCGCCGCCCTGGTCGAAGGCCGCTTGGGCGGGGCGGGATTGGACGTGTTCGCCGATGAACCGAACGTGCCGCAAGCGCTGTGGACGCTCGACACTGTCGTCCTGCAACCGCATATCGCCAGCGCCACCATCGAGACACGCACGGCTATGGCCGATCTCGTGCTGACGAACCTCGCCGCCTTCTTCGCCGGGCAGCCGCTGCCGACACCCGTGGTATGAGGGGCCGTGATATGAGAGACCGTGGCATGAAGGGCCCTGGTATGAAAGGCCGGACTGGGGGAGGCGGCGGTGTGAGGGGCGGCGGTGTGAAGAGGAACCTGCGGTACAATGACTTCAAGGATCCAAACATGAACGATACCGTCAACGCCTTGCTCGAAGCGCGCGCCACCCGTCGTTGGCTGACCATGTTGCCCGATTCCCCCACCAGCATGAGCGCCGCCTACGCCATCCAGGATGCGGTCGCCCGCCGCCTTGGTCCCGTCACCGCCTGGAAGGTTGGCGCCAAGACGCCGGACGCCGAACCCTTTCGCGCGCCGATCAACGCGGCGACGGTCTTCGAGAAGGTGGATCGTCTTTCCGCGGATCTGTTCCATATCATCGGCATAGAGGCGGAGATCGCCTACCGCTTCGCGCGCGATCTGCCGCCGCGTGCTGAACCATGGACCCGTGCGGAGGTGTTGGACGCCGTCGCCTCCGTGCACCCGGCCTTTGAGATCGTCGACACGCGCTTCACCAGCCTCGGTAAGCAGGCCCCCTTGAGCCACACCGCCGATCAAGCGAACCACGGCGCCTTGGTGGTCGGTCCGGCCATAGCCGATTGGCGCGCCCTCGATCCGCTGACCGAACGCGTTGTGCTGGAGGTGAATGGTAAGATCGAGGTTGAGGAGATCGGCGGCAACTCCGCCGGTGATCCCGTACGCCTGCTGGTGTGGATGGCGAACGAGGGGACGCGCAGCCTCGGCGGCCTGCACGCCGGTGACGTGGTGACCACCGGCTCGTGCACCGGAACAGTCTTCGTCAAGCCGGGCAGCCGTTCGGTGGCGCGCTACGGCACTATGGGAACCATTGAACTGACGGTGGCGTGATATGAGCTCTGGCGCCGGAATTGCGGATATCGGTGTGATCGGGTTGGGCGTCATGGGCCGCAACCTTGCCGCCAATGTGGCGGATCATGGCGCGGTGGTCGCCGGATACGACCTCGACGAGAACCGGCGCGCCGCTTTTACCGACGCCGTGCCCAATGGCGTGGCCTGCGCTACGCCGGAGGCGCTGCTGGCCACGCTGAAAACGCCGCGCGTGGTGCTGATGATGGTGCCCGCCGGGGCGGCGGTGGACACGCTGCTGGACTCCCTGTTGCCGCGCCTGTCCGGCGGAGACGTCCTGATCGATGGTGGCAACTCACACTACAGCGACACCCGCCGCCGCGCCGCGCTGGCGGCGGGGGCAGGGGTCCATTTCGTTGGCCTCGGCGTGTCGGGCGGTGAGGAAGGGGCGCGGCGCGGCCCGGCGCTGATGGCCGGCGGTACGGTCGAGGGGATCGAGCGCGTGGCGCCCCTGCTGCGCGCCATCGCCGCGCGGGCAGCGGATGATGCGCCCTGCTTCGCCCGCGTCGGCCCGGATGGCGCTGGTCATTTCGTCAAGATGATCCACAACGGCATCGAATACGCCGACATGCAGTTGATCGCCGAGAGCTATCATCTTCTGCGTCATCTCGGCGGATTCTCTTACGAGCGGTTGGCGGAGACTTTCGCCGCGTGGAATGGTGGCCCTCTGGCCTCCTACCTCATGGAGATCACCACCGCCATCCTGCGGACCTCCGACCCTGAAACCGGCGGCCCGATCCTTGACATTATTCAAGACGCCGCCGGACAGAAGGGGACGGGGCACTGGGCGACCACAGCGGCGATGGAACTGGGCATGCCAGCCCCGACCATCGCTGAAGCGGTGCACGCCCGCTGCCTGTCCGCGCTCAAGACGGAGCGACTGCACGCCGCCTCCCTCTTCCCACCGCCGGTAGGAAGCGCCGCACCGGACAATTTTGCCGCCATTGTCGGCGACGCGCTGCTGTGTGGGCGGATCGCCGTCTACGCCCAAGGCTTTGCAGTAATCGCCGCCGGCAGCCAGCGCTTCGGCTGGGACGTTGATTTGGCCTCGGTCGCCGCCGTATGGCGGGGCGGTTGCATCATCCGCGCCCGGCTGGTGGACCACATCATGGCCGCGCTGACCCGGAATCCCGCTCTTCCCAATGTGATGTTTGATCCAGACATCGGGGCGATGCTCACGCGCGGCGAAGCCGGCTGGCGTCAGACCGTGGGAGCGGCGGTGGCCGCCGGCCAACCGATCCCGGCCATGGCCTCCGCCTTGTCCTATTGGGATGGATACCGCAGCGGACGGCTGTGGGCGAACATGATCCAGGCGCAACGCGACTTCTTCGGCGCTCATGGCTACGAACGCACCGACCGCCCTGGTATGGTTCATACGGAATGGGCGTGAGTGGGGTTCGGACTACTGCGCTCTGGCTTCGATAGGGAGATCAAGCGCCAGAGTATGTCGACAGCTACGGACAAAGCGAGATTGATGACCTTATGCCCGGGTCGTCAAGTCCGAAGATCAGGGAGCCGCGCTGCAAATCGAAGCCCTCGAGGTGACCGACCCAGGCTTCTGTTCGTTGACCGAGGCGCTCGACAAACACCAGCTGGTCGCATGATGATGCAAATGCTTGGTTCTTTTATCGAATTCGAACGCACCATGGTCCTTTATTCACCGGAGCCTTTGTCTTTGCTCAGCCAATCGTAAAAAGTTGCCTTAGAGAAGCACTGCGTGCTAGGTGATGCGCTCCTGGAAATGCAGCGGCATATCATGCTATTCAATAGCTTCACCTTCTTGTTTGGCTTTCTTCCTGTCGCATTGTTGGGTTACTGGATAACCGCTCGGGTGCAAGGCCCGCGCTTGTGGTTCTTAATTGTCGCATCACTCGTCTTTTACGCTTGGTGGGATGCGTCCTTCTTGCCTCTCCTGTTGGTTTCTGTCCTCTTTAATTGGCTGGTCGCTGGTTTGTATGTATCCTCTCGCAACAGAGCTGTAGCAGTCGTCGCTATCATCAGCAACTTGGCATGTCT
>JAVBJZ010000081.1:0-40135 GCA_031546725.1 Azospirillum sp.
GCCTTGTTCGATCTCTGCGTAAATCCGAACCCGAAGGTCCGAGGAATAGCCTTGCCCCATCATCCACCTCCAAACACGGTGAATCACAAAGCAAAGCTCAAGGCAAGACCCGCGATTCTAGTTTCAGGCGCGGCGCTCTAAAGATCGAGCGAAGCGCGTTCGATCCGGGGATCGTCTGCCGTATTCAGTCCAACCGTATGGCACGTTGACCCCTTATCCCATAAGTCATACCAAAAATAGTTCCAAGCAAAAGATATAGAGTTACCTCTTCCGAAAAACATAATTGTAACCTTGGAAGAATTACTCATAATTCGCCGCACAAAATAAACACTTCGTGAAAACGGACAACAGGCGGCGTGTGCGATGGGCAGCATTCTTAATAACCGTTCCTCTCTGATCACAGATGCGGCTGGCCATGCCAAGGACATCAGCGGTCGGACCAGAAAACAAGAGGACGGGTTTACGCCGCTCAGGCAAACCGGCGCGTCATTAATAGCGCGTAAGGTCACCGAACGGGCGCAGCAAGAGGCCGCACTCTCACATGATCGCGCACCGCTGTCGGTAAGCGATATCCATGTCCTGCTCGCCGATACGGAAGATCAAGTCGCCGATTTGCGTGAAGCGCTGGCCCATATCGGCAAGGTCACCACGGAAATCCGCATCGGCGCCAAGCAAACCAATCTCCTGACGCAGAACACCTCCGTCGAAACGGCGCGCGCCGAACACGGGGGAGAAGGGTTCGCCATGGCGGCCAGCGAAGTGGGCACGCTGTTGAACAAGACCGCTGAAGCAACGGCGGAGATCAACGCGACGCTCAAGGCCTTGAACAAGCAGGCGCAGATCCTGGCTACCGCCCTCAAGGCGCATGCCGTCAATGATGACGCCGCCATTGGTGGCGGCGTCATCTACAGATCCGTTACGCCCTATCGGAACCGGGCGATGAAGCCGATGCGCTGGATTGCACCGGCTTGGAACGCACGATCACCGGTTTGACGGTTGGCGCGCGACCGCATCGCGCTCAATCGCAAACCGCCGGCGCACGCCTATCTGCACTCCCACTTCCTAACAAAACCCATCAGACAGAAGACATAAGTCTGTTTTATCGGGAGGCATAATTGCAATTTTAAAAAAAATCACTGATATTTTATCGTGGGGAAGAAACATTCCGTATAACCAACAATGGCAGCATGCGCAATGGATAGCATTCTTAATAACCATTCATCTTTGATCGCAAACATTGCAGCGGAAGCAGGCACGCTGGGGGTTGAGATCGCCGATGTGGCCGGCCACGTCGAAGACATCAGCGGTCGGATCAACAAACAAGTGGAAGTGTTCGCGCATCTCAGACAAACCGGCGCGAAGATGACGGCCAGCACCCACAACATCGCCGCCGCGTCGGCGGCGGCGCGCATGATGACCGAGCGGGCGGAACAAGAGGTCGCCTCCTCACATGACCGCATGCAGCAGTCGCTGGGCGATATCCACGCGCTGGTCGCCGCCGCCGTCGGTATGGAAGGCCAGGTCTCCGGTCTGCGTGAGGCGCTGACCCGGGTCGGCAAGGTCGCCAAGGAAATCTACACCATCGCCAAGCAAACCAACCTCCTGGCGCTGAACGCCACCATCGAAGCGGCGCGCGCCGGGCAAGCCGGCAAAGGTTTCGCCGTGGTGGCCAGCGAAGTGAAATTGTTGTCCACCAAAACCGCCGAAGCAACGGCGGAGATCGACGCGACGCTCAAATCCTTGAACGAGCAGGCGCAAGTCCTGATCACCGAAAGCGCCGCCAGCGCCGTCAAGGCGCGTGCGGTCAGCGAAGGCACCACCGCCATCGGCGGCGTCATCGCCATGATCGGTCGCGCCATGGCGGAACTGCACGGCGAAGCCGACAAGATCGACAGCGCCTCCTCGGAAATCGAGGTGGATTGCATCGGCTTGGAACGCGAAATCGCCGATTTGGCGGTGGGCGTGCAACATTCCAATGAAAACATCGCCCAGGCCCGCGACCGCATCAACACCCTCCAGGGCATGAGCGAGCGGCTGATCGGCATCACGGCGGAACTCGACGTGGAAACGGTCGATACCCCCTTCATCCGCGCGGTCCGCACCGCCGCTGAAAAAATCTCCGCCTCATTCGAGGAGGCGGTGACCCGTGGTGAGATTTCGGAAACCGATTTGTTCGACCGGAACTATCTGCCAATCCCCAACAGCAACCCATCGCAGATGCTCGCGCGCTTCACCAGTTTCTGCGACCGTGTGCTGCCGGCGGTGCAGGAAGCGATTCTGGAAACGAGCGAGCGCATCGTCTTTTGCGCAGCGGTCGACACCAACGGCTATCTGCCGACACACAATCGGAAATTCAGCCAGCCACAAGGCGCCGACCCGGTGTGGAACGCCGCCAACTGCCGCAACCGCCGTATCTTCAATGACCGCGTGGGCCTGGCCGCGGGCGGCAGCGTCAAGCCGTTCCTGTTGCAAACCTACCGGCGCGATATGGGCGGCGGCGCCTTTGCCCTGATGAAGGACGTCTCCGCCCCCATCACCATCCGTGGACGCCACTGGGGTGGTTTGCGCATCGCCTATAAGGCCTGACCCTTCTGCCTCGCGAAACCCACTGCGCTCCCGTTGCGTTAACTGCAACGGGAGCGTTTTGTGTTGTGGGAGACGAGAGCGGGAGAGGTGAATGGATCTGGATATGCTGCTGTTGAGCCGCCTGCAGTTCGCCTTCACGATCGGTTTTCATATCCTGTTTCCGACCTTGACCATCGGATTGGCGCTGTTCGTGGCGATGCTGGAAGGGTTGTGGTTGTTCAGGCGGGATGAGGGGGCGTATCGCCTGCTGCGCTTTTGGACCAACATCTTCGCGCTGGCGTTCGGCGTCGGCGTGGTGTCGGGTCTGGTGCTGTCCTATCAGCTTGGCACGAACTGGAGCCGCTATTCGACCTTCACCGGGAATCTGCTGGGCCCGATCATCGGTTACGAAGTGCTGACCGCCTTCTTCCTGGAGGCGGGCTTCCTCGGCGTCATGCTGTTTGGCTGGCATCGGGTCAGCCGGTCGATGCATTTCTTCTCAACCGTCATGGTGGCGCTGGGCACGATCATCTCGGCGTTCTGGATCCTATCCGGCAATTCCTGGATGCAGACACCAGCCGGCTTCGCGGTGGAGGGCGGGCGCGTCATCGCCACGGATTGGTGGGCGGCGGTGTTCAACCCATCCTTTCCCTATCGCTTCGCCCATATGGTGATGGCGGCGCTGTTGGCCACCTCGTTCATGGTGGCGGGCGTGTCGGCCTGGTATCTGCTGAAGCAGGTGCATGAAGATTTCGCGCGACGGTCTTTCTCGCTGGCGCTGTGGATGGTGATGGTGGCCTCGCCGGCGCAAGTGCTGATCGGCGACTTGCACGGCCTCAACACGCTGCGCCACCAGCCCGTGAAGATCGCCGCCATGGAAGCGCTGTGGGAGACGCAAGCGGGGGCTCCTTTCATCGTCTTCGCGCTGCCCGACGAAGCGGGCGAACGCAACCGTCTCGAGCTGTCCATCCCCACCCTCGGCAGCCTGATCCTCACCCATTCCGCAACCGGCGAAGTGAAGGGGCTGAAGGCCGTGCCGCCGCAGGATCGTCCTCCGGTGGCCATCGTCTTCTTCGCGTTCCGGTTGATGGTGGGCTTGGGCTTTCTGTTCGTCGCGGTGGCGGCGCTTGGGCTGTATTACCGTTGGCGAGGCCAGGTGTTCGAGCGGCGCTGGTTTCACCGGCTGTGCGTGGCGGTGGCGCCGCTGGGCTTCGTCGCCATGCTGGCCGGCTGGACCGTCACCGAGGTGGGCCGCCAGCCCTGGATCGTCCAGGGGTTGCTGCGCACCGCCGACGGCGTGTCGCTGCTGCCCGCAGCGTCGGTCGCCGTTACGCTGGCGCTGTTCGTCACGGTGTATACGGTGGTGCTGGCGGCGTTCTTGATCTTCTTTTTTCGGATGGTGCGCCAGGGGCCCGACTATGTGTCTTCGCCCCCGCACTTCCAGGACAAGGCCCGCTCTCTCTATGAGCATCCGTAACAGGAGAGACGCCATGGATCTGCCGCTGATCTGGAGCGCCATCATCGCCCTGGGCGTCTTCATGTATGTGCTGCTCGACGGTTTCGACCTGGGGGTGGGGGTGCTGTTCCTCTTGGCGCCGACGGAGCATGATCGCGACACCATGATGAACTCCATCGCTCCGATATGGGACGGCAACGAGACGTGGCTGATTCTCGGCGGGGCGTCGCTGCTGGGGGCGTTTCCGCTGGCCTACGCGACCCTGTTGCCGGCCTTCTACCTGCCGATCATGCTCATGCTGTTCGGCCTGATCTTCCGGGGAATCGCCTTCGAGTTCCGCTTCAAGGCGGCCCGCCGCAAGCGCTGGTGGGACGTTTCGTTCTGTCTTGGCTCGGGCTTGGCGACACTGATGCAGGGCATGCTGCTGGGCGCCTTCATCACCGGCGTGCCGGTCGAGGCGCTGCCCGGCGGCGTTTACCGCTACGCGGGAGGGGCGCTGGACTGGCTGACGCCGTTCAACCTCATGTGCGGGGTGGGGTTGTTGTGCGGCTATGCGCTGCTGGGCGCCACCTGGCTGATCCTCAAGACCGAGGGGAACTTGCAGGTATTCGCTTTCCGCGCCGCGCGGGTGCAGTTGGCCTTGGTGGTGGCGTTCATCGTGGTGGTCAGCCTGTGGACGCCGCTGGCCCATCCGGCGATTCAGCAGCGCTGGTTCACCATGCCGAACCTGTTGTACCTTATGCCCGTGCCGCTGGTGACCGGGGCCACGCTGGTGGGGTTGCTGCTGGCGCTGCGCCGCCAGTATGAGATGGCGCCCTTCATCCTGTCTCTGGCGCTGTTCGCGCTGTCTTATTTTGGCCTCGCCATCAGCTTGTGGCCTTATGTGGTGCCGCGGGCGCTGACCATCTGGGACGCCGCTTCACCGCGCGGCTCCCAGCTTTTCCTTTTGGTCGGCGTCGGATGCCTGCTGCCGATCATCCTGCTCTACACCACCTATTCCTACCGCGTGTTCCGTGGCAAGGTGGGCGAAGGCTATCATTAGAGCAGAGTGCAATCCGCTCTCGTGAGCGCGTGTTTTTTTTGAAGAAGCGCTTCGGTATGGATTTTCTGGTCACCTTCTGGGGGGTGCGCGGCACGATTGCGTGCCCGATGACCTCACACATGGAATTTGGCGGCAACACGAGCTGCGTGGAGATTCGCGCGGGCGGTCATACGCTGGTCCTCGACGCCGGCACCGGCATTCGCTTGCTCGGCCGGCACATGTTGAAGCGTGGGGACACTGCGGCAACCCTGCTGCTGAGCCATACCCATCTCGACCATATCAGTGGCTTTCCGTTCTTTTCTCCCCTCTACACCCAAGGTTTCTCCCTGCGTGTGGTGTCCTGCCACCTGAACGGTGGTCGGGCGGAAAGGGTGCTGGCCCGCCAGATGGAGGGCCCTCTGTTCCCGGTGCCATTCCGCACCCTGGCCGGATCGTTGAGCTTCACCGACGCCATGCCCGGCGCCGCTCTGGAGGTGGCCGATGGCGTGCGCGTGCGCACCGGCCTGCTCAACCACCCGTATGGCGCCACCGGCTATCGGATCGAATACGCGGGCCGGTCGGTCGTCTACCTCACCGACACCGAACATCTGCCGGGGATTCTCGACCACAACATTCTTGAACTGATGGCAGGGGCTGATCTGGTGCTCTACGATTCGACCTACACCGATGAGGAGTTCACGCAACGGGTGGGCTGGGGCCATTCCACCTGGGCCGAAGGAATCCGTCTGTGCCAGGCCGCCGGCGCAAAGCGTCTGGTGCTGTTCCACCATGACCCGGATCATGATGATGCGGCCATGACCACCATCGAGGCCGCGGCGCAAGCCGCATGGCCCGGTCATGTCTTCGCCGCCCGCGAGGGCGCGACCGTCGATATGATGGCGCTCCCGCTCCACCCATGATCACCACCATCGTGGCGCTGTTCGCCCTTACTTATCTGGGTATGGCGCTGGGGCGCTTTCCTGGTCTGCGCATCGACCGGACGGGAATCGCCGTCGTCGCCACCATCCTGCTGCTGGCCTTCGGCGCGCTGACGTCCCATCAGGTGGTCGAGGCCATTGATTTTCCGACTCTGTTCATCCTGTTCGGCCTGATGGTCCTGTCCGCGCAATACGCGGCCAGCGGTTTCTATGACTGGTGCGCGTTGCGCATCGCCAGCGCGGCGGGTTCGCCAGCCCGGTTGCTGGCGGCGACGGTGATGGTGGCTGGCGGGGTGTCGGCGGTGTTGGCGAACGACGTGGTGGCCTTCGCCATGACGCCCATGCTGTGCGCCGGATTGAAGGCGCGCGGCCTCGACCCCCGCCCCTATCTGATCGCCCTGGCCGGGGCGGCCAACGCCGGTTCGGCGGCGACAATCATCGGCAACCCGCAGAACATTCACATCGCCCAGGTCGGCGCTCTCCCCTTCTGGCGCTTCCTGGGGGCCTGCGGCGCGCCGGCGCTGGCGGCGCTGGCTGTGGTCTATGGCGTGGTCTGGCTGGTGTGGCGCGAGCGGATGCGGTTGCCGGGCGGCGGCCCTCAGCCGGTGGCCGCTCAGCCCGTGGCTATAGTGGCGCTCAACCGCTGGCAGCTTGGCAAAGCGCTGGTGGCGACGGTGGCGCTGCTCGCCCTCTTCGCCTCCCCCCTGCCGCAGGAGACGGGTGTGCTGCTGGTGGCCGGCGTCATTCTCGTCAGCCGTCAATTGGCGTCCCGCGCCATGCTGGGCATGGTGGATTGGCATTTGCTGGTGTTGTTCGCCGGGCTGTTCGCGGTGAACCACGCGCTGGGATTGACGGGAATCCCGGCGGCGTTGATGCGGGATCTTTCCGCCGCCGGCTGGTTGCCGGACCGGCTCGATGTCATGGCGCCGCTGGCGCTGGCCTCCAGCAACAGCATCGGCAATGTGCCGGCGGTGGTCCTGCTGCTCGCCGCGTGGCCGACCCCACCAGAAGGGGCGCTGTACGGGCTGGCGCTGCTGTCCACGCTGGCCGGCAATTTGCTGCTGCCGGGCAGCCTGTGCAACATCATCGTCGCTGAACGGGCGTCGCTGGCCGGGGTGACGCTGAGCCTGCGCGAGCACGCCCGTTGCGGCGTGCCGATGACGCTGCTGTCCATGGCCCTCGCCGTGCTGTGGCTGTGGGCCTGCGGCTGGATGCCCTTTGCCTGATGGCGGAGAGTGGGGCCTTTAGACCGTCGAAGGCCCCGCCTTTTCCTCGCGCACAAAACCGTTGAACAGATCCTCGATCACCGCGCGCCCCACATCACGGGTTATGAAGACGATCTTCGAGCGGCGGTCTTCGCTTGGCCAGGCGTCCAGCCGTAGGGGAGGATGGAACATGTGCTGCACCCCGTGCACGACGATGGGCAATTCGCTTTCAGGGATGTTCAAGATGCCCTTGATGCGCAGAAGATCGGGGCCGCGCAGCGTGATCAGCGCCTCCATGAAATCGACGAAGCGGTCCCAGGAAATCGGCTGCTCTTCGACAAGGCAAAAGGCGCGGATGTGATCGTCGTGGCGGTTGGCGTCGCCATGCGCATGCCCGCAATCCGCGGCGCATGTCTCATCATGCTCATGATGATGGTCATGATGGTGGCCATGATGATGGTCATGATGATGGTCATGCGCCTCATGCGCCCGGTAGGCTTCCTCCCGCAGCCAGCGCGCCACGTCCGGCCCCTTGGTTTCGGGGTTGTAGAGGCCGCTGTCGAACAGAATCGCCGGGTCCACCGCGCCGAAGGCGACGGGGATCACCGGAGCCGCCGGGTTGATGACGGCCAGGCGTTGACACAGCTCTTGCGTTACGGCGGTGGTGGCGAGGTCGGTCTTCGTCAGCACGATGCGATCGGCGACGGCGGCTTGCTTGACGCTTTCTGGATTACGATCAAGCTGATCGGAACCATGCACCGCGTCCACGGTGCTGATGACCCCGTCCAGGCGGAACCGGGCGGCGAGCAGGGGATCGCTCATCAGCGTGTGGATGATCGGCGCGGGGTCGGCCAAGCCGGTGGTTTCCACCACCACCCGGTCATAGTCCGGGATCTCGCCCTTGACGCGCTTGAGAAACAGATCACGCAGCGTGTCCACCAGATCGCCGCGGATGGAGCAGCAGATGCAGCCGCTGTCCATCACCACCATGTTCTCCGACGCCCGGGCGATCAGCAGGTGATCCAGCCCGACTTCACCGAACTCGTTGATCACCACGGCGCTGCGCGCCATGCCGGGATGGCGCAACAGGGCTTGCAGCAGCGTGGTCTTGCCGCTGCCGAGGAAGCCGGTCAGCACCGACACGGGCAGACGGGTGGCGGGAAGGGGGTCACTCACAGTGATGGCTCCTGACAATCGGGACAGACGCCGCACACCTCGACGGTGGGGCGATGGACAAGAAAGCCGCGCCCGGTCGCGGCGGCGCGGATGGCCTCACGCACGCAGGGATCGTCCAGTTCAACCGCTGTGCCGCAGCGTTCACAGACAAGGAACTGGCCGGCGTGCGCGCCACCGGGTGTGATGCAGCCGATATAGGCGTTGAGGCTTTCGATCCGATGCACCAGCCCTTGCTCCACCAGAAACTCCAGCGCCCGGTAGACCGTCAATGGCGCTGTCGGTTTGCCGCCTTCCTGGCTGAGATCGTCAAGAATGGCGTAGGCGCCGCGCGGCCGGTGGCTGGTCCACACCAGTTCCAGCACGCGCCGCCGCACGCTGGTCAGCCGCGCGCCCCGCGCGCCACACAGCGCGTCCGCACGGGTCAGCGCGTCGATGATACAGTGGGCATGGTCATGCTGATGGGGAACGGCGTGCGGCATGATGTTACTCTATAACAGATGTCACCATATAACATCAGAGCCGGTCGATGGCAGCGGTCATATGGCTTTCGGCAGCCAAAAACCTCTTACCAAACAGGCAAAATCTGACGCCCGAAGGCATCGTCACACCCAATATGGGCTTTGGTCTTCCCTCCAAATTCTTGCCCCGTTCATCTCAACAAAAATATTGTTTGCTATGCGATAGTAATTATATTGTTAATATTATTTAATGATCCTCCCGAAAACTGTGTTTCCTGTTTCTGTTGAAGGCCCGCTTGACTTAAGTCAAATCTGCTTCATAGAAAAGTTCCTTTATCTAAGTCAAATTGTCGCATGCAGATTCCTTAATGGCAAAGATTTAGCAACATTGCAGATCCTATGGCTTCATGTTAGCATTAAAAATATGGGCCGTAGAGTCATGCTACTTTTATTACTCAATGCTGATTTATACAAAGTCGTATTACTTTTTATCTATTCCTATATACGCCTTGCCTCAAGCCTACCTGCCTTGGCATCCCTCAGCAAACACCCAGTATCGTATCAGGAGATCTAGGTCATGGACGTTAAAGGCATAACAAGATTAGCGTACATTAGTACGATTGCTCTTGCCGCCATAAATATGGGCAGCCTTTTTGTTGCAAGCCAAAGTATTGATGCAGAAAATGCCGCCATATCACGGCAAATTGAATTCAAGCAACTCGGCCTTGATCTTGCTGCTTCATCTGATTTTCTGACAAATGAAGCCCGCAAATACACCATATTTGGCAATAAAAAACATTATGACAATTACTGGAAAGAAGTAAAAGAAACAAAAACAAGGGACCGCGTTATTAATCGTTTGAAAGAAATGAAGTCTCCACAGGCTGAACTTGACCTCATAGAATTGGCGAAAAACAAGTCTGACTCCCTTATCGCCACTGAAGACGCAGCAATGAAGGCTGTTGCTGAAGGAAATCTTGAAAAAGCGCGCACACTCATGTTTGATGAGAATTATGAGAGTGGCGTTAAAATCATCATGGAGCCAATTAAAAAATTCCAGGATATGATGCGCGATCGCGCAAACGCTGAAGCTGCAAACGCTGAAGCCGACGTTCACCGCGCCCAGTTTATATCGAACATCGTCTCAGCGCTTAATTCGCTCGTGTTTCTTACTCTCCTTTATTTTGTATTTAGCCGCCGCATGGTAGGGCCGATTGTAAACATGGCGTCCGTCGTGGAACGCTTGGCCAAGCGTGATTTTGCCGTAACGATCCCTTATAAGGATCAGCAGGATGAAATCGGTGTGCTGGCGGCGGCGACGGAGATTCTGAAACAGAACGGCCTGGAAGTGGAACGGCTGCGCAAGGAAGAGGTTGAGCGCGGGCGCGCCGCGGAAGAAAAGCGCCGCCTCATGTCCGACCTGACCAGCCGCTTCGAGCAGCGCGTGAAGGGCGCCGTCGAGACGGTCGCCAGTTCGGCGGGCCGGATGCAAACGACCGCTCACTCCTTGACGGCCGCAGCCCAGCAAACCCGCGACCAGTCCGCCTCGGCGGCCTCGGCCTCGACACAAGCCTCCGCCAACGTGCAGACCGTGGCGGCTGCGGCTGAGGAGTTCGGATGCTCGATCAACGAGCTGGCGCGCGAGAGCACGGAATCACGCCGCATCGCCAGAGAGGCTGGCCAACAAGCCGCCCGTGGTTCTGAGCTGGTGCAGAGCCTGGACACCGCCAGCCGTAAGATTGGCGAGGTGGTCAGCCTGATTTCCTCGATCGCCAGCCAGACCAACCTGCTGGCGCTGAACGCCACCATCGAGGCGGCGCGGGCCGGCGAGGCCGGCAAAGGTTTCGCCGTCGTGGCGTCGGAGGTAAAGGCTCTGGCGACCCAGACCGCCCACGCCACGGAAGAAATCGGCGCGCAGGTGACGGAAGTCCAGCAGGTGACAACCGCCACCGCCGGCGCGATCCGCGGGATCGCCGACATCATCGGTCGCCTGGAGGAAATCTCCACCGGGGTGGCGAGCGCGGTCGAGGAGCAAGCGGCGGCGACCCAGGAGATCGGGCGCAACGCCAACGAAGCGGCGCGTGGCACGGAGACCGTGTCGGGCAACGTGCACGGCATCAACGATGCGGCGGGAGCCACGATGCTGGGCGCGCAGGAAGTGGCGACCGCAGCCGACACTTTGGAACGGGAAGCCCAATCCCTGCGCTCTGAGGTCGAGCGCTTCCTTTCGGATGTCCGAGGGGCCGCTTAACCCCCCACCCAGACCCATACAGCGTCTCATGCAGCGTCTCATGCAGCGGGTCCCGCCCCGCCACCCTTGCAAGGGAGGCGGGGCAGAACTTTTTATAGGGGAAGCCATAATCCAAGGATGCCAGCCGGGGGGGCGTCGGGCGCTCTGTGAAGCCTCGTTGCGGCGTTGGTGATTTCGCCAATACTAAACATTATATCACAAAAATGAACATTTCTGCCTTTTCCTTCACAGCCAAACCTTCTATGATGGGGCTGGGATCGAGGCAGGAGAAGAGCGATGCGTCTAGGGGTTATCGCTGACGACTTTACCGGCGCCACCGATATCGCCGGTTTTCTGGTCGAAAACGGGCTGAGCACCGTACAGCTCATCGGCGTTCCAGACAGCAGCCTTTCGCTACGAACCGATGCGGTGGTGATCAGCCTGAAAAGCCGATCCTGTCTTGTTGGCGAGGCCATATCATCGTCGATAAAAGCCCTGAATTGGCTGCGCGCCGCCGGCTGTGACCAGTTTTTCTTCAAGTATTGCTCAACCTTCGACAGCACCGCTGAAGGCAACATCGGCCCGGTGACCGACGCCTTGCTGGCCGAGCTGGGAGAAGACTTCACGGTGATCTGCCCAGCGCTGCCGGTGAACGGACGAACCGTCTATCGCGGCTATCTGTTTGTCGGCGATGTCCTGCTCAATGAATCGGGGATGCGCCATCACCCGATCACGCCGATGCACGACGCCAATCTGCTGCGCCTGATGGACAGGCAGAGTAAAGGCCAAACGGGCAATATCCCCGCTCAAACAATTGACGCCGGCGAAGACGCCGTCCGGGCGGCGCTGGCGACGCTGCGCGACAGCGGCATCCGCTACGCCGTCGTCGATGCGCTTGATGATCGGCATCTCACGGTGCTGGGTCGCGCCGTCGAAGGCATGGCGCTGGTCACCGGCGGCTCCGGCCTCGGGGCCGGCATCGCCCGAGCCGT
This sequence comes from Azospirillum sp., assembly GCA_031546725.1. Taxonomy (GTDB): domain Bacteria; phylum Pseudomonadota; class Alphaproteobacteria; order Azospirillales; family Azospirillaceae; genus Azospirillum. The sequence continues at coordinate 12,042 of JAVBJZ010000081.1, forward strand.
GACGTCCCGCAACGGGCGGAGCGGCGATGATGGCAAGGCGGCGACCGCCGGCGCTCCCCCCGGTGGGCGCGCGGTCATCCTGTCGGGCTCCTGCTCACCCATGACCAACGCCCAGGTCGCCGCCTATGCGCACGAAGCGCCGGTCTTCTTCCTGGATGTGGCCGCATGCCTGGCGGATCCTGACCGCTATGCGACCACGGTCACGGGCTGGGCGGAGACGCAAAACGGAAAATGCGCGCCTCTGGTCTCCGCGACGACCGGACCGGATAGCCTGAAGGCGATACAGCAAAATTTCGGAGCCGAAGCGGCAAGCGCCGCCGTCGAACGATTCTTTGCCCGGCTGGCGCCGATGCTGAAGGCGAAGGGTTTCGACCACATCATTGTCGCCGGTGGCGAAACCTCCGGCACAATCGTGCAGAGCCTTGGCATCGACGGTTTCCACATCGGCCCGCAAATCGCCCCTGGCGTGCCGTGGGTGCGCGCCATCAACACGCCCCTGTCGCTGGCGTTGAAGTCCGGCAATTTTGGAGACGAACGCTTCTTCTTCAAGGCTCAGAGTTTTTTCTTAAAGGGAACCCTTCATGACTGAAGAAAAACTCCGCCACGAAATGGTCTCTTTGGGCGCATCCTTCTATGCACGCGGCTATTCCGTCGGCAGCGCCGGGAATATGTCGGCGCGGCTGGCGGATGGGACCATATTGACCACCCCGACCAATTCCTGCCTCGGTCGTCTTGATGCCGAACGCCTGTCCAAGGTTTCTCTGGATGGAACACAACTCAGCGGCGATCCGATGTCGAAGGAGATTCCCTTCCATCTTGCGCTCTACCGCCGCCGACCGGACTGCAACGCCGTCGTCCATCTGCATTCGACCTATCTGACCGCCCTGTCGTGCCTGAGCGACGTCGATCCGCAGGAGGTGATTCGGCCCTTCACGCCTTATTACGTCATGCGGATCGGCCAGATGCCGCTGTTGCCCTATTTCAAGCCGGGCAGCGTGCGGATCGCCGAAGAACTGTCCCGCAGGGCCGATGAGGCGAACAGCTTCTTGCTGGCCAACCATGGCCCGGTGGTGTTGGGCTCAAGCTTGACGGACGCCGTCAATTCCATGGAAGAGCTTGAAGAAACCGCGCGCCTGTTCTTCATTCTCAAGCAGGAATCGATCCGTTACCTGACGGATGAGCAGATCGCCGCGTTGAAGAAATGAGCCAAGCTGAAAAAGTGACCGGCGCACCAAAATTCGCCGCCAATATCTCCACCCTGTTCAAGGAATTCCCGTTTCCCGAACGGATTGGCAAAGCCGCCGCCGCGGGGTTCAAAGCCGTCGAATGTCTCTTTCCCTATGATTATTCGACCGCCGAACTGGCCCGGAATCTGCGCCATCACAGCGTGCAGCAGGTGCTGCTCAATATGCCGCCGGGCGATTGGGATGGGGGTGAGCGCGGCATAGCCGCCTTGCCCGGACGCGAGCAGGAATTCAAGGACAGCGTGGAACTGGCGCTGCGCTACGCGCAGGCGCTGAACTGCAAGAAACTTCACGCAATGTCCGGCATCGTTCCGCTTGGCGCCGACCGGGCGGCCATGACGCAAACCTGGCTCGCCAACATCCGCTACGCCGCCGACCGGCTGGCGCCTTTCGGTATCAGCGTGATGATCGAATCCCTCAACAACCGCAACATGCCCGGCTATTTTCTGGTCGACCAGTACGAAACCCTGGCCCTGGTCCGGCGAACCAACCGACCCAACGTCCGGGTGCAGCTTGATATCTTCCACGCGCAGATAGCGAACGGTGATCTAACCACCTTGATCCACGCCATGGGGCCGATGATTGGCCATGTGCAGATCGCCGCGGTTCCCGATCGGGGCGAGCCGGATCAAGGCGAAGTCTCTTATCCGCACATCTACCACGCCCTGGCGCAAGCCGGTTATCATGATTGGATCGGCTGTGAATACACTCCCCGCGCCGGTACGGAGGCGGGTCTCGGGTGGTTGAAAACGTACCCGCAGACGAATTAAGGATTGCTCATTCCTATTCGCCCCTCTAACCGGGAAAGACGGGACAGGGAGTGCAAAAGAGGGCGCCGCCACATGATACCAGTAAAACGCCAGCAAATCATTCTGACAGCCTTGGCTGAACGCGGCGTTCTCAGTATTGCTGAATTGATGGAGCGGCTGAATGTCTCGCACATGACGGTGCGGCGTGACATCCAGAAGCTGGAACAGGAAGGGCGCGTCCTGTCAATTTCCGGCGGTGTCCAGCTTGCGCAAAAAATCACCTCGGAACCGTCATATCTCACCAAGTGTTCGATGCGGCATGCCGAGAAAATAGAAATCGCCACCCTCGCGGCTGAACTGGTTGCGCCGGGCATGTCCCTCTATCTCGATGCGGGCACGACCTCTCTGGCTCTGGCTGAACGCATCGCGTCCGTGCCGGATCTGATGGTGGTGAGCAATGATTTTGCCGTCGTCAATTTACTGATCCAGCAATCGAATTGCCTTTTATACCATACCGGCGGCCAGGTTTTGCGACAAAACCAATCCTGCGTTGGTGACAATGCATCGCTGTTCTTGAAAAACCTCAACATCGACGTTGCTTTTCTGTCAGCGTCGTCCTGGAACGCCCGCTGCATCTCAACCCCGACCGAGGCCAAGGTTTCGGTCAAGAAAGCCGCAGTGGGGGCCGCCTCAAAAAGAATCCTGATCTGCGATTCAAGCAAATACGGCCAGATCGGACTCTTCAACGCCGTTCCCATCGGCATGCTGAATATTATCATCACGGATGACGGACTGCCTGAAAACGCGCGTGATGCGCTCAAGCAAAGCGGCGTTGAACTGATAATCGCCAAAATCTCCCGGCCCACGGGCAGTTGGAAGGCGCCGTAAGGCACCCCTGGAATGCGCCTCGGGCAGCAAGAACAAAAGTTCACATTTTCACATAATGCAACATTTTTTACTTTCTGGCCTTCCCGCTCTGTGCTAGTTTCCGATGGAAGGACAAGAATGGAAGTGAAGCCCAGTATAGATTAGAGCCGCTCCAGCTCGATTGGAAACCGGGGATCATTCTCGCCCTTTGATTTGAGCCCGCCGATTCACGAAGGACCGGCCATTTCGGCCGACCGTGACCGGCTCCAGTCGGAGAGGAGGCACGTTATGCCGGTAATATCCAGGCGTACATTGATCAAGACGATGGCTGCCGCTCCCGCCGTGGCGACCGTCGGTTCGTTCTCACCCATCGCCGGGGCGCAAGGCGCACAGTTCAATTTCAAGTACGGCAATAATCTGCCGCTATCCCACCCCCTCAATATCCGCGCCCAAGAAGTGGCCGACCGGATCAAAGAGGAATCCAAGGGCCGGCTGGTTATCACTATTTTCCCGAACAACCAGCTCGGCGGCGATACCGACATGATGGCGCAGGTGCGCCGCGGCGGCATCGATCTGTTCACGCCTTCCGCCCTGGTGATCGCCACCCTCGTCCCTGTCGCCGCCATCAACGCCGTCGGTTTCGCCTTCGCCGATTACGATCAGGTGTGGAAGGCCATGGATGGCAGGCTGGGTTCTTTTGTCCGCACGTCGATCGAGAAGGTCGGCCTCTACGCCATGGACAACATGTGGGACAATGGTTTCCGGCAGATCACCAACAACAGCCGACCGATCCAATCCCCCGCCGATCTCAACGGCGTCAAAATCCGCGTTCCGGTCAGCCCGATCATCGTCGATATGTTCAAGGCGCTGGGATCGGCCCCGGTCGGCATGCAGTATTCGGAAGTCTATTCATCCCTGCAAACCAAAGTCATCGATGCGCAAGAAAACCCGCTTGTCATCATCCAGACCGGCAAGATTTTTGAAGTGCAAAAATATTGCTCGCTGACCAATCATATCTGGGACGGCTACTGGTTTATCGTCAACGGCAAATCCTGGGCCAATCTACCGCCGGATTTGAAGGAAATCATGACCGCCGCCTTCAAGGACGGCGCTCAAAAACAGCGCAGCGACCTGCGCAAGATGAATGAAACGGTGATGGGAGAGCTCAAGGCCCAGAACCTTTCTTTTAACAGCACCACTCCTGATAGTTTCCGTTCCAAGCTGAAGGAAGCCGGCTTCTACGGTGTCTGGCGCCAAAAATTTGGCGATGAGGCCTGGGGGCTTCTTGAGGAAGCGGTCGGTAAACTGTCGTAACGACTCGACGCCATGCGGCGTGAAAGGCGCTCCAGGCCGGGCGCCTTTCACGCGCCGTCAACACCGACCGCAGCCGGCCAAGACCAAGGCAAAAGGCGACCAAGGCAGAGGGCGATGCAGACTTCTTCTTCCGTCATTGACCACACCCCCCAGATCAACCCTTCAGGAATCCTGGTCACCGCCGATCGTTATTTGGGCAAAACCATTGAGATCATCGCCGGAACGCTGGTGCTGATCGAGATGCTGGTGTTGTTCGCCGGTGTCGTCATGCGCTATCTGTTCCATGCCCCCCTGATCTGGTCGGACGAGGTTGCAACCATCGGCTTCATCTGGTTGACGATGCTCGGCGCCGTGGTGGCCCTGCGGCGCGGCCAGCATATGCGGATGACCGCGCTGGTCGCCCATCTGCCACCGAACCGCCGGGCTTTTCTTGAAGCCCTGGCGACCGGCGTATCCCTGGCCTTCTTGCTACTCATCATGATTCCGGCATGGGAATACGCGGCGGAGGAAGCGATCGTCATCACGCCAGCGCTTGAGATCAGCGTCTTCTGGCGGGCTGTTTCCATCCCCGTCGGCGTCACCTTGATGCTGGTGACGGCGCTTTTGCGGCTGGCTCTGGTCGCCCCGCGCACGCGGATGACCCTGTTCGGCCTGATCGCCATCGCCCTGATCGTCGGGCTTTTCTCGCTGGCGAGCCCGCTGCTGATTCCTCTGGGCAAGCTCAATCTGATCATCTTCTTCGTCATCATTGTCGCCGCCGGCGTGTTCAGCGGCGTTCCGATCGCCTTTTCCTTCGCGCTGGCGACCTTCGGCTATCTTGCCCTGACCACCAACACACCGATGACCACCATGGTCGGGCGGCTGGAGGAGGGCATGTCGCACATGATGCTGCTCGCCGTGCCGCTGTTCGTCTTCCTCGGCATGCTCATTGAAATGACCGGCATGGCCAAGGCGATGGTGCAATTCCTGGGCAGCATGCTTGGCCGTGTTCGCGGTGGGCTTTCCTACGTCCTGATCGGCGCGATGTATTTGGTGTCCGGCATTTCCGGCTCGAAAACCGCCGATCAGGCGGCGGTCGCCCCGGTGCTGTTTCCCGAAATGATGGCCCGCGGCGCCAAGCGCGGCGACCTCGTCGCCTTGCTGTCGGTCACCGGGGCGCAGACGGAAACCATTCCCCCCAGCATCGTGCTGATCACCATCGGCTCGGTCACCGGTGTTTCCATCGCCGCCTTGTTCACCGGCGGCATGCTTCCTGGCGTCGTGCTCGGCGTCGCCTTGTGCTTCGTGGTGTGGTGGCGCAACCGCCATGAGGATCTCTCCGCCGTCAAGCGTTACGGACGCAGGGAAATCGCTCGGCTGGGCCTGATCGCCCTGCCGGCGCTGGTGCTGCCGTTCCTGATCCGCGCCGCGGTCATCGAAGGGGTCGCCACCGCAACCGAGGTATCGACGCTCGGCGTCGCCTATTCCGTCGCCATCGGCCTGCTGTTCTACCGCACATTCGACTGGCGGCGGGCGGGGGTGATGCTGATCGAAACCGCCTCGCTCGCCGGGGCCATCATCTTCATTATCGGCGCGGCCACCTCGATGGCCTGGGGGTTGACGCAATCCGGCTTCTCGCAGGATCTGGCGCGCTTCATGTCCGGCATGGGCGGCCCCGGCGCTTTCATCGCCATCTCGGTCGTCGCGTTCATCATTCTCGGCAGCGTTCTCGAAGGGATTCCCTCGATCGTGCTGTTCGGACCGCTGCTGTTTCCCATTGCCCGCGAGATCGGCGTGCATGAGGTTCATTACGCGATGGTCGTCATTCTCGCCATGGGCATCGGGTTGTTCTCTCCACCCTTTGGCGTCGGCTACTACGGCTGCTGCGCGGTCAGCAAGACCGATCCCGACGAGGGCGTCCCTTATATCTGGGCCTATCTCTGCGCGGCGATCATCGGCTTGATCGTGGTGGCGGCGTTCCCATGGTTCTCAACCGGATTTCTGTAAGAAGAGGCGGATCTATGAAAAAGGCGGCCATTTTTCACACCAGCACGGGAACGCTGGCGCTCATGCAGTCTTTGACCAAGGCGATCATGCCCGATGCTGAAATCATGCACATCGTGGAAGATTCCATGATCAAGGACGTGATGAAGCACGGCGGCCCCACCCCGGCGATCAACGCCCGGATCGCCGCTTATATCGAATGCGCCGCTCTGGCGGGATGCTCGATCTTCATGACCGCCTGTTCGTCAATCGGCGGCAGCGTCGAGAGTTGCCAGTTCCTCAGCCCGATTCCGCTGATGCGTATCGATGAGGCGATGACGGCTGAAGCCATCGATTCAAGCAAAAAGCTCGCCGTTCTCGCCACGGTCGAAACCACGCTGAAGCCGACGCTCGACTTCATCACCCGCAAGGCGGCGGCGTCCGGCAAGCCCGTCGATGTGCAGGCGCATCTGATGGCCGACGCCTTCACCGCTTTCCTGGCCGGCGATCTCGACACGCATGACGCGCTTGTCGCGGCGGGCGTGCGCCAAGCCATCGAGAAGAAATGCGACAGCATTATTCTGGCGCAGGCTTCGATGGCGCGGGTTCTCGAAAAGATGGGGAAGCTTCCGATTCCGGTCCTGACCTCACCCGAGCGCGGAATCTGCGACCTGAAAGTCCGCCTCGACGCGCTGGCGTGAAGCCACATCCCGAACACGGAGTCAGGGCATGAGAAAAATCATCATATCGGTCGCCCCCGTCCCCGGCGACGCCAAGCGCGCCGAGCCTGCCGAAATCGCCCGCGAAGCGTTGGAATCGGCCCAAGCGGGCGCGTCCCTGGTCCATCTGCATGTCCGGGAAAAGGACGGTCGCCTGACCAGGGATGTGACGCATTTTCAAGAGACGATCGCGCGGATTCGCGCCGGCTCCGACATGATCATCCAGGGATCGACCGGCGGCGTTTCCGCCATGACGATCGAGGAGCGTTGCGCGCCGCTCGATTGCCCCCTGGTGGAAATGTCGTCGCTCAACGCCGGCTCGGTCAATCTCGGCGATGTCGTTTACAAAAACCCCTACCCGGAAATCAAACACGTCACCCAGCGTTGCGCCGAACGGAAAATCCTGCCTGAGATCGAGGTGTTTGAACTCGGCATGATTCACACCATGCAGATGATCGCTGAGGAGATGACGCTGCCGCTGCCGGTGTTGTTCAACATGGTCCTCGGCCACAAGGGCGGCTGCCCGGCGACGCCGAAAACCCTGGCCTTGTTCAGCCTGTACATGCCGGAAACCGCCCTGTGGGGCGTCACCCATTATGGGCGTCGCGACAATTTCTCGATTCTCGCCACCGCGATCGGCCTTGGCGCGTGTCTGGTGCGAATCGGCTTTGAAGACAGCCCTTTCCTCTCCACCGACCGCCGGGCGGAGCGCAACGCCGAGCTGGTCGCCCGCATGGCGACGATCATCACCGGCATGGGCTTCGCGGTCGCCACCCCCACAGAGGCGCGGGTATTGTTGGGGTTGGACCGGAATCCGTTATAGAGATGTCATGACCAATCGTCCCACAGCCAATCGGCGGGCGGAGGCTGTGCGGATGCACGACAAGGGATGGGCGAAGCAGGTGGAAAACATCAAAGCCTATGTTGAGCGATAAACGGTGATGGATCTCGCCTTTCTCTTCCTGAAAGGCGCGGCCATCGGCCTGTCGATCGCCGCCCCCGTGGGACCCATCGGGCTGTTGTGCATCCGCCGGACCCTGACGGAGGGGATGATGGTGGGGCTGGCGACGGGGCTGGGCGCGGCCACGGCGGATGCGGCCTACGGCGCCATCACCGGCTTCGGGCTGGTGGCGGTCACCGATGCGCTGTTCAACTGGCAAACGCCCCTGCGGCTGATCGGCGGGCTGGTTCTGCTCTGGCTGGCCGGCGTCACCCTGCGCGCGCGACCGCCTGAGCAGGGGGCAAACGCGCCAACGGCGCGCGGGCTCATTGGCGCTTACGGAACAACCGTGATGCTGACGCTCGCCAACCCGGCGACGATCATCAGCTTTACTGCGGTGTTCGGCGCGCTGGGACTGGCGGAAACCGGCGCTGTTCCGGCGCTGAGCGCGGCGTCGCTGGTGCTTGGGGTGTTTTTGGGGTCAGCGCTCTGGTGGTTGTGCCTGAGCGTCGGCGTCGCCCTGTTCCGGCGGCGCGTGACCCCCGCAGCGATGCTGCTGATCAACCGCGTCTCAGCGGCGGTGCTGGCTGGATTCGCGGTGGTGGCTCTGGTCGCGGCCTTGCGTCAATTATAACCCGCCACCTGGGCCTTACAAAATTCCGAAGGTCACGGAGCCGCTGAGAATCGCTGTGGTCGCGCCACCAAACAGGAGAGCGACAGCGCTCACGCGCTCGGTCCGAGACCAACGCCGCCAGTCCTTCTTGAAGGATTTCAGACCATTGCCCATAGCGCGTTCCATTTTCGACATTTTGGTCGCCTGCCCTGAATCAGAGGAGTTTTCCGCAGGGCCTGTTTAGCGGATCGCCTGTTTCCATTTGGTTAACAGCAAACAAAAAACAGTCAATCCAACTTTGGTCACAGATCTCGGACTTTTAAGGAAATATATAGGCGATCTGCTGGATATTTCGATTGCGCAGAATGTTCGGATTACTGCGGCAGGCTGGTCGCCATCCGATAGCCTTTCATCCGACGGCCCACCCCCCAGATACCAAAAGCAACCACGGCCAAGAGAACCATCCCAAGAAAACCATCCCAAGAGAATCATCCCAAGAGAATCATCGAGGGGGCATCGTGGCGGAATTGAAGATCGGATTGGCGCTCGGCGCCGGAGGGGCGCGGGGCTGGGCCCATATCGGCGTCCTGCGGGCGCTCAACGAACTGGAAATCAGCCCTGACATCATCTGCGGCACTTCCATTGGCGCGGCGGTCGGCGCCGCCTATCTCACCAATCAATTGGACGAGTTGCAGAGCTGGGCGCAGGGCATGGGCCTGCTTGGCATGCTGGGCATCATCGATGTGACGTTCCGCCGCGGAGGACTGGTCGCGTCCGAGCGGGTGTTCGAGCGATTCCGCAACGCCCACACCGACATCCTTATCGAGGATCTGCCAAAATCTTATGGCGCGGTCGCCACCGACCTCAGCACCGGGCGGGAAATCTGGTTGCGCGAGGGGCCGATGCTGGACGCGGTGTGCGCCTCGACGGCGATGCCTGGCATCTTTCCAGCGGTGCGCGCCGGCAAGCATTGGCTGGTGGATGGGGCCCTAGTCAACCCCGTGCCGGTTTCCTTGTGCCGGGCGCTGGGCGCGGACGTGGTCATCGCGGTCAACTTGAACAACGAATTATCCGCGCCCTCCCGCCCGGTGATGGCGGAAGCCGGCGTGGCGACCTCATCAACCTTCGAGCAATTGACCCAGCGCGTCAGCACCTGGATGGGCCGGCGGCCCAGCATCAGCACACGCTTCCTGGCCGACCAGATCGAAGCCACAGCCAATGAATCCGCGCCCAACGTGCTTGAAATCCTGGCGGGGTCCATCGACATCATGCAGGACCGCATCACCCGTTCACGCCTTGCCGGTGAGCCGCCGGATGTGCTGGTGACGCCCCGCCTCGGCCATATCGGCATCCTGGAATTCGACCGCGCCGCCGAAGGGATCGCGATCGGCTACGCCGCCGCCTCCATCATGCGTCCACAGATCGAACTGGCGTTGCGCTGCGTATAAAAGCAGGGCGTGAACGGCTTGCTAATCATCGCCCCACGGGCTCATGCCGATGGACATGATACCGACGCCCATGGCGATGCTCCCAAAGTTGAGCATCAGGCCGGAAAACAGCAAGAAACCCATAACAAAGCCGTCTTCACTCGCCAGTATCAGCGTGCGCAAATTGGCGATATTGCACAGCAACAGCCCGGCGCCCAGAACCATTCCCCCCACCATGCCCGCGATGAGATAGGAAAGGAGGAAGAGCACGATCTCTTTCTCAAAGAGCTTCATCACCGGCCACCGAACTGTTCATCAATTGCTTTAACTGTGAACAATCAGTGGAATATCAATCTTCATTTTGAGATAGGCCGCGCCACCTCTTCCACGCGCTTGCGATGGCCGGCGTGGCGGATGCGGCGCTTACTTCCCGGTCGTCCCCGGCGTCAGGCGACCATTCTCCAGATGAGCCGGGACATACACCGCACCGGGTTTGAAGCCGCTGGTCAACGCCACTGTTCCCAGCGTAACGGCCAGCAGCGTCACCCCGGCGGCGACCAGCCAAGGCCAAGGGAGGGCTACCCACCAGGGGGGACGCTCACCAGCCTCAGCCGCACGCACCCGGCGGCCCTCCACCACGGTGACATAGAGCACATACAGCAGCGTCGGCGCGATCAGGGGCAGGATAATGGTGAGGAATTGTCGCATAGCACGTCCCGCAAATTCACCAACATGCCGGCGGTGGCCCCCCAAATGTAGCGCTGTTCATAGGGGAAAGCGTAAAAATACCGCTCTTTGCCCATAAGCTCACGGCTGTGGCGTTGCAGAGTGGCGGGATCGAGAAGGACGGCCAACGGCGCCTCGAACACCTCCGCCACCTCGGTGGCATCAGGAACAATCGTGAAGGGCGGGCGCACCAGACCGACCACCGGCGTGATGCGAAAGCCGGTGCGCGTCACATAGGTGTCCAGCCGTCCCAAGATCTCGATACGCCCACGGGGCAGGCCGATTTCCTCTTCCGTTTCGCGCAGCGCGGTATCCTCGGGGCTGGCGTCATCGGCCTCGCACCGACCGCCGGGGAAGCTGATCTGGCCGGCGTGCGCGGTGAGATGCGCGGCGCGGTGCGTGAAGATCACGGTCAGCCCGTCATCACGGTCGACAAGCGGAACCAGAACAGCCGCCTCGCGCACCGTGCCCGGCAGCGGATCGAAGCCGGGATTCAAATCGTGATCACCGCGCACCGCGCCGGACCGCAGGGACGCCGCCCCACGCGCCGGAAAACGTTTGCGAATATCGTCGAGAGTCACGCGCCAAGCGGCCCGCTCAGCATAAAGAAATGTTTGTGGCTCCATATACCGACCCCAGCCTCCTCTCCTGTTGGGCCTTGGGGGACACAGCGGTCGACCATTTCATAATACACGGACCGCAGGATACGCGCCGCCAGCCCTTCTCTTACTTCAATATAAGGTATGGATTCACCCGTTTGGGGAAAGTCCTCGATCCATATCGGATGATCCGGTCCGGCCTCCACCCACTCGTCCAGATTTGTGCGGAACATTAAGACCTGTTCCTCACCCACCCCTTCCACAGTCATTTCAACCGCGACGAAGGGGACATCATCGACAATGATGCGCCCTCGTTCAGTCGGTGTGACCAACCAATACTCGCCATTATCCAGTCGTGACAAAGACATTGCGAACAGCTTGACCAGCTCGATCCGCCGGATAGGGCCATCCTCATGGAACCATGTCCCATTCCGGGCAATGCGTATGCCGAAGTTTTTTTCTATTTGCTCCAGTTCCATTGGCCCAGGCCTATCTCATCGGATGGAAATTCTGTTACGATGACGACCGACTTGTCATCCTGTATCCTGGTCACGATTTTTTCATACTATGTCCGGTTTGACCAGCGCCACGCGAGCAACGCAATTTCGCCATACTCGTCCCATAGGCCGGCAAGGCTGGATTCTGATCTGGATGTCCAAACAGGAGGAGACAGGCTCTTGAGCGCCACCGACGCGATCCTCCCGGCGCCGACGCCCGAAAACCCGCGACAGCTCCTGGCTGAAGTGGAAACGCTGGGCGGCCGGCTGCACCTCGTGCGCGACCGCATTCACCGCATCATCTTCGGTCAGCAGGACGTGGTGGATCTCACCCTCGTCACCTTGCTGGCCGGGGGGCATGTGCTGCTGATCGGCGTGCCGGGCCTCGCCAAGACCCGCCTGGTGGAGACGCTGGGCACGGTGCTTGGCCTTGCGGAAAAACGCATTCAATGCACGCCCGACCTGATGCCCGCCGACATCCTCGGTTCCGAAGTGTTGGAAGAATCGGAGAGCGGGCGTCGTTCGTTCCGCTTCATCCCCGGCCCGGTGTTCTGCCAATTGCTGATGGCGGACGAAATCAACCGCGCCAGCCCGCGCACCCAATCGGCGCTGCTTCAAGCCATGCAGGAGCACCGGGTGTCGGTGGCCGGTCACTACCACCCCCTGCCCCAGCCGTTTCACGTGCTCGCCACGCAAAACCCACTGGAGCAAGAGGGCACCTACCCCCTGCCCGAGGCGCAGCTCGACCGCTTCTTGATGCAGATCGACGTCGGCTACCCCGACCGCGACGCTGAACGCCGCATGGTGATCGCCACCACCGGGGTGAACGCTGAACAGGCGGTCGCCGTGCTCACCCCCACCGATCTTCAGGCCGCGCAGCGTCTGGTGCGCCGCATCCCCATCGGCGAGAGCGTGGTGGAGGGTATTCTCGACTTGGTGCGCGCCGGTCGGCCGGAGACTTCGGCTCTGCCGGAGGTGCGCGCGCATGTGGCTTGGGGGCCTGGGCCGCGCGCCACCCAGGCGTTGATGCTGGCGACGCGCGCCCGCGCCGTGCTGGACGGTCGGCTGTCGCCATCCCTGGACGATGTCGTGGCGCTGGCCAAGCCCATCCTGCGCCACCGCATGGCGTTGAACTTCGCCGCGCGCGCCGACGGCGTCACCCTTGATGCGATCATCGACCGCCTGTGCGCCCCCTTGCTGTAAGAGGCGGTCGATGGTGACTCCTTTCTTCTCGAAGCCGGTCTCCTCCAGCCCTACCGCCAGCCCTACGGAGGGTCTGCACGCGCGGCAGCGGGCGGAAGCGCTCGCCGCCCGTCTGCCGCCCCTGCTGGTCGCGGCGGAGCGGGTCGCCGCCTCCGTGGCGCAGGGCGTGCACGGTCGTCGCCGCGTCGGCTTGGGTGAAACCTTCTGGCAATTCCGCCGCTACCAGCCCGGCGACTCGCCGCAGATGATCGACTGGCGGCAGTCGGCCAAGACCCAGCCGGTCTTCGTGCGCGAAAACGAATGGGAAGCGGCGCAAAGCGTCTGGCTGTGGTGCGACCATTCCGGCTCCATGGCCTACCGCTCGTCACCCATGCTGCCGGCCAAGCGTGAGCGGGCCGATTTGCTGCTGCTGGCCACCGCCGTCCTGCTGATCCGCAGCGGCGAACAGGTGGCGCTGTTGAATTCCGGCGTGCGGCCAGACCATGGCAAACACACCCTCGACCGCCTCGCCACCTTGCTGGGCGCGCCGGGGCGAACAGAAGAGTTACCGCGCGTCGAGCCCTTGCCCCGGCATGCCCAGGTGGTGCTGTTCGGTGACCTGCTGGCGCCTCTGCCGGAGATCCAGGCCACCGTGACCGGACTGGCGGGGCGGGGTGTGCGTGGCCATCTCGTGCAGGTGACCGACCCGGCGGAAGAGACGCTGCCCTTCGATGGCCGGGTTGAATTCACCGGCTTCGAGGGCGAAGAGGCGATGATGGTTCCGCGTGTCGAAGCGGTGCGCGCCGCTTATCTGGACCGGCTCAGGGCCCATCGAGACGGTCTGGCCGCGCTGGCGCGCGCCGCGGGCTGGACCTTCGCCGTGCACCACACCGACCGACCGCCGCAGGCCGCGCTTCTGGCGCTGTGGGGCGCCTTGGCGCGGGAAACGATTAAAGGGTAACGGCATGCTGGGTCTTGGGTCCTTCGCCTTCGCTACCCCCTGGGTGCTGGCCGCCCTGCTGGTCCTGCCGGTGCTGTGGTGGCTGTTGCGCGTCACGCCGCCAGCGCCGCGCATCGTGCGCTTTCCGGCGATCCGCCTGCTGCGCGATCTGGTGGCGCGCGAGGAAACGCCGGCGCGCACCCCCTGGTGGCTGCTGTTGCTGCGTCTGGTCATCACCGCTCTGATCATCCTGGCGCTGGCCGGACCGCTGCTCAACCCGCGCTCCGCCCTGCCGGGCAGCGGACCCTTGCTGCTGGTTGTGGACAATGGCTGGGCTGCCGCGCGTGATTGGCCCACCCGCCGCCGCGCCCTGGACGACCTCATCAACCAGGCCGACCGCCAGCAGCGCCCGGTGATCGTGCTGGTCACCGCCGCGCCCGCTTCGGGTGACGCCATCGCCGCTTCCCCCGCCCTGCCGCCAGCCGAGGCGCGCCGTCTTGTCCAGGCGCTGGAGCCGCAGCCCTGGCGAACCGACCGCGCCGCCGCGCTGGAGGCGGTGAAGGCGTTACGCATCACCGGCACAGCGCACAGCGTCTGGCTGGCGGATGGAATCGGTGACGACAGCGCGCGCGCTCTCGCCACCGCCCTGCAACGACTGGGTTCGGTTGAGGTGCTGAACGGCGACGCCAGCAAGCCGCCGCATCTGCTGCTGCCTCCTGCCGCTGAGGGAACGGCGCTGGTCGCCCGTCTGGTGCGCGCCGACGCCGCCCGCCCGGAGCCGGTCACCGTACGCTTGAACGCCGCCGATGGCCGCTTGCTGACTCGGGAAACCGCCACCTTCGACGCTGGCCAGAAGACCCGCGATGTGCGTCTGGACGTGCCGGTGGAACTGCGCAACGACGCCGCCTCCCTGCGCATCGAGGGGGAAACCACGGCGGCGGCCACGGTGTTGCTGGATGAACGCTGGCGCCGCCGGCCCGTCGGTCTGGTCTCCGGTCGGCCAAGCGGTGAAAACCAGCCGCTGCTGTCCGACCTGCACTATTTGAATCGCGCGCTGGAGCCCTATACCGAAGTGCGCCGGGGAGAGATCCTCGATCTGCTGAAGCACACTCTGGCGATCCTCATCCTCTCCGACATCGGCGCGCTGTCCGGTGAAGAGGCCCAGGCGATCGAGGCCTGGGTCCAGAAAGGCGGGGTGCTGGTGCGCTTCGCCGGGCCCAGGCTGGCGCAGAACGTCGATCAATTGGTCCCCGTCCGCCTGCGCCTGGGCGACCGCGCGCTGGGCGGCGCCCTGTCCTGGTCAGAGCCGGCGCGCTTGCAGCCCTTCAGTGAGAAAAGCCCGTTCCATGGCCTGCGAATCCCCGATGATGTGATGGTGCAGCGCCAGGTGCTGGCGGAACCATCCGTGGATCTTGCCGACCGCACCTGGGCGCGGCTGGCCGACGGGACGCCGCTGGTGACCGCGCAAAAACGCGGCGATGGCTGGATCACGCTGGTGCACACCACCGCCAGCCCGGATTGGTCGAATCTGTCGCTGTCCGGTCTGTTCGTTGAAATGCTGCGCCGCCTCACCACCCTCAGCGAAGGGGTGAGCGGCGTCAGCCAGACCGGCGCGCTGGAGCCGCTGGAGACGCTGGATGGCTTCGGGCGTCTGACCGCGCCGCCGCCGACCGCGCTGCCCATGCCCGGCGACGCCTTCACCGCCGAGGCCATCGGCCCACGCCATCCGCCGGGCTTTTATGGCGCCGCCGAGGCCCGGCGCGCGCTCAACCTCACCGCCGCCCTGACCCGCATCGACCTCTTCGGGGCGCTGCCCGCCGGCGTGACCACAAGCAGCTATGCCCTGCGTGGCGAGGTGGCGCTGAAACCGCTTCTGCTGGCCGCCGCCATGGCCCTGACCATCCTGGATATGCTGGTGGCGCTGGCCTTGCGTGGGTTGCTTGGCCGTTGGGCGCGTCCTGGGCGGGCCCGCGGCGCGGCGACGATCGCCGCCTTCCTGCTTGCCCTCACCCTGCCGCATGCCCCCGTCAGGGCCGCCCCCGGAACCGCCCTCGGAGCAGAGGACGCGCACGCCATAAAGGCCACAGCGGAAACCTATCTGGCTTATGTCCACACCGGCGATTCCAGTGTGGACGCGGTGGCGCGCGCCGGCTTGGAAGGGCTGGTCGAGGCGCTGAACCGGCGCACGGGGGTGGAGGTGGCCGGCGCCATGCCCGTGGAGGTGGAACGGGATGAGCTGGCCTTCTTTCCCCTGCTCTACTGGTCGGTGTCGCCAAACGCCCGCCCCTTGTCCGACGCCGCGCGCATGCGCATCAACGATTATTTGAAGAACGGCGGCGCCATCCTGTTCGACACCCGTGACCAGGCGGCCTCGCTCGGCCCCGGTTCCGGCCCCGGCAGCATGGCGTTGCAACGCATCACCCAGGGGTTGGACATCCCACCCCTGGCCCCCGTGCCGCCCGACCATGTGCTGACCAAGGCGTTCTACCTGATGCAGGATTTTCCCGGTCGCTACGCCGGCGGCGAATTGTGGGTGGAAGCGCAGGAGGGACGCGCCAACGACGGGGTCTCCCCGGTGCTCATCGGTTCCAACGACTGGGCGGCGGCCTGGGCGATGGACGACCGTGGCCAGCCGCAATTCGCCGTGGCGCCGGGCGGTGAACGCCAGCGCGAGATGGCTTTCCGCTTCGGCATCAACCTCGTCATGTACGCGCTGACCGGCAATTACAAAGCCGATCAGGTGCATGTTCCCGCCATTCTCGAAAGGTTGGGCCAGTGAGCGCGCTTCTGTCCGGTGGCAACTCCCTGGTGATCGCCCCGCTGCTGCCCTGGGCGTGGCTGGCGCCGCTGTGCGCCGCCGCCGTGCTGGTGGTGGTGCTTGGTCTGCTGCGGCGCGCCCCTGCGACGGTCTGGCGCTTTGTGGCGCTGGCGGTGTTGGCGCTGGCGCTGATCAACCCATCCCTGGTGCACGAGAAGCGGGAGCCGATCAAGGACGTGGCCGTTGTCGTCGTCGACCAATCGCCCAGCCAAAACATCGGCGAGCGCCGGGCCAACGCCGAGCGGGCGCTGGCCGAGGTCACCGAGAAACTGAAGCGCTTCGATGATCTGGACGTGCGCGTGGTGCGCTCCGGCGACGCCGCCTCGGAAGGCGGGGCGTCGGGGCGTGAGGCGATCAACGAGACGCGCCTGTTCGACGCGCTGAATCGCGCTATGGCCGATGCGCCGCGCCGCCGCATGGCCGGGGCGGTGCTGATCACCGATGGCCAGATCCATGACGTGCCGGAAAACCTCGCCAAGCTGGCCGAGGGCGGGCCGGTGCACACGCTGCTCACCGGCGCGCATGATGAGGCCGACCGCCGCCTCACCATCGTGCAGGCCCCGGCCTATGGCCTGGTGAGCAAGCCGGTGGAGCTGGTGATCCGCATCGACGACATGCCGAAGCGGCAATCCCCCAACGCGCTGGTGACGCTGCGCCAGGATGGCGGCACGCCACGGCAATTCCAGATACCGGTCGGCAGCGACTTCCACATCGACGCGCCGGTCACGCATGGCGGCCAGAATGTCCTGGAGCTGGAGGTCGAGGCCGCCCAGCAGGAATTGACGCTGGCCAACAACCGCGCCGCCGTGGTGGTGAACGGGGTGCGCGACCGGCTGCGGGTGCTGCTGGTGTCGGGTGAGCCGCACGCCGGCGAGCGCACGTGGCGCAACCTGCTGAAGGCCGATCCGGCGGTGGATCTCGTTCACTTCACCATCCTGCGCCCGCCCGAAAAACAGGACGGCACGCCCATTCGCGAATTATCGCTGATCGCCTTTCCGATCCGTGAGCTGTTCGAAATCAAGCTGGACGAATTCGACCTGATCATCTTCGACCGCTACCGGCGGCGTGGCGTGCTGCCGCAAGCCTATCTTGAGAACATCGCCCAGTATGTGGAGAAGGGCGGCGCCTTGCTGGAATCCTCCGGCCAAGGCTTCGCCACCGCGCTGTCGCTGTTCCGTACCCCCTTGGGTCAGGTGCTGCCGGCGGAACCGACCGGCGAGACTCTCGACCAGCCCTTCCGCCCCACCGTGACCGCGTTAGGCCGCCGGCACCCGGTCACCAGCGGCCTGCCCGGCGACAACCTCGACGGTGAGCCAAGCTGGGGCCGCTGGTTTCATCAGGTGCAGGTGTCGCCCCGTGGCGGCTCGGTGGTGATGAACGGCGCCGCCGACCAGCCTCTTTTGGTGCTGAACCGCGTCGGCGAAGGGCGCGTGGCGCAGCTTGCCTCCGACCAGATCTGGCTGTGGAGCCGCAGCTTTGAAGGGGGCGGCCCGCAGGCCGAGTTGCTGCGCCGCCTTGCGCACTGGCTGATGAAAGAGCCGGAGCTTGAAGAAAACGATCTGCGCACGCGGGTGGACGGCAATCGGATCACCATCGAGCGCCGCTCCTTGCAGCCCGATTCGCGCCCCGTCACCGTGACCTCCCCTTCAGACGAGAGCCGCACCCTGCCGATGGCCGACGACAAGAGCGGCCACGCGGTGGCCACGATGATCGCCGGCGAGCCGGGCATCTACCGCGTCACCGACGGCGAGCGCACCACGCTGGCGGTGGTGGGCGCGGTCAACCCGCCGGAACTGGCCGATGTGCGCTCTACGCCCGAGCGGGTGAAGCCGGTGGCGCAGGCGACAGACGGCGGCGTGCAGTGGATTGCCGACTCCATCCCCGAGATCCGCCGCACCAAGCCCGACCGGGCGCAAAGCGGTCCCAACTGGATCGGCCTGCGCAGCAACGGCGATTTCATGGTCAGCGGCGTGCTGGAAGCGCCCTTGCTGCCCGTGGCCGCCGTGCTGCTTTTGGCCTTGGGCGCGATGATCGCGGCATGGCGACGGGAAGGACGTTAGCTTTTATTAACAAAGCATGGCGACAAGATTCGAATTGAAGCCACCATAGTAAATCAAAGGAATGAAATCATTGTTTTGTCGTATCTGGCCAAAATACGTCGCATTTACTTCAATTTATTGAAAGCCCATTCGATTTTATTCCGATTTTTGTAAGATTTCCTGTCGAAACTTGGCACGTTCTTGCGTGTCTGATTCGGATTTATTACCGGTCGTATGCCATGAACCAGTCATTCCTCCCGGTTAGCGTCGCTGTCGTAACCGGCGTCCGCCAAAATATCTTTGGGCGACGGAATAGCCAGCGCCATTTCCATCAACGGAACCAGTTGCTTGCTGTCGGACGCTTCACCACTGGTCACGATGAAGTCAGCAAGCGTCCGGCCCGGTCACAGTGCGCATGGATTTTGCTCGTGAAGCCGCCGCACGAATGACCAAATCCCTCCTTAAGCCTCCCCCTTTTGCCCCAACAGCCTGACTGTAACCCCGCACCATCGTGCTGTCGATCATCTGCTCTCGCCAGTCGTCAGAGATGCCCAGCTCAACCAGCGTCTCCAGGAGCACGTCAAAAATACCTTGCTCACACCAGCGCCGAAACCGCTGCTGCACGGAATTCCAGTTCCCATACGCCACCGGTAAGTCGCGCCACGGTGCGCCGGATAAACAGCATCCCATTGAAAAAACCGGCAATTATCATGAGCTGGACGGCAATTCCGTCTCCGTTCAGAAGGCAAAAGCGGGCCACGAACACTCCATATCTTTATCGAAATATCTTTATCGAAGACGAGACGCTGGAGCCGCGCTTGAAGCGGTGGTGTGCTGAAAAGCACAAGGATGGGCTGACCATCACCGTCGTGGTCATAGACAACAATTGCACGCGCAAGCGCATCTTGCCAGCAAAGTAGGCGGAGGGAAGCCGAAAAGGGCTCAGCCATCCCTTCGCCCATCATTGGCCGAGCAAAAAGCTGCCCAAAGCCCAAGAGACCATCAGGCGAAGAGCCTCGCAAGTAGCTGTAGATCGCTCTGCCATCAAACTCGACAGGCACTCTGAAACGGTTTCTTCCAGCAGCAGAATGGCAGGCAACCTGAGGGTGGGTTGTGCAATCCTGTACAACTTCACTCTATAAGATAAATATTTCTGTGATTAGTAAAATGTGATATATCAGACGTGATTGCGCTTTTTCATACGCAATCCATCTAAAGTTGCTAAATGTTAATAAATACAGCATAATACATAGTAGGGGTCACCAAGCCTATGGGTCGTAATTCTATAAAACAACGCAATGAAATGATGGCTATATTTGATATATTCATCAAAGAAGCTGGAAACAATCAAGAAAATGGATGGTTTCATGAAATAGCTTGCCGTAACCCTAGCCATGCATTTTTTGCAAATTATTATAGTTTTTATGTCGTTCCACGAGAATCACTGAATGGGAAAAATAGAACTGTACTTAATGTATACTATGGATCGCGCCCTGTTGATCATATCATTGATCAAAGATTTTATGATCAAAATGAAAAAGAGCTACCGTTTCCAAAACAGTCTCTACGTTTTATCACTGAATGCGGAGCGCACCTAAGATATACTAGAATATCCAGAGGATCAGTAATCTGCATTTTAACACCAGCAACAATAGATAATATAAAACAAAAAGAAGATTCTATAATAATAGAAACACTTCATAGACCTCATTCATTAACTGGGAAGCCTTTGTTAAAAAAACACATGGATTATTTGTTATCATATTTTGAATGTACAAGTGTTGATGGGGACCCAAATATTTACGATAAAATTCGCATATGGTGGTTACGTTTTACAAAGCCAATGGTAATTGATGGAAAAATCACTGAATGTCAAATCACTTCATTTTTCAGAAAAATTATCCAATGGAGCCTGACAGTTGGTCTCAGCGGGGCAATGCTCTTTATAATTCAGCTATTTTTTAGTACGCTAAAAAGTTAACCGCCGGGGCGGGCCTACCTCCTTGGGAGGGTGTCACGCGACAACGTGCCCTTGCTCCCCGTGGCCGCCGTGCTGCTTTTGGCCTTGGGCGCGATGATCGTGGCGTGGCGGCGGGAAGGGCGTTAGAGCTGGACTCCAAAAAGGAGTGATAGACATGTACGTCCCCGCTCATTTTGAAGAATCGCACACCGACGCGCTTCATGACCT
The DNA here is from genome assembly GCA_031546725.1 of Azospirillum sp. Classification (GTDB taxonomy): domain Bacteria; phylum Pseudomonadota; class Alphaproteobacteria; order Azospirillales; family Azospirillaceae; genus Azospirillum. The sequence continues at coordinate 32,866 of JAVBJZ010000081.1, forward strand.
GATCGCGTGTAATCCTCTCGGTATCTTGTTCACGCATGGCAAGAGCGGAATGGACGCCAACCACATTCCCTTTGCGTTGGACAAGGGCGAAGGGCCGCTTGGCGTGTTGCATTCCCATGTGGCGCGCGCCAACCCGGTCTGGCAGGACATCGCCACCGGCGATGAAGCGCTCATCGTGTTCCGCGCAGCCGATGCCTATATCGCGCCAGGCTGGTATCCGAGCAAACAGGAATCCCATAAACAAGTGCCTACCTGGAATTACCGCGTCGTGCACGCCCACGGGCGCGTCACCATCCATGACGATGAACGTTATGTCCGCAGCGTGGTCGCCCGGCTGACGCGGACCCATGAAGCATCGCAGCCCGACCCTTGGAAGATGACCGATGGCCCCAAAGAGTTCATCGGCATGATGCTCAAGGCGATCGTGGGCATCGAGATTGAAATCACCCGGCTTGTCGGCAAGTCCAAGCTCAGCCAGAACAAGGAGGTCCGGGATATCCGCGGCGCCGGTGAGGCGCTGAAGGCCCAAGGCGACCATGCGATCGGCGACGCCATGCTGGCGAGGGCAGCGGCGAAGGCGGAACAGGATTAACGCGGAAACCCTGATTCATCAGGATTTCCGCATGCCTTGCCTCAGAACCCTTCCAACACGATCTTACCGCGCGCTTTGCCGCTTTCGATCATGGCGTGGGCTCGCTTGAGAGTGGTGGCGTCGATCGGGCCGAGGATCTCGGTCAGCGTCGTCTTCAGCACACCCGTATCAACGAGCCGTCCGACTTCGTTCAGCAATTCCCCTTGCGCCGCCATATCCACCGTCTCGAACATCGAGCGGGTGAACATGAATTCCCAATGGATCGACACGCTCTTGCGTTTGAACGGCATGATGTCGAGCGTTTCCGGGTCGTCGATCAACGCGAACCGGCCCTGCGGCGCAATCATTTCACCGATCTGAGCGCTATGCGCGCCGGTGTTGGTCGTGGAGAAAACGAACGCCGGTGCACCGACGCCAAGGGCGGCGATTTGCGCCGCCAGCGGCTTGGCATGGTCAACCACATGATGAGCGCCGAGAGCGCGAACCCAATCCACCGTCTCCGGACGGGACGCTGTGGCGATCACGCTCAGATCCGTCAGTTGACGCGCAAGCTGGATCGCAATCGAGCCGACCCCGCCCGCACCGCCGATGATCACGATGGCCTTCGCTGCACCGGGAACCGCTTTACCGACATCAAGCCGGGTAAACAGCGCTTCCCACGCCGTGATGGCGGTGAGCGGAAGCGCCGCTGCTTCGGCATGGTTCAGGCTGGCGGGCTTCCTGCCGACGATCCGTTCATCGACGAGGTGAAACTCAGCGTTGGCGCCCGGCCGTGTGAGCGCGCCCGCGTAGAAGACCTCATCGCCCGGCTTGAAGAAAGAAGCTTCCGGGCCGGTCGCAACGACGACGCCAGCCGCATCCCACCCGAGAATTTTCCATTGATCCGGCTCAGCGCCGGCGCGCTGCCGCACCTTTGTATCGACAGGGTTGACTGAAACGGCCTTCACCTCGACCAGGAGATCCCGCCCTCTCGGCTGCGGGGTCGGCAGTTCGATATCGACAAGCGACGCCATTTCCGCGATGGGGCCGGGTCTTTGATAACCGATAGCGCGCATGATTTCTCCTTAGCTCGCATGCATCGTACGCAGGTGAGATGCGCCTTATGGCTTGCCGCTGCAAGAATGCACATATAATGCATATAGTGTCAAAAAGGATACCATTGGAAAGGACGCCGTGCGATGCCACGAATCCGGCACAAGAGACTCGATTGCAGCCCGGGTTGCTCGGTCGAGGCGACTCTTGCTCTCATCGATGGAAAGTGGAAAGGCGTCGTCCTCTTCCATCTTTTCGAGCAGACTCTGCGTTTCAACGAAATTCGCCGCCGGATTCCCAATGTCACGCAACGGATGCTCACCAATCAGTTGCGAGAACTTGAAGAGGATGGGCTGATCAGCCGCAAAATCTATGCGGAAGTGCCGCCGAAAGTAGAATATAGCCTTACTCTGCGTGGTCGTAGCCTTGAGCCGGTCATCATGGCGCTCAAAGAGTGGGGGGACGCCCACTCCCCCTTGCAATCCATTGGCTCTGTCGAAGCTAAATAATTTTTATGCCGCGCCAGTAAAACGCTCTAACACCTATTTGAGAACAAGACCATCCTGGGTGAAGGATTCGCCTTACAGTGCGGAATTTTTTCCGCTGGCGGCTTGACGGCGGTTATCGCCAATATAAATTCAACCCCGTGCTTAGCCTTTTAAATTCATCTGATCACAACAGTATTCACTCTTCGATCCCCACTATCCAGACAATATTATTAGTTATCAGGTAGCAGCAAGCACCAAATACTGGGAGGAACCACGATGAAAGCCTCGTCCCGTTGGCTGTTGGCTTCGGCTGCCATTCTTGCAGCCAGTCCGGCATTCGCCAATGAAAGTGTCATGAAAAATCAAGCAGACCCAAATAATTGGGCGTCACAACTGGGAAATTATGCGGGGCAGCGCTACAGCCCCCTTAACCAAATCACCACCAGCAATGTGAAGAATCTCCAGGTTGCCTGGACATTCTCAACCGGCGTCCTGCGTGGTCACGAAGGCGGACCGATTGTCATCGGTGATGTGATGTACATTCACACACCGTTCCCAAACAAAGTGTTCGCCCTGGATCTCAACAACCCAGGCCGTGTCATCTGGAAGTATGAGCCGGTCCAGGATCCGAACGTCATTCCCGTCATGTGCTGCGACACCGTCAACCGTGGCGTGACCGTCGCTGACGACAGGGTCTTCCTGGCGCAGGCTGACAACACGCTCGTCGCCCTCGATGCGAAAACCGGCAAGGAGCTGTGGAAGGTCAAGAACGGCGACGCCAGCAAGGGTGAAACGCTGACGGCGATGCCGTTGGTGGTCAAGGATAAGGTCTTCGTCGGCATCAGCGGCGCTGAATTCGGCGTGCGCGGCCACTTGACCGCCTATGACACGAAAACCGGCAAGCTGGTGTGGCGCGCGTATTCGACCGGACCGGATGCGGATGTGAAGATCGATCCGCAGTCCACCATGATGATGGGTAAGCCCATTGGGCAAAAAGACCTTGGCGTCAGCACCTGGCCGGGTGACGAATGGAAGCGCGGCGGCGGAACCACCTGGGGCTGGTACACCTATGACCCCGATTTGAACCTGATCTATTATGGCACCGGCAACCCCGGCACCTGGAACCCGACCCAGCGCGCCGTCGATAAGGACCGCAACAAGAGCGACAACAAATGGTCGATGGCCATTTTCGCCCGCGATCCCGACACCGGCAACGCCAAATGGGTCTACCAGAAAACCCCCTTCGACGAATGGGACTTCGACGGCGTCAACGAGAACATCCTGGCCACCATCACCATGAACGGCCAACCCCGGAAGGTCCTCGTCAACTTTGACCGCAACGGCTTCGCCTACACTCTCGACCGGGCGACCGGCGAGTTGCTCGTCGCACAGAAATACGACCCGACGATCAACTGGGCGACCGAAGTCGATATGAAGACCGGGCGGCCGAAGGTCGTCGACAAATACAGCCCCTTCGCCAACGGGGAAGACAAGAACACAGCGGGCATCTGCCCGGCGGCGCTGGGTTCCAAGGACCAGCAGCCGGCGTCGTTCTCGCCGGACACCGGCCTGTTCTATGTTCCAACCAACCACATCTGCATGGATTACGAGCCGTTCGCCGTCTCCTACACCGCAGGGCAGGCTTATGTCGGCTCAACGGTTTCCATGTACCCGACACCGAACTCACACGGCGGCATGGGCAATTTCATCGCCTGGGACGCCGCTGCGGGTAAAATCGTCTGGTCACGCCCGGAACGGTTCGCGGTGTGGAGCGGCGCTCTCACCACCAAGGGCGGCGTCGCTTACTACGGCACGCTGGAAGGCTACATCGTGGCCGTCAACATGAAGGACGGGCAGGAGCTGTGGCGGTTCAAGACGCCGTCCGGCATCATCGGCAACATCAACACCTACACACATAAGGGCAAACAATACATCGCGGTGCTCTCAGGCGTCGGCGGATGGGCGGGCATCGGCCTCGCCGCCGGCCTCACCCAGGAAAGCGGCGCCGCCGCCTGGCACCAGGCGGTGCATCCCAAGCACACGGGCGGGGCCACGGTGGCGACCGCCGGCCTGGGCGCCGTGGGGGCGCACGCATCACTGGGTGAATACACCCAGCTGGGCGGTGTGCTGACCGTCTTCCATATCCCTGAGCAGAAATGAGCAGCAGCGAGAAGCCTCCGGTCTTCCGGAGGTTTCGCACGCGCCAAACACCCGCGATCATCAGGACATACGCGCCGGATCGCGGGCGTCTTTTGTCTGGCCTGTTGCAGAGGATCTTGATGATCATGCACATGGAAACACGCGCATGCCCCCAGGGCAATCGGATGAAAAAGACAATATTCCTTATTAAAGATATCGTCATCCCCGCGAAAGCGGGGACCCAGGCTTCGCAGCAAAGAAAATTCTTTGAAATTCTGGGTCCCCGCTTCCGCGGGGATGACGGATATATTAAAATATGGAAAGACCTAAATCTTTTGACAGGAATATTTACCTTGTTCCTATGCAGCGTCATGGCCATCACCCCCGCCGTGGCGCAGGACGGCGACGCTCCCGTCACCCCGGACGGCCAGCCGACCTATACCGTCAAGGATGGGCAGGTGGACCGGGGCACCTACAACGGCTACCGCCGCTTTCATTCCGTTTGCCACACCTGCCATGGCTTCGACGCCAACGGGTCTTCCTTCGCCCCGTCGCTGGCGGAATCGATGAAGCGCTTGAGCTATGACCAGTTCAAGGAGGTGGTGATCAATGGCCGTCAAAACCAAGGAGCCACCGGCGATAAGGTGATGCCATCTTTCGGAGCGAACCCCGACGTCGTGCAAAATCTCGACGACATCTACCGCTACCTCAAGGCGCGGTCCGATGACGCGCTGCCCGGCGGGCGTCCGCAACGGATCGGCAGTTGAGAGGGAACGCCATGATGGTTTCGCTCATCCGCCGCGTGCCGGTCGCCATAGCGCTGGCGATGACACTTTTTATGACGCCCCTGGCGATGGCCCTTGAGGCCGCCGACCGTGACGCTGTTCGGGTCTGCGCCGATGCCAACCTGCTGCCCTCCTCCAACGAGCGTGAAGAGGGTTTCGAGAACGAAATCGCCCGTCTCATCGCTGAGGATTTGCACCGTCCCCTTGTCTATTTCTGGTGGCCGCAGACCATCGGCTTCGTGCGCAACACGCTGCGCGCGCGCCAGTGCGATCTGGTCATCGGCACGGCTTCGGGTGAGGAGTTGATGCAGAACACCAACCCGTACTACCGGACCGTCTACGCCCTGGTCTACCGCACGGCCTCGAACATCCGGGCTGAAACCCTGGGTGACCCGTCCTTGACCGACGCCCGCATCGGCATCGTCGAGCGGACGCCCGCCGCCAACCTCATGCGCCTGTATGGCCACACCAGGATCGAGCCGTACCAGCTCAACACCGACACGCGGGTGAACAGCCCCGCCAAGGACGCCATCGAAGACGTGGCGAACGGGCGAACGGACGCCGCAGTGATCTGGGGGCCGATCGCCGGCTATTTCGCCGCCCAGCAGAAGGAGCCGTTGACCGTCGTCCCGCTGTGGAAAGAGCCGGTGGCGGCGCGTCTGCAATTCAACATCTCCATGGGCTTGCGGTCGGACGAGCCGGAATGGAAGCATTGGCTCAACGATTTCATCACGCGCCGCCAGGGTGATATCGACCGCATTCTGCTGCGCTACCATGTGCCGCTGCTCACCCCCGAAGGCGCGCTGAAAATCGCGCCATAGCGGGCGGGATTATTCGTGCCGCAGCGCCTCGATGGGGTTGAGATGCGCCGCGCGCCGCGCCGGGTAAAGGCCGAAAAACACCCCGATCACGCCACTGACGCCGACCGCCAGCAACACCGCCTGCGGCTCGATCAACGTCGGCCACCCAGCCAGCCGCGCGGTGGCGACCGCCGCGCCGATGCCAACCAGCACCCCGACCGCCGCGCCGATGATCGACAGCGTCGTCGATTCGATGAGGAACTGCATAAGGATATCGCGCCGCCGCGCCCCCACCGCCAGACGCAAGCCGATCTCCCGCGTGCGCTCGGTCACCGACACCAGCATGATGTTCATGATGCCGATGCCACCGACCAGCAGCGACACCGCCGCCACCGCCGCGAGGAGGAACGACAGGGCGCGGGCCGAGGCGTCGCGAGTCGCCGCCACCTCGCTGAGGTTGCGCATCCAGAAATCATCCTCCTGCCCATCCATCAGCCGGTGACGCTGGCGCAGCAATTCCCTGAGCTGGCGCTGCGCCTCCTCCAGATCCGCGCCCTCCTCCATCTTGATGGTGATGGAGTGGACGAAGCGCGGGTTGGTCTTGGCCATTTTGGGAACGTTGCGCTTGGCGGTGGACAGCGGCACGAAGACCACGTCGTCCTGATCCTGCCCATTGCTGTTCTGTCCCTTGGCGCCCAACACGCCGATGACCGTATAGGGGGTGACGCCGATGCGCACCGTCTCCCCCACCGGATCGCCGCCGCCGAACAGGGTGTTCACCACGGTCTTCCCCAACAGAATGACCTTGTTGGCCTGCGCCACGTCTTCATCCGACAGCGGGCGCCCGCCGGCGATCGTCCAATCCCGCGCTTCCAGATAAGCGGGGGTGACGCCGAACAGGATCGTCTGCCAGTTCTGGTTTTCCGCCACCACCTGCAACCCCCAGCGCACCGAGGGGGCGGCCAGGCGCGCATCCTCGATCTCGCGCAGGATGGCGACGGCGTCGTCTTCGGTCATTGAAGCGGCGGCGCCGGCGCCAAGCCGCACGCCGCCACGCTGGATGCTGCCCTGCCCCACCAGGACCAGATTGGCGCCCAGGCCGGCGATCTGCCGCAGCACCTGATCCCGCGCGCCAGAGCCCACCGCCACCATGGCGATCACCGCCGCCACGCCGATGACGATGCCCAGCATGGTCAGGGCGCTGCGCAGCGGGTTGGCGCGCAACGTCTCCAGCGCCGTGCGGATGGCCTCAAACGCGTTCATGGGGGCGGATCCGCCTCCCGCAGCGTCTGGCGGCGATCATCGATCAACCGGCCATCCCGGAACAGCAGAACCCGTCCGGCATAGGCGGCCACCTCCGGCTCATGCGTCACCAGCACCATGGTGATGCCGGCGCGGTTGAGCCGCTGGAACAGCGCCATGACCTCAGCGGTG
>JAVBJZ010000101.1:0-4349 GCA_031546725.1 Azospirillum sp.
CATGGCGGCCCTGGAGGAACGCAACCGCGACAGCGCCGAGCGGATCAAGGCGTTGATGTTCACCTTCGAGGATCTGGCCAAGCTCGACCCCGGCGGCGTGCAGACGCTGATGCGCAGCGTCGACAAGACCAAGCTGGGCACGGCGCTGAAGGGGGCGTCGGAGACCTTGAAGCAGCTGTTCTTCTCCAACATGTCGGAGCGCGCGGCCAAGCTGCTGCGCGAGGACATGGCGTCGATGGGGCCGGTGCGGGTGCGCGACGTCGATGAGGCGCAGATGTACATGGTGCAGCTCGCCAAGGAACTGGCGGCGCGCGGCGAGATCATTATCTCTGAAGGCAATGACGAGAACGAGTTGATCTACTGATGGCGACTCTGTACCACCACCACGCCGTTCACTGAGCAGCCATCCACCACGCCCGCCGGAGAGCTTCATCATGCAGACCTTGTCCAGCCTTCCCGACCGGGAAATCATCGCCTCCACCGCCGCCAGGCTTCTCCTGGAGATCAAGGCGCTGCATTTCAACGCCGAGACGCCGTTCATTTTCACCTCGGGCTGGGCGAGCCCGGTGTACACCGATTGCCGGCGGATCATCTCCTTCCCGCGCGCCCGCGCGGCGTTGATGGATTTCTCGGTGACGACGATCCTGCGCGAATGTGGCTATGAGAGTATCGACGCCATCGCCGGGGGCGAGACGGCGGGTATTCCCTTCGCCGCCTGGATTTCCGAGCGTCTCGGCCTGCCCATGCAGTATATCCGCAAGAAGCCGAAAGGCTTTGGCCGCAACGCCCAGATCGAAGGCGTGGTGGAGGAAGGCCAGCGTGTCCTGTTGGTTGAAGATTTGGCCACCGATGGCAAGAGCAAGGTGAATTTCGTCAACGCCCTGCGCAGCGCCGGCTGCCAGTGCACCGACACCCTCGTGGTCTTCTATTACGGCATCTTCCCGCAGTCGCAGCAGATCATGGATGATATTGGTGTGCGTCTGCACGCCCTGTGCACCTGGTGGGACGTGCTGAAGGTGGCGCGTGAGGGCAATTTCTTCGACACGAAGACGCTGGACGAGGTGGAGAAGTTCCTACACGCTCCCGTGGACTGGTCGGCTGCGCATGGCGGCAAGGCGAGCATGGACTGAGCACGGTTATGATGAGAAGGGCCAGGATGAGGCCAGGATGAAGATGGTTGGATATTTTTGGCGAATTATCGGCCCGGTCCTCTAAGGGGGGCCGGGACAAATGCGTTGCTGCCGGGGCCCTGAACGTGGCTTTGCCGGGACTGTTGCACAGGAATGAACCGATGACCCGCGACTATAAATCCACCGTCTTTTTGCCGCGCAGCGATTTTCCCATGCGCGGCGGTCTGCCCACCAAGGAGCCTGAACTCCTGAAGCGCTGGGCGGAGATGGACCTGTTCACCAAGCTGCGTGAGAGCTCCAAGGATCGACCGGCGTTTATCCTGCACGACGGCCCGCCTTACGCCAACGGCAACATTCATATCGGCCACGCGCTGAACAAGATCCTCAAGGACGTGATCAACCGCTCGCGGCAGATGTTGGGCTTCAACGCCAACTACGTGCCCGGCTGGGATTGCCACGGCCTGCCCATCGAATGGAAGATCGAGGAAAAATACCGGGCGCAAGGCAAGGACAAGGACGAGGTTCCGCTCAATCAGTTCCGGGCGGAATGCCGCGACTTCGCCCGGCATTGGGTGGATGTCCAGACCGAGGAATTCAAGCGCCTGGGCGTCGAGGGCGATTGGAAGCGCCCCTACACCACCATGACCTTCCCGGCTGAGGCGCAGATCACCCGCGAGATTCACAAATTCGCCATGAACGGCGGCCTCTACAAGGGCGCCAAGCCGGTGATGTGGTCGGTGGTGGAAAAGACCGCGCTGGCCGAAGCCGAGGTCGAGTACTACGACCATACCTCAACCACCTGCTTCGTGCGCTTCCCCGTCGCCACCCCCAGCACGCCGGAAATCGCCGGGGCCAGCATCGTCATCTGGACGACCACGCCCTGGACCCTGCCGGGCAACCGCGCCATGGCCTATGGGGCGGAGATCGAATACGGCGTCTACGAGGTGGGGGCCGTGGCTGAGGGCAGCGCCGCCCGCCCCGGTGAAAAGCTGGTGCTGGCCACCGCGCTGGCTGAAGAGGTCTTCAAGGAGGCCAAGGTCGACAGCGTCACCCTGCTCCATCGCTTTTCCGGCGCGGCGCTGGCCGGTACGGTGGCGCGGCATCCCCTGCATGGTCAGGGCTATGATTACCCCGTGCGCATGCTCGCGGGTGATTTTGTCACCACCGACGCCGGAACCGGCGTGGTGCACATCGCCCCCGGCCACGGCGAGGACGACTTCTATCTCGGCACGGCCAACGGCGTCGAAGTGCCGCAGACGGTGGGTGAGGACGGGCGCTATTACGATCATGTGCCGCTGTTCGCTGGTTTGCGCGTCTACACCGCCGAGGGCAAGCCCGGTGAAGCCAACAACGCGGTGCTGAAGGCGATTCTCGAGGCCGGCGGCCTACTGGCGCGCAATAAGATCAAGCACAGCTACCCGCATTCCTGGCGCTCCAAAGCGCCGTTGATCTACCGCACCACGCCGCAATGGTTCATCTCGATGGAGACGAACGGTTTGCGCAACGTGGCCTTGCAGGCGATCGCCGATACGCGCTGGGTCCCGCCGCAAGGTGAGAACCGCATCCGTTCGATGATCGAGCAGCGCCCGGATTGGTGCATCAGCCGCCAGCGCGCCTGGGGCGTGCCCATCGCGCTGTTCGTGCGCAAATCCGACGGCCAGATCCTGCGCGACGAGGCGGTGTTCACCCGCATCGCCGATATTTTTGAAAAAGAAGGTTCGGACGCCTGGTTCGCCCGCGACGCCCAGGACTTCCTGGGGGATGCCTACGAGGCCGTCGCGTTCGAGCAGGTCATGGACATCGTCGATGTCTGGTTTGAATCCGGCTCGACGCACGCCTTCGTGCTGCGCCAACGGCCGGAACTGGGCTGGCCGGCGTCGCTCTATCTGGAAGGCTCCGACCAGCACCGCGGCTGGTTCCATTCGTCGCTGCTGGAGAGTTGCGGCACCAACGGTCGGGCGCCATACGATACGGTGCTGACGCACGGCTTCACGCTCGATGAGCAAGGCCGCAAGATGTCCAAGGCGTTGGGCAATGTGGTCGCCCCGCAGGATGTCTGCGACAAATTCGGTGCTGATATTCTGCGCCTCTGGGTGGTCGGCATCGACTACAGCGAGGACCAGCGCATCGGGCCGGAGATCATCAAGCATCAGGCCGACCTTTACCGCCGTCTGCGCAACACGCTGCGTTATTTGCTGGGCGCTTTGGCCGATTTTTCAGCCGAAGAGCGCATCGAGACGGCGCAAATGCCGGAGCTGGAGCGCTGGGTCCTGCACCGCTTGACGGAGATGGACGCGCTGGTGCGCGAGCGCATCGAAGCTTATGATTTCCACGGTCTGTTCACGGCGCTGCATAATTTCTGCGCGGTGGATTTGTCGGCCTTCTATTTCGATGTCCGCAAGGACAGCCTGTATTGCGACCCTCTCGACTCGGTGCGCCGCCGTTCGGTGCGCACGGTGATGGAGATTTTGTTCTCCACCTTGACCGCGTGGCTGGCTCCGGTGCTGTGCTTCACCGCCGAGGAGGCGTGGTTGGCCCGTCCTGAAGGGCTGCGCGAAGGATCCGGCTGGACCGAAGAGAGCGTGCATTTGCGCCTCTTCCCCGCAACGCCAGAATCCTGGCGTGACGACGCCCTGGCGGCGAAATGGGCGACGATCCGCGACGTGCGCCGCGTGGTGACCGGGGCCTTGGAGCTGGAACGCGCCAACAAGACGATCGGCTCTTCGTTGCAGGCCAACCCGACCGTCTCTATGGACGCCGCCACCGGAGTCTTGCTGGCTGGCATGGACTTTGAGGATGTGTGCATCACCTCGGCGATCACCATCGTCACCGACGGCGTGGCGCCGGAGGAAGCGTTCATGCTGGCCGACGTCCCCGGCATCGCCGTGACGCCGGGATTGGCGGAGGGTGATAAATGTGAGCGCTGTTGGAAAGTGCTGCCGGAAGTGGGCGCCGACGCTGACCACCCGACGCTCTGCCGCCGTTGCGCGGATGCGGTGGCGTCTATGCCCGTTTGAAACAGGCCTTATTAAGAATACCGCCATCCCCGCTTCCGCGCATGGGCGCTAACTTTGTCTTATTCGCGCTTCGGAGGGTATGACACAGGCATGAATTGGCAAGGTTTCCTGGGTCCCCGCTTTCGCGGGTATGACGGAATTTTTTAGGGTTAACCACTCCTACCTTCATCCCCGCTAATGCGGGGACCCAGTATCAGTTGTC
>JAVBJZ010000036.1:0-88713 GCA_031546725.1 Azospirillum sp.
CACACGTGTGGCTGGGTCCCGTCTTTCGCGGGGCTGACGATAGGAGTGATTGACGCTACAAAATCCCGTAATCCCCGCTAAAGCGGGGACCCAGGAAACCTTGTCAGTTCATGCCTACTCCGAAGAGCACGGCAGAGTTCGACGCTTTCAGGCCGCCTTTTTCTTGATCGCGATCTTCGGTTCCTCACCCTTGAGCAGGCGGCGGATGTTCGCCTTGTGGCGGATGAAGATCAAGATGGCGGCCAGCAGGCAGAGCAGCGCCACGTTCGGGCTCGCCAGGAACCAGGCGATGACCGGGCTCAGCCCCGCCGCCACCAGCGCCGCCAGTGACGAGATGCGGAACAGCGCCGCGGTCAGCAGCCACGTCAGGCACGCCAGCACGCCAACCGGCCAAGCCACCGCCAGCACCGCGCCAACCGTCGTCGCCACCCCCTTGCCGCCCTTGAAGCCCAACCACACCGGGAAACTGTGGCCAACGAGCGCGCCGCCAGCGGCAAGCAAGGCGGCGTCTGAACCGGCCAGGGATTGCGCCGCCAGCGCGGCGATGGCCCCCTTGCCGCTGTCAAGCAGCAGCGTGGCCAGCGCCAGCGCCTTGTTGCCGGTGCGCAGCACATTGGTGGCGCCGATGTTGCCGGAACCAATCGTACGGATGTCGCCGTAGCCGCCAAGCCGCGTCAACACCAGCCCAAAGGGGATTGAGCCCAGCCCATACCCCAGCACGGCGCATGCCATAAGCGTCAACACGGGATCAGCCTTCCGTCCGCCAAACGGTGCGACCGTCCACCACCGTGCGCAGCGCGCGCCCTTGCACCGGGCGTTCTTCGAAGGGGGAGTTCTTCGACTTGGACTTGAAGCTGTCCACATCCACCACCCACGGGACCTCCGCGTCGAACACCAGAAGATCAGCCGCCGCCCCCTTGGCCAGCCGACCGGCGGGAAGGTCGAGGATCGCCGCCGGTTTGCAGGTCACACAGGCCAGCGCCTGCAAAAGCGTCAGCTTGCGCTTGTGCGCCAATTCCAGCGTCAAGGGCAGCAGCGTTTCCAGACCGACCACGCCGAAATCGGCCTGGCTGAAAGGCAGGCGCTTGTGGTCCTGGTCTTGCGGAATATGGTCGGACGCAAGCGCGTCGATGGTGCCGTCAGCCAAACCTTCGACCAGCGCCCGACGGTCCATCTCCCCGCGCAAGGGGGGGGAGACCTTGGCGAAGGTGCGGTAATCGCCGACATCCGTTTCGGTCAGCGCCACATAATGGGGGGCGGTGTCGCAGGTCACCTTCAGCCCGCGCGCCTTGGCGCGGCGGATGATGTCCACCGACTCCCCCGTGGTGATGTGGGCGAAATGCAGGCGACCGCCGGTCAGCTCAACCAAACGCAGATCGCGCTCGATCATGATGATCTCAGCCTCGCGCGGGATGCCGGACAGCCCCAGGCGGGTGGCGATCTCGCCGGCGTTCATCATGCCGCCCGACGCCAGACTCGGTTCTTCCGGGTGCTGGATGATCAGCTTGCCGAACCCCTTGGCGTAGCTCAGCGCCCGGCGCATCACCGCCGCGCTCTCAATCGCCTTGGTGCCGTCGGTGAAGGCCACTGCGCCGGCGCGGGACAGCAGCCCCATCTCGGTGATTTCCGCCCCCTTGGCCCCGCGTGTCGCGGCGGCGTAGGCGTAGACCTTGACCAGCTTCACCTCCCGCGCGCGGCGGGCGAGGAATTCCAGCCCCGGCACGTCGTCGCGCACGGGGTGGGTGTTCGGCAGGCAGATGATGGAGGTGACGCCGCCGCTGGCCGCGGCGCGTGACACGCTCTTGATCGTCTCCATCTGCTCGTTGCCCGGCTCGGCGACCATGACGCGCATATCGACCAAGCCGGGAATCAGGCACTGGCCGCCGAGGTCCACAACCTCAACCCCTTCCGGCACGCCGTCGTTGAACAGCGCCGGGCCGAAATCGGCGATCTTCGTACCCTCGACGAGCAGCGCGCCCCGAACGTCAAGGCCGGTGGCCGGGTCGAGCAGGCGGGCGTTGGTGTAGGCAACGCGGGTGGTCATCACAGCTTCTCTCGGCGGTCACGGGTAAGGAGGTCAAGCACGGCCATGCGGACGGCGACGCCAAGCTCCACCTGGTCGAGGATCATGGAGCGCGTGAGATCATCGGCGACTTCCGAGTCGATCTCGACGCCGCGGTTCATCGGGCCGGGGTGCATGATCACCGCATCCGCCTTGGCGACCGCCAGCTTTTCGTAGTCGAGGCCGTAGAAATAGAAATATTCGCGCGTCGAGGGCACATACTGGCCGTTCATGCGCTCATTCTGCAGGCGCAGCATCATCACCACATCGGCGTCCTTCAGGCCGGTCTGCATGGTGTGGTGCACCTCGGCCCCCAGCCGCTCGATGGTCGCCGGCACCAGCGTCGGCGGGCCGACCACGCGGACGCGCGCCCCCATGGCGTTCAGCAGATGGATGTTCGAGCGCGCCACGCGGCTGTGCAGGATGTCGCCGCAAATCGCCACCACCAGCCCTTCCAGCCGACCGAGGCGGCGGCGAATCGCCAGCGCGTCAAGCAAGGCCTGCGTCGGGTGTTCATGGTGCCCGTCACCGGCGTTGACGACCGAGCAATTGACCTTGTCCGACAGCAGCTTGACCGCGCCGGATTCGGAATGCCGCACCACCAGCGCGATCACATGCATGGCGTTGAGCGTCATCGCCGTGTCGATCAGCGTCTCGCCCTTCTTCACCGACGAGACATCGACGGACATGTTGATCACGTCGGCGCCAAGACGCTTGCCGGCCAGTTCAAAGGAAGTCCGCGTGCGCGTCGAATTCTCGAAGAACAGATTCATCACGGTCCGGCCGTGAAGGATCGTTCCCTTCCGTTCCGATTGGCGATTCTGTTCGACATAGCCATCGGCCAGGTCGAGGACGAGCGAAATCTCATCCGCTGTCAAACCCTCGATACCGAGCAGGTGACGGTGCGGAAAACGCTGGGCGGCTGATGCAATCATAAGCAGCGACTATAGGGGTGCGCCGGGCAGGCCGCAAGAGACGGCGAAACGCCGCCACGCCGTTGAGCCGCTGGGGGGATATCGCTCTGAAAAAATGATCATTGGTATGGTATCCAAAGACATCATCGGATGAGCGAGCTCGCGATTCATCCGATTGTAGAAATTAGGCTGAAGAGGTTGTCATGGACATATTTTCTCCTGGATCACGCCTCGCCGTCATTGGCGCCGGCACCATTGGCGCCTCGTGGGCCGCGCTGTTTCTCGCCAAAGGCTACGAGGTCTGCGTCTTCGACCCGGCCCCCGGCTCCGAAGCCCTGGTGCGCGCCGCCGTGGAAGGGGCTTGGCCGGTGCTGCAACGCATCGCCAACGCTCCCGCGACTCCGCCATGGCAGCGGTTGACCTTCGCGCCGACAGCTGCTCAAGCGGTCGCCGGCGCTGTTTTCGTGCAGGAAAACGGGCCGGAGAACCCGGCGTTGAAGGCGCCGTTGCTGGCCGAGATCGACGCCGCCCTGCCGGAAGGCCGAATCATCGCCTCCTCAACCTCCGGGTTGACGCTGGACATCCTGCGCAACGGATTGGCGCGGCCCGATCGCATCCTCGTCGGCCATCCCTTCAACCCGCCGCACCTCATTCCGCTTGTCGAAGTGGTCGGCGACGAGAAGACCAACCCGGCGGCGATCGAACGGGCGATGGAATTCTACCGCTCGATCGGCAAGGAGCCGATTCGGCTGACCCGCTCGGTTACCGGGCACATCGCCAACCGTTTGCAAGCGGCGGTGTGGCGCGAGGCCCTCTACCTTGTGCAAGAAGGCGTCGCGTCGGCCCGCGACGTCGATGCGGCCATGGCCTACGGTCCCGGCCTGCGCTGGGGAATCATGGGCCCGACCACGACATTCCACCTCGGCGGTGGGGCTGGCGGCATTGCGGCGTTTGTCGAGAAACTCGGCGTGGCGATGCAAAGCTGGTGGGACGACCTCGGCGACGTCACGCTGACGCCGGAACTGGTCAAGACACTCGTCGAAGAGATGGCCCAGCTCCCCGACATTGCGGCGCTGAAGGCCGAACGCGACCGCCGCATCGTCGCCATGCTGGAAGCGGCGAAGGAATAAGGTCGCCCGAAGCTCTGACCTGCTCCTGGGGCGCAGCCTCCCAAGAGCAGGTCAGTTGGCGCGCGGCCTATATGCCAGCATACCATTCATAGCCGCGATCCTCCCAGAATCCGCCATTGCCGCCATAGAGCTGACCGAGATCGGCGACGGCCTCGATGCGGGTCAGGTATTTCGCCTGCTTATAGCCAAGCTGGCGCTCGACCCGCAGCCTGAGGGGCGCGCCATGCGCCACCTCCAGGTCACGGTCGTTCATCGCATAAGCAAGAATCGTCTGCGGGTGGAAGGCGTCGACCAGATCGACGCTCTCGTAATACCAGCCGGAGCCGTCCAGCGTCTTTTCATATTCATCGGCGCAATGGAAGACGATGTAGCGCGCCTCGGGTTTCAGCCCGACCGTTTGCAGCAGCGCGCCAAGCGGCGCGCCCGTCCATTTGCCAATCGCGCTCCAGCCTTCGACGCAGTCATGCCGGGTGATCTGGGTGCGCGCCGGCATCGCCTTGAGCTGGGCAAGCGAGAACCGCGCCGGCTTTTCCACCAGACCGTCCACCGCGAGCTTCCAGTCCACGAATTGACCGTTCATCCAGTCGCGATAGCGCGGGTTGTCCGGCATGTTCGTGCCGTTCACGCGAAAGACCGGCGAGAGATCCGCCTCGCTGAACTCTCTGGCCAGCGCGTTGTCGCCGAGCAGGAAGCGTTGGGCTTTCATGCTGAAGCCTTCGGCGATCTTCAGGATTGGCTTTGTCCAATCGCTTTCGGCAAGCGCATCGCAGCCGCTCAGGCCGAGCGCCGAGGCGGTCAGGGTCGAGCCGAGCAGGAAACGGCGGCGGGTGATGAGGCGGCTCATGGCTCTTTGTCCTGTTCGATGGCGTAATAGCCGGTGACCATGGAGCGCAGGTTGTTGAACACCCCCGACAGAATCACCATCGCCACATGCACGATCACGAAGGCGACCAGTGAAAAGGCGGTCAGGAAATGAAGGGTGCGGGCCGATTGTCGACCGCCGAACAAATCGAGCAGCCAGGGCGCGACCGCGTTGAAGCCGGGCGACATGGTGAGCCCCGTCGCGACCATCAACGGCAAAAGCACAAAGACCACCGTCAGATAGCTAAGCTTTTGCAGCGTGTTGTAGCGCCGGGCATCCGGCCCTTTCGGAAAGCGCAACCGCGCATGATTGACGATCTCGTGGCCAAGATGAGCCGGTGTCAGCTCCGCGCCGGCGGGAACGAGATCGCGCCGAAAATGCCGGCTTATCAGGCCATGACTCAGATAGATCAGGCCGTTGATGACGAAGAGCCAGGCAAAGAAGAAGTGCCAGCGCCGGCCCGTGGAGAGATCCCGATAAGCCGGGAGCGTCAGCCAGTTCGGAAAGCCCCGCGCCGCCGCCTCGCCATCCTCATCCGAAAGGCCAAGGAACCCGGTCGTGTCGAAGGTGTAAGAGCCGATGCGCGTCAGACCCTTCATCCGCTCGCCATCCACGACCGCCTCCATCGCGATGAAGGACGGGTCGTTGTCGGCGCCGTATTGGCCCCAGTACAGCGTCGGATGAGCGTTGAATATCTGGAAGCCGCTGAACAGCAGCACCGTGAGGCACAAGACGTTCACCCAATGCGACAGGCGCACGAGCAGGCTGTGGCGGTATAAGAGCGTACGACTGTCTTCCATACCCGCATCGATCGTCTCCATGATGGTTCTCCGAATGGATCGAAGCTTTTTGAAGGGAAAGGCGCGACCGCCGCGGATAAAATTCCAGCGACCGCGCCACTCCATTACTTCATGGCGTCGCAGCCCTTCATCATCTCTGATTTCTTCATCGCATCTTTTTCCATGCCAGCCTTGTGCATGCAGTCGGTCTTGGCGTTGGCAGTCTTCATGGAATCGGTCTTCATGGAATCATTCTTCATGGCGTCCTTCGGCATCGCACCGCTCTGCATGCTGTCCTTCTTCATCGTGTCGGCCTTCATCGCATCAGTCTTCATGGCGTCCTGAGCCGATGCGGCGCCGGCGAACGAAAGACCGATAACGAAAGCACAGGCCGCAAGGCTGGAAAAGATCTTGGTCATGGAAGTTCTCTTCAAAGGAGGATTGTCGTGTCCGTTGGCGGACTGCCGAAGGCTCACCTCTTGTCATTCGGGTGGTTCCCAAAATAAGTTACAGCCTCTCCCGCATCTGATAGACCTGTGACGCCAGCCTTATTTTTAACGCTCCGCTGTAACCACTTCCCTGCTTGTCCGAATGAACCCTGCACCAGCATGACGACCGCTCATTCGGAAGAAGCCCTGAAAGCATCGATGCTTCTTTCCCTTGACGGGAACGAGGCGGCCTATCGGGGTTTGCTGACGGCCCTGCGCGCCCTGCTGGTCGGTTACTACAGCCGCAGGATGGCTGCGGCGACGAAGGCGGATATGGAGGATCTGATCCAGGAAACATTGCTGGCGCTGCATTCCCGCCGCTCGACCTATGACCGCGAAAGACCTTTCACGGCCTGGTTCTTCGCGATTGCACGCTACAAGCTGATCGACCATCACCGTGGCCGTGGCGGGCGCATGGTGGCCGAAACCGAACTTGGCGAAGAGATTGAAAGCGACTTCAGCGAGGATGCGTTGACAGCGCGCATGGACGTTGAGCGGCTGCTCGACGGATTGCCGCCCAGACAGCAGGAATTGATCCGGTGGGTGAAGCTGGAAGGCCAGTCGGTCGCCGACACCGCAAGCCGCATCGGCCAATCGGAATCGGCGGTGAAGGTTGGCGTCCACCGGGCCCTCAAGGCGCTCGGCAAGAAATTGCGAGGCTGATCATGAAGAACACGGACGCTATCATCGACAGTCTGGTGAGCGGCCTGAAGCCCGTGCCGCGGCATGCGCTGGAGCGCCGCTTCATGCTCGGCGTGCTGCCGGCTCTCGGGCTCTCCCTGCTCTTGATGCTGATCATCGTCGGTCTCAGGATCGATATGGCCGAAGCCCTTATGCTGCCGGTCTTCTGGATCAAATCGGCCTACAACGCGCTGATTGCCCTGGCCGGTTTCCTCGCCGTCCACCAACTGGCCCGCCCGGATGGGTCTTCGGGACGCTTTTTCACCACCCTGGGCGGAATTTTCGCCGCTATGGCTGCGGTCGCACTCCTTCAACTGGCGATGGCGCCGGCGGAAAGCCATCGGGTGCTGATCCTCGGCTCCTCGGCGCTTCACTGCCCGCTGCTGGTCTTCGGTTTCGCGCTCCCCGTCTTTGCCGGTACGATCTGGGTTTTGCGCTGTGGCGCACCCATGGATCTTCGGCGCACCGGCTTCGTCGCCGGCATCGCCGCCGGCGCCGCCGGCGCCTGGGTCTATTCCTGGTTCTGCACCGAAAACGGTATGCCCTTCGTGCTGATCTGGTATTCGATCGGCATCCTGCTGACCGGCGCGCTCGGCGCCCTTACCGGGCGTCGCCTGCTGCGCTGGTAGGCCATTATAACTCGATCACCTCAACCACCCCCGGCACGGCCTTCAACGCGGCCCTGCTCTGGACGTTGATGGCGTAAGCGCCGGGGAGCTGGATCTCGACCTCCTTCAAAGGCTCGATCTCCACCAGCACGTGGATGCGGCCCTTGCCGCGTTGAAAACGCCCGAGCACACCCTTGAGGCCGGGGATGGGGCGCTCGTCGCGCAGCACCACCCGCATCCCTTCGGAGACCTGGGCCACCGCCTCTTCCAGTGGCTTCACCTCATGGCAGGTCAAGCGGATCTCTTCACCGTTCCTCTGGCCGTCGATGCTCAACAGCACCGGCTGACCGGCTTCCAGCAGCGCGCGGCTGCTGGCCAGCACCTCGGAAAAACATGTCACCTCGTAACCACCGGCGGCGTCCGACAATTCGACAAAGGCAAAGCGGTTGCCGGATTTTGCCGTCTTCTCCTTGCGGCTGACCACGATGCCCGCCATCTTCCAGCGCGTCGGCCCCCCACGGTTCATCGCCTGCGTCAGCCCCGCCGAGGTCACCACCTTCATGCGCCCCAGCGGTCCGGCGAAGGCGTCCAGCGGGTGGGCGGAGAGATAGAAGCCAATGGCCAGGAATTCGTGCTTCAGCTTTTCCAACGGCTCCCAGTCGGCGACCTTGGGAAGATCCGGCTCCTTCAGCCCGCCAGACGTGCTGGCGAACAGATTGCCGATGCCGCTCTCGCGCTCCGCCGCTTCGGCCTGGGCATAGCGGATCAGCGTCTCCAGCGCCGCATGCACCTGCGCGCGGTTGGGGTTGATGCTATCGAAGGCGCCGGCGCAGGCCAGATTTTCCAACTGCCGCTTGTTGATGGTTTTCAGATCCAGACGGCGGGCGAAGTCGAACAGGCTCTTGTACGCGCCGCCCCTCTCCCGCTCCTCGACCACGGCCTTCATGGCCGGCAAGCCGACGCCCTTCACCGCCGCCAGCGCGTAGCGCACGGCCTTGGAATCATCCGGTAAGGTTTCCACGCCGAAGATGGCGGTGGACATGTTGACGTCCGGGCTCAGCAGTTTGATCTTCAGCCGGCCCAGCTCCTGGCGGAAGACGTTCAGCTTGTCGGTGTTGCCCAGATCCAGCGTCATCGACGCGGCCATGAACTCGACGGGATAATTCGCCTTCAGATACGCCGTGTGATAGGCGACCAGCGCGTAAGCGGCGGCGTGCGATTTGTTGAAGCCATAGCCGGCGAACTTCATCACCTGATCGAAGATCAGGCTGGCCTGTTCGGCGGCCACCCCGCGCGCCTCGGCCCCGTCGCAGAAGATCTTGCGCTGGGCGTCCATCTCCGCCTTGATCTTCTTACCCATGGCGCGGCGCAGCAAATCGGCGCCCCCCAGCGAATAGCCGGACAACACCTGGGCGATCTGCATCACCTGTTCCTGGTAGATCATGATCCCGAAGGTCTCCTTCAGGATTCCTTCCAGCGAGGGATGCATGTAATCGGCGGGCTCATCGCCATTCTTCACCCGGATGTATTTGGGAATGTTATCCATCGGGCCTGGCCGGTACAGCGACACCAGCGCGATGATGTCCTCCAGCCGGTTGGGCTTCAGGCGGCGCAGCACATCGCGCATGCCCGAGCTTTCAAGCTGGAACACCCCCGTCGACTCCGCCCTGCCCAGCAACGCGTAGCTCGGCGCATCGTCCAGCGGCACGAGCGTGAGATCCGGCTTCGATGGAATGAGGTTGATCGCAGTGCGCAACACGGTGAGCGTCTTCAGGCCGAGGAAGTCGAACTTCACCAGCCCTGCTTGCTCGACATATTTCATGTTGAACTGGGTGACCGGCATGTCCGAGCGCGGGTCCCGGTACAGCGGCACCAGTTGATCGAGCGGCCGATCACCGATCACCACGCCCGCGGCATGCGTCGAGGCGTGGCGGAACAACCCTTCCAGTTTCAGCGCGATGTTGATCAGCCGGGCCACCGTCTCGTCGCTGTCGCGCGCGTTGCGCAGCATCTCCTCGCTGTCCAGGGCCTGCTGAAGCGTCACCGGACTCGCTGGGTTGTTGGGCACCAGCTTGCAGATCTTATCCACTTGCCCATAGGGCATCTGCAACACGCGGCCAACGTCGCGCAGCACCGCGCGCGCCTGCAACTTACCGAAGGTGATGATCTGCGCGACGCGGTCATAGCCGTATTTCTCCTGAACGTAGCGGATGACCTCTTCGCGGCGGTCCTGGCAGAAATCCACGTCGAAGTCGGGCATCGACACACGTTCGGGGTTCAAGAAACGCTCGAACAGCAGGCCAAAGCGCAGCGGGTCCAGATCGGTGATGGTCAGCGCCCAGGAAACCACCGAACCGGCGCCCGAGCCACGGCCCGGCCCCACGGGAATATCCCGCGCTTTCGCCCATTTGATGAAGTCCGACACGATCAGGAAATAGCCCGGAAACTTCATGGCGACGATGGTGTCGAGCTCAAACTCCAGGCGCTCGGCATAGCGCTGGCGCGTCTGCGCCTTCTGCTCGTCGGTCATCTCGGGGGTGAGGACGGCCTTGTCCAGGCGCATCTCCAGACCGGCGCGCGCCTGGGCGCGCAGTTCCTCCGCCTCGTCGCGCTCCCCCTCGCAGGGAAACGCCGGCAGAATGGGATCGATCGCCTTCAACAAAAAGGAGCAGCGCCGGGCGATGGCGACGGTGTTGTTCACCGCTTCCGGCACATCCGCGAACAGGGCGCGCATCTCATCCGCCGATTTGAATCGATGATCGGGGGTGACGCGGCGGCGGCTGTCCTGGCTGATGTAGGCGCCCTCGGCGATGCACAGCAGCGCGTCATGCGCTTCGTGCATATCCACGCCGGTAAAGTAGCAATCATTGGTCGCCACCAGGGGTAGGTCATGCGCATAGGCCAGATCGATCAACGCCGGCTCCACCGCATCCTCGATCGCGGCGAACGGCTGGCCGTGGCGTTGCAATTCGACGTACAGGCGGCCAGGGAACAGGCGTTTGAGCGTCTCCAGCGCGTCGATGGCGGCGGCTGATTGCCCTTCGCCCAGCAACCGCCCAACCGGGCCCTGCGGCCCGCCAGTCAGCGCGATCAGCCCGTCCGTGCGTCCCTCCAGCGCGCTCAACGTCACTTGCGGGCCGGCCATGGGGTCCGACTCCAGGAAGGATTTGGAAACCAGACTCATCAGATTCCGGTAGCCGTCCCAGGTCTGGCACAGCAAGACGAGCTGGTCGGGCGAGGCCGCCTTGCCGGGTATGCCCGGTCGGCTGTTGGCCGGGCCAACACGGGTGATCCCCAGCACCGTGCCGATGATCGGCTGCACGCCTTCATCCCGCGCCGCCAGCGCGAACTCCAACGCGCCGAAGAGGTTGCCGGTGTCGGTCACCGCCACGGCGGGCATGCGCTGCTTGACGCAGAGCTTCACCAACTCCTTGACCTTGATGGCGCCTTCCGACAATGAATAAGCGGAATGCACCCGCAGATGGATGAAATCGGCGTGTGACATGATCTCGTAAAGCTGGTCCGGGACAGGGCCGGAGCATGCCGCACTTTCGCCGAAATTGCACCGATGATGTCTCGTCGTTTTCCCTCCCGGATGGAAGGGTCTTGCTGAGGAGCCCGCATGCGCCACCCCCATGCCCTCATGGCCGTATCCGGCTTTGTGCTTCTCAGCCTGCTGGCCGGCTGCCAGACAGCGTTTTTCCCGGACGCCGGCGGCGCATCGCGCCTGTCTGGCCCCCCCCTGTCGTCGCAGGCCGGTCGTCAAATCGCCGAGCGCAAGGGATGGCGGGTCGAGACCGTGGCGAACACCCCCGCCCAGCCGGCCCATTGTCAGGTCATGCGGTCAGGCGACGACGGCGCGACACTGATCATGCAGGCGGCGCCGGGCCTCTTCGCCGTGCTTATCGGGACGCAGAATCAGACCCTGACGCCGGGAAACGCCTATAATCTCACCTTCACCTTCCAGAAGGCGCCCTCCCAGTCCCACCAGGCGCAAGCGATCGATCCCACCACCCTGGCCATCCGCATCGGCGGGCTGGATTATGAGGACGCCACCGAAGCCCTCGCCCACACCACACGCCTGGAGGTGTCGAGCGCTAGCCTGGGTGGTCGAATCGCAGCCTTTCCGATGACGGGCTCAAGCTGGGCGGTCAACGCCCTGGACGAGTGCCGCCGCATACACACCCAAGGCTGACATGCGCCCCATCCATATCGCCTTGGCCCTTCTCGTGACCTGCGTCTGGGGCTTCAACTTCGTCGCCATCAAGCTTGGCTTGCGGGATTTCCCACCGCTGCTGTTTTGCGCTCTGCGCTTCGTCCTGGCGGCGACGCCGCTCCTGGTGCTGGGTGTGCGGGGCGGCCCGCCGGTGGCGTGGCGGCATGTGCTGGCCATCGGGATGACAATCGGCGTGCTGCAATTCTCCTTGCTGTTCGTCGGTATAAACATCGGTATGCCAGCGGGCCTATCGTCGCTGGTTCTGCAAAGCCAGGCGTTTTTCACTGTGCTGTTCGCCACGTTGATCCTGGGCGACCGGCCAACGCCACGTCATCTCTTGGGTATGGTCGTGGCCTTCGCCGGAATCGGCCTGATCGCCTGGGAGATGCCCGCCGGGAATTCGCTTGTCGGACTGGCGCTGGTGATCGCCGCCGCTGCGGCGTGGGCGGTCGGCAATATCGCCATGAAGCGCGCGGCGGCCCCTGACCTGTTCCGTTTGATGCTGTGGGTCAGCGTTGCGCCACCGCTGCCCTTGTTCGTGTTGTCGCTGATTCTGGAAGGGCCGGAGCGGATCACCCACTCTTTGACCTCCCTGACCCCGTTGGGGGTCGGTGCGCTGCTTTATATTGCGGCTGGGGCGACCTTGTTTGGCTTCGGCAGCTGGGGCTACCTGCTCCGCCATTACTCCGCCAGCCTGGTTGCACCCTTTTCACTGCTGGTTCCGGTCTTCGGCATGAGTTCCAGCGTCCTGCTGCTGGGGGAGGATTTCAGCCCGTCAAGCATCGTCGGCGCCATGCTGGTGTTTACCGGGCTGGCGATCACGGTGCTGCGCCTGCCACGGCGACTGCCACGCTCCGTTCTTGATTCATAAAGATGGTTGACCGCTATGGAACCCTTTAACGCACTTGGCTTTCACTGGAAGAGGTCTGCTGTTCCCTCGGTTGTCCCGGTCCACTCCATCCAACGGGTCAGCTTTCGCTTCCACCGGATGCTGCCCGAGTTTGTCTGGGACGCCAGCATGCTCGAAGGCAACCCATTCACATTCCCGGAGGTCAAGACTCTGCTGGATGGCGTGACTGTCGGTGGTCGGAAAATTTCCGATCAAGAGCAGGTGCTGAACCTCGCCGAAAGTTCCAAACATCTATTGGCGCTGGTGAAGGGCGGCCAGTTCACAGTGACAAAGGCTATTTTCACGGAACTTCACAGCATTGTCGCCCGCAACGAAGCGCTAGAATGGGGGGTGTTTCGTGGCGAGGGCCAAGAGGCGAACTACACCCCTGATGTTGGCCTTGGCGAGCTTGGAAGATACACCCCGCTGTCTACGGTATCCGGCGCGCCAGAGCTCAACCGGGTTTTTCAAGAGGGTTTGCTTGCGCTGGATGCCTATGAACCTTTTGAAAAAGCCATGGCATTCTTCTTGTTCGGTGCGTTGCAGCAGTTCTTCTTCGATGGGAATAAGCGCACGGCGCGTTTCATGATGAACGGCGTCTTGATGTCCAGCGGCATCGACGCAATCAGTGTTCCCGCCGGCAAGGTCCAGGAATTCAACGAGAAGATTGTGCGGTTCTATCTGACCAAGGACGCCACCGAAATGATGGCGTTTCTGGTCAATTGTCACCCGGAGGCGAAGCAAATTCATGCGGCGAACCCCGGCCTTGGGAATACGGCGTCAGAGGACTGAAGACGATAACGCCAGAGGTTCACCGATGCCCGGCAAGCTTCACACCAGATATTGTTTCAAGAACTCTATCGTGCGCGACCATGCCAGCGTGGCCGCCTGTTCATTGTAGCGCGCGTCCCCGGCATCGTTGTTGAAGGCGTGATTGACGCCTTCGTACATGTGGATCTGGTGCGGCACGCCCGCCGCTTTCAGCGCCGCCTCGAAGGCGGGTGCGCCGGCGTTGACGCTCTGATCGAGGCCGGCGTAGTGCAACAGCAGCGGCGCCTTGATGGAACCAACCTGTTCGAGGGCAGGGGCGCGACCGTAATAGATCACTCCCGCCTTGAGATCCGACGCCTTGACGGCCAACTGGTTGACGATACCGCCGCCCCAGCAGAACCCCACCGCCCCCACCTTTCCCGTCGAGTAGCGGTAGGACAGCAGATAGCTCTGCGCCGAGATCACGTTGTTCACCGTCTTGCCGATATCCAGCGTCCCGATCATCGTCCGCGCCTCGTCGCTATCCTGCGGCGTCCCTCCCAGCGGCGACAAAAGATCCGGGGCCAACGCCACGAAGCCTTCGGTGGCGAAGCGGCGCGCCACATCCTCGATATGCGGGTTCAGGCCCCGATTTTCGTGGACGACAATAACCGCCGGCGACCGCTCCGCCAGTTTGGGACGCGCCACATAGGCCCGCAGCTCGCCGGTGGCGGCCTGGATGGTCAGGTGGTCGGTGGCGATGCGCGGATCGCCGGGGTCGACCACGGCGGCGCGGGCGTAATTCGGTTCGATGGCCGCCAGGATCGCCGGAATCGCGGCGGCTGAGCCCACCAGCGCGGTCAACCGCTCCAGAAACACCCGGCGCGGCAACGGTGCGTGCGTGTATTCGTCGTAGAGATTGATGATTCGCTGATCCATCACATCCTCCCAACCGGCAATCGAATTATGTGTGCTCTATCAGCACACCTTCATGCATTTCCATCACGCGGTCCATGCGTTTGGCCAACTCCAGATTGTGGGTGGCGATCAGCGCACCGACACGGGCCTTGCGCACGAGGTCCGTCAGGATGGCGAAAACGCTCTCGGCGGTGTGGGGATCGAGATTCCCCGTGGGCTCATCGGCGATCAGCAGCCCCGGCGCGTTGGCCAGCGCCCGCGCGATGGCGACGCGCTGCTGCTCGCCACCCGACAGGCGGCCTGGCCGGTGACTGCCGCGTTGCTCCAGCCCGACCCTGTGCAGCAGCTCGCGCGCCCGTTCCACCGCCGTGGAGCGGGCCAAACCGGCGATCATCTGCGGCAACACGATGTTTTCTTCAGCCGTGAACTCTGGCAGCAAATGGTGGAACTGGTAGACGAAGCCGATGGCGCGCCGCCGGATCTCCGTGCGCTTGCCGTCATCGAGCGTGGACGCATCCGTGCCGCCAACCAGCACCGTGCCCGCGGTCGGTCGTTCCAGCAGGCCGGCGATATGCAGCAAGGTCGATTTGCCGGCCCCCGAAGGCCCGACCAACCCGACCAGTTCGCCCGGACGCACCGTAAGCTGCACGCCGCGCAAGATCTCCAGCGTGGTCCCCGCCTGCTCGAAGGTGCGGGTGACGCCGGTTAATTCCAGTATTGGTTGTTCTGGCATGGAGGTCTCACTCATAGCGCAAAGCCTCCACCGGATCGAGGCGCGCCGCCCGCCAGGATGGGTAAATGGTGGCGGCGAACGACAGGCCCAGCGCCATGGCGACCACCTGCCCCACCTCGCTCCAGTCGATCTTCGCCGGCAGTTGCGACAGGAAATAGATCTCCGGCGAGAACAGCTCGGTTCCCGACAGCATCTGAATGAACTGGCGGATGCTCTCGATGTTCTGACAGAACAGCATGCCAAGGATCAGCCCGCCCACCGTTCCCATCACCCCGACGGAAGCGCCGGACATGAAGAAGATGCGCATGATCATGCCGCGCGTCGCCCCCATGGTGCGCAAGATGGCGATGTCGCGCCCCTTGTCCTTCACCAGCATGATCAGGCTGGAAATAATGTTGAAGGCCGCGACCATGATGATCAGCGACAGGATCAAGAACATGACGTTCCGCTCGACCTGAAGCGCGGTGAAGAAGCTGGCGTTCGTCTGCTGCCAGTCCACCACGCGCCCCTTGCCGGCGACGGCCGGTTGGATGGCGGCGCGCTGGGCGCGGATCTGTACAGGGTCGGCGACGAACACCTCCAGCGAGGTGACCGCGTCCGCCCCGGTGCGGAAGAACAATTGCGCCTGCTCCATCGGCATGAAAATGAAAGAATTGTCATACTCGAACATGCCGACGTCAAAAACAGCGCCGACGGTGTAGCTGCGCATGCGCGGCACGGTGCCAAAGGCGGTAGCGTTGCCCTGCGGCGCGATCAGCGTGATCTGATCGTCCACCGACAGACCCAGGCGTTGCGCCATGCGGATGCCGATGGCGACATGATCCTCGCCAAAGGCGTCGATCGTGCCGCGGATGATGTGCTTGGACAACGTCGGGCGCACCCGGAAATCCTCCGGCCGGACCCCGCGCACCACCGCGCCCGAGGCGACGCCGCGCACGGTGACCAGGGCTTGCCCTTCCACCGTCGGCGTCACATTGACCACGCCCGGCGTCGCGCGCACCGAATCGGCCAGGGAGTCAAAGTTAATCAACGGTCCACTCGCCAGGGAATAGACGTTGAGATGCCCGTTAAGGCCAAGCACCCGCCCCAAAAGCTCCGCCCGGAAACCGTTCATCACCGCCATGACGATGATCAGCGTCGCCACACCCAGCCCGATGCCAAGCAACGAGAACCACGCGATGACGGAGATAAACCCTTCTTGCCGGCGAGCGCGGAGATAGCGCATCGCGACCATGCGTTCAAAGGCGGAAAAGATCATGGGGTGTTCCGAGTTGCGGCTGGCCGCCAGACGACAGCGCTCACGCGTAGATACGTGCCGCGCGTCGGATACGCAAGCCTGCGCTGTGATAGGGGGCGCCGGGAACGGCCTGGACCGTCACCCGGTGCCGGAATGCTATGCCACCAGCTTCGCCAGCGCGCTCTCGATCGACAATTCCTCGCGTTCGCCGGTGGCGCGGCGTTTCAGTTCGACCGTGCCGTTCTTCAGGCCGCGCGGGCCGACCACCAGATGCCAGGGCAGGCCAATCAGGTCCATATTGGCGAATTTCACGCCCGGTCGTTCGTCACGGTCATCGTACAACACCTCCACGCCCTGGGCCTGCAACCGCTCGTACAGATCCGCGCAAACCCCGTCGGTCTCGGCGTCACCGGGCTTCAGATTCACCAAGCCAACCATGAAGGGCGCCACGGCGTCCGGCCAGATGATGCCGTTGTCGTCATGGCTGGCCTCGATGATGGCGGCGACCAGACGCGAAACGCCGATGCCGTAGCTGCCCATCTCGACCAGCACCGGATCGCCGCTGGGGCCGGCGACGGCGGCGTTCATCGGTTTGGAATATTTAGTGCCAAAGTTAAAGATATGCCCAACTTCGATCCCACGCGCGCTTTCCAACCGCTCCGCCGGAACCGGGCAAGAAGCGGCGTCGTGCTTTTCTTCGGTGGCGGCGTAGATCGCGGTGCATTTGTCAAAGAACGGTTGCAAATCGTCCCGGTAATCCGGTGCGTCGGCCAGCACGTCCAGATCCAGCCATGCCTTGTCGCAGAACACGCCGCTCTCTCCGGTCTCCGCCAGAATGATGAACTCGTGGCTGAGGTCGCCGCCAATGGGGCCGGTGTCGGCGCGCATCGGAATCGCCTTCAGGCCCATGCGGGCGAAGGTGCGCAGATACGCCAGGAACATCGCCTGATACGAGCGGCGGGCGCTGTCCGGGTCGAGGTCGAAGGAATAGGCGTCCTTCATCAGGAACTCACGCCCGCGCATCACGCCAAAGCGCGGGCGGATCTCATCGCGGAATTTCCATTGGATATGGTAGAGGTTGAGCGGCAGTTGCTTGTAGCTCTTCACGAAGGCGCGGAAGATGTCGGTGATCATCTCCTCATTCGTCGGGCCGTAGAGCATTTCACGCTCATGGCGATCGGTGATGCGCAGCATCTCCTTGCCATAATCGTCGTAGCGACCGCTTTCCTTCCACAGATCCGCCGACTGGATGGTCGGCATCAGCAGTTCCTGGGCGCCGGCGGCGTCTTGCTCCTCGCGGACGATCCGTTCGATCTTTCGCAGCACCTTGTGGCCAAGCGGCAGCCACGCATAAATCCCCGCCGAGGTCTGGCGGATCATACCGGCGCGCAGCATCAAGCGGTGCGAGACGATCTGCGCTTCGGTCGGGGTTTCCTTGAGGGTCGGCAGGAAGAAGGTGGAGAGCCGCATGGTTCCCAGTCTTTCAAAAATTGGGAGCCTTCCAGAAATCGAGGCCAGAAAGCGAGGGCCGGAAATCGAAGGCTTCAAGAATCGGTGAACGACTTTAGGGAGCCGCAGCCGCTTTGTCTATGTCAGCGATCTGTCCGGCACAGAGCGTACAGCTGCGTCTCGGCGGAATCACCAATCGGCTGGCCATTGAACGCCAAACGACCACCCTGAAGGGTAAGGCGCCCGACCTCCGCCGCGCCAGGCAACATACCGGCGCCAAAACCTGAAAAGCCCATCCGGCGGGCGAAATTCAGCGTCACCGGAATATCGAAGCGGTCCATCGGCATCGCTCCGGCAGAGCCCGGCGCATCGGCTGGAGTCACCCGGTTGCCGTGAACATCCACACCGGCTTGGTATTCGGCGCTGGATCGATGTTCCACGCCGGCTGCCGGTTGGTGGTGCGGCAGAAAGCGGCAGACCGAAGAGTCAAAAGGAACCTGCGCGGCAGCTGGAGTCACGATCAGAAAAACCAGCGCCAGCGCCGCCTCAATTCTCATCCGGCATAAGCTTCCAATAAGCGGAAAGGCAAGGCATTCCCCTTTCTGCTTCTTCCTGCGTGCGGGCCGATTGACGAATATATTTGCCAATATAGGTCTTATCGAGGTGATCGAGATCGACCACACATTTGATGATCATCAGTTCACCGACACGATCGGCGAGGTTGAATTGCCATTTTTGCAAAGCCTCACTCAGCGCGCCAGTCTTTGCCTGCTCTTTTCCCTTCAGGACAAATTCTTGATGATAGTATTGGCTCAATTCCTTCCACGCCGCCAGCAACCGGCTTGGCTTGGTGCGGATCAGCCCTTTGAACAGCCTGGTGTCGTCGGGCAGCAGCGGCAGACAGCCGCGCTTCTCGCCAACCTCATTCAGCATGGAGTGGAGGCCGGCCATGACAGGCGCCCCGCTGTCCTCTTCAACTTTTTTGGCTTTGGGATTGTTCTTGGGTTTACGGCCCAAGAGGGATGACAGGAAGCCGCCTTTCTTCTTCCCGGCAGCCGCCGGTTTGCTTGAAACCGACGCCTTGCGCTCATTCCACAACGAATCCCAGGCATAATCCCAGCCGGGAAAGATCGGGCAAGCGCGGTCATCCATCAAGGTCAGCAGAGTTTCGCGCCCATCCTTGGCCCAGTTCGTATCGCCCATGAGGGCGCGCACCGGGCGGCGGCTCACGACAATAGGAAAGATGCCAACCTTCACCACCTCGGTATAGATGTCAAAGAGGCTGGGCGTCTGGGCAAAGGGCAGCGGCGCAGGCGAGCTTCGCTCGGGCGTCAGCAGCTCCATGTTTTTTTTGGTACGTTCCAGCATTTCGGTCAGAAGAACCGCAGAAAACTGGTTGAACCGCTCGTCTTCAGTCACGGTCATGGACGCTTCAACGCACTCCCTTCCCCCAAACAGACGCTGCCTGCAGTCAGTACCCCCCGTTGGGGATCGGGGATCGTGCAGGGGCGCGCCATCGCGGCTTTTCCTATTGGACCGCACTCTTTAATCGCATAGATATTAAAAAAATCTGAAAATCCAAGCTAATTCTACAGCGGGTCTTGGCTCGGCCCAAACCAGGACTGGCTATAATCTCCTTGTTTTAACAAAGAATTTACGTATTTAGCCTTCTCGGGTGATCCCGATCTTTCCAGAAACCGGCGCCGTGCGGTCAGATCGAAAAGCTACGGTGTCTCGGGTAAAACCCCGGAATCAGGAACTTAAAAAATGAGCGCTGGGTAATACTAGCAATCATAAAATCACCGAACGATCCGTCAATAATTATTATATTTCTCTCTGAAATAAAGTCGTGAGGACCGCTCCTTCAAAGCATGGGTCTAGCATAAATTTTATTATTTCTATGGTTTAATTTGAACAAACCGTTCTAAATCTTGACGATCATACCCAGCGAAGCCTTGCCGCATGGCGAGCATCCAGGGTGGATTGCGCAGGGCGAGTTCCGCCCACACCGGGCAGCCGGCATGATGGGCCCCCGGTAAGTAACCGAGGCTCATCAGGAATTCCCCGACGATCTCGCCGCCGGTGAACCGGAACATACCTTTGAACAACCTCACCCATTCAACCTTGGAGAGCGGGTGATGCACGTCCAGCCACCCGCCGAAGGAACCATAGCGCTCCCGCAACGCGACGATACGCCGGGCATTCTCGATAACGGCGTCCACCTTCAGGCGGTTGCGGATGATGCCGGGATCGGCCAGCAGGCGCGCGCGCTCCACCTCGCCATAAGCGGCGACACGATCAACCGCGAACCCATCGAAAGCGGCGCGGAAGGCGGCGCGCTTTTTCAAAATGGTCAACCAAGACAGACCGGCCTGATTGATCTCCAGAACAAGACGCTCGAACAACACGCTGTCATCGGCGCTGGGAAAACCATATTCGCTATCATGGTAGGGGGCATGAATCGGGTGGCCGGACGCCGCCTCGCAGTAGGTGTCAGCCCCCATCCTCACATCCTCTTCGCCATCGCATGGAAGCTGACAATACCCGAATCAGCGACCAACCAGAGAGCAAATGTGATCCCTACCGACACCGCGGTGGTGACGGCGAATTTGAACAACAGATTGGGATTCTGCGGGGCGCTGTCGGCCATGCCAATATCAGCCTGTTCCGGCGTGCGCACACCCCAGGGCAAGACCGCGAAAAGCACCGTCCACCAGACGGTAAAGAAAATCGCAACCGTGGTGACCGCTCCCATGGTCCCTCTTATACTTGTTCGAGTTCGACCAACGTTCCGCAAAAATCCTTGGGGTGCAAAAACAGCACGGGTTTGTCATGCGCGCCGATCTTCGGCTCGCCATTCCCCAGCACACGCGCACCCTGGGCCTTAAGCTGGTCACGCGCGGCCAGGATGTCATCCACCTCATAACAGACATGATGGATACCGCCGGATGGGTTTTTTTCCAGGAACGGCGCGACGGGGGAGGCCTCACCCAAGGGATGCAGCAGCTCAACCTTGGTGTTGGACAAGGTGACGAAGACAACCGTGACGCCATGCAACGGCAAATCCACGGGCGCCGACACCGAGGCCCCCAAGGTGTCACGGTAAAGCGCCGTCGCCGCCTGCAAGTCTGGAACGACAATGGCGATGTGGTTGAGCTTCTTGATCATAATTTCCCTATGGTCAAACCCGCACAAGGTGAACTTCTGTCACAGGCTTCTTCCCGTGCGAAATATTAAAGCAGCGCCGTACGGCTATGCGCGCGGCGTCCTTCACCAGAGCATCGTCTTGGCGCGCCGACTTGGACATCGCCGCGATGGCTTCACGCACGGCGTCCACCACATCGAGCAGCGCATCATGATCGGCCTCGCTGTCCAGCAGGCCCATGACCGCCACTTGCGGGGCCGTCACCAATTCACCCTTGGTGTTCATCACCAGGGTCGCCACAGCCGCGCCGTTATGCACCATGCGGTTGCGCGCCCGCATCAGCCCGGTATCGAGGGGCGTCAGCCGCTTGCCATCGATGGCCCAGCGGCCCGCGTGAACCTGCGCCACCACCTCCACCATCCCCGGAGCCAGGCGCACCACATCGCCGTTGCTGGCGATGATGCCGTGCGGCACCTGGCAGCTCTGCGCCAGCTTGGCATGCGCAAGCTGATGGCGCTGCTCACCGTGAATAGGAACCGCCACCTGAGGACGAACCCATTGGTACATTTGCACCAGTTCATCCTGCGCCGGATGGCCGGAGACATGGACAAAGGCGTTGTCAGCGGTGACGATCTCAACACCCCGGTTGACCAGCTGGTTCTGGATGCGGCCGATGGCCTGCTCGTTGCCAGGGATCTCGCGTGAGGAGAAAACCACGGTGTCGCCACGCTCCAGCGTGACCTGGGGGTGGTCGCCACCGGCGATGCGGGCCAGCGCCGAACGGGGTTCGCCCTGGCTGCCGGTGCAGATCATCACCAGCTTGTCCCTGGGCAGATAGCCGGCGTCGTGCTCCGTCAAAAAGGCTGGGACGCCGGCCAAATAGCCATTGGCGCGCGCGGCCTCGTTGATGCGCCACAGCGAACGGCCGACCAAGGCCACGTGGCGGTTGTTGGCCGCCGCCGCCACCGCAATACTCTCCAGCCGCGCCACATTCGTGGCGAAACACGTCACCGCGATGCGGTTCTCAAAGCCGCCGAGCAATTCAGTCAGCGCTGCGCGGACCTGCGCCTCGGAGCCGGAGCGGCCAGGCACCAGCGCGTTGGTGCTGTCGCCCACCAGGGCCAGAACACCCTCATCGCCCAGCGCCCGCAGCCGCGCCTCATCGGCGACCGCGCCGACGATGGGGGCCGGGTCAAGCTTCCAGTCCCCACTATGCACCACCAACCCCGCGCTGGTGCGGATGGCGATGGCGTTCGGCTCGGGAATGGAGTGGGTGACCGTGACAAATTCCACATCGAACGGCCCCAGGGTGAATCGGCCACCCATGGGGATTTCGTGGATCGGCACGTCATTGGCCAGTTGGCGTTCATACAGCTTGGCGCGCAGCACCGACGCGGCGAAGGGCGTGCAATAGACAGGGCAGCGCAACTCCGGCCACAGGTATTGGATGGCCCCGAGATGGTCTTCATGCGCGTGCGTCACCACCAGCCCGACAAGATTGTCGCGTTGCTCACGGATGAAGGTCGGGTCCGGCATGATCACATCGAGGCCGGGCATGGTGTCGTCGGCAAAGGAAATGCCGAGGTCCACCATCAGCCACTTGCCGCGGTGCCCATACAGGTTGAGGTTCATGCCGATCTCACCCGCCCCGCCAAGCGGCAGGTAATACAGGCCATCCCCATCAGGAATGAAGGCGCCAGGAGCGGGGGGGGTGGTCGAGAATCGGTTTTCCAAAATGCTTATGCCACCGTGTTGCGTTTATAGACCGACAGCAGGCCGCGCATCGTCAGCTCGTTGTCGAAGTGATGGATCATGGAAGAGGCTTCGGCAAACCTGCTGCCAAGACCGCCGGTCGCGATCACCGTGACGGGCGGGACGCCACCGGGCGACAATTCGGCTGAGATCCGGGTGATGAGCCCTTCGATCATGCCGGTGTACCCCCAAAACATGCCGGACTGCATCGCCCCCACCGTCCCCTTGCCGATGACCTGCGCTGGCCGGAGGATCTCCACCCGGGGCAATTGCGCCGCCGCCTTGTGCAACGCATCCAGCGCCAAGTTTGGCCCCGGCGCGATGCAGCCGCCGACAAAATTACCATCCCGATCCACCACATCGAAGGTGGTTCCGGTGCCGACATCGACGATGATCAGAGGCGGCTTATAACTGTGCACGGCGGCGATGGAGTTGACCAAACGGTCGGCCCCCGCCTCCTTGGGATTGTCCAGCAACACCTTGATGCCAAGATCGACACCGGGGTCCCCCACTCTCATGGGGTCGCAGCGGAAATGATTGCTGCACAACCGCATCAGGTCGAAGGTGGCCGCCGGCACGACGCTGGACATGACGGCGGCGTGAATATCCGTTGGTTTCAGCCCCTTTATCGTCATCAGGCTGAACAGCCAGACGGCGTATTCGTCGGCGGTGCGGCGGCTGTCGGTGGAGATGCGCCACTGCCCACGCTTCTCATCGCCGTCAAAAACAGCGAAGACCACGTTGGTGTTGCCGGCGTCGATGGCGAGCAACATCCTTCACCCTCCCCTATTGCTTATGTGGGGAAAAAAGACATCACCGGCGGCGACCCGCATGGGAGCGCAACCATCCCCCCTATCGAGCAGAAGAACGCCGTCGCTGTCCAGAGCAGCAAAAGTACCAGAGATCTCTCGATCGGACAGGCGCACCACCACCGGGCCACCAAGGTTGGCGGCGCGGTTCAGCCACGCGGCGCGTATCGGCGCGAAGCCTTCCGCTTGCCAACGCTCGCACCACACCGCCAAGTGACCGGCATAGGCCGCCAACACGGTCGCGGGATCCATCAACGCCGCGCCTTCCTTCACCAGGGATGTGGCGGCGAAATCCGTATCCTCGGGGAAATGCAGCAGATTGACGCCCACGCCCAACACCAGCCAGGCGAGGTCGCCGTTCATCTCCACTTCCGACTCGAGCAGAATACCGGCGATCTTGCGGCCATTCACCAGCACATCATTGGGCCATTTGCAGCGTATCTCAGCCGTCGCCGGCAGGAACGCCTCGGCGGTTTCCGCAATGGCGAGAGAGGCGATGAAAGACATCTGCGCCGCCGCCGCCAGCGTCACCCGTGGACGCAAAATCGTCGAGGCATAAAGGTTGCCTTCAGGCGAAGCCCAGGCCCGACCGCGGCGGCCACGCCCGCTTTCCTGCCGCTTGGCCCAAATAACGGAGCGCTCCGGAAACCCGGAGCGCGCGCGGTCTTTCGCTTCGTCGTTGGTGCTGCCAACACAGTCCAAAGCAACAACCCGGAAGCCTGGCGGCAGGAGCATCCCCCCTGCCGCCGACGGCAGCCGATCGATCATCCCGCAAACAGTGACGCTGCCGCCACCGCCGCAGAGTTCAAGATCGGCGCCGGGATCACAAAGAACAGCAGCGTAAACAGGCTGGCGCCAATCAGGACGCCGTTCACGCTGTCGTCCGTCACCTTGTCAAAGCCATCCACCGGCTCGTCAAAATACATGACCTTGATGATGCGGATATAATAGTAAGCGCCCACCACGCTAGTCAGCACACCGATCACCGCCAGCCCATAGAGCTGCGCCTGCACGGCGGCCAGGAACACGTACAACTTACCGAAGAAGCCGGCCATCGGCGGAATGCCCGCCATGGAGAACATGAAGATCGCCATCGCCGCCGCCAGCTTTGGATTGGTGCGGGCCAAACCGGACAGATCCTTGATGTCTTCCACCATGCGTCCCTTCTGCTTCATGCAGAGAATGACCGCAAAGGTTCCGACATTCATGAAAAGGTAGATCGCCATATAGATCAACACACCGCGCACGCCTTCCTGCGTGCCGGCGGCGAGACCGACCAGCGCATAGCCGACATTGCCGATGGAGCTATAGGCCATCAGCCGCTTGATGTTGGTTTGGACAATGGCGGCGAAGGCCGCCAGGGCCATCGACAGGATCGAGGCGGCGATGATGATCTGCTGCCACTGGTGCACCATGTGGCCAAAGGGCTCGATCAGGACACGGGTGAACAACGCGATGGCGGCGATCTTCGGCGCCACCGCAAAGAAAGCGGTGACCGGGGTCGGCGCCCCTTCGTACACATCCGGTGTCCACATGTGGAACGGCACGGCGGAGATCTTGAAGGCCAACCCCGCGGCGACGAACACCAGACCGATGATCACCCCGATGGACGGGTGCGTCCCGCTGGCGAACAAGGCGGCGATCTTGTCGAAGCTGGTGGTGCCCGCAAAGCCGTACACCAGCGACGAACCGTACAACAGCAGGCCGGACGAGAGCGCGCCCAGCATGAAGTATTTCAGACCGGCTTCGGTTGAACGGTCGGAGTCACGCTGGAACGCCGCGATGACGTACAGCGCCAGACTCTGCGTCTCCAAACCGACATAAAGCGACATCAGGTCATTGGCTGAGATCATCATCAGCATGCCCAGCGTCGCAAAGAGCATAAGGATGGGGAACTCGAACCTGTTCATCCCCTCCCGCTCGATGTAGCCAAGGGACATGAGGACGATAAGCGCCGCCGCCAGGAGGACCAGCACCTTCATAAAAACGCCAAAGGCGTCCATCACGAACAGGCCGTTGAAGGTGACCACGCGGCCTTCGCCATAGCCCATCGCGAGGAACGCGGCGAACAGCATCGCGCCCACCGTCAGATAGGCGACCAGACGGGTTGAATTGCCGCCGCGAAACACGCCGAACATGAGCAGCGCCATACCGGCGACCGCCATGAAGATTTCCGGCAGCGCCGGCCAAAGTTCGGGGAACTGGTAGGGGATCATGGCATACCCTCTAGCGCGCGGCCACAGTGACGCCGCCGCCGGCGGCCAGCTTGGTTTCGTAGGTCTGGATCAGATGCTCGACCGAAGCCGAGGTGATCTTCAAAAAGCTCGTGGGATAGATGCCCATCCACAGCACCACCAGGATCAACGGCGCGAACACCGCGATTTCCCGGGGGCTCATGTCGAACAATCCCTTGAGATCCGCCTTGACGAGCTTGCCGAACACGATGCGGCGCAATAGCCACAGCGCGTAAGCCGCTCCCAGGATCAAGCCGGTGGCCGCAAAAGCCGCCACCCACCCATTGTCCTGGAAAGCACCCACCAGCACCAGGAACTCGCCGACGAAGCCTGACGTGCCGGGCAAACCGACCGACGCCATGGTCATGAAGGCGAACACCACGGCGTATTTCGGCATGTTGTGCACCAGCCCGCCATACCGGGCGATCTCCCTGGTGTGCAAACGGTCGTACACCACGCCGACGCACAAGAAGAGAGCCCCCGACACGATGCCGTGTGACAGCATCTGAAAGATCGATCCCTCAACGCCCTGCCTGTTCAACGTGAACATGCCGATGGTGACAAAACCCATATGCGCCACGGATGAATAAGCGATCAGCTTCTTCATATCTTCCTGCGCTAGCGCCACCAGCGAGGTGTAGATCACTGCGATGACGGACAGCGAATAGACCAGCGGCGTGAAGAATTGCGTCGCTTCCGGCAACATCGGAATGTTGAAGCGCAGAAACCCATAACCACCCATCTTCAACAGCACGCCGGCCAGGATCACCGAACCGGCGGTTGGCGCCTCCACATGGGCGTCCGGCAACCAGGTGTGCACCGGCCACATGGGCACCTTCACCGCGAAGGAGGCGAAGAAAGCCAGCCACAGCCAGATTTGCATCTGGTGGCTGAAAGGGGTGGCGGTGATGGTCGGGATGTCGGTGGTGCCAGCGACATACCACATGGCCAGGATGGCCAGCAGCATCAGCACCGAACCGAGCAGCGTGTACAAGAAGAACTTGAAGGCCGCGTAGACGCGCCGCGCTCCACCCCACACACCGATGATCAGGAACATCGGGATGAGGACGCCCTCGAAGAACATATAGAAAAGCACGAAATCAAGCGCGCAGAACATGCCGACCATCAGGGTCTCAAGGACCAGGAAGGCCACCATATATTCCTTCACCCGTTTCTGGATCGCCTCCCAACTGGCCAGGATGCACAGCGGCACCAGGAAAGTCGACAGGATGACGAACAGCATCGAAATGCCGTCCACGCCCATGTGGTACGAGACCTTGAAGGCCGGAATCCACGCGGCCTTCTCGACCATCTGATAGCCGGGGTTCGTCGGGTCGAAGTTGAACCAGATGAACAGCGACAAGACGAAATTGATAAGCGTCGTCCACAGCGCCACGTTACGGGCGTTGCGGTTCACGTCCTCCTGGTTTCCGCGCAGGATCAGGATGAACAAGGCCCCGACGAGCGGCAGGAAGGTGGTGATCGATAGGATCGGCATTTTCTAGTTCCCTCTTTACACCGCTCAGCCGAACATCGAGAGCCATACGACCAGCGTGACGACGCCGATCACCATCGCAAAGGCGTAATGGTAGACGTAGCCGGATTGCAGACGCGACGCCTTGGCCGCCATATCCTGGGTCGCCGCGGCGATCCCGTCCGGGCCAACCCCGTCGATCAGGGCCCCATCGCCGCTCTTCCACAACCCATAGCCAAGCCAATGCGCCGGGCGCACAAAGGCCCAGTCATACAGCTCGTCAAAGTACCATTTGTTGTACAAGAAGGCGTGAATGGCGCGGAACCGACGCACGATCAGGGCGGGCAAATCAGGCTTGAACATATACAGCGCATAGGCCAGCGCGATGCCGATCAGGCCGACGATGATCGGCAAGATACCGACCCATCCCTGCACATGATGCGCAGCCTCAAGGCTATCGCGATGGAACAACACCTCGATCGCGTTGCCCCAGAAGGCTTCGCGATGCTCGCCAACGAACGAGCCGGCGAAGATCATGCCCGAGAACACCGCGCCCAAAGCCAGCACGATCAAGGGGACCAGCATCACCATGGGCGACTCATGGGCGTGTTCAAAGACGCCCTTGTCGGCGCGGGTTGGGCCGTGGAACGTCAAGATCAGCAGACGCCAGGAGTAGAACGCGGTCATCAGCGCCGCGGAGATGCCAAGCCAGAAAGCCAGCATGCCCACCGGGCTGTGCGCGGCGAACGCCGCCTCAAGAATGATGTCCTTTGAATAGAAGCCGGCAAAGAACGGCAAACCAGCCAGAGCCAAATTGCCAACCCACATCAGCCCGTAGGTGATCGGGATTTTCTTCCAGAGCCCGCCCATGCGGCGCATGTCCTGCTCATGGTGCATGGCATGAATGACCGAGCCTGCGCCAAGGAACAGCAGCGCCTTGAAGAAGGCGTGCGTGAACAGGTGGAACATGGCCGCGCCGTAAGCGGAGACTCCGGCGGCGAAGAACATGTAACCAAGCTGGCTCATCGTCGAATAGGCGATGACCCGCTTGATGTCGAATTGTGTGAAACCGATGGTCGCGGCGACAAACGCCGTCAAGGCGCCGACGATGGTGACGACATCCAAGGCCACCGGCGCGTATTCAAAGATCGGCGACAGGCGGCAGACCATGAAGACGCCGGCGGTCACCATGGTGGCCGCATGAATAAGCGCCGACACCGGGGTCGGCCCTTCCATGGCGTCGGGAAGCCAGGTGTGCAGACCAAGCTGCGCCGACTTGCCCATGGCTCCCATGAACAACAGCAAACAGGCCACGGTCAGCGCGTCAAGGTTCCAGCCGAGGAAGTGAAACTCCAGACCGACCATGCTCGACGCCTTGACGAACACCGCGTCGAACTGCACCGAACCAGTCAGCAGGAAGATCGCAAAGATGCCCAGCGCAAAGCCAAAGTCACCAACGCGGTTGACGATGAAAGCCTTCATCGCCGCGTTGTTGGCCGAGGGTTTGTCGTACCAGAAATTGATCAGCAGATAGGAGGCCAGACCGACGCCTTCCCAGCCGAAGAACATCTGCACAAAATTGTCCGCCGTCACCAACGCCAGCATGAAGAAGGTGAACAGCGACAAATAGCCCATGAAGCGCGGCTTGTTCGGATCGTCAGCCATATAGCCGACCGAATAGACGTGCACGCACGCCGACACGGTGTTGACGACCACCAGCATGACCGTGGTCAAGCGATCGATGCGGATCGCCCAGGACACGTCCAGCGCTCCGCTCTGTATCCAGCGAAACAACTCGATGATGTGCGGTTTGGCTTCACCGTTCACCTGGAAGAACAGCACCCAGGACAGCACGGCCGCCAGGATCAACGCGCCGCAGGTGACGTATTGCGCCGTGCGATCACGCCAATCCGGCGGGGTTACAGGGTGGTGTTCGTCATGCCCGTCATCATGAGCATGATGGCCCTCATGGTCAGCATGGGCATGGGCATGGCCGTCACCATGCGCACTGGCGCCTTTCGGTGCGCCGTTGTGGCCATAGGCGAACAAGCTGATCGATGCGGCGATGATGAACGCCAGCAGCGGAAGGAATACGACAAGGACTTCCATGGCGCTGCCTCATCCCCTCATCATGTTGATGTCTTCGACTCGGATCGAGCCGCGATTACGGAAGTAGACCACCAGAATGGCCAAGCCAATGGCGGCCTCTGCGGCGGCAACCGTCAGAATAATCATCGAGAATACTTGGCCGACGAGGTCGTGCAAGTACACCGAGAAGGCGACGAGGTTCAGGTTAACCGCCAGCAACATCATCTCAACCGACATCAGGATGATGATGACATTCTTGCGGTTCAAGAAGATGCCGAAAATCCCGAGAGTAAACAGGATCGCGGCGACCGTCAGGTAATGGCCGAGCCCGATTTCCATGGTTTAGACGCCTTCTCCGGTCGGGACCTTGCGGATCACCATCACGTCTTCGCGACGGCGAGCCAGCTGGGCTGAAATGTTTTGCTTACGAACCCCTTCGCGGCGGCGCAGGGTCAGCACGATCGCGCCCATCATGGCGATCAGCAGCACGATGCCCGATGCCTGGAACAGGTAGGCGTAATGCGTGTAGATGAGCTGACCAAGGGCCCTGGTGTTGTGGACCTGGTCGGAGACCGGGGCCCCCAGCGCCTGCGTCGCAGTCGGGGAAACCACCCAGGCGCCAAGCACGATCACCAGTTCGGCCAGCAGGATCAGGCCCACCAGACCGCCAAACGGCACATACTGCAAGAATCCCTGGCGCAGTTCGCGGAAATTGATGTCGAGCATCATCACGACGAACAAGAACAGCACCGCGACCGCGCCGACATAGACGATGATCAAGATCATCGCCAAGAACTCCGCTCCCATCAGGACGCACAGGCCAGCGGCCTGGAAGAAGGCCAGGATGAGATAGAGCACCGAATGAACCGGATTCCGCGAGGAGATGACCATCACGCCGGAGGCCACCAGGATGGCGGAGAACAGGTAGAAAGCCAAGCCTTGAACAATCATTGTATCCCCGCCTCCGCGGTCGAGGTTTTTCCGTTCATCTTGGGGGCGAGGGTGGTTGAAACCCCACGCCCCTTACGGGCAATCGAGCGTTACCGATAAGGCGCTTCCGCCGCAAGGTTAGCCGCAAGCAAGACTTCCCAACGGTCGCCATTCGCCAGCAGTTTTTCCTTATTGTAGAAGAGCTCTTCACGGGTCTCCGTAGAGAACTCGAAGTTCGGACTCTCGACGATGGCGTCCACTGGGCAGGCTTCCTGACAGAAGCCGCAGTAGATGCATTTCGTCATATCAATGTCATAGCGCGTCGTCCGACGGGAACCGTCGTCGCGCGGCTCGGCCTCGATGGTGATAGCCAACGCCGGGCACACCGCCTCACACAGCTTACAGGCGATGCAGCGTTCCTCGCCGTTGGGATAACGGCGCAACGCATGCTCACCCCGGAAGCGCGGGCTGATCGGGCCCTTCTCGAACGGGTAATTCAGCGTCACCTTTGGCTTGAATATGTAGCTGAAGGTCAGGCTGAGGCCTTGCAACAGCTCCACCAAGAAAAAGCTGCGCACCGTGCGATCAAGGAATGCCATGGCCTCTTCTTCTCCTTTTGGCTCGCGGGGGAGGTCGTTGCCCCCGCGATCCGTATTTCGTCAATCCAGGTCCAAGCCCGCTTTGCCCATGCTTACTTCGGCAGCCAGCCGAAGGTGACGAGCACGCCCGCCGTCAACACCACCCAAGCCAGCGAGAAGGGCAAGAAGACCTTCCAGCCAAGATACATGAGCTGGTCATAACGCAAGCGCGGCATGGTGGCGCGAACCCAGATGAACACGAACAGGCAGGCGGCGATCTTCAACGCGAACCACACCGGACCTGGAAGCCAGGTGAAGGGGGCGAAGCCGAAGGGAGGCAGCCAGCCGCCAAGGAACAGGATGGTGGTCATCGCGCTGACCAGGATCATGTTTGCGTATTCGCCAAGGAAGAACAGGGCGAACGGCGCCGAGCTGTATTCCACCATGAAACCGGCCACCAGTTCCGACTCGCCTTCCGGCAGGTCGAATGGCGCGCGGTTGGTTTCCGCCAAGCCCGAGATGAAGAAAACCACGAACATCGGCAGCATCGGGATGACGAACCAGACCGTCCTTTGCGCCTCGACGATCGCGCTGAGGTTCAACGAGCCGACGCACAACAGCACCGAAATGATCACGAAGCCGATGGAGACCTCGTAGGACACCATCTGCGCCGCTGAACGCAAACCACCAAGGAAGGCGTAGCGCGAGTTGGACGCCCAGCCCGAGACGATGATGCCGTACACGCCCAACGACGAGATGCCGAACAGATACAAGATGCCGACATTGATGTCGGCCAGCACCAGCCCAGCCCCGAACGGGATGACCGCCCAACCCAGCAACGCCAGGAAGAAGGTCATCATCGGCGCCATATAATACAGCGCGCGGTTGGAGCCGGAGGGCAGCACCTGTTCCTTGGCGAACAGCTTCAAACCGTCGGCGAAGGGTTGCAGCAAACCGAAGGGCCCGACGATGTTCGGTCCCTGGCGCAACTGCATGGCGCTCATGACCTTGCGCTCGGCATAGGTCGTGTACGCCACGGCGATCAGCAGTGGGACGACGATCGCCAGAATCTTGAGGATAATGATGATCAGCGGCAGCAGAAAGCCGCTCCAGAACTCAGCCATGGGTGCCGGTCCTCTCCTGGACGCCCTGGCGGGCGGGAGTCGTCAAGAACGTCTCCGTACAGCGGGCCATCGTCACCGAGGCGCGGCTGATTGGATCGGTCATGTAGAAGTTTGCGATCGGGC
Source organism: Azospirillum sp. (assembly GCA_031546725.1). Taxonomy (GTDB): domain Bacteria; phylum Pseudomonadota; class Alphaproteobacteria; order Azospirillales; family Azospirillaceae; genus Azospirillum. Next base: position 31,974 of record JAVBJZ010000036.1, read on the forward strand.
TGCTGAACGGCGCCGGGTCAAGCGTGCCGGCGGTCCCGAACGTTGTCCACGCCGCCGGCGTGAGCGTACCGATCGTAGCGAAGATTGGGTTCACCTCCGCCAACCGGCTGCGGATCTGCATCAGGTTGTCGTAAGGCAGGGTGTGCCCAAGCTGTTCCGACAGGGCGCGAATGATTTTCCAATCCTCGCGCGCCTCACCGGGCGGGAAGACAGCCAGACGACCCACTTGCGGCCGCCCTTCGGTGTTGACGTAGGTGGCGTTCTTCTCGGTGTAGGCGGCGCCCGGCAGGATGACATCGGCGCGGGACGCGCCGGCGTCACCGTGGTGCCCCTGGTAGATCACGAACGCGTCGCCCAGCGCGCCGGTGTCGATCTCGTCGGCGGCCAGCAGGTAAACCGCTTCGATTTCTCCCTTGGCGGCGCCCTCGAGGATCCCGGCGACACTGCGCCCGCCCTGCCCCGGCAAGAAGCCGATATCAAGGCCCCCGACCCGCGCCGCAGCGGTGTGCAACACATTGAAGCCGTTCCAGCCTTCTTGGATCATCGTGAAGGATTCAGCCAGCGCGCGCGCCGCCGCCTGCACCGCAAGGCCGTCGGCACGACGCAAAGCGCCCTGCCCCAAGATCAGCATGGGCCGTTTGGCGGCCTTCAGCGCCTTGGCGAAATCACCCTTGCCTTCCGCCAAATCCTGCAACACCTGCGCGCCGGCGCCCAAGTGGGTGTAGGGATAGGACAGGTCGAGCTGCGGACCGATCACGCCAACCGTCAGGCCACCCATCAGGTAGCGCTTGCGGATGCGGGCGTTGACCAGGGCGCCTTCCCAACGCGGGTTGGTCCCGATCAGCAGGATCACATCAGCCTTTTCGATGCCGGCGATGCCCGTATTGAAAATGTATCCAGCGCGCGCCGTGGTGTCGTACACGGCGCCATCCTGGCGGCAGTCGAGGTTGGGTGACCCCAGCGCCGTCATCAAATCCTTGAGCGCCAGCATCGACTCGGTATCGACCGTATCACCGGCGATCGCCGCGATCCTTGAGCCCGCAACCCCCTTGAGGCGTGCGGCTATCGCCTGGAACGCCTCCGCCCACGAGGCGGGGCGCAGTTTGCCATCCTTACGGACGTAAGGACGATCAAGCCGTTGACGCTTCAGGCCATCATAGGCGAATCGGCTCTTGTCGCTGATCCACTCTTCGTTGACGTCGTCGTTGACGCGCGGCAGCACGCGCATCACTTCCGACCCGCGTGTGTCGACGCGAATGTTGGAGCCGACCGCGTCCATGACGTCCACCGATTCCGTCTTACGCAATTCCCACGGGCGCGTGGTGAAAGCATAGGGCTTGGACGTCAGGGCGCCGACCGGACAGACGTCGGCGAGGTTACCGGACAGCTCCGAGGCGATCGCCTTTTCGACGAAAGTGGTGATCTCCATGTGCTCGCCACGGCCCACGGCGCCGATGTCGGCCACGCCACAGATCTCGTTCACGAAACGAACGCAGCGGGTGCAGTGAATGCACCGGGTCATGATCGTCTTGATCAGCGGACCCATATATTTGTCCTGGACCGCCCGCTTGTTCTCGCCGTAGCGGCTGCTGTCGTGCCCGAAGGCGACGGCTTGATCCTGCAGATCGCACTCGCCGCCCTGATCACAGATCGGGCAGTCGAGGGGATGGTTGATCAGCAAGAATTCCATCACCCCCTTGCGGGCTTTGTGCACGGTCTCGGTGTCGGTTTTGATCACCATACCGTCGCCACAAGGCATGGCGCAGGAGGCCACCGGCTTGGGCGCCTTCTCCATTTCCACCAGACACATGCGGCAATTGGCCGGCACGCTCAGGCGCTCGTGATAGCAGAACCGTGGGATCTCAATGCCCAGCTGTTCGCAGGCTTGAAGCACCGAGGTGCCCGGCTCGACTTCGATCTCGATCCCGTCGATGGTCAGTTTCGGCATGGAACCTCTGGCTCCCCTTACTCGGCGGCTGCGCGGGTGGCGGCGTTGCGATAGGCGTGGATTCGGGCTTCCATCTCCGGTCGGAAGTGCCGGATCAGGCCCTGCACCGGCCACGCGGCGGCGTCGCCCAGCGCGCAGATGGTGTGACCTTCAATCTGCTTGCTCACCTCGAAGAGCATGTCGATCTCTTCGATGGTGGCGTTGCCTTTGGTCATGCGTTCCATCACCCGCATCAGCCATCCCGTGCCTTCACGACACGGCGTGCACTGGCCACAGCTCTCATGCGCGTAGAACTTGGACAGGCGCGCGATGGCTTTGACGATGTCGGTGGATTTATCCATCACGATCACCGCAGCGGTGCCCAGACCCGAGCGGACATCGCGCAGACTATCGAAATCCATCAGCACCGTGTCGCAGATCGCCTTCGGCAGAACCGGAACCGACGAGCCGCCGGGAATGATGGCCAGCAGATTGTCCCAACCGCCGCGCACGCCGCCGGCGTGACGCTCGATTAGTTCTTTCAGCGGGATGCCCATCTCCTCTTCCACATTGCACGGCTTGTTCACATGGCCGGAGATGCAGAAAAGCTTGGTGCCGGTGTTCTTCGGGCGGCCCAATCCGGCGAACCACCCCGCGCCCCGGCGCAGAATGGTTGGGACGACGGCGATGGACTCGACGTTGTTCACCGTCGTCGGGCAGGAATACAGGCCCGCCTGCGCCGGGAACGGCGGCTTGTTGCGCGGCTGGCCCTTCTTGCCCTCGATGGACTCGATGAGCGCCGTCTCTTCGCCGCAGATGTAAGCCCCGGCGCCGCGATGGATGAAGATGTCGTAGCTGTAGCCGGTGCCGCAGGCGTTCTTGCCGATCAGCCCCGCCGCATACGCCTCATCAATGGCGATCTGGACGGCGGAACCCTCGTTGTAGAACTCGCCGCGGATGTAGATGTAGCAAGCGCTGGCGCCAATGGCGAAGCCGGCGATCAGGCAGCCCTCGATCAGCTTATGCGGATCGTGGCGCAGAATATCGCGGTCCTTGCAAGTCCCCGGCTCACCCTCATCCGCGTTGATGACCAGATAGACGGGCTTGTCGGTGACGTTCTTGGGCATGAAGGACCACTTCATGCCGGTTGAGAAACCGGCGCCACCGCGCCCGCGCAGGCCTGATTCCTTGACCTGCTCGATGATCCAGTCTTTGCCCTTCCCCAGGATGGCCTTGGTGTCATCCCAGTCGCCACGCTTCTTGGCCGCCGCAAGACGAAAGTCCTGGAAGCCATAGAGATTCGTGAAGATCCGATCTTCGTCGCGAAGCATGCTCCCGGCCCCCTTAGTCGTCGCCCAGCGCGGGCATGCCCGCGAAGGCCTTCAGCGTGGTTGGACCACCGGTCGGCTCGGATGTGCGGCGGCCCGTCAGCGAACCAGCTTTCGGCTTTTCGCCGCGCTTCAACGCCTCAAGGATCGCGTCCATGTGCTCCGGCCCGACATCCTCATAGAAATCGTCGCCGATCTGCACGATGGGCGCGTTCACGCAAGCCCCCAGGCATTCCACCTCACGCAAGGTGAATTGCCCGTCGTCCGTGGTCTCTCCCAAGCTGATGCCCAGCTTGGTCTCGCATGTCTTGACGACATCGTCCGACCCACGCAGCCAGCACGGCGTGGTGGTGCAGACCTGCACCACATGGCGGCCAACCGGCGTCAGGTTGAACATCGTGTAAAAGGTCGCCACCTCATACACGCGGATGCGCGGCATCGACAGCATGTCGGCCACATAATCCATCGCCACGCGCGGCAGCCATCCGGCGTTCTGGCGTTGTGCCAGATCCAGAAGCGGCATCACCGCGCTGGCTTGCCGCCCCGTGGGGTATTTGGCGATGATGGCCTTCGCCCGGTCCAGAGACTCAGGGGCAAAGGCGAAGCTGGCCGGCTCGGCGGCCGGGCTGTGAGCAGGCGCGCTCATCGGTCGATCTCTCCGAACACGATATCCATGGAGCCGATGTTGGCCACCGCGTCGGCCAGCATATGCCCCTTGGACATGAAGTCGAGACCTTGCAGATGCACGAAGGCCGGCGACTTGATGTGGCACTTGTAAGGCTTGTTCGTCCCATCCGACACGAGATAGACAGCGAACTCACCCTTGGGCGCTTCGATGGCGGTGTAGGTCTCGCCGGCCGGAACGTGGAAGCCCTCGGTGAAGAGCTTGAAGTGGTGAATCAGCGACTCCATGGAGCGCTTCATCTCACTGCGTGATGGAGGGGAAATCTTGCTGTCCTGGATGCGCACCGGACCGTCCGGCATTTCCTTCAGGCATTGGCGGATGATGCGCAGCGACTGGCGCATCTCCTCCATACGAATAAGATAGCGCGCCCAACAGTCGCCGGTCAGTCCCACCGGCACGTCGAAATCCATGCGGTCGTAGACCTCATAGGGCTGCGACTTGCGCAAATCCCAGGCCACGCCCGAACCGCGCAGCATCGGCCCGGTGAATCCCCAGTCCAGCGCCTCTTCCTCGGACACGATGCCGATGTCGACGGTGCGTTGCTTGAAGATCCGGTTCTCGGTCAACAGCGTTTCGATGTCGTCGAGAAATTTGGGAAAGCGCTCGGTGTATGCCCAGATATCATCAGCCAGACCCACCGGCAAATCCCAGGCCACGCCGCCGACGCGGAAATAATTGGCGTGCAGCCGGGCGCCCGACACCCGCTCGTAGAACTCCATGAGGATCTCGCGTTCCTCAAAGCCCCACAGCGCCGGTGTGATCGCGCCCACGTCGATGGCGCCCGTCGTGATGGTCAGCAGATGGTTGAGGATGCGGGTAATCTCGGAGAACAGCACGCGGACATACTGGGCACGCTCCGGCGGCTTGACGCCAAGCAGCTTCTCAATGCCCAGGATGTAGGCGTGCTCCATGGCCATCGGCGACACGTAGTCGAGCCGATCGAAGTATGGAGTCGCCTGGATGTAGGTCTTGTACTCGATCAGCTTCTCGGTGCCGCGGTGCAGCAGGCCGATGTGCGGATCGCAGCGCTCCACCACCTCACCGTTCAGCTCCATCACCAGGCGCAGCACGCCGTGAGCCGCAGGGTGCTGCGGCCCGAAATTCATCGTATAGGGCTTGATCTGGGTCTTCGCCGCCTGTGCGGCGGTCGGGCTTGCGGACGTGGCGGTGGTCACGGCTTGCTCCCCGTCTCAGGTGCCTGGGCCTTCTCGTCGCCGGGCAGCATGACCGTGGTCATGCCTTCCCAGGGACTCAGGAAATCGAAGGTGCGGAAATCTTGCGTCAGGTGCACGGGCTCGTAGATGACGCGCTTTTGATCTTCGTCGTACCGGCATTCCACATAGCCGGACAGCGGGAAATCCTTACGCAGCGGATGCCCCTCGAACCCGTAATCCGTGAGGATGCGGCGCAAATCGGGATGGTCGGAGAAGAACACCCCGTACATGTCCCAGATTTCGCGTTCCATCCAGTTGGCGGCGCTGAAGACGGGAATCGCCGTGGGCACCGGGGTGTCCTCGTCGGTGCTCAGCTTCACGCGGACACGCTGGTTGTGCTTCATGCTCAGCAGATTATAGACAACCTCGAACCGCTCCGGGCGGTCGGGGAAGTCGGTCGCGGTGATATCCATCACCTGCCGGAACAGGCAACGGGCGTCATCGCGCAGCTTGGTCAGCACAGGCGCGATCTGCTCGCGCTGCACCGTCACCACCAGCTCGCCGAGCTTCAACTCGACCTTGAGGACCGTCTGCCCCAGCGTGGAGGCGATGTAATCCCCGAGTTCTTTCAGCGCTTGTTCGGACATGGGCTTTTCGCCTGCGTTATCGAGCGATGCGGTTGCCGCGCCGGATCTTTTTCTGAAGCTGAAGGATGCCGTACACGAGGGCCTCAGCCGTCGGCGGGCAGCCCGGCACGTAAATGTCGACCGGCACGATTCGGTCACACCCGCGCACCACGGCGTAGCTGTAGTGGTAATAGCCGCCACCGTTGGCGCATGACCCCATGGAGATCACCCAACGCGGCTCCGGCATCTGGTCATAGACCTTGCGCAGAGCGGGGGCCATCTTGTTGGTCAGCGTGCCGGCGACGATCATGCAATCCGATTGCCGCGGGCTGGGGCGTGGAATGACGCCGAATCGGTCCAGGTCATACCGGCTCATGTAAGCGTGGATCATTTCCACAGCGCAGCACGCCAAACCGAAGGTCATCGGCCACAATGACCCGGTGCGCGCCCAGCTCAGCACATCCTCATATTTGGTGAGGATGTAGCCTTTCTCCTGGATCTCCTCGGAGACCGCGCGCAGATAGGCGTCCTGTTCCGGTCCGGGCGGAATCGGCGCCAGCTTGGCAGCCTCTACTCCCATTCCAGAGCTCCTTTCTTCCACTCATAGATGAAGCCGATGGTCAGGATCCCGAGGAACACGATCATCGACCAAAAACCGAAGAGCCCGATGTCACCCAGCGCCACGGCCCAGGGAAACAGGAAAGCCACTTCCAGATCGAAGATGATGAACAGGATGGAGACCAGATAGAACCGCACGTCGAACTTGGCGCGGGAATCCTCAAACGGCTCGAAGCCGCATTCGTAGGGGGAGACCTTCTCGGGATCCGGGTTGTTCGGACTGATCACGTATGACGCAACGACCATAACAGCCGACAACGCGATCGCGATGAACAGGAACACCAAGATAGGAAGGTATTCGTAGATCAGCGGGTTGGTCACCGCATGTCCTCCCAAAAGCCCAACCCCCGGACGCCGGCCTGACCGACCCTTTCGAGCCGCCATACCCCGTGAGGGTGGTATAAGACTGGGTTTACCCCGTCAGATAGGGCGTAATATAGGCCGGTTGTTCGCCTAAGGAAAGCGCTTTCATAGACCGTTTGTAACAGAAAATACGCCTGCTCGATAAAATCGAGAGGCGTTATAAGAAAATATGCCAACCAGTCATTTAAAAATGGAAATGGCGCGAGTGACGGGACTCGAACCCGCGACCTCCGGCGTGACAGGCCGGCGCTCTAACCAACTGAGCTACACCCGCATAACACCACTTACTCGACGCAGTCCTTTTGCTTGATCGCTCAAGGCCCGCGTCCATGCGGCGTGGGGCGGTTTCTAATCGCCTGGGATGGTCCTGTCAATCATGAAAAACACAAAAAACCCGTCTCTTTCCGCAATCGGTCGGCGTGACGTTCCACGAGAGCGCGGCAGGCTTTGCAAAGCACATTCACAAAGGACTCAATGATGTGTGGCGGCCTTGGAATGCTGGCGGACATCATCAGACATCGGACAGGGCGTGACTTTGAGGCGAAAAGAGATTCCGGTTCACACCGAACCGGAATCTGCTTTAGAAACAGAAAAGAGTGATGCCTGAAACTCAAGGGTCCTATGACGTTCGAACGCCGGTTTCTCCTGCTCGTCACCGGTTTTTTGGTGATGGCGGTTGTGTTCACGATAGCCGTGCTGACCTGGAGCGGCCGCAACGAGCTGATGGAGCGCACCCGGGCCGAGGCTGAACGCTCCGCCGTTCGGCTTGCCCGCGCGGCGGTTCTGGCCCGCGACCTTCCCACTGTGGCGGAGGCCGCCATTGGCGAGCAAATGGTTGGGCAGGCCGCCCTGGCCGCCCAGTTCGCCGCGCTGGCTGAGGCCGCCAAGATCTCGCCCAAGGCGGCGTCCGATCGCCTGAAGGCGGTTATCGACGGCTCATCCATCATTGATGTCACGATCACCGACTCCCGTGGCAAGGCGACCTTGTACACGGCGCCGAACGGTGACGTGACCTTCACCGCGGATGGCAAAGGCGCGGCCTTCCACGGCCTGCTGAATCGCAATCCCCCGGTCGTCACACAGCCCGCCGCCAGGCGCGAGGACGGGCGGACCATCAAGACCGTCGCCATCGCCGGCGTGGACAAGCCGCGCATTGTCCAGGTCAGCGCGGACACCAGGCGGCTGACGGAGATCACCAACTCTTTGACCCTGGACCGCGCCATCGAGGATGCTCTGGTTGGTGACGGCGCGATGGCCTGGGTGACGGCGGCTGACGGCGCGATTCTGGCGAGCGGCGGAGCGCCGGGGGCGCAACTCTCCGCGCGGGAACTGGACGCGGTGAAGGCGGCTCTTGTGGAACAGCGCTCGCAGATGGCGCTGGGTGGCGGCGCCATATCCGCTGTGACGCCCCTTGATGGCGGCGGCGCCGCCATCGTGCGGTTATCGCAGCCGTCCCTGCCCAATCTCCCGGCTCGACTGTGGCCCGCTGCGCTGGCCGGCCTGTCGATCGTGGGGGCCGGCGCCGCGGTGACGGGGGAAATGTTGCGCCGCGAGAGAGCCGCCCAAGCCCGATTGACGGCGGCGGCGACAGCCCTGGAAGCCGGACGCTTCAACCCCTTTACCTTGGATCCCATTCGTGACCGCCCGGATGAGATCGGTCGGCTGGCCCGCGCCTTTCGCACGATGGCGGGCAGCATCGACGCGCGCGAGCAAGGCTTTGAGGCGGAATTGCTGATCCGCGCCGCCAAGCTCGAAAAAGACGGGGAAAAGCTTGAGGTCAAGCCGCCCCCTAACGAAGCCTTGACCGTCACTTTGGAGCAAGCTGCGGTCGACCTGAAAGGTTGAGCGCAAGAGCCAGGCCCGCTAAATCAGAAATCTCCCGTGGATTTCGGCTCAATCCAAAAGAAGATCCACTGCACGATTAAGGAGACAAGGACATGACTCACTCCAACGCCCGTTACGACCTGCCGATGCAAGCTCTGCATTGGGTGACGGCGATCGTGATCATCGGCGCCTTCATCCTCATTCAGGTGATTGGGGGCATGCCGAAGGGACCGGACCGTAACGCCATGATGGGCATCCACAAGTCTCTGGGGGTCGTGGCGTTTATCCTCGTGGCCGTGCGGGTGGTCTGGCGTCACCTCAGCCCGCCGCCGGCGGAACCCACCATGCCGAACTGGATGGCCTTGGCGAGCCGGTTGGGGCATGCGGCCCTTTACGCACTGATGATTCTCGTGCCGGTGGCGGGCATGGTGATGTCATGGACGGCGGGGCGGCCCATCGTTGTGTTCAACCTGTTCACCTTGCCTGACTTGTTGTCGCCAAACCCTTCAATAAAGGGCATCGCGGAGGAAGTGCACGAGGTGATCGGCATGCTGATCATCGCCATCGCCGCCCTGCACGCCATTGCCGCGCTGTTCCATCAGTATGTGCTGAAAGATGGCGTGCTGGCCCGTATGCTGCCGTGGCGCGCGTAGATACAGCCCCACGACACCAGGCCTCGATGAACGCAAAACATCGAGGCCTGGCATAAGGCCCGGTGGCTGCTGCTTAGAAACCTGCTCACACACGCAAACTTTGCTTGACCTGGGGGAAACGTTAAGGCTATAGCATCCGCCCATTGCGGCGGTGGTAGCTCAGTTGGCAGAGCTCTCGGTTGTGGTCCGAGCGGTCGTGGGTTCGAGCCCCATCCATCGCCCCAATTCTCCTTACCGGAGAACGGGTAACGCAGGTTTGCCCTTGTTTTGGGCTTGATATCGACACAAACACGTCGGTTCCCCAGAACACCCCCATTAAAGCAATCACCAAAGACACGAGCAGCGCATGCTGGCCTGGGCTGGGAAGGATTTTGCTTTGAGTCTCTTCATCCGGGCTGCGTTAGCAGCCATCCTGCTCATTTTTATGATCAACACATCCGTCTATGCGGAGACGACCGCTACCGCGGTTACAAAGATGAATGCAGCCTACGCCGCTTTCAAGGAGAGGGCCTTGCAACGGTATAAGGCCGGCACACTCCCGCTTCTGTCAAATGCCGATGACGCCCCGGTTCTGAAACAGATATGGGACGTTGACGCAATCATCGGCTCTCCTCCTTACTCTGAGAAGGATATTCTTATTCTCAGTGATCTTATAAAGATACAGGATGAAATTATTACTGATTATGGCGTGCTCTCTGGGAACACTAAACTATACCCCATGGGAAGAGCCGCCGAAGGAATTGTCCATTCGACGGTGGCGACGCTTAAAATTAGTTCCGCTCTCTTTCTCGCTCTCAAAGATTCCTGGGAACACCCTCTCACCACCCCGCATGCTGATAAGCACCCTGCGTGGACACGAGAGGTGGAGGGGGATACGTCAAACGTGTTTTTCAACATCATCGCGATGCTGCAGGCGATGAGCGATACTGAAGAGCTTCAGGAATTTCTGGCGAACGCTCTTGCGCAGAACGCACCAGTGCTGGCGGATGGCGTGCCCATCACAAAACGGCCGGTTATTGTTGCGGTGGTTCAATCCGCTTTACCCTCGTTCAAGCCGACGGTGCAGACGTCCTTGCGGCGCGTTATCGACGCATTGCCGCAGACGCGTTGTGAAGGGCTTTGCACCGTTCAATAGCGTGGGGCCAAGAAACAGCAGGGGAGTATGAATGTGTTCCGCGAAAATGCGCTGAAGAAACGGCTGGCCAAGGGCCATGCGACGTTGGGCTGTTGGCTGGATATGACCAGTCCGATGGCCGCCGAGATTGTCGGGCTTGCCGGCTACGATTTCGTCATCATCGACCATGAGCATGGACCGGGCACGCTGGCCGACGCCCGGGCGCTGTTGCAGGCGTTGTCCGGCGCCCCGGCCACCACGATCCTGCGCGTGCCGGCCAATGATCCCGTCTACGTCAAGCGGGCGCTCGATTTGGGTGTTGAAGGGCTTATGTTCCCATCCATCAACACCGCTGAGGATGCGCGCGCGGCGGTAAGCGCCTGCCACTACCCGCCGCGCGGCGTGCGCGGCGCGGCCTATGGCATGATCCGGGGGGCTGATTATGGCCTGTGCGGCGAACACTACCGCGATGCCTGCGGTGACGAGTTGCTGGTGATCTGCCAGATTGAGACCGCCGCCGCTGTCGAGGCCATTCCACAAATCGCTGCGACGCCCGGCGTGGAGGCATTGTTCGTCGGCCCCTATGATTTATCCGGCAGCATCGGCAAGCTCGGTCGTTTCGACGATGCGGAGGTGGCTGCCCTTCTTGACCGGGCCGAACGGGCAATCCTCGACTCCGGGGTTATTTACGGCACGATTCCGACGAAGAACCGCTCCCTGGAGGACCTTATCGCGCGCGGCGCCCGCCTTATCGCCGCCGGCAGCGACATCGGATTCGTCAGGACCGGCGCTGTGCAGCAGGTCACGGCCTTTCGCGCCGCCGTCCAGGGACGAAATGGATGAACACGCCCCCAGAGTTGCTGACCGTCGCCGAGATGCGCCGGGCGGATTCGCTGGCCATCGCCGGTGGAACACCGGGGGCGCAGCTCATGGAAAACGCCGGGGCGGCCATCGCGCGGGAGATCCGCGCCCGCTGGAATCGGCAAGCGGTGGTGGTGCTGTGTGGACCGGGCAACAATGGCGGTGATGGGTTTGTGGTGGCGCGTTTGCTGGCTGAAGCCGGCTGGCCGGTTCGCCTTGGGCTGCTGGGCCCGCGTGAGGCGCTGAAAGGCGATGCGGCGCAAGCGGCGCAACGCTGGACCGGGACAGTGGAGCCACTGGACCCCGTTTTGCTGAATGATCGTCCCTTGGTGGTGGATGCGCTGTTCGGCGCTGGCCTGACGCGGCCACTGGATGGAATCGCCCGCAGCATGGTCGAGGCCATGGCCGGGCTGACCATTGTCGCGGTGGATATCCCCAGCGGCGTGCACGGCGACAGCGGCGCGGTGCTGGGTGCGGCGCCTACCGCCGCGCTCACCGTGACTTTCTTCCGCCGCAAGCCGGGCCATTGGCTGCTGCCCGGTCGCCTGCACTGCGGCGAAACAAGCGTCGCCGCTATCGGCATCCCTGCTTCGGCGCTCGATTCTCTCAAGCCCCAGCTGTGGGAGAATGGGCCGGCTTTGTGGGGGGCGCGCTATCCTTGGCCGCGCCCGGAGTCTCATAAATACGCACGCGGCCACGCCCTGGTCATGGGGGGCGGACGCATGACCGGCGCTGCGCGGCTGGCGGCGCGCGCGGCCTTGCGGGCCGGGGCCGGTTTGGTCAGCGTGGCCTGCCCAGCGGAAGCCTTCCCCATCTACGCCGCCGATTCGCCCAGCCTGATCATCGAACCCGTGGCCGATGACGCAGCCTTCGCCGCCCTCATGACGGATGACCGCAAGAACGCCGTGCTGCTCGGCCCCGGCGCCGGAGTCGGCGCCCAGACCCGCGCGCGCGTCCTGGGGGTGTTGAACAAGGGAAGAGCCTGTGTGCTCGACGCCGACGCGCTGACCTCCTTCGCTGAGGCTCCGGTTGAACTTTTCGACCATCTCGGAAGCCAACACGTATTGACTCCGCACGACGGCGAGTTCGCCCGTCTGTTCGAGAGGACCGGGGACAAGCTGGCCAGCACCCGCGATGCTGCGGCCCGGTGTGGCGCGGTGGTGGTGCTGAAGGGGGCGGATACGGTGATCGCCGCACCGGACGGGCGTGCGGCCATCAATGCCAACGCCCCACCCGAGCTGGCCACAGCCGGGGCCGGCGATGTGCTGGCCGGGTTGATCCTCGGGCTGCTGGCGCAGGGTATGGACGCCTTCGACGCGGCCTGCGCCGGGGCATGGCTGCATGGCGAGGCGGCGGCGCAGGTGGGGCCTGGATTGATCGCCGAGGATCTGCCCGACGCCCTGCCCGCCGTGCTGCGGCGGCTGAAGACGCATGCCGCCGAAGAAATAGATCACACTTAACTCTTGTGCAGCGGCGCACCCGGCTTCAAATGTACTGTTATGAGCGACTCCGATGCCCTTCACAACCCGGCGCCCGAGACGTCTTCTCCGCCTGGGCTGTTCGACCGCGCGTTAGAAAATCTGCGCGCCCGCTGGCGTGATATCGCCGCATCCGCGCGCGAGGCGGTCGGCGCGCCGCCGCGACCGCACCTGCCCAGAGAGGATGCCGAGCGTCTGAAAACCCAGATGCAAGCCTGCCTGGAGGCGCGCGGTGGCGAGGTGTCGGCGCGGGCCCGCGCCGCCCAACTTGGCCGCACCTATTTGATGCTGGACCCGCAGGGGCGACGCAATTTCCTGATCGTGCTGGCGCAGGACTTCGATGTCGATCGCGCCGCCGTCACGACGGCGGTTGAAACCTTCCGCACCGCTCCCGATCCTGCGGCGCGCAGCCGGGCTGAACGCGCCTTGCGCCAGACGCTGCAACCACCGCGACTCACCCTCCTGACGCAATTCAACGCCCTGCCGGAGGGGGTGAAATTCCTGGTGGATCTGCGCGCCGAGCTGCTGGACATGGCGGCGGGCATGCCAGAATTGCAAGCGCTGGAGCATGACCTCAAGAATTTGCTGCGCGGCTGGTTCGATGTCGGCTTTCTGGAGATGCGCCGCATCACCTGGGACAGCCCGGCCTCGCTTCTTGAGCGGCTGATCAAATACGAGGCGGTGCACGAGATCCGTGGGTGGCGGGATGTCAAGGACCGGCTGGATTCGGACCGTCGCTGCTTCGCCTTCTTTCACCCGCGCATGCCGGACGAGCCGTTGATCTTCGTCGAGGTCGCGCTGGTCAAGGGCATGGCGGACAATGTGCAGGATCTGCTCGATCCCAGCGCTCCGGTGTGCAGCCCCAAGGCGGCGGACAGCGCCATCTTTTACTCCATTTCCAACGCGCAGAAGGGATTGGCCGGCATCAGCTTTGGCAATTTTCTGATCAAGCGCGTCGCCGATGGGCTGGCGGCGGAATTCCCCCATCTGAAAATCTTTGCGACCTTATCGCCGATTCCCGACTTCCGTCGCTGGCTGGACGCTGAGCTGGAGAAGCACGGCGATGGGGTTCTGCTTTCGGGTGAACGTGAACGCATCACCGAATGGCTGGGAGAGGCGGAGGTGGTGGCGGCGGATGGCGGGGTGCTGGGCTGCGCCTTGCGGCGCGCGGCCTGGTTCAACCATGAGGGGCTGGTGAAGGCGCTGAAGACGCCGCTGATACGCCTGTGCGCCCATTACCTCATGGAGGCCAAGAGCGTAAACCGCACCAACGCCTCAGACAGCAATCCAGGCCGGGTCCGTGATCCGGTGGCGCATTTCCACCTGTCCAACGGCGCGCGCATAGAGCGGCTGAACTGGATGGCCGACCGTTCGGAAAGAGGGATCGCCCAATCCTGCGGCATGATGATCAACTACCGTTACCGCCTGGGTGAGGTGGAGGCCAACCACGAAGCCTACAGCGGTGAAGGTAAGGTGAACGCCTCGTCAGCCCTGCGCGGGCTGTTGAAAGGGTAGATCAGCGTTGCCCGCAGCCTGAAAGGCCCGGATGCGCATGCGCGCCGCCCGGCATGCGACGCAATCTGCTACCATTTTGTGTGTGTGCGGGAAATCGGTTGTGCTATAGAGCCTGCATGCTGGCGGACGGGCCGTGGGGAGGAATCTTCACGTTGCGCGCCGCTGTTGCTGTTGCCGTTGCGGGCGTGGCGGAATTGGTAGACGCGCCGGATTTAGGTTCCGGTGACTTCGGTCGTGGGGGTTCGAGTCCCTTCGTCCGCACCACGGCAAATTCTTTAGAGCAGATCGTGGGCGGCCTTAATGGCCGACCGCGTGAATCTGCTCGCGAGATCAAAAGATTAGAGCTGTTTTCCGGTTCACGTCGAACCGGAAACAGCTCTAGAACCCGGCCATTGGCGCGGGCCGGGTCGTCTATACCCTGAAGGCGCCACCGGACCGTACAACGAGACAGGCATTCGCCCCGATGCAGATTACCGAAACCAGCGCCGACGGCCTGAAGCGTGAATTCAAGGTTGTCATTTCCGCTCAGGACATCGCCACCAAGATGACCAGCAAGCTCGCAGAGCTGCGGCAGACCGTACAGCTCCCGGGCTTCCGCCCGGGCAAGGTGCCGGTCGCGGTCATCCGCCAGCGCTATGGCGACAGCGCGCTCCGTGATGTTCTGGAAAATGCCGTCTCCGACTCCTCACGCCAGGTGATGAGTGAACGCGGCCTGCGGCCCGCCTTGCAGCCCAAGGTCGAGGTCGAGTCCTTCGCACCGGACGGCGACCTTGCGTACACGATGACGGTCGAGCTGCTCCCCGATGTCGAGCCGGGCGATATCGCCGCCATCGAAGTTGAGCGTCTGGTCGCCGAAGTGTCCGATGCTGACGTCGATCAGGCGCTGGAGCGTCTGGCTCAGACGCGCGGCACGACCGAGGCGATTGCCGAGGACCGTCCCACCCAGAACGGCGACACCGTCGTCATCGACTTCGCCGGCTCCGTGCATGGCGAGGCGCTGCCGGGTATGGACGCCAAGGATTTCAATCTGGAGTTGGGCTCCAATCAATTCGTTCCGGGCTTCGAGGAACAGTTGGTCGGCGCCAAAGCCGGCAGCCATGTCACCGTCACCGTGACCGTCCCCGAGGATTACCCGGCGGAGAAGCTGAAGGGCCAGCCGACGGTGTTCGAGGTGGACATCAAGGAGATCCGCCAGGCGGTTCCGGGCAAGATCGATGAAGATCTGGCCAAGAACTTCGGCTTGGAGAGCCTGGAAAAGCTCAAAGAGGCGGTGCGCGACAAGTTGAAGCGTGACTACGCCGACACCGCGCGCATCAAGGTGAAGCGCTCGCTGCTCGACAAGCTTGCGGAAGGCCACAGCTTCGAGGTGCCGACCGGCATGGTCGACATCGAGTTCAACGGCATCTGGGAGCGCCTCCAGCAGGAGATCAAGTCCGGGAACGCCGGCGAGGACGCGGGCAAGTCGGAAGATGAGCTGAAGACCGAATACCGCAGCATCGCCGAGCGCCGCGTGCGCCTGGGCCTGCTCTTGTCGGAAATCGGTCGCCGCAACAACATCCAGGTCACCCAGGACGAGGTGAACCGGGCGATCATCGCCGAAGTGCGCCGCTTCCCCGGTCAAGAACAGCAGGTGTTCGACTTCTTCAAGAAGAATCCGAGCGCCGCCGACAGTCTGCGGGCCCCCATCTTCGAGGATAAGGTGGTGGACTTCATTCTTGAACTCGCCAAGGTCAACGAGCGCAGTGTTTCCGCCGAGGAACTGCTGCGCGACCCGGATGCGGAAGACCAGACGGCAGCCTGACGGCAGGTTTTGCAAGAAGACGGCCTTTCGGTCGCCTTCTTGCACCCCTATATAGGGGTGAACGCCAAGAGGCTCAGGGGACAGGGTAAAGACAATGTATGACTTCGAGCCTAAGATGAACGCCTTGGTCCCGATGGTCATCGAACAGACCAATCGGGGTGAGCGCGCTTACGATATCTATTCGCGCCTCCTCAAAGAGCGCATTATCTTCCTGGTCGGTGGGGTTAACGACACGGTCGCCAGCCTCATCTGCTCGCAGTTGCTGTTCCTTGAATCGGAGAACCCGAATAAGGACATCGCGCTGTACATCAATTCGCCGGGCGGTTACGTCTCGGCAGGCCTCGCCATCTACGACACCATCCAATACATCCGCCCGCAGGTGTCGACGGTGTGCATGGGCCAAGCCGCCTCCATGGGCTCGTTGCTGTTGGCCGCGGGGGCCAAGGGCAAGCGTTTCTCGCTGCCCAACAGCCGCATCATGATCCATCAGCCTTCGGGCGGCGCCCAGGGCCAGGCCGCCGACATCGAGATCCAGGCGCAGGAGATCTTGAAGCTGCGCACCCGTCTTGATGAGATCTACGCCCATCACACCGGGCAGACGGTCGCTGTGATCGAGCAGAACATGCAGCGCGACAAGTTCATGTCACCCGAGGAAGCCAAGACCTTCGGCCTGATCGACGAGGTCGTGGCGAAGCGCGCGGGAAGCGGCGGCGGGGAGACCCGGTAATCCGGTTCGCAACAATGTGTTGATCGCGCCGGCTCTCCTGTTGTTGTATGGACGACGGGGCGCCGGCGCGATACGTTAGTCTTGTCACCGGCCCATGTCGTGACAACCTGATTCTACGGATCAGCGTCGGGGATGCCATTCGATCGGCGTATCGTACGGGTCTCTGAAAGCATGACGGAGTACAGATGACCAAGTCCAGCAGCGGCGATTCAAAAAACACGCTCTACTGCTCGTTCTGCGGTAAGAGCCAGCACGAGGTCCGCAAGCTGATTGCCGGTCCGACGGTGTTCATTTGTGATGAATGCGTCGAGCTGTGCATGGACATCATTCGCGAGGAGAATAAAACCACCCTCGTGAAGTCCCGGGATGGGGTGCCGACACCGCGCGACATCCATGCTGTGCTTGATGACTATGTCATTGGCCAGGATCACGCGAAGCGTGTCTTGGCTGTTGCCGTGCACAACCACTACAAGCGCTTGGCGCATGGCACCAAGCACAACGATGTCGAGTTGGCGAAGTCGAACATCCTGCTGATCGGCCCAACGGGGTGCGGGAAGACGCTGCTGGCGCAGACGCTGGCGCGCATCATCGACGTGCCCTTCACCATGGCCGATGCAACGACGCTGACTGAAGCCGGTTATGTCGGTGAGGATGTCGAAAACATCATCCTCAAGCTGCTCCAATCCGCCGATTACAATGTCGAACGGGCGCAGCGCGGCATCGTTTACATCGATGAAGTCGATAAGATTTCCCGCAAGTCCGACAACCCGTCGATCACCCGCGACGTGTCGGGCGAGGGTGTGCAGCAGGCCCTTCTCAAGATCATGGAAGGGACGGTCGCTTCCGTGCCGCCGCAAGGTGGGCGCAAGCACCCGCAGCAGGAATTCCTGCAGGTCGACACCACCAACATCCTGTTCATTTGCGGCGGCGCCTTCGCCGGGCTGGAAAAGATCATCTCCCAGCGTGGCAAAGGAACCTCGATCGGCTTCGGCGCCGATGTGCGCAGCCCTGAGGAGCGCTCGACCGGCGATATTCTGCACGGAGTGGAGCCGGAGGATTTGCTGAAATTCGGCTTGATCCCCGAATTTGTCGGACGTCTGCCGGTGGTCGCCACGCTTTCCGATCTGGATGAGCCGGCGCTGGTGGAGATCCTGACCAAGCCGAAGAACGCGCTGGTCAAGCAGTACCAGCGCCTGTTCGAGATGGAGGATGTCCATCTGGAGTTCTCCGAGGATGCGTTGCGCAACATCGCCTGCAAGGCGATCGCCCGCAAGACGGGGGCCCGCGGCCTGCGTTCGATCATGGAGTCGATCCTGCTCGACCCGATGTTCGACCTGCCGGGCCTGACCGATGTTGAAAGCATCGTCGTCAATGGCGAAGTGGTGGAGGGCCGGTCCAAGCCGCTCTACGTCCATTCCGATCGCCGGAGCGAGGCTCCCGGCGCCTGACGTTCGCATCAGCCGTGTTCAGGGCCTGCGTTCAAGGAAAAGGGCGTCTCTTCGGGGACGCCCTTTTTCTATGCCCGGCTTCTATGCCCGGCTTAGACCGGCCTCGGCCTTTCGCACATGCGGAAACCATCGGGTCTTGAAGGGTGAGGGGGGCTATGCCACGTTAGGGACGTACTATAAAAGACCCCATGCTCATTCCGAGGTGGGGCCAGTCTCCAGGCCCATCCCCGGCTGGCTGCGTTCCTACCAAGAGGCCCTGTTCAATGTTCGAAATTCCCAGTGGCGCCCTCTACCCGGTTTTGCCGCTGCGCGACATCGTGGTGTTCCCCCACATGATCGTGCCGCTGTTCGTTGGCCGTGAGAAGTCTGTGCGTGCGCTTGAGGACGTGATGAAAGATGACAAGCAGATTCTGCTTGTCGCCCAGAAGAACTCCGCGCAGGACGACCCCACTGCGGACGATATCTACAGCGTGGGCACCGTGGGCACCGTGTTGCAGTTGCTGAAGCTGCCAGACGGGACAGTGAAAGTCTTGGTTGAAGGTGGGCAACGCGCTTCAATCACTAAATTTGCTGAGAACGAGGACTTCTTCCAGGCTTACGCTGACCTGATTGAAGAAAAAACTGGGGAACAGCAAGAGCTGGAGGCGTTGAGCCGCGCGGTGGTTTCGCAGTTTGAGCAATACATCAAGCTCAACAAGAAGATCCCGCCAGAGGTGTTGGTCTCAATCAACCAGATTGAGGATTTCGGCAAGCTTTCCGACACCGTCGCTTCGCATCTTGCCCTGAAGATCTCTGAAAAGCAGCAGCTTTTGGAATGCGCGACCGTTTCCGAACGGTTGGAGCGGGTCTACGCCTTCATGGAAGGTGAGATCGGTGTGTTGCAGGTGGAAAAGCGCATACGCAGCCGCGTCAAGCGGCAAATGGAAAAGACGCAGCGGGAATACTACCTCAACGAGCAACTTAAGGCCATCCAGAAGGAACTGGGCGAGTCGGAAGACGGTCGTGACGAAGCGGCTGAGCTGGAAGAGAAGATCAACAAAGTCCGCCTGACCAAAGAGGCGCGTGAGAAGGCGCTGGCTGAGCTGAAGAAGCTGCGCTCCATGAGCCCAATGTCGGCTGAGGCCACGGTGGTCCGCAACTATCTGGATTGGATTCTGTCCATTCCATGGAAGAAGCGTACTGTGGTCAAGAAAGACATCAAGATCGCCCACAAGGTTCTTGACGCCGATCACTATGGACTCGACAAGGTCAAAGAGCGGATCCTCGAATATCTTGCGGTGCAGAACCGTATAAATAAAGTGAAGGGGCCGATCCTTTGCCTGGTTGGCCCGCCGGGTGTTGGCAAGACGTCGCTTGGCAAATCCATCGCCAAGGCGACGGGGCGTAACTTCGTGCGCATGTCGCTGGGCGGTGTGCGTGATGAAGCCGAGATCCGTGGCCACCGCCGCACCTACATCGGCTCCATGCCCGGCAAGGTCATCCAGGGCATGAAGAAGGCGAAGTCGTCGAACCCCCTGTTCCTTCTCGACGAGATCGACAAGCTGGGCGCCGACTGGCGCGGCGATCCGTCGTCGGCGCTGCTGGAAGTGCTGGATCCTGAGCAGAATTTTGCGTTCAACGACCATTATCTGGAAGTGGACTACGACCTGTCAGACGTGATGTTTGTCTGCACGGCCAACACATTACGCCTGCCGCAGCCCCTTCTGGACCGCATGGAGGTGATCCGCGTCGCCGGATACACGGAAGACGAGAAAATTGAGATCACCAAGCGCCACCTGACCGAGAAGCAGATCAAAGCCGCCGGCCTCAAGAAAGGAGAATTCTCCATCTCCGATGAGGCGTTGCGCGACATGGTCCGCTACTACACGCGGGAAGCGGGTGTCCGCAACCTGGAGCGCGAGATCGCCAATCTCTGCCGCAAGGCGGTGAAGGAAATCTTGATGAAGGGCGCCGAAAAGGTGGCCATCACCCGCCGCAATCTCGACAAATACGCTGGCGTACGCCGGTTCCACTTTGGCGAGGCGGAGCTGGAGGATCTGGTCGGCGTCACCACCGGCCTGGCCTGGACCGAGGTGGGCGGCGAGCTTCTGTCCATCGAGGCGGTGTCACTGCCCGGCAAGGGCCGTGTCACCACCACCGGCAAATTGGGCGACGTCATGAAGGAGTCGGTCCAAGCGGCGGAATCCTATGTGAAATCGCGCGCCGTCGCTTATGGCATCAAGCCGACGCTCTTTGAAAAGAAGGACATCCACGTCCACGTTCCCGAGGGCGCAACCCCCAAGGACGGCCCATCGGCTGGTGTGGCGATGATCACCTCCATCGTCTCGGTGCTGACCGGCATTCCCGTGCGCAAAGACGTGGCGATGACCGGCGAAATCACGTTGCGCGGTCGTGTGCTGCCGATCGGCGGTCTGAAGGAGAAGCTTTTGGCGGCGCTGCGGGGCGGCCTCAAGCATGTGGTGATTCCAAAGGACAACGAAAAAGATCTGGCGGATATTCCCGATAACGTGAAGCGTGGGCTGACGATCATTCCGGTCAGCTCGGTTGACCAGGTGTTGAGCAACGCGCTGGTTCGGAAACTGGAGCCCATCGAATGGACCGAACCGGTTGAGAGCGTTGAACCAGCGGTCAAACCGCTGGATGGAGGAACAACAGGCGAAGTGCTGCGTCACTAAGCGTGTTCGTGCTCCCAAACCATTGTGAATCGAAGCTTTTTCGCGGGCGCCACCACCCGTCGGCAATTGACGGGTGGTGATTGCTGTGCTTACACTTGGCTTTTGCGAAGTCATGAGTGGCTTGGCCGAAGATCTTTGCCGAAGCAAGAAGGAGGACTTAAGTGAATAAGAATGATCTTGTGACGCAGGTTGCCGAAGCCGCTGGCTTGTCCAAAAACGACGCCGTCAAGGCCGTTGACGCCGTCTTCGACGGTATCGCCGAGGCGATGAAGAAGGGCGACGAAGTGCGCCTTGTTGGTTTTGGGACCTTTGCGATCGCCGATCGCGCCGCCTCTGAAGGCCGGAATCCGCGGACTGGCGAAAAGATTTCGATCCCCGCCTCCAAGCAGCCGAAATTCAAGGCAGGCAAAAACCTTAAAGATGCCTTGAACTGAACAGGCCTTTTGCGTCATAAACACGACCGGCTTGTGCCCTGAGGGGCGTGGCCGGTTTCCTTTTGCCAGGAATGGGCGATTAGCTCAGCGGTAGAGCGTCTCCTTTACACGGAGAGGGTCGGGGGTTCGATCCCCTCATCGCCCACCATATAAATCAATGTGTTAGACTGAAAAAGGCGGCCCCGTAGGCCGCCTTTCGCATATCCAGGTACAATACAGCGCCTTCCGGCGGTCCTACGGAAGGGAACTCCCAAGGCTGACGATCCGTGATTCACGCCGCTGCCGTCCCATCAGCCACAGCAAGATCATCAACCCTGGCAAGGCCCCGGTTGTGGCCAGCAGGAAGAAGCTGATCCAATCCATGCTGTCGGCCAGCATCCCCGAGAAAGAGCCGAACAAATCGCCCCCCAGCTTGTAAAAGCTGGAGAGCAGCGCGTATTGCGTCGCGGTGTAGGCGGCGTCGCAGAGGCCGGAGAGATAGGCGACAAAAGCCGCCGTAGCGATGCCGCCGCACAAATTTTCCACCGCCACCGTGGCAGCCAGCACCCGGATATCGTGCCCTGCCGTCGCTAGGATGACGAAACCGAGATTGGCGACCATTTGCATCAGCCCGCCGATCAGCAGGCTGCGCAGCACGCCGATCCGGCTGACCAGCACACCCCCGATCAACCCGCCGACAATCGTCGCCCACAAGCCAAAGAGCTTGGTGACGGTGGCGATTTCCGCCTTCTCGAATCCAAGATCGACATAAAAGGACGAAGCCATCGTCCCGATCAGCACATCCCCCAGCTTGTAGCTGGCGATGAACAGGAGAATCCCCAGCCATCCCTGCCGGGTCATAAATTGTGCGAAAGGGGCGACCACCGCCCCATACAGCCAGGCCCGCAACCTGGCCCGCCGCCCTACCCTCGCGCTGAATCGGCGCTCCCACGCCTGCGCCTCGGCGGACGATACCGCCTTGGGTTCACGGTTGAGCAGGATGGTCACCATGCCAACCGCCACCAGCGCCGCCATCGTGCAATAAGCGGCCTGCCAGCCGAAGAACTGCGCGAGGTACAACGCGCCGGCGCCGGATGACAGCATGCCAAAGCGGTATCCCAGCACCAGCGTCGCCGCCCCTGCCCCCTGCTGCTTCTCATCAAGGGTCTCGACGCGGTAGGCGTCAATGACGATGTCCTGGCTGGCTGAACAGAAGGCGACGATGACCGCCAGAAAGGCCGTCCACCACAGATCCTTGAGCGGATCGGTGAAGCCCAAGCCGATCAGCGCCAGCATAAGGGCGCTCTGTGTCACCAGCGCCCACCCCCGCCGCCGCCCGAAGACGCGGGTGATGACCGGCAAGCGCAAGCGGTCGATCAACGGCGCCCAGATGAACTTCAGCGCGTAAGGCATGGTGACCAGGGCGAACAGGCCGATGGCGGTCTTGCTGATGCCGCTCTCACGCAGCCAAACCGACAACGTCGCCCCGGTCAGGGCCAAAGGCAGCCCCTCGGAAAACCCCAAGAACAGGATGGCGATGACCCGGCGGTCACAATAGACGGAAGCAGCCTCGCTCCAGAACGACGGCTTCACACGCACAATGATTCAATAATCGGACGGAACTCCGCCAGGACCGCCTCATAGACCGGGCGCTTGAAGGGCACGATCAGCGCGGTGAGGTCGGCCACATCCACCCATTTCCAGGCGTCGAACTCGGGATGCGCGGTGGCGAGGTTGATATCGGCGTCGCTGCCGGTGAAACGCGCCAGCACCCACACCTGCTCCTGCCCACGCCAGCGGCCCTTCCACACCTTGCCCAGCAGGTGGTCCGGCAGGTCATAACGCAGACTCTGCGCCGTCTGGCCGAGGATCTCGGCCTTGGCCGTGCCGATTTCCTCCTCCATTTCGCGCAACGCCGCCTGGTGAAGGGTCTCGCCCGAGTCGATGCCCCCTTGCGGCATCTGCCAAGCCTCCAGCGTGTCGCAGCGGCGGGCGACGAACACTTTCCCCTGGGCGTTCAACAGCATGACGCCGACACACGGACGGTAGGGAAGAGTTTCCCGGTCCACCTTCATTTAAGGGGTCCCTTCTGCTGGGCCACCACGGACGACAAGGGCGCCAGAACAAAGCCGCGATCTTGCAGGCTGGTGATCCAGAGGTTGATGCGTTCAACCGTGCTCGGGTACGGAAAACCAAGGCCCACCGCCGAGCCTCGCTCCTTGGCGATGGCCTCCAATTGCCGCAATTGCTCGTCGATGGAGGAACGCGCCAGATCACGGTCGATGGTCAAATCCACCAGGGCTCGTGGCACGCCCGCCGTCTCGGCGGTGCTGACACCCTCGCTCTTTGGGGTGAGGTGGGTGTCGAGGAACAAAAGGCCACGGGCGTTCAACTCCTCCATCACCGGCTTCAGCGCCTTGGCATCCGTCAAGAACTTGCTGCCCGTCGTCGTGGTGATGCCGGTGTAGCCGGTCACCCGGCCCAACGACCACCGCAGCCGTTCCTGGTTTTCATTGGCCAGCAGCGTGGTGAGCAGCGCGTTGGGACCGGGATCATTGCGTGGAAAACCCTGCGGCTCCATGGGCACCGACAGAATCACCTCGTGCCCTTTGTTTCGCGCCTGCTCAACCCAACTGTCGAGGCGTTCGGTATAAGGCAAGAACGCCAGAGTGACGGGAGGCGGCAGTTTATTGAGCGCCGCGCCGGTGATCACACCGGACAACCCCATATCGGCGATAACCAGAGCGATGCGCGGATGGGTGTCGGCTGCGGGAAAGGGCCGGGCGTACACCTGCCAGGGCTTGCGCCCATCCACGGCGATGCGCGGCAGCGTCCCGGCCTTGCTTTCCTCGACAAGCCCCTGCGCCGGCGCGGGCGTCAGCGTGACATCCGACACCATGGCCTGAGACTCCGCGCCTTTGCCGGAGTCTTTGCTGGGGTCTTTGATGGGTACGGTCACCTGCGGGATGCCGGCTTCCCAGGCCTGCATGGTGTCCTTACCGTTCAGCATCAGCCAACCGACCAGCCCCACCAACACCAGGCCCAAACCGCCGAAAGCGGCGACCAGGGCCTTTGGCGGCGGTTCATGCTCGTTGTCGAAAGACAGGCCGCTCCAGCGACGCAGCAAGAGGGTAATGTTCACGGGACCCTCAATCTTATTGGCTGGCGCGTGCATGGAACAGCGCTACCCCACGCAGCAAGTCGAGACCGCGCGCGAGTTGATAGTCGAACGGCGGCTTGCTGGTGTCGCTGGCCCCTTCCTCCCCTTCCATCGGCACGGCGCCGGGTGTGGCTCCCGGAACCGGCGTGGGCGGAGCCGGCGGCGCCGTGTTGTTGGCGCCCGGCTGGCCAGGAGTCGGGGCGGCGGGAGTCGTGGTGGGTTTCGGCTTGGCGGCGGTATCGTTGCGCAGAGCGCCTTTCAAATCGGCTTCGCGGCGGCGCTGGCCTTGGACGCTCACTTCCTCGAGCTTGGCTGGCCGCACCTCGATGTCCGGGGTGATGCCAAGCTGCTGGATCGAACGGCCCGACGGTGTGTAATAGCGCGCGGTGGTCAGGCGCATCGCGCCGTGGCCGGGCAGCGGAATGATCGTCTGCACCGACCCCTTGCCAAAGGACTGGGTCCCCAAAACGATCGCCCGCTTATGGTCTTGCAACGCGCCGGCGACGATTTCCGACGCCGACGCCGAACCACCGTTGATCAGCACGACGATCGGCAGCCCCTTCGCCATATCGCCCGGCTTGGCGTTGTAGCGCGTCCCTTCTTCGGCCTTGCGACCGCGGGTGGAGACAATCTCGCCCTTATCGAGGAAGGTGTCGGCCACCGACACCGCCTGGTCGAGCAGGCCGCCGGGGTTGTTGCGCAGATCGAGCACATACCCCTTCAGCTTGTCGCCCATCTGCTGCTGAATGGCGAGGATCGCCTTCTCCAGGCCGCTCTGGGTCTGTTCGTTGAAGCTGGTGATGCGGACATAGCCGATCTCACCTTCGGTGCGGAAGCGTACGGACTGCACCTTGATGATGGCGCGGGTGATCGAAACCTCGAACGGCTCGCCGGTTTCACCACGGCGAATGGTGACCTTGATGTCGGACCCGACCGGCCCGCGCATCTTCTCCACCGCCTCATTCAGCGCCAGGCCCATCACCGCCTCGCCATTGAGGTGGGTGATAAGGTCGCCGGGCTGCAGACCGGCGCGGAAAGCCGGGGTGTCGTCGATCGGCGAGACAACCTTGATCACGCCGCTTTCCATGGTCACTTCAATGCCGAGCCCGCCGAATTCACCGCGGGTCTGCACCTGCATATCCTGGAAATTTTTCTTGTTGAGATAGCTGGAATGCGGGTCCAGCGAGGTCAACATGCCGTTGATGGCGGCCTCGATCAGTTCCTCATCGCCTGTCTTTTCGACGTATTCGGCGCGGACGCGCTCGAACACATCGCCAAAAAGATTCAGCTGCCGGTACGTCTCGGACGTGTTGGTCTCGGCGGTGACTCTGGCGATTCCCGCTCCGAGGAACACCAGCGCCGCAGCGGCAGCGACTCGCTTGATCTGCCTCATTTACCCTTGTCCTTTCCCCTCCGGCGCGCTGAACCCGCGTTGCGGGTTTATGGGCTGACCGTGTCGTCTCAGTTCAAAATAGAGATCCGGGTTGCCGTCGGCGGGGGACGGCATAAGTCCCACGGGTTCCCCAGTGGCCACGCGCTTGCCGACGGACGTATCAATCCGGCCCAAGCCAGCAATCAGACTATGATATCCATTGCTGTGTTCGACGATCAAGATTTGCCCGTACCCACGAAAGGGTCCGGCAAACATTATACTTCCGGCGGAAGGCGCCAGAATGGGCGTCCCTGGTCTTGCCGCGATGGTCATACCACGGCTGGTGTTGCCCAAAGGATCCGGCTCACCATAGCGCGTGGTGACACGCCCGCCGACGGGCATGAGCAAACCATTCCCCAGAACGGATGAATCGGGCGCTTGCTGAAGGACCGCAACCTGCGTCTGATCCTCGCGCCCTGCATCCTTCGATTCGGTGTTTTCTTGTTCGATCGACCGGCGCTCGGCGTCCTTCTGTTCACGGAGTCGGCGTTCCGTGTTGCGGCGTTCCGCCAGCAGGCGTTCAGCCTCGCGCTTGGCGGCGGACGCGATGGTGGCGCGGCGCTCCACCTCGACTCGCTCCATCAGCCGGCGCAGATCGCCGCCGGCCTGCTTGCCGAGGCGGGCCATAGTCTGCGCAATGACCAAACGCTCCTCATCGGTCTGACGCGACAATTCCTCACGACGGGCGACAAGACCGGCGATTTCCGCTTCGCGCTGGGACAGGTCGGCGCGGGCGGCCAGCGTGCGGGCGCGCTGTTCCTCCAGCTTTCCACGAACATCGGCAAAACGTTGCAGCGTAACGACCAGCGCGGCGGCGCGGGCGCGCAGTTCCGGCACGGTGTCGCGCAGCACAAGCGCCGACCGCAGCGTGTCCACCGGCCCGCCCGGCTTGGCGATCACCACTTCGGGGGGAATGCGCGACAGGCGTTGAAGGGCGGCGAGAAGCGTGGCGATCTGCTGTTGCTCGCCATTCAGGCGGATGGCCTGGGCGCGCTCCTCTTCCTCAAGACGGGCGAGGGAGGCCTCCAGCGCGCTCAGCTCGGTTTCCTGGGACCGCGCCTGCTCGGCCAGCTCGACCAGCCGGCGGCGCAGCGCGGCAAGTTCTTTCTGGATTTCCTCGGACTGACGGGCCAGATCCTTCTGGCGATCGGCCTGGATTCCCTGTTCAGCGCGCCCCTGTCCGGCGCGCTTGGCAGCCGAATCTTGAGCAAAGGCGGGGGCCGCGAGAAGGACAAGGAGAGCAAGCGGGCCAAGCGTCAGCCAGTCCCCCCGCCTTCTCTCTGGCGTCCTTATGCTGCGCTTTTCCCCCGCATCCATTCCCTTGAGCCCTTAGCCCTGGCTTATCAAGACAGCCCCCGTCATCTCATCCGGTTTCGGCAGCCCCATCAGGGCGAGGAGCGTCGGGGCGATGTCGGCCAACCGGCCCTTGCGCAGGCGCGCCCCAACCGGCCCGTTGATCAGAACCAAGGGCACCTTATCCAGCGTGTGGGCCGTGTGCGGGCCGTGCGTCAGCGGGTCGGTCATCATTTCACAATTGCCATGATCGGCGGTGACCAGCAGAACACCCCCTTGCCGGCGCACCGCGGCTTCCAACCGGCCCAGGCAAAGATCCACCGTCTCCACCGCCTTGACGGCGGCGGCGAGGATGCCGCTGTGCCCGACCATGTCGGGATTGGCGTAGTTGATCACGATCAGGTCGTATTTGCCGCTGTCCACCGCCGCGACGACCTTATCCGTGACCTCGGGCGCCGCCATTTCCGGCTGAAGATCATAGGTCGCCACCTTCGGCGACGGCACCAGAATGCGGTCCTCGCCGGGGTAGACGCGCTCTTCGCCGCCGTTGAAGAAGAAGGTGACGTGCGGGTATTTCTCGGTCTCGGCGATGCGCAACTGCGTCAACCCGGCCTCGGACACCACCTCCCCCAACACCTTCGTCAGGGTTTTGGGGGGGAAGATGGCGCTCATCAGGGGGTTGAGCGTGCTGGAATATTCGACCATGCCGACAGCCGAGGCAAAGCGGATGGGGGCGCCACGCTCAAAGCCGGTAAAGCCGGGGTCGAGCAGCGCCTCCAGGATCTCGCGGGCGCGGTCGGCGCGAAAATTTGCAAACAGCAGGGCGTCGCCATCCTTCATCCCGGCATAGCCATCGATGACCGTGGCGGGGATGAACTCATCAAACGTTCCGGCGGCGTAGCTTTGTTCGATGGCCTGGATCGGGTCCGCGGCGTTCGCTTCGCCTCGGCCATGCACCAGCGCCTGATAAGCCTTGCCAACCCGTTCCCAGCGCTTGTCACGGTCCATCGCCCAATAACGCCCGGTCACCGTGGCGACGGCGATGCCGGGAAAATCATAGACATCCGCCAGGAACTCGGCCATTTGATCCTTGGCGCTGTTCGGCGCCACGTCACGCCCGTCGGTAAAAGCATGCACCACCACACCGACGCCTTCCTGCACCAGGGTGGTGGCCAAGGCGGCGATGTGGTCCTGGTGCGCATGCACGCCGCCCGGCGACAGCAAACCCATGAGATGGCAGCGCCCGCCGGTCTTCTTCAGTGTTTGGACCAGGGCGTTCAGCGTTGGGTTGCGCGAAAACTCTCCCTCGACGATGGCGTGATCGATCATCACCAAATCCTGGCGCACCACACGACCCGCGCCCAGATTCATGTGCCCGACCTCGGAGTTGCCCATCTGGCCGTGCGGCAAGCCGACCTCTTCCTCACTGGCTTCGAGAAAGCTGGTGGGTTCAGTCGACCACAGGCGATCCCAGACCGGCGTGTCGCCTTGGGCGATGGCGTTGTCCGCCGTCTCTTCGCGGTACCCCCAGCCATCGAGCACGCACAGGACGACAGGACGGGGGCGTTTGGTGTCGGTCATTGCGATTCTCTCCCAAGGCAAGTCATGGCTGATGAAGAAACGATGCTTTCGCTTGCTCTTATACGCCCTTGTCTTTTGCGTGCTCGCGCTTTTACGCCCGATGATACGGGTGCCCCGCCAGGATCTGCTGGGCGCGGTAGAGCTGCTCCGTCAGCATCCCCCGCACCATCATATGGGGCCAGGTCATCGGTCCAAAAGCCATGAGAAAGGCGGCCCGCCGACGAACCTCCTCGTCGTGGCCATCGGCGCCGCCGATCAAAAAAGCCAGATCCCCGACCCCGGAATCGCGCCACACCCCGACGCGCCGGGCGAAATCCGCGCTGGACAGCGCCACCCCGCGCTCATCAAGGGCGATGATGGTGGCCTGGGCAGGAATCGCCGCCAGCAAAAGCTCGGCTTCTTGACGCTTCAGCGCGTCGGGGGAGAGGCGTTTCTTCACCTCCACCTCCCGCAGGGTCAGCGGCCAGTTCAGCCGGCTGGCATAATCTTCGTACAAGGCGCGAGCCGGGTCGCTCCGCGCCCCCCCGACGGCGGCGAGCCACAGGCGCATGGTCCGACTCCCCTTCCCTCTTCCCCCGCTCGACCGGGGTCAGGCCATAAGACGCTGTTCTTCAACGTGCGGCAGGTCCAGTCCCCACATCTTTTCAAGATTGTAGAGGCTGCGGACCTCGGGACGGAACAGATGCACGATGACATCCCCTGCGTCGATCAGCACCCAGTCGCACAGTTCCTGGCCTTCGATCTCCACCGGGCCGATCCCGGCGCCCCGCAGATGCTCACGCAGCTTATCGGCCATGGAGGCGATATGCCGGGTGTTGCGGCCGGACGCCACGATCATGTAATCCGCAATGCTGGATTTGCCGATGAGGTCGATAGCGACGACGCTGTCCGCCTGGTTGTCATCCAGGGATTTCTCGATAAGCGCCTTCAGTTCCTGGGGAATGGGCGCGGGCCGCACAGAAGACGCAGCCGGTTGCATGAACGTACTGATGGTTCCCACCTCGGTTACCAGGGTCACGACTCGAACGGGCGGCATGCCCGACGAATCGCCGTCGCCGAAGCCGGATGCAGCGGGTTGCGCAGGAAGGTCCAAGCCGGCGGTTTCACGTCGGCCAGCCCCCTGGCCCGCAGATCGGGCGCCCGGTGACGAGCAAAACGCTGCGCGGCAACGCCGCCCAGTGCACGAAGAGAATAAGTCGGGCGGCTGAAGACCGCAATGGGCATGGATTGAAATATCCGCAGCCAATGCCGCCAGCGCGGAATTTGTCCCAGATTGTCGGCCCCCATCAGCCAGACGAATCGGGTCTTCTTGTATCTGCGGCTTAACACACCAAGCGTGTCTGCCGTGTAGCGTGTGCCAAGGCCACATTCCAGAGCGGTGACGCGAATACGCGGATGGCGCGCCACGGCCTGCGCCTGGGCCAGGCGTTCGTGCAACCCCGCCATGCCCTGCGATGGTTTCAAGGGGTTCTGCGGGCTGACCAGCCACCAGACCTGATCAAGCTTCAGTATTTTCAAAGCATACAGGCTGATGTGCCGGTGCCCGGCGTGGGCGGGGTTGAACGATCCGCCCAAAAGACCGATGCGCAGACCGGCATGATGCGGGCCGGTGAAGCGATGAGGGCTGGTAGACACCACCACCATTACGGGCGCGTCTGCCCATTCCCCCGCACGACATATTTATAGCTGGTCAACTGCTCCGCCCCCACCGGGCCACGGGCGTGGAATTTGTCGGTGGAGATGCCGATCTCCGCCCCCATGCCAAACTCGCCGCCATCGGCGAACTGGGTCGAGGCGTTCCACAGCACGATGCCGCTGTCAACGCGCTGCAAGAAGCGCTCCGCCGCACCGGAATCCTCCGTCACAATGGCGTCGGTGTGGTGCGAGCCGTGCCGGTTCACGTGATCGATCGCCGCGTCAACACCGTCCACCACGCCGCAGGCGATGATGGCGTCAAGGTACTCCGTGTCCCAATCAGCAGGCTGCACCGGCGTGACGCGCGCGTCCACGGCCTGCGCCGCCGCATCGCCACGCACCGCGCAGCCGGAATCCAGCAGCGCCTTGACCAGCGGGGCGAGATGCGTGCCAGCCACCGCGCGGTCAACCAACAGCGTCTCCGCCGCGCCGCAAATAGAGGTCCGGCGCATCTTGGCGTTCAGCAGCACCTCCTGCGCCTTCTTTAAATCCGCGGCGGCGTCGACATAGACGTGGCAGTTGCCGTCCAAATGCTTGATGACCGGGATACGGCTTTCCTCCGTGATGCGCTGGATCAGCGCTTTGCCGCCACGCGGGATGATGACGTCGATGAAATCGCGCATGCCGAGCATATGACCAACCGCCGCCCGATCGGTGGTGGGAACAAGCTGGATCGCCGCCTCCGGCAGACCAACGCTGCACAACCCCTCGGTCAAGGCGTCGGCGATGGCCCGTGAGGAATGAAAGCTTTCCGACCCGCCGCGCAGGATGGCGGCGTTGCCGGACTTCACGCACAGCCCCCCCGCATCGGCGGTGACGTTCGGGCGGCTTTCGTAAATGATGCCGATGACCCCCAAGGGGACACGCACGCGCTGGATTTTTAGCCCGTTGGGCCGCGTCCACTCCGCCAGCACGCTGCCGATGGGGTCGGGAAAGGCGGCGATATCCTCCAGCCCCTTGGCCATGGCCTCGATACGGGCGTCGTTCAGCGCCAGACGCTCCAGCATGGGGGCGGCGAGGCCACGTTCACGGGCGGAGGCCACATCGCGGTCGTTGGCCGCCTGGATGCCGGCCTTGCGGGCGCGCAGCACCACAGCCGCCGCACGCAACCCCTCAGCCTTGCGCGGCCCTGGGACCGTCGCCAGCACGGCGGAAGCCTCACGGGCCGCACGACCGAACGAAAGCATCTGGTCCAGCAGGGAATCGGTGGTTTGAGCAGGCGCGGACACGGCTTTTATCCTCACATGAACGGAAAAAAGAAAGTGACTGTAATACCAGGGCCAGGGGAGAGCAACGTATCGAACCGGGTTCTTCCTATTCCCCCGAGCGCAGCACATCCCAACTCGCCAGCACCGCGCCAGCGATGATGAGCGCGCAGGCCGCCCATACGGTCCAACCGACACCGGCCCAACCGGCAGTCTCCCGCCCGAACAGGATCAGTAGGAAACTGGACAGAAGGGGCGTCGCGTAAGACAGCGCACCCAGCGCGCGGATGTCGCCATGCTTCACCCCATGATCCCAAACAAAGAAGGCCACGCCCACCGGACCGAGGCCCAGCAGCAGCACCGCCAATCCTTGCGTCGTTGTGGGCAGCGCCGTCGTTTCAAAGACGCCATGGCAGACCCCCGCCAGCAGCGCCGTCACCAGACAGAAGCCACCCACCGCCTCGGTCGGCACATGGCCGAAGCGGTGTGACAGCACGGAATAACCCGCCCACACCACCGCGCAGGCCACCGCCGACAGAATGCCGGGCGCAGAGGCCGCGTCGAGGCTCAGCCCCCCACCCTTGCCGATCAGCAGCAGCGCCGTCCCGGCAAGCCCCAGCACCCCACCCAGCGCATGCCTGAACGACAGCCGCTGGCCCGGCAGCAGCGCCGAAAACAGCACGATCAGCAGCGGCCAGAGGTAATTGAGCAGATTGACCGCGACCACAGCCTCCGGCGCCAGCCGAAAGGCCAGGAAATAAAAGAAATGATAGCCGAACAGCCCGCCCACGCCGAGCAACCAGACTGGCCAGGGTTGGCGCAACACCGCTCGCATGGAGCGCCGGCGCACGGCCACCACCGCCACCCCCACCAGGAAGGCCAGGGCGAAGGACATGCTGACAAGCTGGAATGGCGGGATCGCCCCGGCCCAGGTCGTCAGCAGCGCCAGCGTCGACCACAGGAGAATCGCCACGCCACCCACCCCAGTGGCGCGACGGGTGGCGCGACGGGTGGCGTGAAGAGTCTCGGCGGTCAGGGGAACAACGGGGCTTGATCGATGCCCGTGGTCTCGCCCAGGCCCAGCATGGCGTTCATGTTCTGGATGGCTTGGCCCGAGGCCCCCTTCACCAGATTGTCGATGACCGACACGATGATGGCGCCACGCGCCACCCGGTCGGCGAAGACGCCGATCAGGCTATGGTTCGAACCGCGCACGTGGCGAGTCGCCGGAGCAACGCCGGGGGCGGTGATCCCGACAAAAGGCTCGTTCTCATAGGTCTTTTGCAGCGTCGCGCGCAGATCGTCGGCGGTCACCCCATCGGCCATGCGGACATAGATCGTCGACATCATGCCCCGGTTCATCGGGACCAGATGCGGGGTGAAGGACACGGTGATCGGCCGACCGGCGGCAAGGCGCAATTCCTGCTCGATCTCCGGCATGTGGCGGTGATGGCCGACACCATAGGCGTTGAAGCCCTCGGAAACTTCGGTGAAGAGGTTCTGCTGCTTGGCGTCGCGGCCAGCGCCGGACACGCCGGACTTGGCGTCGATAACAATCCCACCGGGCTCAATCATCTCGTCCAGCAGCAACGGCAGCAACGGCAACAGCACGGACGTCGGGTAGCAGCCGGGGTTGGCGACGACGCGGGCCTTGCGGATACGCTGCCGATTCAATTCGGTCAGGCCGTAGGCGACTTCCGCCTGCAACGCCACCGCCCGGTGCTCGTGACCATACCATTCCGCGTAGATTTTTGGGTCGGTAAGGCGAAAATCAGCCGATAAATCCACCACTTTGATGCCGTTGGGGATGCCGGCGACGATCTCCTGCGTGGTTCCATGCGGCAAGGCGCAAAAGACAATATCAAGCTGATCCCAGCGCACATCCTCAATCTTCACCAGGCCGGGCAGCGGGTAGCGCCCAAGATGCGGAAACACCTCCGCCATGGATTTGCCGGCCTGACGCTCGGCGGTGAGCACGCGCAGTTCCGCAGCGGGATGGCGCAGCAGCATACGGACCAAATCCGCGCCGGTGTAGCCGCTGGCGCCGAGGATGCCGATCCGAACGGGGGTGATAGCGTTGGCCATGGTGGTTCCTGTCGACAGTGAGGGACAAGGAAAGGGCAAGAAAAGTAAAATGAACAATACAAAAAAGGGGCGTCCCGCATGGGACGCCCCTCGTTCTGTAACCGTACTGAGCGGGGTCGTAGCGGGTTAGCGCTTCGAGAACTGGAAGCTGCGACGCGCCTTGGCGCGGCCATACTTCTTACGTTCGACGACACGGGCGTCACGGGTCAGGAAGCCGGCGGCCTTCAGCGGCGGGCGCAGGCCCGGCTCGAAATAGGTCAGCGCCTTCGAGATACCATGACGCACAGCGCCGGCCTGGCCCGACAGACCACCACCGGCGACCGTCGCCACCACATCGAACTGGCTGGCGCGGTCGGTGATGCCGAAGGGCTGGGCGATCATCATGCGCAGCACGGGGCGGGCGAAATAGACGGTCTGATCGCGGCCATTGACCGTGATCTTACCGGAACCCGGCTTGATCCAGACGCGGGCGACCGCGTCCTTGCGCTTGCCGGTGGCGTAGGCGCGACCGAACTGGTCGATCTTCGGCGCGACGACTTCAGCGGAAGCGCCGGCCGGAGCCGCCGTCCCAGCGCCGGGCAGATCCTGCAGGCTGGTGAGGGTGGTGGTGACCTGAGCCATAGGATTACGCGCTCCGCTTATTCTTCGGGTTCAAGGCGCCGACATCCAGTACGGTCGGCTGCTGCGCTTCGTGCGGGTGGACGGCGCCCTTATAAACCTTAAGGTGCGTCATCTGGCGGCGGCCCAGCGGACCGCGCGGGACCATGCGCTCGACGGCCTTTTCGATGACCCGTTCCGGGTACTTGCCGTCAAGGATCTGGCCCTTGGAACGGCCCTTGATGCCGCCCGGATAACCCGTGTGCCAGTAGAAGATGTCATCCTGGCGCTTGTTGCCAGTCAGTTGCACCTTCTCGGCGTTGACGACCACGATGTGGTCGCCGCAGTCCATATGCGGGGTGTAGGTCGGCTTATTCTTGCCGCGCAGTATATTCGCCAGGATGCTGGCGAGTCGGCCGAGAACGAGGCCGTCGGCATCGACGACGTACCACTTCTTCTCGATGTCGGCCGGCTTCAGATTGTAGGTCTTCATCGCCACACTCGTTGAGTGAATCTAGATCGGCGGGCCGCCGGAATCCTGCGGCGCCGAAGCGACCGGTTTTGTACGGGCTTTACCGCGCATCGTCAATCAAAAAAATATTCAATTAAATCAACGCTTTACAGACACGGTATGATAATACCTCTTCTCGAAGAGCATTGATATTGCAGGGTTTTTTAGCCCATTCCCGTACAACGGTATTATAATACCGCACGCCGCGCCACAACCTACCCATTCCGTTGCGGCCACAGGACAGTTAAGCTCACAAGCAATACCAGGAAACGGGAGAGAACAATCAATGAACGCAACTACGCCCAACTCCATGACCGAATCCCCGTTGGTCCTGCGCCGGGACCAGGACGGCGTCACCACCTTGACGCTCAACCGGCCGGCGGCCCGCAACGCGCTGTCGGTCGCGCTGATGAGCGCCCTGCAATCTTCGCTCGAGGCGGTCGACGCCGACCCATCGGTGCGGGCCGTGGTGCTGGCCGGGGCCGGGCCCGCCTTTTGCGCCGGCCACGATTTGAAGGAGATGCACGCCGATCCCCGCCGTGAGGCGTATGAAGCGCTGTTCACCCAGTGCAGCGCCTTGATGATGACCATCACCCGCATCCGCCAGCCGGTGATCGCCCGCGTGCACGGCATC
The DNA here is from genome assembly GCA_031546725.1 of Azospirillum sp. GTDB lineage: Bacteria > Pseudomonadota > Alphaproteobacteria > Azospirillales > Azospirillaceae > Azospirillum. The sequence goes on from JAVBJZ010000036.1 coordinate 67,377, forward strand.
GCCACGGCGGCGGGCTGCCAGCTTGTCGCCACCTGTGATTTGGCCTATGCGGCGGACACCGCGCGTTTCGCCACGCCCGGCGTGAATATCGGCCTGTTTTGTTCGACGCCCATGGTGGCGCTGACCCGCACGGTCGGGCGCAAGGCGGCCATGGAGATGCTGCTGCTGGGCGACCTCATATCCGCAGAGGAGGCCGAGCGCATTGGCCTGGTGAACAGGGTCGTGCCGGCTGATTATCTGGACGCCGCGGTCGCCACGGTGGCGACGAAGATCGCGTCGAAGTCGTCGCTCACTGTGTCCATCGGCAAGCAAGCCTTCTACCGCCAGATCGAGCAACCAACGCCCGCCGCCTACGCCTATGCCGCCGAGGTCATGACCCGCAACATGTTGGAACAGGACGCGGGCGAGGGCATCGACGCTTTCCTGGGCAAGCGTCAGCCGGTGTGGTGCGGTCAATGACCACTGAGGTGAAGAGCCCGGCAGTGACGAGCCCGGCGGTTAGCCACGATTCCTACACCGACGACTTCTTGCGCGCCCTGCTGCTCCGCGTGCGTTCCGTCGCCATCGTCGGATTCAGCGCCAGCCCGGTGAAGGCCAGCTATTTCGTCGCCAAATACCTGCGTGACAAAGGCTACACCGTCTATCCCGTGAACCCCACCATCGCCGGGCAAGAGGTGTTGGGCCTGCCTGTCCACGCCAGCGTGAAGGACTTGCCACAGGCCCCGGACATGGTGGACATCTTCCGCAACGCCGAGGCCGCCGCTGGCGTCACCGACGAGGCCATCGCGGTGGGCGCCAAGGTCGTGTGGATGCAGATCGGCGTGCGCAATGACGCCGCCGCCCAGCGCGCCGAGGCGGCGGGCATGACGGTGGTGATGAACCGCTGCCCGAAGATCGAATACCAGCGCCTGTTCGGTGAGATCGGCCGGATCGGCGTCAATTCCGGCATTATCGTCAACAAGAAACCGATGCTTACCAAAGCATTCAAAAAGCTGATGTGAAGCACCAGCACTCAATCAAGCAAACCACTCTTGAGGGAGCATTATGAGCGAGCAGAAAACCTTTGGCTTCGAGACCCGCGCCATCCACGCCGGCGCCGCTCCCGACCCGGCCACCGGGGCGCGGCAGACGCCGATCTACCAGACCAGCAGCTTTGTCTTCGATGACGTCGATGATGCGGCGTCGCTGTTCAACCTGCAAAAAACCGGCTTCATCTACTCACGCCTGACCAACCCCACGGTCGCGGTGCTGGAGGAGCGGCTGGCCAATCTGGAAGGCGGCGTCGGCGCCACCGCCACGGCGTCCGGCCATTCCGCGCAGCTCCTGGCCCTGTTTCCGCTGCTTCAACCCGGCGATGCGTTCATCGCGTCCACCCGGCTCTACGGCGGCACGCTGAACCAGTTCTCCAACAGCTTCCCGCGCGCCTTCGGCTGGCAGACGGTGTTCGTCGACACCGACATCCCCGAGAATGTCGCCAAGGCGATCACCCCCAAGACCAAGGCGATTTTTGTCGAGAGCCTGGCCAACCCCGGTGGCGTCGTCACCGATGTGGAGGCGCTCGCCAAAATCGCCAATGACGCCGGCATCCCGCTGATCGTCGACAACACGCTGGCCACGCCGTACCTGCTCAACCCGATCCGTTGGGGGGCGACGCTGGTCGTGCACTCGACCACCAAGTTCCTGTCAGGCAACGGCACCTCATTGGGCGGCGTGGTGATCGACAGCGGGACCTTCGACTGGTCGAAATCCGGCAAATACCCGGCGCTCAGCGAGCCCGATTCCGGCTATCATGGCCTGAAGTTCCACGAGACCTTCGGTCCCCTCGCCTTCACCATCCATGGCCACGCCGTGGGCCTGCGCGACCTGGGCCCAAGCCAGACGCCGCTCAACGCCTTCTTGACGCTGAACGGCATCGAGACGCTGCCGCTGCGCATGCAACGCCATGCCGAGAACGCGCTGAAGGTCGCGGAATTCCTGGAAGGCCACCCGGCGGTCACCTGGGTTAGCTACGCCGGGCTGAAATCGTCGAAGTACCACGCGCTGGCGCAAAAATACCTGCCCAGCGGGGCTGGTGCGGTGATGACCTTCGGCGTCAAGGGCGGCTACGACGCTGGCGTCACCGTGGTGGAGAGCGTGGAGCTGTTCAGCCACCTCGCCAACATCGGCGACAGCCGTTCGCTGATCATCCACCCCTCCTCGACCACCCACCGCCAGCTCTCCCCCGAAGGCCAAGCCGCCGCCGGCGCCGGCCCGGAGGTGGTGCGTCTGTCCATCGGACTGGAGAGCGTCGGTGACATCATCGCCGACCTCGATCAGGCCCTGAAGAAGGCCGCTGGCTGAGGCTCAACTGCTGCCCCATCCCCTGCCACTGAAGCGCGCAGGGGGTGGGGTGCTTCAGAATAACGTGTTTGAACTACGCTCCACGCGCACTATATGATTATGTGGACGCTCAATGATATTGCTGTGGACCTTGATGACGCCGAATGGCCGGTGGCGATCATCACCATCGCAACACCAAGCGGCACGTTACGAATCGCCGGCAACGTCACCATTGAGAACGATGTCCTGATTGTCGATCAGGCCCATATCGAGGGGCTGTCGCCGGGAGTTCTGGGGCGTTCAGGACTAAACGCCGTCGGTCGCAAGCTGTTGGAGGTCGCCAATGTCCGAGAGGTTGTCGTTCAGGGAGCGACTCGAACGACGGGAAAATACCGTGGCGCGAAACCCAGCTCCATCTGGTTCCCTCGCCAACGTCGTCCTGCGGCTTGATGGGGAGGTTGATAAGCCCGTCACCGTGATCCAGACTCTGGCTCACTGGGGATTGGGCCTTCGCCAAGCTCATGGAGTGGTCACCCGGCTGGTCGCAGGGCAGGCGCTGCCCGTTCGGCTGCCGAACGCTCCTGATCCGAAGGAAATTGTGTCCTGTTTGAAAGGGCTGAGGATTGCCGTGAGCTTTCCGCATCCTCCGGCGCGTGTGGATGTGAAGGCGATCCGAAACAGCCTGGGCCTGACCCAGGGAGAGTTCGCGGCCCGGTTCTGCTTCGAGGTCAACTCCGTACGGAATTGGGAGCAGGAACGCTATCCTCCCGATCCTTCCACCCGAATCCTGCTGAAAATCATCGAACACTATCCCGACACGGTCGAGAATGTCCTGACTGTCCCGTAAAACTCAGGGCTACCGCCGCACCGTGGCGACCAAACCAAGGGCATCGGCGGCGCGCCCGGCGGCATCGGCGCGGACCAGCAGATAGTCGGTGTCGTAGGTGGACATGGCGAACACCGGGATGCCCGCAGCCGCCAGCGGTGCGGTGAGGCGCGCGAGAATGCCTGTCAGCGCGAAGTCCAGCGGCCCCTCCACCTTGAACACACGCCAGCCGCGTTCGGCCTTCACGGTGTCGGGCACGCATTCTTCCGGGCAGACCACGGACAGTTCTTCAGCGGTGCGCGTCACGCTGACCAGGGGGGCGCTCCAGTCCAGCCACACTGGCGGCCCCTGCCCCGCCTCCAGCCGGGCCACCGCCCATGTGCCCTTCAACAGCGTCATCGTCAGAGTGGAGGCTTCAGGTGTCGTGGTCACTGCGGCGAGCATCGCGTCATCCACCCGCAGCGGGTTGAGGATGCGCCGCGCCCGCGCCGCCAGCGACGGCACATCCGAGCTCAACGCCGCGCGCATCATCTCCGCCGCCAGTTCACGCAACGGTGCGTCATCCGCCGCCAGATCGACCATGGCTTGCAGCGCCGAGGTGCGGACGATGCGGCTCTCCGCACGACCGAACCACTGGACCATCAACGCCGCCACTCGCCAGCGCTGGGTTTCGTCAAGGGTGAGGCGCGGCAGGATCTGCGCCACATGCCAGCGCACCTCCGCCTGATCGATGGCGGCGACGTCGGTCAGCAAACTATCGGTGTAAGCATCCAGCGCCTGTGGCGTCACCCGTGAAACACGCTCCAGCGCATCAGCCGCGCGCATGCGGATTCCCGGATCATCGACGAACAGGCAGGCCATCAAATCCGGCAGCCGCGCGGGATCGGCGACGACTTCATCCGCAACGCGGGAGGCGTCGCCGGTGGTGCGGCGTCCCCCACGGGACAGCCGTTGAACAAAATCCTGCATGGGCTTAGCGCCGCCCCCGCATGGTGCGGCCAAGCTTGGACCCGACCTTCACCGCCGCCGGGCGCGGTGGTGGGGGCGGTAGTGGGGGCGGCGGCGGTTCGCCCCGCACATCCTGCCCGGCGGCCATGCCCGCCAGATCCTTCATCAGGCGCTTCACCCCGGTGACCCGCAACGCCTCGTCGTCCCAAACGCGGGAGTGAACCAGCTTATGGTCGGAGCGCAGCTTCATCAACCCGCCCTGCCCGGCGATGTAGCCCACCAACTTATCCGGTCGTGCGAACATATTGTTACGGAACGTCAACACCGCCCCCTTGGGGCCGGCGTCCACCCGCTCGATGCCGGCTTGCCGGCAAAGCTGCTTGATGGTGACCACGTCCAGCAGATTCTCGACCTCCGGCGGCAACGCGCCGAAACGGTCGATCAATTCCGCCGCGAAAGCGTCGATCTCCGCCCGGTCCACCAATTCGGCGATGCGGCGGTACAGCGACAGCCGCACCGTCAAATCAGCCACATAGCCTTCTGGAATCAGCACTGGCGTGCCGAGGTTGATGGTCGGCGTCCAGGCGTCATCCGGCGCTTGATCCTGACCGGCGCCGCTGCCGGCGCGGGCGCTGGCCACCGCCTCCTCCAGCATATGCTGGTACAGCTCGACGCCCACTTCCTTGACGTGACCTGACTGCTCTTCACCCAACAAATTGCCCGCCCCACGGATGTCCATGTCGTGGCTGGCGAGCTGAAAGCCGGCGCCCAGGCTGTCCAGCGTCTCGATCACCTGCAAACGCTGCTGCGCCGCGCCGGAAAGCTGCTTGTTGGGGGCGTAGGTAAGATACGCATAGCCCCGCAGCTTGGAGCGCCCCACCCGTCCACGGATCTGGTAGAGCTGCGCCAACCCGAACAAATCCGCGCGGTGCACGATCAGCGTGTTGGCCGAGGGGATGTCCAGCCCGCTTTCGATGATGTTGGTGGCGAGCAGCACCTCGAACTTACCCTCGTCGAAGGCGGTCATCACCTCTTCCAGCTCGGACGCCGGCATCTGCCCATGCGCGGTGACGATCTTGACCTCGGGCACCAGCTCCCGCACCCGCTCCGCCACCGTGGTCAGATCCTCGATGCGCGGGCAGACGTAGAAGCTCTGGCCGCCACGGTAGTGTTCACGCAGGATCGCCTCGCGGATCACCATCGGGTCATAGGGCAGCACAAAGGTGCGCACCGCCAGCCGGTCGACCGGCGGCGTGGCGATCAGCGACAACTCACGCACGCCGGCCAGCGCCATTTGCAGCGTGCGCGGAATGGGCGTGGCGGTCAGCGTCAGCACATGCACATCGGTGCGCAGCTCCTTCAGCCGCTCCTTCTGCTTGACGCCGAAATGCTGCTCCTCATCGACGATGACCAGCCCCAGGCGCTTGAACTCCATCCCCTTGGCCAGCAGCGCGTGAGTGCCGACGACGATGTCCACCGTACCATCGGCCAGTTCCCGCTTGATCTTGCTCTGCTCCCTGGCCGTGACCAGGCGTGAGAGTTGCTGAATGCGCACCGGCAAGCCGGCGAAGCGGGCGGTGAAGGTCTTCGCATGCTGACGCGCCAGCAAGGTGGTCGGCACCACGACGGCCACCTGCTGCCCGGTCATGGCGACCAGGAAGGCGGCGCGCAGCGCCACCTCGGTCTTGCCGAAGCCGACGTCGCCGCACACCAGCCGGTCCATCGGCTTGCCCGAGCCCAAATCGGTGAACACATCCTCGATGACCTTGAGCTGGTCCTCTGTCTCCGGGTAGGGGAAGCGCGCGGCGAATTCCTGATACAGCCCCTCCGGCGGCGTCAGCGGGTCGGCGTGCTTCAACTCACGCGCCGCGGCGATCTTCAACAGCGCCTCGGCCATGTCCTTCAGGCGCTTCTTGACGCGCGCCTTGCGCCCTTGCCAGCCGACGCCGCCGAGCTTGTCAAGCTGGACGCCGGCGTCCTCGCTGCCATAGCGCGACAGCACCTCGATGTTCTCGACCGGCACGAACAGCTTGTCATCGCCCAGATAGATGATCCGCAAGCAGTCGTGCGGCGCGCCCGACACCTCCAGCGTCGCCAGCCCGTCATAGCGCCCGATGCCATGATCGCTGTGCACCACCAGATCGCCAGCGTTGAGCGCCGAATATTCGGCGATGAAATTGGCGGATTTCCGCTTTTTCTTGGCGGGCCGCATCATGCGGTCGCCCAGAATGTCCTGTTCCGTGATCACCGCCATATCGGACGAGGCGAAGCCATGCTCAATGCCCAGCACCACCATGGCCGTCACAGCTGCGCCGAAACGCCGCACATCCTCAATGCTGTCCGCCGGCTCCAGCCCCTGGATGCCGTGGTCGGCCAGCACGCTCATCAACCGATCGCGCGAGCCCGCGGTATAGCCGGCCACCAGCACCTGCCGTCCATCGGCGCGCAGGTCGCGGATGCGCCCCTTAACCGCGTCGAAGACGTTGATGTCCGGTCGCGCCCGCTCCTCAGCGAAGTCGTATCCCTTGCGCCCGCCGGCATCCACCGTCCCCTTGATGCCCGGCGGCGTGGCGAAGGGTTGGAACTGCACCACCGCCGTCCGCCCCAGCAGGGCGTTCCAGCCCGCCTTGTCGAGGAACAGCATGCCCGTGGGCGTCGGCTTGTAGACGGGCTGCCCCGCCATCTTGTCCACCGCCATCATGGTGGCGCGGGCTTGGTAAAAATCCTCCACCTGGGCCAACCGCGCGTCGCGCGCTTCTTCCACTTGATGATCAAGGCTGATGATCGCCCGGGGCATGTAGTCGCACAAACTGTCCAAGCCATCGTGGAACAGCGGCAGCCAGTGCTCCATACCCGCGTATTTACGCCCGGCCGAGACCGCCTCGTACAGCGGATCATTGCCGGCGGCGACGCCGAACAGCTCCCGGTAGCCGGAGCGGAAGCGCGCGATGCTCGCCTCGTTCAGGAACACCTCCGACACCGGCTTCAGCGCGACGCCATCGCGCTTCTCGGTCGTGCGCTGGGTCATCGGGTCGAAAGCCCGCACTCCCTCCAGCTCATCGCCGAACAGGTCAAGGCGCAGCGGTTCTTCAGTGCCCGGCGGAAACAGATCGACGATGCCGCCGCGAACGGCGAACTCACCCGGCTCACGCACCGTCTGCGCACGGGTATAGCCATTCTCCACCAGATCGTTTTGCAACTTCGCCAAATCGATGCGGTCACGCAGCTTCGCCGTGAAGGTGGCGTTGCGGAACGCCCCGCGCGGCGGCGCTTTTTGCAACATGCCGTTGACTGAGGTCAGCACCACCAGCGGCGCGGAGCGGTCGTTGCGCTCCAAAAGCCGGGTCAGCGTGTCGATGCGCCGCGCGACGATCTCGCCGTTAGGCGAAACGCGGTCGTAAGGCAGGCAGTCCCACGCCGGGAAATGCAGCACATGCAATGCGGGGGCGAAGAACGCCAGCGCCTCGGCCAGGCGCGCGCTGCGTATATCATCGAGGGCGACATGCACCACGCCCGCCGCGCCGGCGCGGCGCGCCAGTTCGATCAGGATACGGGCGTCAAATCCTTCCGGGGCCCCGCCAACCAGCAAGCGGGCGGCCCGGCCGGGCTGCAAATCGAACGTCAGCAAGGGCGGACCCACCGGAGACTGAAGAGGGTGTCAGGACCCCTGTCGGGGAGTGAAACGGAAGTGGACCAGCAGGCGCATAACATCGTTGTCGTGTTCCACCGGCGCCGGCTCGCGCCCGGACATCCAATTATAGAGATCAGGGTCCGACAATTCCAGAAGCGCCTCGAATCGATCAAGCTGGTCATGGCCGAAGTCAGGCGTGTGGGCGTCGGCAAAAGAGCCGATCAAAAGGTCCATCTCCCGCATACCACGGTGCCAGGAGCGAAACCGCAAGCGTTTACGCCGAACATCAAGGGATTCGCCGGGGGATTCGGTCATCATGCCCTGAGAGGTAACCCAACAGCCGCCCGGCGACAAGGGCAGGCTTGAGGACAGGCCCAATCAGGTGAATCAGCCGGAACTGGACCAGCGTAAATTGACATAACTGGTTCTGTTGCATCACCCAGTTCTGATGCAGAGTTGCTCTGTGAAAGAGAGCCCCTTATAGAGGTTTACGAAGAAGCCTCCCATGAACAGCGGAAACGCTCAGCCAAAACGTAAAGTCGCCGCAAAAGCACCCGCCTGTAAGACGTGGCTGTGTGGGTGCTTTGCGGCTTCCTTTCCACCACCAAAAGAGTTGTCATGTACGTCCCCGCTCATTTTGAAGAATCGCACACCGAGGCGCTTCATGACCTGATCGCGTGTAATCCTTTCGGTATCTTGTTCACGCATGGCAAGAGCGGCATGGACGCCAACCACATCCCCTTCGCGTTGGACAAGCGTGAAGGGCCGCTTGGCGTGTTGCATTCCCATGTGGCGCGCGCCAATCCGGTCTGGCAGGACATTGCCACTGGCGACGAAGCGCTCATCGTGTTCCGCGCGGCCCATGCCTACATCGCGCCAGGCTGGTATCCGAGCAAACAGGAATCCCACAAGCAGGTGCCGACTTGGAATTACCGCGTTGTGCACGCTTACGGGCGCGTCACCATCCATGACGACGAACGTTATGTCCGTAGCGTGGTCGCTCGGCTGACGCGGACCCATGAAGCATCGCAGCCCGACCCTTGGAAGATGACCGATGGCCCCAAAGAGTTCATCGGCATGATGCTCAAGGCGATCGTGGGCATCGAGATTGAAATCACGCGGCTTGTCGGTAAGTCCAAGCTCAGCCAGAACAAGGGGATCCGAGATATCCGCAGTGTCGGCGAGGCGCTGAAGGCCCAAGGCGAGCATGCGATCGGTGACGCCATGCTGGCGTGTGCAGCGGCGAAGGCAGAGCAGGGTTAATACCAGCGGCCTTTGAACAGGCTTTCGACGAGCCTCACCTTCGGAAGAACGCTCCCCAGCGCCCATACCATGTGTGAGGGTACGGACGGCCAAGCAGCCACGGAGACATATCCAACTGGTATGCCCATTTGTCGTCACAGTGGATGTAGGGCTAAGCCGTATTCTGTATTACCTAAGTTCCCCGACAGGTTTTGTGGTTATTCGGCTGATGTATGCGCGGAGGAATGCGCAATACAGGCTTAATTTAACTTCTAGAAGGGGCTTAGGGCAATGTCTTTACTCAAGCAAAATGCATTAAATACATACCAGAATAAAGCAGCGGATGCTTTGGAATCGGCCTTTATCGAGCGGCAAAATCATATTACGGCAAAGGCGAATTTCCGAAGAATTGGTGTGATGCTAGGTCTATCTTCGGTCATTCTTGCGTTGCCGATAGTCAAGCCCGCAAGTGCTTGGGCAAGTGAGCTGACCGCAGATATTTTAAAATTAGAAGCGGCGCAGAACGAAGCCAATTCCAAACCCGGCCCGCGGTATGTGCCCGCAAAAACCCTGCCCGTGCCAACGACGGTAAGCAAGGAAATGCAGGCCGCCATTGCCTCGCCATATCCGATGCCGAAATGGACGGCAAACCACCCGACCAACGCGACGGAATGGAAGAAGGTTATTAGCGACGCTGCGGCGATCACGATCAAAGGATTGCCGGGTCTTCGTGAAAATCTTGGTGTTTCCATTGAACAGACAATTCTTGGTGGCGTGAACGCCTATATTTTAACGCCAAAAAATTTTCCTGCCACGAATCATGATAGGGTTGTCTTGTATTTTCATGGCGGTGGCTATGTCTACAATCCCGGCGAGGCGGGAACGTGGGAAGCGACGCTGATGGCTGGGTGGAGCGGGTATAAGGTTATCGCCATCGACTACCGCATGCCTCCCGATGCGCCTTATCCCGCCGCATTGGACGATGCAATCGCGGCTTATAAGGATCTCCTCAAGAAATACGACTCCAAGAAGATCGCGGTCTTAGGCACCTCCACCGGCGGCGGCATAACCCTTGCCATGGTGTTGCGCGCGAAGGATGAAAAGCTTCCACTTCCGGGCGCGATCGCGCCGAGCACGCCATGGGCTGATCTCACCGAGGAAGGGGGTGGCGATACAATGGTCTCGCATGAATGGATCGATAGCACTCTGATTAGCTACAATGGCTATATTCGGCATTCTGCGCTCGCCTACGCCAATGGTCACGATTTGAAAGATCCGTATCTTTCTCCGATCTACGGCGATTTCCATAACTTCCCACCCGCCATCATATCGAGCGGCACCCGCGATCTGTTCCTCAGCCTGAGCGTGTTGACCCACCGCAAGCTGCGTCAGGCTGGCGTCGATGCTCAATTGCAAGTGTTCGAGGGGCTGTCGCACGCCCAATATTACGCGCCCGACGCCCCTGAATCGAAAGAACTGTTTGTCGAAATCGGCAAGTTCTTCGACAGCCATCTGGCCAAATAAAACTGAGCCAATCCGTATGAGAGCGCGCCTCCGCACAACAACAGCGGGAGCGCGCAAGCATAATACAAGAAATGATGCCAATAAACCTAGAATTTATAAGATAGGTTATTATTGCATCTTTTAAATAAAAGGGGAAATTGAAATGTCGCCTCTCAAACGCTCGATCCTGTCCGGCGCCGCGCTAACTTTCATTAGTATAGCCAGCGCACATGCAGAAGAAGCCATCGATGCGCGCAAACTCTTCATGGACAATTGTGCTGGTTGCCACCAAGCCGGGCGCGTAGGAACCCGATTCGCACCCGCCTTGGTGAAGGAGCGGCTCGGCGCACTGTCAAACAACGCCGTCAGCGCGATGATTATGACTGGCATTCCCGGAACATTGATGCCGCCATGGGTGCACAAACTATCCGAGCAGCAAATCAGCGCGCTGGCGACTCTGGTGCGGACTGAAAGCGCTGAACAATTGGATTGGTCGCTAGAGGAAGCCAAGAAATCCGTCACCATGTTGGTCGACGAAAAGACTTTGCCCGCAGCGCCTGCGTTCAAGACCGATGTGATGAACCTCATGGCGGTCATGCAGCGGGGGCGACATGCCCAAGAACCTGAATCGCGTGTTCTGTTCTTCGATGGCGCAACCAATGAACGTGTGGGTGAAGTGCTTACCAGGCGCGCTCCGCACATCTTCCGTTACCATCCGACCGATCCACGGTGGGCGTATGTCAAGACTGACACAGCCGAGATCTACAAAATTGATTTGTATTCCATGCAGGCCGTCAGAAGCGTAAAAACGGCTTTGTCCGGTCCTTTCATGGCGATCTCTTGGGACGGCAAATGGATCGCGGCGGGGTCTCTGGTTCCCGGCGCGGTGATGATATTGGACGCGCAAACACTGGAGCCGGTTAAGCAATTCAAACTCAGCGGCGCCGACCCGTCTGGAAAAGAAACCACGTCTTATTCAGCCAGCATCACAGCGTCTTCCGTGGGTGGCAATGTGTTCTCCGTTGCCGCGAGAACGCTTGGCGAAGTGTGGATCATCGAGCCGAACAAGCCTGACATGCCCATCACCAAGGTCAGCACGAGGGAGTCTGGGGAGACTTCTGCGTGGTTGTATGATGGCTTCACGTCGGAAGATCACCGTTACTTGTACATTACCGACCGTGCGCCCAATAACAAGATCAAGATCATTGATCTGCTGGAAAAGAAATATGTCCGCTCCTTGCCGGGTGGGTGCAATCCCCACATCGGCTCTGGCGCCATGCTAAGGACCAAGGATGCGGACCTCTATTTCTCGCCCAACGCGGCCGGTTGCAGCAAGGGAACGCTGGTCACGGTCTGGGATGGCGGAAAAGGCCAACTTGTCAAGCAAATCAAGGTGGGTGGCAGCGGCAGCGTGGGCATCGCGGCTCACCCCGACGCCCCGTATATCGTCGTCGATGCAAGACAAAAAGGCGGCGGCCATCTTGAGCTGATCGACAAGAACTCACTCGAAGTCGTCAAGAAAGTGGACGTTGGCGGCGCCACGGGCTACCCGGAATACACCCATGATGGTCGTTATTTGTACGTGGGGGCGGGATACATGGGCGATCATCTTCGTATTTATGACTCGAAGACATTTGAAATGGTCGCCGAACACCGCGTCATCGCACCCGGAGGCACATTCGCGCACGCCCGGGTCTTGTGGGGCGGCGTGAAGGGTGCGCTGGAGCGTCCACTGGGCACAGCCTTTAACAAACTCCAACCTGGAGACTGATTGAGCACAGATGCCCGCGAAATCGCACATCTCTCAATAGTCCCTGGAGTCTTATCATGAAAACATATGTTTCCTTGTCCATTGCTCTCGCCATGCTGTTCTCAACTGTCGCCACAGCCGAAACGAATAATGCGGGCATCAGGGCAAAAAACCTTGCCGATACGCTGTGCATTACCTGTCATGGCACAAATGGCGTCAGTGTAGCGGAGGAATTCCCTAATCTTTCCGGGCAAAAAATGACTTACCTGGAGAAGCAGTTGAAGGATTTCCGGGACGGGAATCGCAAAGATCTTGTCATGAACAATATGGCAGAATCCTTGGATGACGGGGTGATTCAGGAGTTGGCAAAGCTGTTTGCGACGGCTCCTCAGCGTTAAACGCATGAAATCATCGGTTGCCACAGCAGCATCAACTTGTCCAGCAAGGATGGGTTGATGATGCCGCCCCTTGCGAAGATCATTGATTCCAGCGAATATGGACTGGTCATATATCTTATCTGACACTAAGGAAGCAGACCAGTTGGGCATGGCGCTCTCAGCTTTCGATGAAGGCCGTTCATTAACCCTGCGGATCTGTGACGCGCTCAAAGTGCAAATCGCCGAGGGTGTATACCCGCAAGACTCCAGCCTTCCGTCCACCCGACGCTTGGCTTCGGAACTCGGCGTATCCCGCACGACCGTGATCGCGGCGTACGATCAGCTCATTGCCGAAGGCTATTTGGAAACGCATCAGGGCAGTCGGGCGCGCGTCATCAGCGGCAGCGCTTCAAGCCCAGGGCGCAGCAAGATCCCCCCTCTGGCGACGGAGCCGCATTTATCGCACTACGGTCGTCGGCTCCCGCCTGTCGCATCACTGACGAAGGTTATCGGCCCTCTGGTTGCGGATTTTCGGCCTGGCGATATCGCGTCGTGCGACTTCCCTATGCTGTCTTGGAAGCGGTCCATCAATACGGCCTTATTAAGCCGCCTGGATTGCCTGCGTTATGGCGATCCCGCAGGATCTTTGACACTGCGAAAGGCATTACAAGGCTATCTCTGGCGCGCACGGGGCATCCGTTGCGCGACGGAGCAAATTATCATTGTGAATGGTTCTCAGGAGGGGTTGGGCATCTGTTCCCGGTTGCTCTTGGACCCTGGAGAAAAAGCAGTAATAGAGGATCCCTGCTATGGAATGGCGCGGAAATCCCTGCTTTCTGTCGGCGCGGAGTTACAGGCTATCCCCGTTGATCACGAAGGAATGCGAACGGATCTTCTGGTCAGCGTCAAAAAGGCGCGCCTCGCTTATCTGACGCCCTCTCATCAGTTTCCGCTTGGCAGTGTCATGCCTGTAACGCGACGGCAGGAGTTTCTTGCCTGGGCTGAGCGTGCAGGAGCGTACATTGTTGAAGATGATTATGACTGCGAATACCGCTTTGATGTGAAGCCAATTCAGCCGCTGTATTCCCTCAGCGTGACCGATAATATTATCTATTCCGGCACGTTCTCAAAAACATTGTCTCCGTTGCTACGGCTTGGATATCTCGTAGTACCGAACAATCTTGTTAAGGCTTTCACAGAGGCAAAGTGGCTAGCAGACCGTGGGTCGTCTCATTTAGAGCAGGAAGCGCTTGCTGATTTCATCGCGAGCGGCGCTTATGAGCGCCACATTTGCCAGATTCGACGAAAGAACAGTGAGAGGCGGCGCATTCTGCTGGATCAGCTCTGCGCGACGCTCGGCGACAAAATCATCGTAGAAGGAACCGCGGCTGGGCTGCACATCGTCGTCTGGTTCAAGAATATCCCCACGTCTCTGGAAGATACCCTCGTTACGCAAGCCTCCTTAGCCGGCGTCGGACTCTGCCCGATTAGCCCGCTCTATAGCGCTTACCGACCAAGCTGCGCAGGCATCGTCGTGGGTTTTGCGGGGTTGAGTGAAAAAGAAATCACGCGAGGTATCCAATGCCTAGCAAAAGTCATTGGAAAGCAGAATTCCTCTCTTTATGCCAATGCCGGGTGATACCAACGGTTCTTTCTTTTTCCCTCGACGGGCAAGGCTCTCGAGTTAAGTCCAAAGGACCCGCCTGCCGCCAGCGCGAGAGGCCGCAGTCGCGGCCCTTATCTGTTTAAGGGGGACGATCATAAGGCAGGCTGACACCGCGCCAATCACAAGGGCTTGAGGCGTTGAGTGATAAGGGAATCACCATCAACGCCCCACAGCGTCTTTATTCAGCCGGAACGGCTGAAAGAGTGGGGGCGCGCAAATGGCTGGGCGCCCTTTGGAAATAGTCTTCGATTTCGATAACCCGGCGCGTCATGCGCGGGTGCGTTGAGAAGAGCTTCATCAGGAAACCAAAGAAAGCCGGCACCATGGCTTCCTGCTCCCGGAACGCCTGGGTGTTCACCTGCGGCGCCATACGGGCGCTGCCGCAGGCGATGGCGACCAAGGCGGCCTTGCTGGCTTCGGCGTCGCCAACCCACACGGCGGCGATGCGGTCCGCCGTCAACTCGCAAGCCCGCGAATACGCCGCGCCAAGGAACGGCACAAAGATGGCCGGCTTCATCAACAATGATTTCCAGAAGTTGATGTGGCCGGCGGCATGGTGGGCGACCTCATGCGCGATGACCATCGAAAGCTGCCGTTCCGGCAGAAGATCCACCAACTCTGAATAGAGGATGACGTAGCGCGCCCGCAAAAACCTGACCGCCAGCGCGTTCACGGCGCCGTTGGAGCCCACCACGAAAGTCGTCGGAAGTTCGGTGAGCTTCATGTCCGCCGCGCATTTACGCAGCATTTGATCGATGTGTGGGAGCTGCGTGCTGGAAACGCGAACGGCAGAACCGAACAGCATAACGCGGGCTATCCGTTCCGCAACAAACAAAATAACCGCAATTGCAATAATATAAGAAGCAATGGCAGAAAGAAAAACTATCATATATTCTATTTTTTCAACACTTACAATAGCAAGCGTTGCTATAACAATAAGCCAAATAACAGATCCAAGAATGAGAGATATTCTCCCATATTTTTTTTCTTTTCCATGCCGGAGCGCTGAGATATCCATGATTTCCTCTAAATTATGCACAAATTTTGTCACGCGACAATCGTTACTCTATCATGTGACATTACAAACGTGTAATGAATAATTTACTGTATGCAATACATAGTTTAGCGTTTGTCGGCGCCAGTGTCAAAATGCCGCACAGAGTAAATCACTGAGCGGGCAAATAAAAATTTACGTACCCTCACCCCAGCATTCTTTCTTGAGCGCCCAACTCTGATACTGGCGAGCCAACAAATTGACCGTTACTCGCCAGTATCAGAATAAGGTAAGGGACGCCAAGAGCCAAGCGGTCCACCAACCGAATGGTCCGCCGATCACTGGGCTGGGGTTTTGTCCGCTTAGTGGACCGGGGTGCGCCCGCTTAGTGGGTCGGGGTGATGGTGCGGGATTGCGCATCGAGCTCAACGGTCATCCAGCGCCCCTGCGCGTCCTGGACGTTGGCGACGTAGTTCTGACCCTTCTTATGGAAATCGCGCACCGCCGTATAGCCTTGCGCGCTGAACTCGTTGAGCAGCGTGGTCTGAGTCAGTTCCAGATCCCTCTGTCCACGACCGCGCCGTGACGTGATATCCTTGTGGCTGACCATGCCGCTGCCGCTTGGCGAACTGGCGTATCCCGTACTGCCGCTGCCGCCGTCCATGGATTGCGTTTGCTTGTGCTTCATGGTGCGGTCATGGGTCATCCCGCTCTGGGTTTGCGTGCCAGTGGTAGGGTCGCTGTCCATACCCATGGACCCCGAGGGGGTGGAACTGCCGCTGTAGCCCTGGGTCCCTGTTCCCAGACTGTCAACTTGTGGGCTATCGGTCGGCAAACCCGAGCCGCTGCTGCGGTGGGGAACATCCCACGATTTGCCAGCATCGGAGTTGGGATACATCTGCGCCCAGGCCGGTGCGGCGACCAAGGCCGCGGATGCGGCTGCGAACAAAAGCGTGCGTTTCATGGTTTTCATCCTCCCCTGCATCGGGTCTCGCCGCACCCGGAATGGAGTGCGGTCCGCCCCGTAAACAGCACAGACGCCCGGACGTTGCAGCCCCGGTCTGGGTAAGTCAGAAGCGGTGAGGGCCGGCGGGAACCTCCAGGTCTTGTCTTTGTTGTTAGTATTCTCCCCCTGGGAAAATGAAAACACGGGGGAATGCGCATTCACAAGCGGTGAAGCACGGTGTAGAGGGAGGGAACGATGCTCTACTGGACATTGGTGTTTCTGGTCATCGCTCTGGTGGCCGGCGCTTTGGGATTCGGCGGCATAGCCTCTGCGTCGTCAGGCATCGCGCAGATCCTGTTTTTCATCTTTATCGTCTTGTTCGCCGCGAGCTTGATTCTCGGCTTGGTCCGGCGCCGCTAGAGACGAGCGCGCTCGGCCTTGAAGGCCGGGCGCGTGAAATCAAAAATTGAGAGCACATCACGCGCCTTCCGTCAGCCGCGCCCCCTCGAGAATAGCCCCGTCCAGAATAGCGCCCGTGCGGTTGACGCCCGTAAGGTCCGCCTGGGTAAGATCGCAGCCGGTAAGGTTCGCCTCAACCAGCGACGCGCCGGCCAGGCGGGCGCGGACCAGCGAGGCGTTCATGGTTTGCTGCGTGGCGGAAATCGACATCGGCGACAAATTGGCGCCATCAAGCCGGCAGTCGATTAGCACCGCTCGGTTGAGCACCGCCCCCCGAAGGTCGGCGCCACGCAAATCGGCCGAGCGCAGGTCGGCTTCGGAAAATTGCACCGCCTGAAGCTGCGCCCCGCAGAGATTGGCGCCCCGCATCCGCACTCTGTGGCCGCGCGCCAGGGTCAGCACCGCGTTGGACAGATTGGTGTTGCTCAAATCCATCCCTGTCAGGTCAAGCTGACGCCCCATCTTGCCGCTGGAACCCAGCCACAGCAGATGCTGGCGCAACATATCCGTCACGGATTTGGCAGGCTCCTCCGTCCCACCCTCGCTCTTTACCGGCAATGGTTGCTGTCTCTTGAGGGCCGCCGCGTCACCCTCGCGGAGCGCGGTGCGCACAAGAGCCAGGGTGTTCACCAAGGTGTCGTCCAGGCTGGCGTCGCTGAGATCAGCCCCCATCAAATTGGCGCCATGCATGGAGGCGCCCGCAAAATTGCAGTCGCGCAAATCCACGCACTCCAACTGGGCGTCGGTCAGCGTCGCGAATGAAAAGTCGGCGGCGCGGGCGAAACTGCCGGTCAGCTTGGCCCGCGTCATGTCAGCCTTGATCAGGCGGGCGGAGGATAGATTGGTCGGACCCGGCTTGAAGCCAACCACCATGGTTTCGCCGTCGCTATCCTTGTTGACCGTGCTGCCGTCGCGCAGGTCCACCTCGATCATGCTGGCGCCTTCCATATTGACGCCCTGGAGGTTGGCCCCGCGCAGATCGGCGCGGAACAGCCGAGCCTCACGCATGTCGCTGCCGCGCAGATCAGCCCCGAACAGGTCCGCGTTATCGAGCACGGCGCCAAAAAGATTGGTCCCACACAGGATCGCACCCGCCAAATGCGCGCCGGACAGGTCGCGCTTCGACAGGTCGAGGCCAGTCAGGTCAAAGAAGGGTATGTTGGCTTGCGCCCCACCGGCTTGCCCTTCAAGGAAGCGTCGATGCCGCTCGCAGACACGGTCGACCTGATCCTGTGTCAAGGAGATGCGAGGCTTATGAGTGTCGTCATGTGTCATGGCTGATCAGGAAAACAGTGCGTCAATGTCGTCTTGCGAGGCCACCCCACCGCTCTTTGCAGCAGGCGGAGGTGGAGGTGGAGGTGGCGGCGGGGGCGGTGGTGGAGGCGGCGCAACAGTTTTCGGAGGCGCTGGCGCCGGCGCTGCGGTCGGGGCGGCTGCCGGCGCTGCTGCCGGCGCTGCTGCCGGGGCTTCTTCTTCGGTACGAACGAGAGCGTTGGGATTCGCGCTGGCCATGCTGTCGAACAGCGCGTCGATGTCGCTCTGATTAACGCCGTGCCCATCAAGCTGCGGGCCATTCAACAGATGCGCGTCGGGCCTGGCGTCGCCGCTCTTGCGATGCACCGCCACCGTATCGAGCGCCGCGGCGGCGCTGGCGCGTTCAGCACCCCACGCCGCAATCATCCCGTTCACCCGATCCTCGATGTAGCGCAGCGTGTTGATGACCTTGGTGGTGCGTTGACCCGTGATATCCTGGAACGAGCACGCCGTCATGATTTCAATGCATTGCGTCTCAATGCCGTTCGCAAGATCCGCCCAGTCCGGATCGTCACGCGGAATGCGGCTGGTGTGTTCCTGGATCAGATCGGTCGCGTCGAGAATCTCGGTGGTGGCGCGCTCCGTCGCCTGGACAATGGCGTCCAGCTCCGTGGTGGCGACGATGATCGGGTCGTGGCTGCCATCAGGCAGACGCAACGCCGCCATGTCGCCACGCGCCTGCTCAACAAAGGAGCGCAGTGAGTCCAATTCCCCCTGGATGCGGCTGAACTGGCCCTCGCCAACCGGCGCGGCGACCCGCGTCGCAGCGGCGGACATCGCCGTATCCAGGCGTTGAACATGCGCCTGCAGAGCGGCGGCGACGCCGTGGAATTCGTCGATGGCGACAAGCCGGATACGGCGGTCGCGCATGCGCAAAAACGCCCGTCCCCGGCCCGTTTCCGACAAGGATTCCTCAATTCTCAGATACTCTTGTTCAGAGAGTTCCAACAATGAATCGACGGTCATTTTCCGAGAGTTCTAGATAACGAATCGACGGCCATTCCCGACCTCGAAACAAAAGAGAAGTGTGATACACGCAATGATACTCCATTCGGTAGCGTATCGTGAAGCGCTAAGATCCATCTCCCCGCCCTAACCGCAACCTGGCGCGGAAGGTTGTGGGATCCTTGGTGGCGCCCCATTCACACCCACACCATAAGAGCCGCCCAAGGCAAAGATCTTGAAGAGAGACAGGACTTGCCCCAAATCTTCGCAGGGTTGCAGATGGGGATCGTATGAAAATGAGAATTGCGGAGGCTCTGGCGGTCCTGGTCTTGTTGACCGCACCGTTGCCTGTGACGGCCGCGCTTCCGGCCTCGGTGAACGGAGCGACGACAATCGCGCCGATGCTGGACACGGTGACCCCAGCGGTGGTGAACATCGCCGTATTGTCGCGCGCGCCGCAGGCGGACAACCCATTGCTGCGCGATCCGTTCTTCCGTCGTTTCTTCGGCGACACCCCGCAGCAGGCGCGCCCACAGGTGAGCGCCGGGTCAGGCATCATCATCGACGCACGGCGCGGCTATGTGATCACCAACCACCACGTCATCGAGAACGCTTCGGACATCGCGGTCACGCTGAAAGACCGTCGCCGCGTCCGCGCCACGCTGGTCGGCAGCGACGAGGCCACGGATGTGGCGCTGTTGAAGATCGACGCGGACCGGCTGACCGCGCTCTCGCCGGGTGACTCCGACCGGTTGCGCGTCGGCGACTTCGTCGTCGCCATCGGCAACCCCTTCGGGCTGGGGCAGACGGTGACGTCCGGCATCGTCTCGGCGCTCGGACGCAGCGGGCTGAAGGTCGAGGGGTATGAAGACTTCATTCAGACCGACGCCTCTATCAACCCCGGCAACTCAGGGGGGGCGTTGGTCACCTTCAACGGTGAACTGGTTGGCATGAACACCGCCATCATCGGCCCGGCTGGCGGCAGCGTGGGCATCGGTTTCGCGGTTCCGATCAGCATCGTCCGCTCGGTCGTCGATCAGCTCATCGAGCACGGCGCGGTGCAGCGCGGTCGCTTGGGCATCGCCATTCAAGACCTGACGCCCGATTTGGCGGAATCACTCAATATTACGGGCGAGCATGGCGCGATCATCGCTCAGGTCGAGCCGGGTTCGGCGGCTGAACGCGCCGGCCTGCACACCGGCGATCTGGTGATCGCGGTGGATGGCAAGCCAGTCCACTCCGGCACCGATTTGCGCAATAGAATCGGGCTTATCCGTATCGGTACGCCGGTACAAATCTCTTTCCTGCGGGGAGGGCAGCAGCGTAGTATCAGCGTCCGCACCGCGAAATAGGCTGCAAGCCCGCCAGAGCCAATCGTAATCGGTCTTGCAAAGGCTGATCGTGTAAATCCGCTCGTCAAATCAACTGTATAAAAACCATGCCGAAGCGCCCGCCGGCCCCATCGCCTTCATCCGTCGAACTTCAGCGTGAAGCGGCGGTTATGTTGTTGCGCATGGATGAATACCTGAAGAAGGCGGCGGAGCTGTCGACCCGGGCGCGTGAGCGGGTCCGTATCGGTGGTCTCAACCGCTATCGCCGCTTCACCAGAAAGATTCGCGACTTCTTCGCGCAAGCGGCCTTGCTGGAAGAACGGTTAAACCTGTTCCCGGAAGAGTTGGGCGTGCCACGAATCGCCATCGCTCTCGACCGTATGCACACCCGCATGGTGCTTTTGTTCGTAGAAGGCAGCGCCGCCTTCTTCACATCCTTCGCTGGATTGACTGAGTTTCCCATCGGCACGCACGAGATGTGCGGGTTGGAGCTGCGTGGCCTGCTGGCGATCCGTCAATTCCTGGATGATCCACGCTATGATGGGGAGCGCGGCCAAGCCTTGCGTGTCCGCATCGACTTCATCGCCAGCCAAATGCGCTCGGTCCTGGCGCGGGTTCCCCCTCTGCCCGACTTCGGCGATCAGCCAAGCATCACCGCCGATGGAATCTACAGCAAGCCCATCAAACTGCCAAAGCGGCCCACCACCGCCAAACCCGCTGCCGCCCCGCCAGCCCCGGCGCCCCCCGCACAAGAATCGCCGCCGCCTGCCCCTCAGCCATCTCCCATGCCTCAACCGTCTAAAGTGCGGGAACTGACGCTGGAAGATCTTACCGATGAGGTGGTGAAAGGGGCGACAATTCCGCAAACGGGTGGCGTGTAAACCAACGCCCAAAACCTTGGGAATAAACAGTCAGCGCAAGAATAGATTTTCCATACTCTAGAAAAATTGCTTTGCAATATGCTGCCGGAGGGATGGCCCCGCCCGCCGAGGGAAAAGAAAAAAGCGAGTGGTGGGGGGGGGGGGGTTCAGAGACAACACCAGGCACGACCACACCCCAACAAACAAACAACACCACCAACAAAAG
>JAVBJZ010000050.1:0-12675 GCA_031546725.1 Azospirillum sp.
CCCTGGTGCGGGCGCGCCGTATCGTTGCCGATGACCGTCAAATCCCGCTTGCCTTGGCGGATCAGTTCGTCGATCACCCGGTGCGGCGAGCCGACCGCCATGAACCCGCCGATCATCAGCGACGCCCCATTCGGGATCATCTCTACGACGTCGGCCAGCTTGATAATTTTCTTCATGTATCCCTCATTGGGGAAAAGAGAATGGACGAGATAGGAGTGGTTTAGACAATACCCGTCAGGTAATAGAGGGCAATCACAAAGAAGACTGCCAGGGTTTTGATGCAGGTGACAACAAAAATATCACCATAAGACGTGCGATGCGTCATGCCGGTGACCGCCAGCACAGTAATCACCGCGCCGTTGTGCGGCAAAGTGTCCATACCGCCGCTGGCCATGGAGGCGACACGATGCAGAACTTCCATCGGAATGCCTGTCGCGTTGGCGGCTGCGATGAACTGGTCCGACATGGCGGCCAGAGCAATGCTCAAACCACCCGAGGCCGAGCCGGTGATGCCCGCCAGCGTGGTGACCGAAATCGCTTCATTCACCAGCGGGTTCGGGATGGCCTTCAGCCCTTCGGCGATAACCAGGAAGCCCGGCAACGCCGCGATCACCGCGCCGAAGCCATATTCAGACGCTGTGTTCATCGACGCCAGCAGCGAACCACCGATGGCCGCCTTGGTGCCTTCAGCAAATTTCTCGCTGACCGGCTTCCAGGCGAAGGCCAGCACGGACAGGATGCCAATGACCAAGGCCCCTTCCACGGCCCAGATCGCGGCGACCGAGGCGACTTGCTGCGTCACCGCCGCCTTGCCTTCGATAAGAGTGACCGTCGAGGTGGCGCCATAGAACTTCGGGATCAGAATCGTGAAGACCTTGTTCAGCACACCGACGAGAATCAGCGGCAGGATGGCGATGACGGGATTCGGCAAGTTATCGGTGGAAATGGCTTCCGGCTCATTGATATGGCCGGTGCCATAGCCTTCACCCGCCGCCGCCGCCGCGCGCAGGCGCCAGTTGAGATAGAGCAAGCCCAGAGTGATGATGAACACGGCGCCCAGCGTGCCCAGCATGGGGGCGGCCCAGGTGTCGGTCTTGAAGAAGGTGGTCGGGATGATGTTCTGGATCTGCGGCGTGCCGGGCAGCGAATCCATGGTGGCGGTGAAAGCGCCCAGCGCGACGGTGCCAGGGATCAGGCGCTTTGGAATGTTGCCTTGGCGGAACATCTCGGCGGCGAAGGGGTAGACGGCGAAGACCACCACGAACAGCGAGACGCCACCGTAGGTCAGCAGCATGCAGACCACCACGATGGACATGATCGCCCGTTCACGCCCGACGAGGTTGATGACGGAAGAGACGATCGACTTGGCGAAGCCCGACAGCTCGATGACCTTGCCGAACACCGCGCCAAGCAGGAAGACCGGGAAGTAGAGCTTCACGAACACGACCATCTTTTCCATGAACAGCCCGGTGAAGATGGTCGGGACGGCTGCAGGGTCGGTCAGAAGGACAGCGCCGAGCGCCGCGATAGGAGCGAAAAGGATGACGCTGAAGCCGCGATAGGCGACGAACATCAAAAACACAAGTGCAGCCATGCACACGAGAAAACTCATAGATTGGGCACTCCCTTACCAACTTTATTGAGCTTGTTGCCGATCCATAAGCAATATGCATGCCAGAGTGCGCGCAGACGCATACCGTTGATTTCCAAGGAAAAACAAGGTGCGGCGCAGCAAATTTTCTCTAAAACGAGACGAGCCTGACAAGACTTCTCTCAATTTGGAGACACAGTCTTGATTTCGAGACAAAGGATGCCGCCGATGCCGCATGGACCGGATACCCCTTCGATATCTCTTTTTAGTGGGTTGATCCAGAATAAAATCAACCCTTGATTGTTGCGCCTTTCCTTCAAAAATTCCGAAGGAAGATCCAGATGTTTTCCAGAAGGACATAGGTCCCCACCACACCAAACACGACCATGCCGAGGTCGGCCCTTGGAATACGGGCCAAGTCGCGCGGGAACCGCTGCCGGGCGATTTGAATCCTCGTAAGGGGCATGGCGATGGTGAAAATGATCAGTGTCACAAAGGAGATCATTTTCCCGGTCGCGACAAGCGCAATAAAGAGCCAGTAAACCGCCGTGATCAGCATCTGATCATCCATACCCGGAGCGGGCTTAGCCTGGGCGCTTTCCCTGAGCGGCGCAACGCGCCAAAAGGATAGGCTTCCCCATCCCCGCCGCCGGATTTGGCGTGGGCCGGGGCGATGATTCAGGGCGCCGGTTCGGGAAGAAGTGGAAAAAAGTCGGGCTTCGACGTATAGGGTTGATCTCTCAACGCTGGTCATCAACGCTGGTCGCTGGCCGAGGATGAGGCGTTCTTTTAGCGGAAAAAAGAGCAAGCGCCATGGCGGAGCATTGGTCCCCCGACAGTTGGAAGAACAAGCCGGTGAAGCAAATGCCGGTTTATCCCGACACCCCGAAGGTCGAGGCTGTCCTCGAACGCCTCGGCTCTTACCCCCCGCTGGTGTTCGCCGGTGAAGCGCGCCGGCTGAAGAGCGCTCTGGCCGCCGCGACCGAGGGTCAGGCGTTCTTGCTGCAAGGCGGCGACTGCGCCGAAAGCTTCGCCGAGTTCCACCCGAACAACATTCGCGACACGTTCCGCGTGCTGTTGCAGATGGCCATCGTGCTGACCTTTGGCGCGGCCATTCCGGTGGTGAAGGTGGGCCGCATGGCCGGCCAGTTCGCCAAGCCGCGCTCCGCCGACACCGAGACGATCGAGGGCGTCGCCTTGCCGAGCTATCGGGGCGACATCATCAACGGCTTCGACTTCACCGCCGAGGCGCGAATCCCCGACCCCGAGCGCATGATGCAAGCCTACACCCAGGCGGCGTCGACGCTCAATCTGTTGCGCGCCTTCGCCCAGGGCGGCTACGCCGATTTGCACAAGGTGCATCAGTGGACGCTGGGCTTTGTCGAGCGTTCACCCGCCGGAGAGCGCATGCGCGATCTGGCGCAACGCCTGGATGAGGCGCTGGCCTTCATGTCCGCCTGCGGCATCACCGCCGAAACAACGCCGCAGATCCGCGAGACCGACTTCTTCACCAGCCATGAAGCGCTTCTGCTGCCCTTCGAGCAGGCGTTGACCCGTGTCGACAGCACCTCTGGCGACTGGTACGACGTCGGCGCTCATATGCTATGGATCGGCGACCGCACCCGCCAGCCGGACGGGGCGCATGTTGAATTTCTGCGCGGCGTGAAGAACCCTATCGGCCTGAAATGCGGCCCGACCACCGACCCGGATGAGCTGATCCGCCTGACCGACATCCTGAATCCGACCAATGAGGCCGGACGCCTGACGCTGATCGTGCGGATGGGCTCGGACAAGATAGGCGAAGCCTTTCCGCCGTTGCTGCGCCGGGTGACGCGGGAAGGGCGCAAAGTGGTCTGGTCGTGCGATCCCATGCATGGCAACACGATCAAGTCGCCTTCCGGTTACAAGACCCGTCCGTTCGAGCGCGTGCTGGCTGAAGCCAAGGCGTTTTTCGCCGTTCACCAGGCGGAGGGAACGCACGCCGGCGGCGTGCATTTCGAACTGACCGGCCAGGACGTCACCGAGTGTACGGGCGGCGCCCAGGCGATCACCGACCATAAACTGGCGCAACGCTACCACACCGCGTGCGATCCTCGCCTCAACGCCAGCCAATCCTTGGAATTGGCCTTCCTGCTGGCGGAGGAGTTGAAGCGTGGCCGCGTCGAACGCCGCGCGGCGGCGGCGGCGGAGTAAGCGCTCTTCTTTGTTTTTCAAACACCCTCCCCGGTTGCCAGAAACCTATGAGGCGACCGGGGAGAAGGGGCAGGTTTTCGATGAACGGCAAGATAGGAAAGGGTGCTCTCAGCCACCCCTCCACCGCAGCGGTGAGTGACTGGACCGACACCTATTTCAAGCACACCAAGGGGACGGTCGGGAAGTTTGGCGACAAACAGGTCACCTACGCGATCTTCATGCGCCGCCCGGTGCTCTGTGCGCCACGCTTGGCCATCGAGTGGTTGCAGGGCGTGTGCCGTGAGCGCGGCGCCGCGGTGAAGATCGAACTGAACTACCCCGAGGGCAAGTGGGTCGGCGCCGGGGAGCCGTTGCTGTACATCACCGGCTCCCTTTATCATTTGACGGATCTGGAAACGATCCTGCTGATGAAGCTGGGGCCGGCCTGCGTGGCGGCCTACAACGCCTTCACCATGTGCGCCGACCTGCCGAAGGCGGCCTTCCTGGCCATGGAGGCCCGCCATTGCGCCGGCACGGAAATGGCGGAGATCATGGCTTATGCGGCGTCGGTCGGGTCGGACCGGGCGCGGCGCAAGGCCGGGGCCAAGGGCTTCATCGGCAACGCCACCGACGCCACCGCGCATTACTTCGGCCAGGAGAAGGGCATGGGCACCATGCCGCACGCGCTGATCGGCTACGCCGGATCGACGTTGCGCGCGGCGGAAATGTTCCACGAGACCTTCCCGGCTCTGCCGCTGACGGTGCTGGTCGATTATTTCGGGCGTGAGGTTACCGACGGGCTTGAGGTGTGCCGCCACTTCCCGGAATTGGCGGCGGCCGGCAGGCTGGCGTTGCGCCTGGACACCTCTGGTGGTCGCTTCGTTGAAGGGCTGGACCCGCCGGGCTCCTATGCGGTGCTGGAACGGCATGCGCCGCACGCGATCCGCGGCTACCGCGATGAGACGCAGTTGCGCTATCTGATGGGAACCGGCGTCTCCGCCGCGGCCATCCATTACATGCGCGAAAAATTGGACGCCGCAGGCTTTCCCGCGGTGAAGATCGTCGCCTCCTCGGGTTTTGGCCCGGCCAAGTGCCGCCTGATGGCCGAGGCCAACGCCCCGGTCGACCTTATCGGCACCGGCAGTTACCTGCCGGAACTCTGGACGGAGACCTACGCCACCGCCGACATCGTCGAATATGACGGTGAGAAACGTGTGAAGGTCGGTCGCGAGTTCCTGCTCCGGCGGGGGTGACACCGTCCGCAGACCATCAAACGTCTTGCGCCAGCCGGATGCCGGTGAAAGAGGTCCGGGTGGTGGGGCGGAGAAAGTGGCGGGTGGTTGGCGTGGCGTAGTCGAACGGCGTCACACAACTGCCCCCGCGCACCACCACATGGTTCGCCATGAATCGGCCCCGCTCGTCTGCTTTATCCGCATTGGCCGTGTTGTCCACCTGGCGGTAGCCGGGATAGGGCAGGAAGGCGCTGCGCGTCCATTCCCAGACGTCGCCGAACATATGCCAGGGCCCTTCGACATCACGCGATACGGTGAGGCGCGGGTGACGGTGACCGTTGCCAAGCAAATTGCCGGTGGATTTTTTACCGACAGCCATGGCCTCCCATTCGGACTCGCCCGGCAACCGGCAACCAGCCCAACGGGCGTAAGCGTCGGCTTCGTACCAGCTCACGTGGCAGACAGGGTCGTTGGGGTTGAGCGGCCCCATGCCGTACAGCGTGAAGATTTGCCAGCCGCTGTCCTTTCTCTCCCAGTACAAGGGCGCTTGCCAGTTCTCCGCGCAGGCCGCCTCCCAGCCGTCGTCCAACCAGGCGTTGGGCTTGGCGTAGCCACCGTCTTCGATAAAGGCCAGATATTCGCCGCAGGTCACCGGCCGGCCAGCCAGCGCGAAGGGGCGCAGCATCACGGTATGGCGTGGCCGTTCAGAGTCGAAGCCAGGAAGGGGATGGTCGGCGCCAATTTCCGCCAGGCCACCGGGGTGCTCGAACCATGCCTGCTCGAAGGGTGGCGAGGAGGGGGGAGCCAGGGGTTCGTAAACCGGGCGGAGCGGGTTGCTCCAGAACGCATGCTTGAGATCGCACAGCAAGCGCTCCTGGTGCCGGCGCTCATGGACGATGCCCAACGCGATGCGTTCGGCCACCGGGGTTAGCGTGGCGTCCTCGGCCTGCTCGATGAGGCGCAAGACAGCGCCGTTCACATGGTCGCGGTAGCGCATGACCTCGGCGGTGGTCGGCCTTGAGAGTAGGCGCAGCGCTGGAGCGGATGGGTGCTGACCGAAACGGTCATTGATGGGAGCGAACAAGCGCTGGAATGACGGATCGAAAAACCGATAACCCGGCGAGCAGACGTTCAGAACCGCGTTTTCAAAGAACCACGTGCTGTGCGCCAGATGCCATTTGGCGGAGCCCCCGTCCGGCAGAGTTTGGATCATCAGATCCTCAACGCCCAGCGGCGCCACCAGCTCCGCCGTGCGTTGGCGGGTCTTTTGGAAGCGGGTGGCGAGAGAGCGGCGGAGCGCATCGCTGGAACCTTCGATGGGAAGAGGCGCGTAGGCGTGCTGTGCTGTCGGCATGAGGGTTCCTCGCAGGAAAGGCGTGGCGGGGCCCGTATAGCCCATGCGGGGCCCGTCTTCCTTCAGCCTATTCTGCCGCAGGCGCGAACGCGGTGGGCGGGCGCATGTGGGGGATGCTTACCCCATTTGGTGAGGAGGATTGGTGAAGTGCTCAGATATCAAGGGTCATAAGGTGCTGAGAATTGTTGGTCCCCAGCAGCAGATGCAGATAAGCGCCTATCTTGCGCGCCTGTTCGGTGTGCTGCGCCAGGCAGACACGCAGTTGTTCGGCCAGGATTCTGTTCTCCTTCGCCTCGTCGCTGGACAGGGCGGCATGCTGTGGAGCGGCGGCCCGGACGATGTGCTCCTCATCGATCGGGGGGGACGGCGGAGGAGTGGACAAGAGCGGAGCGACGGTGCGTTCCTTACCGCCCCCGGCATGGTCCGGTGGCGGCGCTTTCGCCTGTGGAGCGGGCGCGTTGTCGGTGACATGGGAGCGGATGTTGGCCTTGATGCGCACCCGCTGCGGCTCGCTCAAGCTATCGATGCGGTCGATCTCGTCAAACAACAGATCGTAGAGCGAACGCCGCCGGGGGTTGGCGAGCGGCTTTTTCTTGCGCTGCTCCGACGAGTCGCGGCGTGGCTGGCGATTGGAAACCGGATCCGGTCGCCTCACCATCTCCGTGGGGTGGACGCGCAGATCGGAATCACCACTGTCTGCGGCCATGATAAGCGCCCTCCTCGGCATGAAAATCCATGCTCTTCAGCGTACGCGGATAGGGAGGAGTGTCAAGAAGCAGCAAACCGGCAAAAGAAAACCGGGCTCCATCGCATGGAACCCGGTTTATGAAGCGCCACACTCCGCTTTAGCTCTCGGCTTCGACCGTGACCGGAGCCGGGCGGCGGTGACCGAAATGCAGATTGGGGAAGACATTGATCAGCGCGGTGATCAACGCCGCCAGATAAGGCAGGGACTGCACGACCAGCAGACCGGCCCACATGAAGGCGTCGCGGTTTTCGTGGCCGAAGACGAAAACGATGGCGAGCGCCGCCCCCCAGAGCGCAAACAGCAGGACCAGCTCTTCACGGGCCATCAGAAACGCCTGCATCAACGCCGGCTGGTTCTCGCATTTGGGGGTGCGGACGAACGGACGACCGGAGGTGAACATCCCCAGCCACATGGCGCGCCCAACGGTGTGCGTCAGCGCCATGCCGGCGATCGCCGCGCCGACCTTGTCCCAGAAGCCGCATTTCACCCGCGCTTCATAAAGCCACAAGCTGGCGGCCACCTTGAAGGCGAAGACGCTCAGCGTCGGGATCATGAAGGCGTTGGGCGGGAACTCGAAATATTTCGGGAACAACAGCAGGCCCAGCGACCAGACGATGCCGGCGACGCCGAACACCATATGCGCGGCGTCGGCGAACCAGGGCAACCAGCCGGTGATGAAGTGGTATTTCTGCCCGGCGGTCAGACGCTTGCCGCGCGGCAGCAGCTCGCGCCAATGGTGCTTGAGGATCTGCACCGCGCCATAGGCCCAGCGGAAGCGCTGCGTCTTGTAGGCCGAGAAGCTGTCCGGCACGAGGCCCTTGCCATAGCTCTCCGGCATGTAGACCGCCTCGTAGCGGGACTCGAACAGGCGCAGACCGAGATCGGCGTCCTCGGTGATGCACCATTCACCCCAGCGCCCCACCCCCTCCAGCGCGCTCTTGCGGATGATGGTCATGGTGCCGTGCTGGATGATCGCGTTGCGCTCGTTGCGCTGGATCATGCCGATGTGGAAGAAGCCGGCGTATTCCCAGTTGATCATCCGCTGGAACAGATTCTGGCCCCAGTCCCGGTAATCCTGCGGCGACTGCACGAAGCCGACCTCCGGTCGGTCGAAATGCGGGATCGTCGCCTTCAACCAGTCGGGATGCACCTGATAATCGCTGTCGATGACGGCGATGTGCTGGGCGTCCTCGGCGGTCACGGTCAGACCGAAATTGAGCGCGCCGGCCTTGAAGCCGGGCCAATTGTCCAGATGGAAGAAGCGGAACTTGGGGCCAAGCTGGCGGCAATACTGCTCGATCGGTTTCCACACCTCGGGGTCTTTGGTGTTGTTGTCGAGCAGCAGCACTTCATAGTTCGGGTAGTCGAGGCGGGCGAGCGCGTCCAGCGTCTCGATGACCATGTGCGGCGGTTCGTTGTAGCACGGCACATGGATCGACACTTTGGGCGCGTTTGGCAGGGGCGTGGCGGAGCTGGGCTCGAACTTGCGGCGGAAACGCGCCTGCCAGACCACTTCGGTCAGCTCCAGCCCGTCGATCAGCATGACGCAGAGCAGGACAAGCTGGCAGAAGATCAACACCGCCCAGGCGATTTCGGTGGTGGTGGCGAGACCGGCGGCGGAGGCGGCGGTCACCGTGAACACCAGCACGGAGCCCACCGCCTGGATGAGCGCGCCATAGAACAGCAGGCCGCCCACCTTCAGATCGCTGCGGCGGCGCAGGAAGAACACCAGCGGCAAGAAGGCGAAGGCGATGGAGACGGCGCACATCTGCGGCCAGTTCTTCACCTCCTGCACTTCCCCCATCATCGGGAATTTCGGCTTGCGCCAAGCGTCCCAAAGCCCCCAGGAGGCGCCGGCCGAGCCTTCGATCTCGCGCTTCCAGGGCTGGTCGAACGCCTCCATGATGAAATAATCGAGGCGGCTCTGCGCGGCGATGTTCAAGAAGGTGCGGATGAATTTCGCCTGATTGACCTGGCTCGCCTCAGCCCCCCGGCGCCACGGACCATCCGCCGGCCAGCCGATTTCCGCGATCAGGATGTGCTTGTTCGGGTATTTGGTCTTCAGCTCATTGTAGCGGAACAGGGCGTAGGTGACCGCCTCATCGATCGGCACGCCTTCCCAATAGGGCAGCAGATGCACCGCCAGGAAGTCCACCGCTTCCACCAGTTCCGGGTGCTGCAACCAGACGTGCCACGGCTCGGCGATGGAGACCGGCACGTTGACCTTCTTCTTGACGCGCTTGACGTAGTCGATGGCCTGCGGGACCGTGATGTCCGTGCGCAGGATCGCCTCGTTGCCGACCAGGACGCGGCGCACGTTGGGGTTCTCGCGCGCCAGCTTGATCAGGCCGGCGATTTCCGGCTCGTCGATCTCGGGCTTGCCCTGCACCCAGGCGCCGACGGTCACCGGCAAATTATGCTTGCGGGCGATGGGCGGCACTTGCTCCGAGCCGTCGGTGGCGGAGTAGGTGCGAACCCCCTTCACCGCGCCGTCCAGGGCGAGCATATCCTTCTCGATATCCTCCGCGCCGGCGCGGTCGCCCTTGGTCGGACTCTTGTTCGGATGGAAGGGGGTGTAGCTGACGCCGTTGATGGCGCCGCCCCAGGACCGTTCCGCGACAGGGCGGTTCCACAGGGCCCAGGCCCCGATGTTGCCCAGAATGACCAGGATAAGAACCGCAATCGCTGATTTGCGCATCGGTTTCGTCTATTCCCCCATCCATACCCAGCCGGAACAGCCCGGTTGTCTGCTCGTGATCCAGCGCCATCCAAAAGCGATTACACGGTTTGGTGCGCCCGTGCGTGTGCCAAACTTGTGTGCGCCAAATTTTGGACCATCCTCAAACGCTTCCCGCGTGAGAATGGCCAGACATTTTATACACTTTCCCATGCGCCGCAACCATTGCCCCGTCTGACGCCACATCTTGTCGTGATGGAGGCTTCAGTCCATAAGGGGGGAGATTTTATCAATATTCCACGTTTGTGATGCAATCGACTGGGAAAGACCGTGAGACAATCCATTCTGCGAACCGCTTGCACCGCCTTTCTTCTTTTCACAGCAAGCGTGCAAGCAGGAACGCTGGAAGAGGGTCGGGCCGCTTTTGGTCGTCAAGATTATTCAAAAGCGCTGGAGCTTCTGCTCCCGCTGGCCGAAAAAGGCGATGCCCAGTCCCAGGTCTATCTTGGCGCTATGTATGAAGGTGGGCTGGGCGTCTCCCGGGATTCCGCCATGGCGGTCGCGTGGTACAACAAAGCTGCGGAACAAGGCTACAGTTCGGCGCAGTCCACCCTTGCCTTCATGTATGAGCTGGGCGAGGGAGGCGTCACCCAGGATCATGCCATAGCGGCCAAGTGGTTCCGAAAGATGGCGGCACAAGACGATGTCACGGGGCAGCGCCACCTTGCCCTTAAGTATTTCGAGGGCAAAGGCGTCGCCCAGGATTATAGAGAAGCCTATAAATGGGCCTTTCTCGCCGTAGAGAGGGAGAACTGCCGCTGCTCTCCCCACGCTGTCCAGCTCCGCGACCTTATTGCCGAACACCTGACACAGGAAGACATCGCTACGGCACAGCGCTTGGCGCGCGAGTGGGAATCGAACCACAGCAAACACTGATCGGGATTTCTTACACTCTCTTGCAGCGGGGATAATCGCCTAACGCCCAATTTTGGATGAAACCTGATGCACGCCTTTATGACGACCGTCTTCTGGCCATCCACGACTGATGCCGCGGCAGGGCTGGCCACCATAGGCGCTCACTTAATGTTATCTGGCAAGGTTTCCTGGATCCCCGCTTTCGCGAGGATGACGATAAGTGAGGTTTCTGCTACCAAAACCGTCATCCCCATGAAAATGGGGATCCAGGAAACCTTGCCAATTCATGCCTGCGCCAAGGGTTCCAAAGCGCAGGGCAAGGAAAAATCAGCATTCATGCACGAAAATGGGAAACCAGCGCTTTCCTAATTCGTGATTTTTGCGCGAAGCTTCTCAAGAAAAACCACCCTGACTTCGTTGGCTTGCGCCCTCACACGGCTCTTGTCGGGTGAGGCGCTTCGGTTCATAAGAGGTAGAGATTTTGTTGATATTCCGCGCTTGTGATGCAATCGGCTGGAGAAGACCGTGAGACAATCCATTCTGCGAACCGCTTGCGCCGCCTTTCTTCTTCTCACAGCAGGCGCGCAAGCAGGAACGCTGGAAGACGGCCTGGCCGCCTTTGATCGTCAGGATTATCCAAAGTCTCTGGAACTTCTGCGCCCACTGGCAGAGAATGGCTCTGTCCCAGCGCAGGTCCGTCTTGCCGTCATGTATAAGAAGAGCTTGGGCGTCGCTCAAGATTATGCCCTAGCGGCCAAGTGGTTCCACAAGGCGGCGGAGCAAGGCTATCCCCTGGCGCAGGTACTTCTTAGCTTCATGTATAAAGATGGAGAAGGCGTCACCCAGGATTCTGCCGCAGCCGACGAATGGCTCGGCAAGACTAGTGTTCCGTCATCCTTGAAATGATGGGTAGAGGCTGCGGAGCTTAATTCTGGCGTTTTCCGTGGTGAATTGCCAATTGATGCGGGAACCTGCGGTATTGCGTTCCCGCTCCCAGTTTTGAACATGGCGTTGCACCGTCGCCTTATGGGCAATGCGGCGCGCCAAGCACTGTTTGGCCAGGGCGCTCAGTTCGATCTCGGCCATATTCAACCACGAGCCGTGTTTGGGGGTGTGATGGACCTCAAGCCGGTCGGCCAAGCGTTTGGCTTCGGCGGGCGGAAACGCCTCATACAGACTGGCCAGAGAGTGAGTGTTGAGTTGGTCCATGACGAGCACGACCCGTTCGGCTTGGCGATAGCGGCCTTCCACCAAGTCGCGCACGATGTGCGCCCAATCGATGCGACAGCGTCTCTCGGTGAGCGTCACTTGGCGCCAGCCGGCCAATGGTTCGCTGACCATGAACAGAGTGGCGACACCGTTGCGGACATACACATGATCGTAGCGTTCGACCGCCCCTGGCTTGGCTGGGAGCGGTTCCCGGTTCTCTCCAATCAATTGCTTGACAGTCTCATCCAGGCAAACGACTGGCCGCTTGGCGTCGTAAGGCCGCCGATAGACCTCCAGAACATCTTCCATATGGAAGACGAACTCGGCCGATTGCTTGGGTGGAATACACCACATCTTTTTCAGATGTGGACGTAATTCGTTTTTTTCAGTGTCTGGCGCACCGTCTCGTAGGACAGCGTGTCAACATGGCCGAGCGTCACCATGCGCTCGGCCAGCAGCGTCAGGGTCCACCGACCGCGCCCGTCCGGTGGGTGCGAGCAGGCTAAGGCGATGAGATGGGCCTGCTGGTCGCCATCGAGCTTGGTCCGGTAGACCCGGTTCGGGCCGCGGTAGTGGCTCAGCGCCGCCTCAAAGCCATCCTCGATAAAACGTCGGCGCACCCGTTCCACTGTCGCCACTCCGACAGCCAGCGCCTCGGTGATGCGGGCGTCATTCCAGCCCACCCCACCTTCCGCCTCATCGGCTTTAAGGAGGATCTGCGCGTGCTTGAGCGTGCGAACGTCGGCCTTGCCGCGAGTCAGAACCTGGCGAAGCTGC
>JAVBJZ010000105.1:0-17948 GCA_031546725.1 Azospirillum sp.
ACTCCATTTTCACCCAAACCTCTTGGTGCTCCGCGCCGTAATCCGGTGAGAGTTTGGGCAGTGAAATCCCTTCCGCCCTCGTTCGATAGAGGCGAAACACCAGGATCTAAGCTCAAATCGATGGAAGCAACTGTAATGCTAGGACGGCCGAGCTGGCTGGCTACAGTCCTGCCCAGGTCAAGCGGATATGGGCCGAGGTCAGCAAGGACGAAGCGGAACGCATGGGAGCCTTCCAAGAGGACGCCTTGAGCGAAACCGACGCCCTGGCTGCCGCCTCCCAAGGAGGTACACAATCATGAAGAACGACCACGAGCCGGGCGTGCGTCAGCTGTCGCTGGCTGAGATTGAGGCGCTACGCCAGGAGATGAGGGAGTCTATCGAATGGGCGCAAATCGAATTGGCACGCAGGCGCGTTCGAAGATATCTGAGCATGACCGATTCCGACGAGAGGCGGTCAATCCCTTAGTGCGAATGCGAAAGAGCCACTTCAGCCTGCGGTAGAGCAGGCGGGTTGCGGTGTGACAGCGCATGAGCACCGCCGCTCCCGGCGAACACCTGTATGTTGCGAAATTGTTCACAAAACGGTGGTTTTCTGGACACGTCAAAAAATCGCGTCCGAGACTATCCAAAGCCCCCTTGGCGAGTTAATATTCTCGTCAAGTTTTCAACGTCTCGATTGTGTCAATGAATCAGCGGATCGGCTACGCTCGGGTTTCCACAGAGGACCAGCATTTAGACTTGCAGCGCGACGCGCTTCAGCAGGCTGATTGCCATGTCATCTACGAGGAGGCGGCAAGCGGGAAGAGCGCCGCGCGGCCAGAGTTGGAGCAATGCCGAAAGGCCCTGCGCTCTGGAGACACGCTTGTGGTCTGGCGGTTAGATCGGCTTGGGCGTAGCCTGCCGGATCTCGTGCAGATCGTAGCCGAGTTGGAGCGCTCGGGAATTGGGTTTGAAAGCCTCACCGAAAAGATCGAAACGAACAGTGCAGCGGGCAAGCTGGTCTTCCACGTGTTTGCGGCCCTCGCGGAGTTCGAGCGCAGCCTGATCCGTGAACGCACCCATGCTGGTCTCGCAGCAGCACGTGCCAGAGGCCGCTCAGGCGGTCGCAAGCCAAAGTTGGGAAAGAAACAGGTGCACGAGATCAAGGTGCTGCTGCGCGACGCCAATATTCAAGTGTCGGACGTCGCACGGCGATATGGTGTATCTCGCACAACGCTCTACAAGTATGTCGGGCCTGTAGTGCCGAATTTGCCATGAGCATTTATGCTTTTTTCTTGGTGAGTTGGCAATTTCAATGACGTATTTCCGCGTCCTGCCAGTTGGTACCCGACTATCCGCTCAGGCGAGGGATCGCGCCTATTTGTTGACGGATAACTGGGACGATTGGTTCGAATTTTCTACTCTCTACACCCTTGTCATTTACGATGAGGATGGCGAGCGCCACAGTATTGGCGGAGTAAAGATCGGTCAATTCGCAATGGCGGATGATCAGCGTCGACCAAATATTCCGGATGATTTCGACGAACTTGATGATCGTTTCTTTTCTCTCGGCCAAGATGACACCTACTACGATGCCCTCAATGCAATTGGGGCTGAGGTTCGTGATCGAGTTCTTGGCGGTCTTCGGGATGTCGCAAATGATCCCAATCTGTTTGAGCGTGCGCTCACTGAAAAGGTTACCGGGACATCTTTGTTGCGATCAGTTGATCGATCTACGGTAATTGGCCAATTTCATCGGATGGCACAAGGCGGTGCCCGCCTTACCAACTATGAGTTCAGCTATACGGCTCGTCGACGATCTCGCCGTATCGAACCACTGAGCCTCACTTTTACTGTCGCTCCAGAATCGTATCCGCCCACCAATGTGCATGTTTTGATCGGACGCAATGGAGTGGGCAAGACTACGTTGCTCAACGATATGACAAGGGCAATCGTCGATCGAGATCCGGACACAGATAAGGTCGGTGCGTTTACTACTGATCTTGACGAGGAATTATTTACCAGCCTCGTCTCTGTGACCTTCAGTGCATTCGATCCGTTTGAACCTCTCCCGAATTGACCGGATAAGTCTCAGGGCGTCCGATACGCTTATATCGGGCTGAAATGGATTGAGGAAGACGAGGACGGAAAGCCGAAGCCACCCAAAAGCCCTGATGCTCTATCCGGGGATTTTGTCAGCAGCATGATGATCTGCCGGCAGAGTGGGAAGGTCGCACGTTGGGAACGAGCGTTGAATATGTTGCAGGCTGACCCGATTTTTCGTGATTCCGATGTTTCGGCTCTCGCCCGTTCAGATGACGATACGAACGATCTAACGTCTGCAGCAGGTAAGCTTTTCAAGAATCTAAGCTCGGGCCACAAGATCGTTCTTTTGACGATCACACGTTTGGTAGAGACCGTTGAAGAAAAAACACTTGTCTTGCTCGATGAGCCTGAGGCTCATTTGCATCCGCCGTTGCTCTCGGCTTTTGTTCGAGCGCTATCAGACCTATTAATAAACCGAAACGGTGTCGCGCTGATCGCGACGCACTCTCCAGTAGTGTTGCAGGAAGTCCCGACTAGCTGTGTTTGGATGGTGCGTCGGACGGGGTTGCGGTCTGTGGCCGATAGGCCCGAAATTCAAACATTCGGTGAAAATGTTGGGCTGCTCACGCGCGAAGTATTTGGGCTGGAAGTGACTCAATCAGGTTTTCACAAAATGCTTCGTGATACGGTTGCCGAGCTCCCCAGCTATAACAGCGTAGTGCGCCGTTTTAGCGGCGAACTTGGTGACGAGGCGCGGGCAATTGTGCAGGGGCTTCTGGCGGCGCGCGACGACGTTGAGGACGAGGACCTCTGATGTGGTCGCTGGATCGTCCGACACTATCAGCCTCTTCTGCTTTTGCCACTTGCATAAGCAGAGTGCGAAATCCGGGCCTTGCTGCGCGCCTAGCAGCAGCTGAACCTGCAATTGTGGCCGCCTCGACGCAATTCGATCAAGCTGCACGCATTCATGCGCTCCACGGTATCGTTACCCATGACCTTGTTGCACCGGATATCACTGTCGTCGAGATGGAGAAGGTCTACACACAACGTATGGCGAAGAACGGTTCGCCAGGGCGAGACATCTACGACGAAATATTTGCTTCGGCGCCGGGTGGGCGTTGCCCGCTATGCATGCAGCGCTCCGTTGCAACACTCGATCATCATTTGCCAAAAGCACATTATCCTGCACTGGCCGTTGCGCCGCTTAATTTGATCCCAGCCTGTTCCGATTGCAACAAAGCTAAATTGGACGCTGGGCCTGCTGTCGCTGAGGATGTGCCGCTTCATCCATACTATGACGATCTCGGAAATGACATTTGGCTTACGGCGAGAGTGGTTGAACGGCAGCCGACTGCTTTAAGATTTACCGTCGCTCGGTCTGATGCGTGGGACGATACGCTTTATGCACGGGTAAACAACCATTTCCGCTCACTCGGTCTAGCTGCACTCTTCGCATCCGAAGCTGCGGAAGAGCTCCTTAATATTCGGCACCAACTTCGAACATTACGTGACGTCGATCCCGTGGATGGGGTGCGCGACGAGCTTGAGCGGCGGACGCAAAGCTGTGCAGCCGCCCGCGCCAATGGATGGAGAACTGCCGCATACAGGGCGTGGAGCGAAAGTGATTGGTTCTGTGAGGGTGGCTTTTTGGCCCGGAGGCTAAGAGAAGCCATTGCTCTGTGACGGCACAATGCAGCGCTAGGGGCTTACTGTTCCTTGGGCTCATTCGCCGGAATGGAATGTCTCACTTTGAAGCGCACTTCTTTGGCAATTCAGAATGGTATGATTCATGGTGTTGATGAATTGCGTCTTAACGATGACATTGATTTAAAAGGTAAAAATTTCTCTATTTATAATTGAGTGGGAGTGATTCTAAAAAATC
Source organism: Azospirillum sp. (assembly GCA_031546725.1). Taxonomy (GTDB): domain Bacteria; phylum Pseudomonadota; class Alphaproteobacteria; order Azospirillales; family Azospirillaceae; genus Azospirillum. The sequence goes on from JAVBJZ010000105.1 coordinate 3,908, forward strand.
CTGCGACGGGGCCACGGTTCGGCGGGCGCCCTGCAATGCACCCAGCGGTCGCTTGCTCCAGACTCGACGAAATTTTTGTCTACGCATAGGGCGTACCCGCCATCGCGGCCTTCAGCCCGATGGCGCCCTGATCAACGATAGCGAGGAAGGCGGCTTTTGCTTCCTCTGCATCGCGCGTCTGTCGAAAAATCCGGTGCGCCTGGATGAAGGCCACGCTCCACGTCGCCAAGAGCAGGCCAGCCGCCAAATAAGTGTCGGGATCAGCCGCGTCTCTTTCAACGCATTCAGCCAGAGCCACAGCCACGACGTGCGCGAGTTCGTCACGTATCGCCCTTGCCCGGGCCTTGAGGGTTTCGCTGCGCTCGACCGTCTCCATGAAGACTTGGCTTCGGCTCGAAAATTCGAGGTAAGGCGCCTGTTCCTCGACCAGTCGATGCGCGAGCAGGCGTAAGGTCTCGATCGGAGCGATTCCGGCGTCACGCTGTCGCAGCGCTTCGCGGAGCGTCTCGCGGCCCTCCTCGTCGCGATCGAAGAACATGTCCTCCTTGCGAGGGAAGTGATTGAACACCGTCATCCGCCCGACATCGGCGGCGGCTGCGATCTCGTCCACCGTCACATTCTCGAAGCCGCGCTCCAAAAAGAGGCGGTCGGCAACATGCGCGATGGCTCTTCGCGTGGCGAGGCGCTTGCGGGATCGGCGGTCGGAGGGCGCTGACATAATACTACCACCAGCTCGATTCATATACTGAGTACAGTTTTATATTGACACGCGGCTCCGTCGTGTCGTAGCAAAATATATACCGAGTACATATTTAGATCCAGCGCAACATATGTCTGGATGGCTGTCGACCGCAGGAGGCCAGAATGGAACGCAAGACCGCTCTGGTCACCGGCGTGAGCCGTCCTCTCGGCCTCATTCAGGCTTTGCCGCCATTGCTCCGGCAAGCGCCTGCAGCCCGTTCTTCCGAGGGAAAGCCCGTGAGTGTAACGCCATTATGAACAGAGCGCTTATCGTCATCTTCACGGCCATTGGCCTCGATGCGGTCGGGATCGGCCTGATCTTTCCGATCTTGCCCCGACTGATCGAGGACGTGACGCATGTCAACAATGTAGCACCCTATATCGGCATCCTCACCGCGCTCTACGCGGCGATGCAATTCGTCTTCGCGCCCGTCCTCGGCGTATTGAGCGATCGCCTCGGTCGCCGACCGGTGCTGCTGATCTCGCTTGCCGGGGCGGCTATCGACTACCTGCTGATGGCGGTTGCGCCGTCCCTATGGTTGCTGGCGATTGGTCGCGCCATTGCCGGACTGACCAGCGCCAATATTTCCGTCGCGACAGCCTACATCACGGATATTTCGCCGGAGGACACCCGCGCGAGGCGCTTTGGCTTGTTCAACGCCATGTTCGGCATTGGCTTCCTCCTCGGTCCGGTGCTTGGCGGCGTCCTGGGCGATTATTGGCTGAGGCTTCCGTTCCTTGCCGCGGCCGGGCTGAACGCGGGCAATCTGCTGTTCGCGCTGCTTGCCCTTCCAGAATCCCGCACGCCGAGCCGCGAAAAGATCGATCTTGCGGTGCTCAATCCGCTCCGCCCCTTGCGCTGGGCGTTCTCGATGAAGGCCCTGATGCCTGTCGTCACGGTTTTCTTCGTCTTGAGCGCGACCGGTGAAGTGTACGGGACCTGCTGGGCGCTCTGGGGCAATGACGTATTCCAGTGGAACGGGCTATGGATCGGCCTGTCGCTGGGCGCTTTCGGGGTGTGCCAGTTCCTGGCGCAGGCGTTCCTGCCGGGACCCGCCGTCAAATTGCTCGGAGAGCGCGGCGCCGTCCTGACCGGCATCGCCAGCGCCTGCATCGCCCTGGTGGTGATGGCGTTCGCCACGCACGGCTGGATCGTGTTCGTAATCATGCCGGTCGTCGCCCTCGCAGGCATAGGCACACCGGCATTGCAGTCCCTCGCGACCCGCCTCGTCGACGACAGCCGGCAGGGCCAGTTCCAGGGCGTGCTGGCCTCCGCCATGAGCCTTGCATCAATCGTCGGGCCGCTCATGTTTTCGACCTTCTACTTCATCGTCCGCGAGCGTTGGCCGGGGGCGATCTGGCTGTCTGCGCTGGTCGTCACTGCGATTGCGGCGCCTCTCGTGCTGAGCTTGCGGTTTCGGCCCGAAAGGAACAGCACGCTGGGAGTGATTTTGGCCCATCCGGGCGCATCCGAAACGTCGATGCAGAAGATGTAAGGATCTTACAGTCCGTCCGCCATTTTCTGGCGTGTCGCCAGTGTGTCGTTGCCGGCAAGAGGATGTGGTTGGCGAGGCCTGGAAGCTTAAACCGTTCCGCGTATCGGATTGATGATCTGAAGTCCGGCAAAATCCTTTTCGTTATCCGTCACCACCACGCACGCGTTCGCGCCGGCGACAGCGGCGATGATCATGTCGAATCCACTGCGCGGTCGCCCGGCTGCTTTCCCTTCCGCCATCAGCCGCGCCCATATTAACCCTGCTTTATCGTCGAACGAGAGGATGCGACCGGCAAACAGCGCCTGCGGTCCTTCCGGCCCGGAGAACCACGTGTCGAGTGCGTCGCGCTTCTTGCCGCGTGGTTTCTCCAGAATGCCACGGCGGATTTCTGCAACGGTCAGCGAGGTGATGAACAAATCCTCGTCGCGCTGCATCGACATCCATGCCAGAAGCGATTCCGATGGCTGTGGTTTGACGATATTGCTGATGATGTTGGTATCGAGGAGGTAGCGCGTCACAGGTCAACCTTGCGCCCTTCTTCATGGGGCCGGGTGAGGTCGAGATCGGCGCCAACGAGCGGTGAACGACGCAATGCGGCGAGGATTCCGCCAAGCTTGGGTGGCCCGCCGATGATCGACTTACTCACGGTGGCGCGAAGTTCTGAAGCCTCGGGGGTGTCCTCTGCGAGCCGCCGGGCGAGTGATCGGATGAGGTCACGATCGGTGTCCCGACCGAGCACTTCAAAGCGCGCCAAGCCGCGCTCGCCAAGGCGAGATCGATAATTTTGGATGGCGCGCTTTTGTGAGTCACCCACGGTAACCTCCCGTTTATTTCCAGTAATATAGCCAGAGAATGAGCTTTCAGCAAGGCTCTGGCCCCAGGAGGATATCTCATCCCTCGACGCCACCCTGTCTTTCTCGCGGTGATGCGCGGCCTGTTTGTGATACCGTGCCATGGTTTGGCTGGATCGAGGGATCAAGGCATGCTCACCGTCATCGGCTTGATGAGTGGAACGTCTATGGATGGCGTCGACGCCGCCCTGATGCGCACCGATGGGGTGGACGGTGTGGAGCCTCTGGTCTTCCTCACCACGCCCTACCGGGAGGAATTTCGCACCCGCCTGCGCGCCTGCCTGGGCGGCCGGGGGGATGTGGCGGATGTCGAGCGCGACTTGACGGAGCTGCACGCCGCGGCCGTGCTGCGGCTGCTGTCCGAGACGGGGGTCGCAGCGCGGGACGTGGACCTCATCGGTTTTCATGGACACACCATCCTGCACGCGCCCAAGGAAGGGCGGACTTGGCAGATCGGCAACGGCGCCTTGCTGGCGCAACGCACGGGCATCGCCGTTGTCGATGATTTCCGCACCGCCGATGTGGCGGCGGGCGGGCAGGGGGCGCCGCTGGCGTCGCTTTATCACCGCGCGCTGGCGGCGTCCTTGCCGCGCCCGCTGGCCGTGCTCAATCTCGGTGGCGTCGGGAATGTCACCTGGATTGCTGCCGATGGGGAGGTCGTGGCTTGCGACACCGGCCCGGCCAACGCGCTGGTGGATGACTGGATGCTGGCGAAGACCGGCGCTCCCTATGACGAGGGGGGGCGTCTTGCGGGTTCCGGCTGCGTGCATGCGGTGGCGCTGACCGCGTTGCTGGACAATCCCTATTTCGATCTTCCCGCACCAAAATCATTGGACCGCGACGCCTTCGATCCCGCCCCGGTGCGTGACCTGTCACCCGAGGATGGCGCTGCGACGCTGACCGCGTTCACCGCCTTTGCGGTTGAGCGCGTGCTGCCACACCTTCCCGAGCCGCCACGGCGCTGGTTGGTGTGCGGGGGTGGGCGGCGCAACGCAACGCTGATGGCGATGCTGGCGGATCGTCTGCGCGCCCCGGTCGATCCGGTGGAGGTCGTCGGCTGGGACGGCGATGCGCTGGAAGCGCAAGCCTTCGCCTATCTGGCGGTGCGCTCACGCCTTGGCTTGCCGCTGAGCCTGCCGGCGACCACCGGCGTGCGGGAACCGTTGACCGGGGGACGCTATCACCCCATCGGCTGAAGCCGATCGCGTTCGGCTCTGAAGCCGTGAAGACAGGAGGAAACCGTGGTGAAGGCGTCCGATACGCGCGGGGTGTTCAATTGGAAAGACCCATTCCTGTTGGACGAGCAGCTTTCCGAAGACGAACGCATGGTGCGCGACTCCGCCCATGCCTATTGCCAGGACAAGCTGATGAGCCGCGTGCTGGACGCCAACCGGCACGAGACGACCGATCCGACGATCTTTCACGAACTGGGCGCGTTGGGATTCCTCGGCGCCACCTTGCCGGAGAAGTATGGCTGCGCAAACGTCAGCTATGTTTGCTATGGCCTGATCGCCCGCGAAGTTGAGCGCGTTGACAGCGGCTATCGCTCGATGATGAGCGTGCAGTCATCGCTGGTCATGCATCCCATCCATGCGTACGGCAGCGAGGAGCAACGCCGCACATACCTGCCCAAGCTGGCGCGGGGCGAATGGATCGGCTGCTTCGGCCTGACCGAGCCGGACGCCGGTTCCGACCCGGCGGGCATGAAGACCCGGGCGCGCCGGGTGGCGGATGGCTATGTGCTGAAGGGCGCGAAGACATGGATCACCAACGCCCCCATCGCCGATGTGTTTGTCGTATGGGCGAAGGATGATCAGGATGTCATCCGGGGCTTTGTGCTGGAAAAGGGGATGAAGGGCCTCAGCGCCCCGAAGATCGAAGGAAAATTCGCGCTTCGCACCTCCATCACCGGCGAAATCATCCTTGATGAGGTGTGGGTTCCGCAAGACGCCCTGCTGCCCAACGCCAAAGGGTTGGGCAGTCCGTTCGGTTGCCTTGATCGGGCGCGCTATGGCATCGCCTGGGGGACCATGGGGGCCGCTGAATTCTGCTTCCACGCCGCGCGCCAGTACCAGCTTGACCGCAAGCAATTTGGCCGGCCCCTGGCCGCCAACCAGATTCCGCAACTCAAGTTTGCGAATATGGAGACGGAGATTGCTTTGGGTTTGCAAGCCGCGCTGCGCGTCGGTCGCTTGATGGATGAAGGCAAGGCCGTGCCGGAGATGATCTCGCTGATCAAGCGCAACAATTGCGGCAAGGCCCTGGACATTGCGCGGGTGGCCCGTGACATGCATGGCGGCAACGGCGTCGCTGACGCGTTCCACGTCATCCGCCACGTCATGAACCTGGAGGCGGTGAACACCTATGAGGGCACGCACGACATTCACGCGCTGATTCTCGGCCGAGCGATCACCGGCTTACAGGCGTTCTCAGGGTGATTGCAATGAGTCCTGGAAGAATTTGTTGAAATGTATAGAATAATAGTATTTTCCTACGGTGCATTTCGTTTTGCGCGATAATACTCAATTCTGTCATTTGACATTATGGAAAGGGTAATGATAAGGATTTTTCAAATTTCAGTCTGGCGGTCTGCCGGCTGGAGGTGATGAAAGGGAAAAGCCATGCAGCGGATCGAAAACAAACAGACGGCGATGATTTTCTTTGAAAACCAACGAGGCCAGCATGGTCTTTCCGTTCTGGCGCTTTCGGTTGGTTTGGCGCTCGCCGGGGCTGCGGGCTTTCTTCCGTTCAGCGCCGCGACTGCTCAGGCCAGCGAAGGAAAGCCTGCCTATCAACAACTGACCAACAACTATGTTCAGTTGCCGCCGATGCAGTTTGCTTTAGCAGAAGGCGCAAAAACGCTGAAGGTGGAACTCAGCGTCATTCTGGATCTACCCTCCGAGGTCGAGGCGGCTAAAGTTAGCGCGCGCATTCCCGGTATCATCAACACGCTGGACAGCCGTATCGGCGAGTTGGACCCGAAGGAGCTGCGAGGGCCGATGGGGACGGCGATGGTCAAGGAGGTGGTCAGCGCCGCGGCTGATCGTGAGCTGCGCCCGATCCGGGTGAAAGGGGTCTTGCTGCAAAAGTTGATTCTCCGCTGACGTTGATCCTCCGTTGACAGGGCGTGTGTTTTTAGAAACCCTCTATTCCGGCTCAGGGATGAATAGTTAAGGAGATTTGGCGTGGTTGATTTTGATTTCGACCTTTTCGTCATTGGCGCCGGATCAGGCGGCGTGGCCGCCAGCCGGCGGGCGGCCTCCTATGGCGCACGGGTGGCGATCTGCGAAGGCAGCCGGGTCGGCGGCACCTGCGTCATCCGTGGCTGCGTTCCGAAAAAGCTGCTGGTCTACGCCAGCCAGTTCCGCGACGCCTTCGCCGACGCCCGCGGCTATGGCTGGGATTCTCACGTGCCGGTCTTCGACTGGCCAACGCTGCTCGCCAGCAAGGACAAAGAGATCGACCGGCTGAACGGCGTTTACCTCCAGATGCTCAAGACATCCGGCGTCACGCTGTATGAAGGGTTTGGCCGGCTGGTCGATCCGCACACCGTCGAGGTGGGGGGCGTGCGATACCGCGCCAAAAATATTCTGATCGCCACCGGCGGTCGTCCGTCGTTGCCGCCGGTTTCCGGCATCGAGCTTGCCATCACCTCGAACGAGGCGCTGCAACTCGAAAGCCTGCCGCGGTCCATCATCATCCTCGGCGGTGGTTACATCGCCGTCGAGTTCGCCAGCATTTTCCGTGGCCTGGGTATGGAGGTCACGTTGATGATTCGCGGTGAGGAACTGCTGAACGGCTTCGATGACGACATCCGCGTGGCTTTGGCGCAGGAAATGCGCAAGCGTGACATTCAGATCCTGGCGCGCACCAAGCCGGTGGACGTGATGAAGGTCCCCGGCGGCTTCGCGGTCACCGACCATCTGGGCCGCGAGCACAGCGCGGGTCTGGTCATGGCGGCGACCGGGCGACGCCCGAACACCGATGGCCTGAACCTTGAGGCGGTTGGTGTTGAACTGGACGAAGGCGGCGCCATCAAGGTGGATGAATGGTCGTGCACCACGGTCGATAACATCTTCGCTATCGGCGACGTCACCGACCGCATGGCGCTGACCCCGATCGCCATCGCCGAGGGACGTGCGCTGATCGATGCGCTGTGCCGCGACGATTCCATACGAATCAGCTATGAGAACGTGCCGACGGCGGTGTTCTCGTCGCCGCCGCTGGGCACGGTTGGCTTGACCGAGGGCGCGGCGCGCGCCCGCTTCGCCAAGGTGGATATTTACCGGACCGGCTTCAGGCCGATGAAACACACCCTGTCGGGCCGTGATGAGCGGGTGATGATGAAGCTGGTGGTGGATGGTGAGACTCAGCGGGTGTTGGGCTGCCACATGATGGGAATGGATGCGCCAGAGATCGTGCAAGGCCTGGCCATCGCGCTGAACATGGGAGCCACCAAGGCCGACTTCGACCGCACCATCGCGCTGCACCCCTCAACCGCTGAAGAGTTCGTGCTGATGCGGGAAAAGGTGGCGGAGCCGCAAAAACTGTAAAAGGCAACGAACACCCCTGAGATCCTGGATCTTTGCCTCTGCTAGAGCGGTTTCCGCTTCCGTCTGAAGCGGAAACCGCTCTAATGCTTTGATTTGACGAGCAGATTCACGCATCCGGCTTCTAAGCCGGACGCGATCTGCTCTAGCACTGGCGGCTTGGTGTTTGAGAATTTGCGTGCGGTGGTATAAGAATGTCGTGTGAAGAATCCAATGCCAGCGAATGACGCACACGACGCCACCGATGGCGGTGATATCCTGGTCTATGACAACCCAGTCTGGCACGGGATCAAGGCGCGGGTGATCGCGGCCTTTGCTGATGTAAAACTGGGCGATGGAATCGGTTATTTCGAAGCTGTCGCCATCGATGACTATCTCAAGCCCGAAGACCCACTCTATCAGGCGGAGCGGGCCCGCGACGATCGCCAGGACTGGATGTCGATCGTGCGCTACTCCACAACGATTGGCGGTGACCTTAGCTGGTCCTGCCACTGCTTCATGGACCTACAGGGGCTGTATTTTTATCTGCCCGCTTCCTTGCTGATCAACCATGAATGGCTCAACTATTCTCTGCTTGAACCGAACACCGCGTTGCTGGACCTATTGACCCGGCTGCAATGGGAAGTCCTGATCGATTTCTATGCCTATCATGTCGATTATGATTGGAGCGTTGCGTGGCACATGAATGACACTGGCACGCCATGCCCCTCCTGCGGCAAGATCAACGGTCGAGCGTCCATGACGCGCGTTGACGCTACTGTGCTTGTCGAAAATGGCGATGATTTCAGAATTTGGCGGATGCTACGCTCCGCCTATCAGCTCCGCTTTGGTGAAGCCTATCCTTCGCCTGCTTAACACAGCCCTCGGCTGAAGCCCTTAGGGGGCACGGCAGGGAACTCTATGCGCGATGAGGGTATCACGCGGTAACGATGCATTTTATACACTCATACAGAGCTACGTTGCCGGCGCACCGGATATACAATGCGCCGTTCCCACGTGACACCCTCAAAAGATCAACCTCAGGCTTTCAGTGGTCAGCCTTGCCCACGATGGTTTGCTGATAGTTTTGCAGACCGATGTCGTTGATCAGGCCGATTTGCATCTCAAGGAAATCCAAGCGCTCCTCGGTTTCCTCCAGGATTTCTTCCAAGAGGTCGCGGGATACGTAGTCGGCCTTGGTTTCGCACAGCGCGATGGCCGCGACGATGCGGTCGCGGTACTCGCGTTCCATGCTCACATCGGCGTTCACGATTTCCGGCACATCCTCGCCGATGCGCAGCTTGCCGAGATCCTGAAGATTGGGGATCGCCTCCAGGAACAAGATACGCTCAACCAGGGAATCGGCGCTTTTCATGACCTCGATCGAGGCGTGGTATTCCCATGCGCCCAGCCCCTGAAACCCCCAGTTCTTCAGCATGCGGGCGTGCAGGAAATACTGGTTGATGGCGGTCAACTGGTCTCTAAGAACAGTCTGGAGCTGCGCGATGGCGTCTTGATTTCCCTTCATGGTCTTTTATCCCTTAAGAAATCGCGCCAATGGACAGCTGGAGATAATTCGCCAAACCAACCCGGTCGATCAGGCCGATCTGCTGTTCGAGCCAATGGGTGTGGTCTTCCTCGGTGTCCTCAAGCAGTTCAACCAGGATGCGCCGGGACTCGTAATCCTGCTCCCGCTCGCACAGAGCGATGCCTTCCTTAAGGGCGGCGATCACCGACAATTCAAGCGCCAGATCGTTGCGCAGCATCTCCGGCACATCCTTGCCGATGTGCAGAGGGTCACGCTTGCCGACGTCGGGGGTTCCTTCCAGGAACAAGACGCGCTTGATCAGCTTGTCCGCGTGCTCCAGCTCATCATGGCGTTCGTGCGCGACGCGCTCGTACAGCGCCTTGAAACCCCAGTTCTCCATCATCCGGGAATGGGCGAAATATTGGTCAGCGGCGCTCAATTCACCGGTGAGCAATATATTCAAGCAATCGATGACGCTCTGTTTCCCTTGCATTCTTAAATCTCTTCTTTATGTGAAAGTGGGTAGAACGACTCAGGCCGCTCCGGTCTTGCTGGTCAGGCCCAGGCTCTCGGCGGTGTTCGCCACGGTGTTGAGACAGGACGCGGCCCGTTCAGCGGGGATCGCGACGGCGAAGCGGATGGTGTAGCGCCCACCCTCGTGGTCGGGCAGGGCATGGTCGGGCAGGGTTTGCGCATCGAGGCGGACGATGTTCGCCCCGAATTGGGTGAAGATGTCGGACAGCCGGGCGATCAAACCCGGCTGATCGCCGCCCGAAACCTCAACCCGGTGGGTGATGCGGGCCAGCGGGCCGGGGGTCGGGTCGAAGGCGAAGCGCATCACCTTGATCTGCACGCCGGCCAACTCGGGCACGGTGGCGAGGCTGGCGTGCAGTTCTTCAACATCCATGCGCGCCGGCAATTCGCAGACGGCGGAGAATTCGGCGCCTTGGCCCATGACGGCGAAGGTGACGTCGCGCAAATTGACGCCCAGGTCGAAGAGGCGACCGGTGATTCCGGCGATCAGGCCGACCTGATCCGGGCAAACCATCGACACCAGGACAAGTTCAGCCATTTCCCGCCTCTTCCCTGCAGCGCCGGCTGTGCGGCATGGTGGTTCTGGACGGGTAGAGCTTAATACTAAATCCCGTTGATAGATACATATCAACGGGATTCAAGTGTGGGTTTGGCTAGGCCGCCGTGCCGCCCACCGTCAATCCGTCCAGGCGCAACGTCGGTTGGCCGACGCCCACGGGCACGCCCTGGCCGTCCTTGCCGCAGGTGCCGACGCCCGGATCCAGGCGGCTGTCGTTGCCGACCATGGCGACTCGGGTGAGCGCATCCGGACCGTTGCCGATCAGCGTCGCCCCCTTCACCGCCGGCCCCAGCTTGCCATCCTCAATCAGATAGGCCTCCGAGGCGGAGAACACGAACTTGCCCGAGGTGATGTCCACCTGACCGCCGCCAAAATTCTTGGCGAACAGCCCTTTCTTGACCGACCGGATGATGTCCTCCGGCGCGTGCGGGCCGGCGCGCATCACCGTGTTGGTCATGCGGGGCATGGGGTGATGGGCGAAGCTCTGCCGGCGGCCATTGCCGGTGGGCCTCACCCCCATCAGGCGCGCGTTCATGCGGTCTTGCATGAGGCCGACGAGGATGCCGTCCTCAATCAGCGTGGTGCACGGGCTGGGCGTCCCCTCGTCATCCACGGTGAGGGAGCCGCGCGCGTTTTCAATGGTTCCGTCATCCACCACGGTGACGCCGGGGGAGGCGATGCGCTGGCCCATCAAGCCGGCGAAGGCCGAGACCTTCTTGCGGTTGAAATCACCCTCCAGCCCATGGCCAATGGCTTCGTGCAGCAGAATGCCGGGCCAGCCGGGGCCGAGCACCACGGTCATTTCCCCAGCCGGGGCCGCCACCGAATCCAGGTTCACCAGCGCCTGCCGGTAGGCCTCGTCGACGAAAAAGCGCCAGGTCTCCGGCTTGAGATAATGCTCATAGGCGACGCGACCGCCGCCGCCGTAGGAGCCATGCTCCATCTTCTCGCCGTCGCCGACCACCACCGAGACCCCCAGCCGCACGAGCGGGCGCAGATCGGCCATCCGCATGCCGTCGCCGCGCAGAATCTGCACCGCCTGCCATTCGCCGGTGAGCGAGCAGCTCACCTGCCGCACGCGCGGGTCCTTGGCGCGGGCGTAGGCGTCGATCTCCGCCAGCAGGGCCACTTTTTTCTCGAAAGGAACGAGCGACAGCGGGTTGTCAGGAATATAGAGCGCCTGATTGGTGCCCAGCGGCGGCGCCGCCACGATGCCGGAATGGCCGGCGCGCACCGCGCGCACCGTCTCGGCGGCGCGGCGGATGGCGTCCTCCGACAGGGTGGAGGCGTGGGCATAGCCGGTGGACTCCGCCGCGATGCCGCGCAGGCCAAAGCCCTGCGTGGTGTCGAAGCTGGCGCTCTTCAGCTTGCCGTCATCCCAGCCCAGGCCCTCGCTTTGGGCGTATTCCAGGTACAGCTCACCATCGTCGGCGCCCCGCAGCGCGTCGGACACGACGGCTTCGACACGGGGGCGATCGAGGCCGGCGCGGTTAAAGAAAAGGTCATCGGTGATGGCGAGCGCGCTCATGGAAACTCCGATAGGTGGTGCTAATGGTCGCGGGCCCCGTGGGCTCCTGGCGCCCGGTCACAGGATATGCAGTATAGTGTGGCAATGACGGGTCGGTCCGGCAAGGCTTGCCATCCAGCCCGATAAGAAATCCTCTAGGGGAGGGCGGGCCGTGAGCAGCAGGATTACCGGGGAAACCTTCGTCCTTGACCGCCGGAAAACGGAGCATCCGCCCACAGCCCGGCGGCTGCGCGAACACGCGTTGCGCGAATCGCTCACCAACGAGGTGCATGCCCGCCCGTCCGAGGCGCTGCGGGCGCCGATGCGCGGGACGCTGCTGGCGATGTTCTCAGACGCGGGCGAACGTGATCGCCGGCATCTGGAAAAGCTCTGCGATTGGGCCGGGGTGGCGCGCCCGGCGGCCGGCGCGAAGCATTACAGCGGCTCTTTCGGCAGCTTCCGCCTGAAGTGGGAGCGGCATACGGAATTCTCGACCTGGACCATCTTCCGCGAAGGTCCTTTCACCGAGCCCTTCGCCGATCCGGCGCTGAACGCGCTGCCGCCCGACTGGCTGGCGGGGATGGGGGGTGAGTTGATGGTTGGCATCCATGTCGCCCTTCTGGATTCCGGGACGCCGGAGCCAACACCCGTCCAGCTCGCCGGGCTGTTCGGCTCGGATCATTATGTCGGCTCGCGTGTGGTCGAGCGTTTGGCCACGGCGTGGACCGACTTCCGCATTCATGGGGATGGGTTCTCCCGTATCGTGGTGGCCGACCGCGGTATGTCGCCGCAGCAGGCCGGGCGCATCGTGCAGCGCCTGCTGGAGATCGAGGTCTACCGGATGATGGCGCTGCTGGCGCTGCCGGTGGTGCGCGGGGCGCAGCCCCGAATCGACAGCATCGAGCGGGAGCTGGCGGCGTTGACCATGCTCACCACCACGCTGTCCGGCCTGGAGAATGAACGCGCGGCGCTCGACACGCTCACCCACATGTCGGCCCAGACGGAACAGATCAGCACCGAGACCGCCTACCGCCTGGGGGCGGCGCGCGCCTATTACGAACTGGTGGTCCGCCGCATCGAGGAACTGCGTGAACAGCGCATCGATGGGCTGCAAACCATCGCCGGTTTCATGGACCGCCGCCTTACCCCGGCGATCCGCACCTGCGAGGCGACGCAGGAACGCCTGTCCACCCTGTCGCAGCGTCTGGTGCGGGCCAGCCAGTTGCTGCGCATCCGCGTCGAAATCGCCGTGGAAGGGCAGTCGGCTGAGCTTTTGAAATCCATGGACCGCCGCGCCGATCTGCAACTGCGCTTGCAAGAGACGGTTGAGGGGCTGTCGGTGGTGGCGATCAGCTATTACCTCATCGGCATCATCGGCTACGCCGCCAAATCCTTGAAAGGTTTTGGCTTGACGGCCGATCCCGACATCATCATCGGGTTGATGATCCCCGTCGTCCTGTTCCTGGTGTGGCGGGGCGTGCGGCGCATCCGCAAGGTGCTCGATAAGCATTGAGCAAGGACAATTTAGAAGATAGCGCGCCTATTAGGAATATCATCATCCCCGTGAAAACGCATAGGCGCTAACTTTGTCTTATTTCATGCTTCGGAGCGCTTGGCATAGGCATGAATTGGCAAGGTTTCCTGGGTCCCCGCTTTCGCGCATAGGCGCTAACTTACCCTTATATCGACTTGTCGCCTTCGCTTTCTGTGAGCGTCAGTAAGAGCCTATTCCAGTAGAGAGTTTATACCGTCTGCTCTGTTGGCTCTGTGAGGTCATCAGGGTGGAGGTTCGGATGGGTCAGTTGGTTCAGGACGGCGGCTGGAGGTTGCCAGATGAGCTTTGGCGGCGGATGGAACCGTTGCTGCCAGCACGGCCGCCGCATCCGCTGGGCTGTCACAATCCGCGGGTTCCGGATCGCGCGGCGATGGACGCGATTTTCTTTCTCTTGCGCACCGCAGTGGCAGGCGTTGCGGGCGACGGGTATTTGCTCCCCTTCCTCGGCCTATCGCCGGTTTCGTGAATGGGGTGAGGCTGGGGTCTTTGAAGCCTTCTGGCGGCAAGGGCTGCTGGCCTACGATGGCTTGGCCGGTATCGACTGGGAGTGGCGGTCGGTGGACAGGGCGATGACCAAGGCGCCGCTGGGGGGGAACCGGCCCCAACCCGACCGACCGCGGCAAATTGGGCAGCAAGCGGTCGATCGTGACCGAGGGCTGTGGCCTCCCCCTCGGCCTCGTGGTCGCTGGCGCCAACGTGATCGACTTCAAACTGGGCAGCTGACCCTGGACGCCGTGGTGA
>JAVBJZ010000074.1:0-51188 GCA_031546725.1 Azospirillum sp.
TCAGCCAGCAGGTCAGCCGCTCAGCCCGGATCGCCGGCGAGGCCGAGACGCAAGCCGAGGAAACCACACGGATCGTGCGTGGTCTGGCCGAGTCGGCCGATCGCATCGGCGATGTGGTCAAGCTGATCAGCGACGTCGCCAGCCAGACCAATTTGCTGGCCTTGAACGCCACCATCGAAGCGGCGCGGGCCGGGGAGATGGGCAAGGGCTTCGCGGTGGTGGCCAACGAGGTGAAGAACCTGGCCAATCAGACGGCCAAGGCCACCGAAGAGATCGCCAGCCAGATCAACGCGGTGCAGGGCACGACGCGCGAAGCGGTGCAGGCGATCGGGGTGATCGGCGCGACGATCCGCAGCATCAGCGAGATTTCGACGGCCATCGCCTCGGCGGTCGATGAGCAGTCGGCGGCGACCGGCGAGATCGCCGGCAACGTGGCGCAGGCGGCGACCGGGACGCAGGCGGTGGCGGCGAACATCGCCGATGTGCGCCGGGCGGCGGGTGAGGCCGGCGCGGCGGCGCAGACCGTGTTGCAGGGTTCCGGCAAGTTGAACACCCAATCGGGCCTGCTGCGGGACGAGGTGGACAAGTTCCTGCGCACTGTTCGCGCCGGCTGATACGGCCCCTTCAGCCAGCACGGTGGGGGGCGATGCTCCCCAAGTGCAGGCGCCCGGTCGGGAGGCTGGAAGCGAAGCGGGCGATAGAGGTCATGCCGACGATGGTCATGCCGTGTCTATCCGATCGCATCCCTCCCCCATAGGTGTAGGGGGACCTGTTCAGATGTATGGGCTGTCGCTGATCGGCTCGAGGGGGATTTCGTCACCATCCAGGTACAAAGCAAGCCGGCGGCGCAGTTCCTGGTCGAAGGCGTCAATGCGCATCAAGCGCTCCTTCTCTTCACGCTCGGCACGCTTTACGGCAAGGCTGATGATCTGTGCAGTCATATCGGCTCCCTCAATCGGTTCGGAGACTGTGGGCCAACATGGTTAACATCAGGTAATCGGCTGGTATTTTTGAAGCTCCCTTATAAAGAAAAGCCTATTTTGTCACAGCGCCACCCGCTCATCTTCTGCTGAGGGCGTTGGTTTTATATGTGTCGAAAGCGCTACAGACCCATGAAGATTGGGTGCTATGCCGGCGATGCGCAGCGCGGGATATTGAGAATCCCGCTGCAATCGCTTATGTATCTTATGCGCTCGGGGTCAGAGGCCGCGCGAGACGGTAGAAGACGAGGGAGTGGCCATTGGCTCCACCACCCGATCACTGTCCGGCCCTGGTGCTGAACGCGGATTTTCGCCCGCTCAGTTACTTCCCCCTGTCGCTCTGGTCTTGGCAAGAAGCGGTGAAGGCGGTCTTTCTCGATCGCGTCAACATCGTTTCGCAGTATGACCGGGTCGTTCGCTCCCCCAGCTTTGAAATCCGGCTGCCCAGCGTCATTTCACTGAAGGAATACATTCCAGCAACCCGCCGACCGGCGTTCACCCGCTTCAACGTGTTTTTGCGCGACCGTTTCACCTGCCAATATTGCGACCATTCCTTCCCGACGCAGGATTTGACCTTCGATCACGTGGTCCCTCGCTCACGCGGGGGGCGGACGACGTGGGAGAACATCGTCACCTCGTGCTCGGCCTGCAATCTGCTGAAGGGCAACCGGCTATCGGGGCATTGCGGCATGATCCCGCTCAGCCCGCCCTTCCGGCCCACGGCCTATGAACTGCAAGAAAATGGCCGCACCTTCCCGCCGAATTTCCTGCACAGGAGCTGGCGGGATTTTCTTTACTGGGATACCGAGCTGGACCCGGTATAGCGTCTCAGAACCGTTCCGCGACCCAGATGGCCGCCCGCGTGCCGAATCGGATGGCCCCGGACAGCAGCGGGTATCCCTGCGCCCGCTCGGCGCCGTTGGCCAACCCGATGGCGCGGTGTTCTTGCTCTTCGGCCTGAAACACCAGGATTGTGCTTTTCAGCTCCGCTTCCTCTGGCCCCAGCTGGGCCACTTGTTCGGCGTAGTGGCCATCGATGACTTCTTCGACGGCGACGGTGCAGGCCATGGCGGCCCGCTCGCCCAACAGCGCCGTCACGGCGCCCAGAAGATAGCCGGCAACGCGCCAGACGGGGTGCAGCACCGTCGGGCGCACGCGGCGCTGGACCAATTGCTCTTCGAAATAGCGCAGATGCACGGCTTCCTGCTCGGCCATGTGGCGCAGCGTGTGGCCATGCCGGCCTTTGCCCATGACCGCAAGCTGGCCTTCATAGATACGCTTGGCGCCGTATTCGCCGGCATGGTCGACTCGGCAGAGGCGCGCGAGCTGTTCGTGTGGGCGCGGGTCACCCGGCAGCGCCCCCCCCTTTCGCCTGACCGGCGTTTGGGCGGTGGAGGGCGTCATGTCGAGAATCCTCTGCGGTCGGCATGGACATAAGCAACGCGCGCCGAGGCAAAGGCGAAGAGGGCGAGCACCAGGGAGATCATCACATTGTAGCCGGCCATGGAAATGCCGAACAGCGTCCACTGGATCTCATCGCAATGCACGACCGCCGCCTGCATGACCTGGGCCCGCAGCTCCGCAAGCGTCAGCGCCACGCCAGGGGAGCCGCAGCCGGCGGTCCCCGCCCACCAGTGGAATTCGACGCCGACATGGTAGAAGGCGATGCCGGCGTTGGTGAGCAGCGCAAGACCGCTGGCCACCAGCAGCGCATCACCGACTCCGCGCCATTGTCGAAAAACCTGTGTCGCGACGAAAAAGACCAGAACGGCGACGTAGGGCCAGCGTTGCCAGATGCAGAGGATGCAGGGCTGGTACCCAAACCCGTATTGGAAGACAAGCGCCGCGGCAAGCACCCCGGCGCTGACGAGCGCGAGGATGAGAGCGGGCAGGCGCGGATCGATGAGCGTCAATCGGTGCGGCATGGCATCCCGATATAGCGCGCTGTGCAGCGTCACGCCAGCCATCAGACACCCCCCCTCGATTTCAAGCGGCATTAATTTTCAGGCCACAGCGCCATTTACGATTGACCCACGCCGACGCCTATGTATGATCGCGCAACACATTCACCCCTGTGCCCCAGTGGCGGAATGGTAGACGCGGCAGACTCAAAATCTGTTGCCGGCAACGGCGTGCTGGTTCGAGTCCGGCCTGGGGCACCAATAATCAAGCAGCATCCGGCTGCACCGCAGTAAAGCCATCTGGTTGCGACTGCGGAAGCACGGGGCCATCTGGCGAAAAACGCTCCAGCGCGGTTATTGGAGTTCATGCCTGATGCCACAATCCTTTGTTTCCTTTGCCGTGACAGTCTGCGGCATTGATGAATTACCCGCCTATCGCGATGTGGGGGTCAGCCATGTGCTGTCCATCCTCGACCCGGAACACCCAGGATTGGCGGTGTTCGGCGCGTACGGCGAGCACAAACGCCAGGAATTGCGCTTCCACGATATCATCGATCCGCGCCATGAGCGGATAGCGCCGCAACGCCAGGACGTCGAAGCCATTTTGCGTCTGGGGCGGGACCTCATGGCGGAGCCGGAGACCTGCGGGCATCTGCTGGTTCACTGCCATATGGGAATTTCGCGCTCAACCGCGGCGTTGGTCATGCTGCTGGCCCAGGCCCGCCCCGAACGTCTGGCCGTTGAGGCTGTGGCGGCGGTGGCCAGGATCCGCAAGGAAGCTTGGCCGAATCTGTGCATGATCGAATTCGCCGATGAGATTCTGGGCCGCGACGGTGAACTGGTCGCCGCCGTGCGCGCCCATCACCGCGCGTATGTCCTGAGACGCCCGGAAATGATCACCATCATGCGCGAGCACGGGCGTGACCGCGAAGTGGAAGGGCTGTCGATTCCCTGAGATTCCACAAAGCTTGTCCTGTGGGCGAAACGGACGAGATTGATGGGTATGAAAACGACGGTGATTGCGGCTGTTTCGATGCTTGGGCTTGCGGCTTGTGCAAGCGCTGAGGTGCGGGATGATACGCCGGGTCTGGCGAATCAGCGGATTCCTCCGGCCATTTTGACCCAGGACTACACAGCCGAGGAGATCGGCGCGCCCGCGACTTCCAGTGAAAGGGCGCCGACCACCTTGCGCGCCGAACAACAGAGGGGACAGCCGGCAGCCCCGCCTCCCCAAAGACGGCGCGGCAGTTCCAGCCCACCGCCTTCGACCCTGTACACCTCCCCCCCAGCCCCGCCGATGCCCAACCCGACGACCGACCGGGCGATTTCCAGCTTTCAGCTCGACCAACTTCGCGGCAGCATCGACCGACAGCGGGCGGAGGATTCCATGCGCCCGCCCACCCTCTCCCAACAGCCCAATCTCCTGAACAAGCAGATTGAACTGGACCGTCTGAATCTGCAGCGATAGCCACCGATGTGTTGCAGTGCGGTAGCACCCTCCAATCTTCTGAACCCGGCCAGGGTCTTCGGGGCGGACTCGCCTTGAAAAAAAGGCGCGGCGGGTATTCTTCTTGAGGCTGACAAAACACACGCACGCTTTTTTCTGAACTGCCTTGCGCGAGGATGACCGCTGGTGCAGCGCGCAACCCCCTTCCCCCCGTTCAACCGCATCATGGCGCGGCGGCGCATCCTGGCGGGTGCGGCGGGGTTGGCGCTTTTGCCGTGGTGCGGGCGGGCCGGGGCGCAGGATTTGCAGGATTTGCAGTATTTCCGCATCGCCACGGGGACAACAAGCGGCACCTATTTCCCCATCGGCGGGCTGATCGCCAACGCCATCTCCAACCCCCCCGGCTCGCGTCCTTGCGCGAAAGGGGGCAGTTGCGGCGTGCGAGGGTTGGTCGCGGTGGCGCAGGCGACGAACGGCTCGGTGGAAAATATCGAGCTGCTGCGCAACGCCGCGGTCGAGGCTGGCATGGTGCAGGCCGATGTGGCGTATTGGGCCTATGCTGGCAGCAACTCTTACGAGGGCAGGACGCCGTTCACGCAGCTGCGCACCATTGGCACGCTGTACACCGAAGCGGTCCATATCGTCGTGCGCGCCGACAGCGATATCCACAGCATCACCGATCTCAAGGGCAAAATCATATCGGTGGGTGAGGAGGGATCGGGCACGCTGGTTGACCTGCGCCTTGTGCTGGGGGCCTATGGCATGTCGGAGGCGGATGTGCAGCCGCGCCACCTTAAGCCCGGCGCCGCCGCCGACCGGCTGAGTCGCGGTGAACTGGCCGCCTTCTCCATCGTCGGCGGCACGCCGGTGACGGCGGTCGGTGATGTGGCGTCGCGGATGCCCGTGCGCCTTATCCCCATTGACGGCCCGGCCGCCATGCAATTGCGCCGGGCGCACCGCTTCTTCAGCGAAACCGTGATTCTTGCCGACACCTATCCTGGCGTGCCGGCCACAACCACGCTGAGCGTCGGTGCGGAATTGCTGGTGCGCGCTGAAATCGGTGATGACATCGTCTATGGCATCACTCGGGCGCTGTGGCACGAGAACACCCGCCGCCTGCTGGCTGAGGGCCATCCGAAAGGCCGCGGCATCGACCCAGCCCGCGCGGTGGCCGCCATCGCCGTGCCCTTGCACCCAGGGGCCGAGCGCTATTACCGCGAGGTCGGCTTGAGCGGTGACGCCCGCGAAAGCGACGAACCACCCCCGCCGCCGAAAGGAAAAACCACCGGCGATGAAGGCCAGGAAATAAACCGGAATCCTCAATCCGACCGAAATCTGTAATCAGACCAGAATCTATAATCTGAAAGGAAACACCATGAAGAATTTGCGTGTGCCGATGCTGGCGACGACGGTCTTGCTGATGGTGAGCGCAAGCGCCTGGGCGCAGGTTCCGCAAAGCGGCGCCGCCGCCATGACGTTTTTCGTCACCAGCGCGGGAACCGGCAAGGGCGCGGATCTCGGTGGGCTGGAAGGGGCGGACCGGATTTGCCAGAACCTGGCCCAGGCCGTGGGCGCCGGCAACCGCACATGGCGGGCCTATCTCAGCGCGCAGGCGTCCGGCGGTCAGCCGGCGGTCAACGCGCGCGATCGCATCGGGCGTGGACCATGGCAGAACATCAAGGGCGAGGTGATCGCGCGCAATGTCGACGAATTGCACGGCGCCAACACCATCACCAAGCAAACCGCGCTCACCGAAAAAGGCGCGATGGTCAATGGACGCAGCGACCAGCCCAACACGCATGATATGCTGACCGGCTCACAGCCGGACGGCACGGCTTTCGCCGGGGCCGAGGACAAGACCTGCGGCAACTGGACAAAAAGCGGCGGCGAAGGCGCGGCCATGCTCGGCCATCATGACCGTACGGGTCTGAATGAGGAGCCCCCCGCCAAATCCTGGAACGCCTCGCATCTCTCGCGTGGCGGCTGCAGCCAGGATGCGATGAAGAGCACCGGCGGCGCCGGCCTGTTCTATTGCTTCGCGGCGAACTGACGCTCTGACCAGGGCAATCGAATAAAGTCAATAATTCCTATGAAAAGATTTAAAACCTAAATTATTCTCATATATCCGTCATCCCCGCGGAAGCGGGGACCCAGGCTTTCCAAGCATTCCCTTCGCTGCGAAGTCTGGATCCCCGCTTTCGCGAGGATGATGGCATTCTT
The DNA here is from genome assembly GCA_031546725.1 of Azospirillum sp. GTDB lineage: Bacteria > Pseudomonadota > Alphaproteobacteria > Azospirillales > Azospirillaceae > Azospirillum. Next base: position 6,549 of record JAVBJZ010000074.1, read on the forward strand.
AATAAGGAATGTTGTCTTTCTAAAGCGATTGCCCTGACGCTCTGATTCCCACGGGAGAGGTCTTAAATCCATGTCGGTCACCGCACCACCCGTCATCGCCCCTTATGGAACGTGGACCTCCCCCGTGACGGCCCGCAGCCTCGTCGACGCCGGGGTCGGGCTGCGCGCCCCCTGGCGGCAGGAGGGGGCGGTGTGCTGGCTGGAAAGCCGCGCCACCGAAGGGGGCCGGACCGTCCCGGTGCGCCGGGCGGAGGATGGGACGGTGCGCGACCTGCTTGCCGCACCGTGGGACGTGCGCGGGCGGGTGCACGAATACGGCGGCGGCGACATGATCCCGCTCGCTGACGGTCTGGTCTTTTGCCATGGCCCGGATCAGGTGGTCTATCACGCTGCTCCCGGTCGGGAACCGATTGCGCTGACGATCCCTGGCCGTGACCGCTTCGCTGATTTCACCTATGACGAAACACGCCGCCGCCTGATCGCCGTGCGCGAGCGCCATTTCGCACAAGAAGAACACGCCGAGCCGGAAAACACCCTGATCGCCCTTGCCCTTGATGGCGAAGGGGGACCATCCGGCCGCCCTTCACACGGTGGCGCGCTGCTGGTCCAAGGGGCTGACTTCTACGCCTCACCACGGCTGTCGCCGGATGGGCGGCGGCTGGCCTGGCTAAGCTGGAATCACCCGAACATGCCTTGGGACAGCGCCGCGCTGTGGGTCGCCGATTTTGACGATGATGGCGGGTTGGGGGTGGCGACCCAGGTGGCCGGCGGCCCGCAGGAGGCGGTGGCGCAGCCCGTGTGGCTGCCGGACGGGCGGCTGGTTTACGTCAGTGATCAGGGCGACTGGTGGAATCTCTGGGTCTGGGACGGGGAGGCGAGCCGCGCCCTGCTGCCGATGGAGGCGGAGTTCGCCCGCCCGCTCTGGGTGTTCGGCAACCGCGAGATCGCGGTGGTGGACGCGCGCACGCTGGTCTGCGCCTACAGCCGGGATGGGCTATGGTCGCTGGGTGTGGTGGATGCCGACGCCGGGACGCTCGACCGGCTGGACCTGCCCTTCACCGATGTGGGTGGGCTCTTCGTCGATGGGCGGACGGTGGTTTTCCTGGCCTCTGGCCCTGCCCTCCCCAACGCCGTGATTGCTCTCGACCTTGATACGCGGCGTTGGGAAACGATCAAGCGCTCCTCGACGACCCAACCTGATCCAGGGTGCGTATCCGTTGCGCGGCCTATCCGTTTTCCGACCCAGGATGGTGAGGCGCACGCCTTCTACTATCCCCCAACCAACGCCGGCTTCGCCGCCCCGGCGGATGAACGCCCGCCCCTGATCGTCAAGAGTCATGGCGGGCCGACGGCGGCGGCGAGCGCCGCTTACAATCCAAAGATCCAGTATTGGACCAGCCGGGGCTTTGCCGTGGTGGACGTGAATTATCGCGGCTCCACCGGCTATGGCCGCGCCTACCGTGACGCCTTGAAGGGGCAATGGGGGGTGGCGGACGTCGCCGACTGCGTCGCGGCGGCTCGCGGTCTGGTGGAACAGGGATTGGCTGACCCGCAGCGGCTGATCATCACCGGCAGCAGCGCCGGCGGCTACACCGTGCTGTGCGCCGTCACCTTCCACGATGTGTTTCGCGCCGGGGCCAGCCACTATGGCATCAGCGGGCTGGAGGCCTTGGTCACCGACACGCATAAATTCGAGGCGCGCTACCTCGATAGCCTTATCGGGCCGTATCCGGCGCGCCGGGATTTATATGCGCAGCGCTCACCAATCCATTTCGTCGACCGGCTGGCCGTCCCCATGGTGTTCTTTCAAGGGATGGAGGACAAGGTGGTGCCGCCGGCCCAAGCCGAACGCATGGTCGAGGCCATTGACGCCAAAGGATTGCCCGTCGCCTATGTCACCTTTGAAGGCGAAGGGCACGGCTTCCGCAAGGCGCAGAGCATTGTCACGGCGTTGGAGGGGGAGTTGTACTTCTACGGGCGTGTGTTCGGCTTCACCCCGGCGGACAACCCTCAAGCCATTGCGATCCGCAATCTGCGGGATGCGTAACCCAACCTCATAATTAAAAGGGGCGCTGTGTTTCCACAGCGCCCCTCAATCACCCGTGATAAAGCGCGCTTATCTGCGGTCCCCCAGGAACTGAAGCAGGAACTGGAAGAGGTTGACGAAGTCCAGATACAGCGTAACCGCACCCATGATCGCCAGCTTGCCCTGATCATCGCGGGAATAGCCTTCAGCATACTGCTGCTTGATCGCCTGCGTGTCATAAGCGGTCAGGCCGGTGAAGATCACGACGCCAAGCACCGAGATGGCGAACTGCATCGCGGAGGACTGGAAGAACATGTTCGCCAGGCTGGCGATGATGATGCCGATCAGGCCCATCATCAAGAACGAACCCATCTTCGACAGATCGGTCTTCGTCGTGTAGCCCCACAGGCTCATGGACAGGAAGGTGGCGGCGGTGACGAAGAAGGTCAGCGCGATCGACGTTCCGGTGAACACCAGAAAAATCGACGCCATCGACAGGCCCATGGCGGCGCAGAAGGCCCAGAAGACGCCTTGCGCCGCGGCGAAGGACAGCCGGTTGATGCCGAACGACAAAACCATGATGAACGCCAGCGGCGCCAGCATGGCCACCCACTTCAACGGCGTCCCGAAGATCGCCTGGATCATGGTCGGGCTGGACGCGACGAAGAAGGCGACAAGGCCGGTCAACACAAGACCTGCGCTCATATAATTATAAATGCGCAGCATGTGCTGCCGCAGGCCTTCGTCGAAATACCCCCGATCGAACGCCCGCCCCGCGGTGTCGTAGCGCTGGAAAATCGGGTCAGCCATAGCGGTTCCTCAAGAGAAATGGTTGATGCAACGCCGCATTATATTGGACAAACCGGCTTTGCGTTCAAGATGTTCGGGAGAGTTTATCGGTTTTGGGGACCGGACTCACGAATACAGCCGGCAAGAAAGGCGGCGACAGCCTTGATGGCCGGGCTGTCCCGCAAATCGCGATGGAAGGCGAGCCAGACGTCGCGTGTCTTCGCCCCGTCATCCGAATCGACCCGCGCCAGTCCGGCGGTCCGGCCGACGAAGACCGGCAGGACCGCCAACCCGACGCCCGCCTGAGCGGCGGCGCATTGGATCATGAGATCGTTGGTCCGCAGCCGGATCGGGCGTTCTCCAGCCATGGCCTTGAGCCATATCTGGTTCGGGACGTTATCGAGGCTTTCGTCGAAGGCGATGAAGTCGAACGCCTCCGGTTTTCGGGAAGCCAGATACTCCGCACAAGCATAAAGCCCGTAGAGGAGCGAACCGACTCTTCGAGCGACCAGGGCCGTATCATCCGGGCGCGCCAGGCGCAGAACAAGATCCGCCTCCCCGCGCGTCAGTGAGACGGTTCGGCTCTCACCGAGAAGGTGTAGGCGAAGCCGGGGGTGCGTTTGCTGCAAAACCGGCAAGCGGGGCGCGATCAGGTGGGTGGCGATGAGGAGCGGTGCGCTGACGGACACTTCAAGGGTGGAATCCTCCCGACCGGCGCGAAGCACCCGTTCGATGTCCATGGCTTCGGCTTGCATGCGCCGCGCGTGATTGACGACGCGCTCCCCCTCCAGCGTGAGGGCATAGCGCCCGCCGCGCCGATCGACGAGCTTAACTCCGACAGCCTCCTCAAGCGCGGCGATCCTGCGGGCCACGGTCGCGTGCTCGACCCGCAGCCTCCGCGCGGCTGCGGACAGAGAGCCGTCGTCGGCAAGCGCCGTGAGGTGCCGAAGATCATCCCAATCGAACATCGCGATTTCTGCACAGCCAATGGGAAAACATCGGGAATTTCGCACAGAGGTGAACCCTTGTAAACAAGGCCATCACTTGCTGGAGAAAATCATGTCGTCCCAAGAAAACGCCTCACGCCTCCGAAGAATCGTTCGTATTCAAGCCAAGCCAGAGCTTGCCGATGCAACGCGCACGGCGCTCCTTGAGCTTGAGCAGGCCACACAAACAGAGTCTGGTTGCCATGAATTCCGATTTTTCCAGTCGTTGTCTGATGAGGGTTCTTTTATTCTCATCGAAGATTTTGCTGATGCCGAGGCTCTCGACCACCATATGAACCTTCCACACACGCAAGCCTTCTTCACCCGCAATCTCACCGCGTCGATCACGGTCATCGAACCGGGATGGTTGTCCTGATCCAAGGATTGGGAAGTATGAAGAGGGGTGGGTTGATCACTGGCTTGCGCTGGAAGAAACTTCCTGCCCGGACGCAGGGCGTTGTTTTCCCTATGATCTTGTCGTTGCTGATGTCCGGTATCGTTTCGACGATTGCGACGCTCAACGCCACCGGGCTGGAGGGGGAGGTCCTGTTCAAGATCCTCCGCGCCTGGGGGGTATCCTATCTCATCGCCTTTCCAACGGCTTTGCTTGTCATACCAATCGTGCGGCGGATCGTCGCCGTTATCGTGCAAAGCCCTGCAACCGAATAGCGCATACCCTTACGCCGGACTCCTTCCCGCGTAAGGGCCCGCGCTATTCGTTGCGCAGCAGCTTCGCCGCCGGTTGGCCCAGCGCCCGCCACGTGCCCAGGAAGCCAAACACCAGGATGGTGGCGGCGCCCAGCGCCGCTGTCCACAGCACGGCTGAGGGCAGGAAGACCCATGGCCAGTGCATCCGCTGGGTTAAAATCGCCCAGGCGGTGACCGTGCCGATGATGGCCGAGATCGTCGCGGTGATTCCACCGAGAAGACCATATTCCATCAAGAAGGCCCCGAGGATATCCAGCCGCGTGGCGCCCAGCACCTTGAGAACCACGCAATCATAGACCCGCCGCCGATGCCCGGCGGCCACGGCGCCGGCCAGCACCAGCATTCCGGCGATCAGCGTGACCGCCGCGGTAAGGCGCACCGCCACGCCGATGTTGCCGAGCATGGAGGCCGCCACGGTCAGCGCATCCTTGATGCGCACGGTGGTGATGGTGGGAAAGTTTTTGAGCACGATGCGTTGCACCTCCGGCTCTTGCGCCTCGGGCGCCCGCACCGTGGCGATCCAGGTCTGCGGCGCGGCTTCCAGCACGCCCGGCGACAGCACCAGCGTGAAATTGATGGCCATGGTGGAAAAATCAGCGGCGCGTACGTTCGCCACCTCAGCCTCGATGGGGCGACCGAGGATGATGAGGGTGATGCGATCGCCGGGGCCGATGCCGAAGGCGTCCGCCACATCCTTGTGGATGGACAGCAGCGGCGGCCCCTGGTAGTCCGCCGGCCACCACGACCCGGCGATGATGGTCCCATTAAGCGGCGGCTCGGCGGCGTAGGTGATGCCGCGCTCGTTGCGCAGAATCCAGGAATCGGGGATTTTCAGCGCCTTTTCGGCGTCAACGCCGTTCACCTGAGCGATGCGACCGCGCAGACTCGGAACCGCCTCGAAGCCGGTGACGCCCGGAACGGCCAGCACGGTTTGCTTGAATGAATCGAACTGGTCCGGCTGCACGTCGACGAAGAAGAAACTGGGGGCGTTCTGCGGGATCACCTCGTTGAGGCGGCGGGAGAAATTGCCCTCGATCAGCGCGATGGCGACCAGGACGGTCAAGCCAAGCCCCAGCGACAGCACGACGCTGCCCGTGGGATTGCCTGGCCGGTGCAGATTGGTGAGCGCCAGCCGTGGTCCGGGGCGCCTTGGCCGCCTGGCGCGGGAGGCGCCCGACGTGACCAGCCACGCCGCCCCCCGGAAGACCGCCAGCGTCACCAGGGCGCCGCTGACGAACAAAAAGGCGAAATACCTATCCTGCGCCGTCAGAATGGTCAGCGCGACCAGCGCCGCCGCCGACGCCAGCAGCGCCGCCAGACACGCGGCGCGCGGTCGCCCGCCGGATGATGGGGTAATAGTGTCACGAAACAACGCCCCCGCCGGCGTCTCACGCGCCCGACCGAGCGGCCACAGCGAGAACGTCAGCGTGGTCAGCAGGCCAAACAAGGCGGCGACGCCCAGCGCCTTGGGGTAGAAGCCGAAGCGGGCGTTCACCGGCAGGACGTTCTCCAAAAGCCAGTCCAGCAACAGCGGCGTCACCCCACCGAGCATCACGCCCAGGATGATTCCCCCCGCCGCGAGGATCAATACCTGCACGAGATAGGTGCTGAAGACCAAGGCGCCCGGCGCGCCGATGCATTTCAGCGTGGCGATGGTCCGGCGGCGCGAGTCGAGATGCGCGTGCACCGCGTTGCTCACCCCCACCCCACCGACCAGCAACGCCGTCAACCCGACTAGCGTCAAGAACACCGTCATGCGCCCGATGAAGCTTTCGATCTGTGACGAGGCGCTGGTGTAGTCGCGCACCCGCCAGGGGGCGTCGGGGAAGCGCCGGTTGAGCTCAGCCTTCCAGGCCTCCGGTTGCACGCCCGGCGGCAAGGCGATCTTTTCGGTCCAGGTGATGATGCCGCCCGGTTGCTGAAGCCCGGTGTCGGGCAGGGCTTCCCTGGCGATCATCAGCCGTGGCCCCAGGCTGAAAACACCGGCGGCCAGCTTGTCCGGTTCGCGGAGCAGCACAGCGCGCACCACCAGCTCCGCCTCACCCAGCCGCAGCCGGTCGCCAGGTTTCAGCGCCAGCCGTTCGAGCAGCGAATCCTCGACCACCGCGCCCCACAGGCCATCGCGCCTGGCAAGAGCGGCGTGCAAATCGCCGCCATCCTTGAGCTCCAGCGCGCCATACAGGGGGTAGGCGCCGTCCACCGCCTTGATCTCCACCAGCGACGAGCGCTGGTCGTCGAGCGCGCGCGCCATCCCGCGCATCTCCGCCGATTCCGACACGCGACCGGACGCCGTCAGAAAGGCGAGCGGGTCGCCGGTGGGTGGGGTGTAGATTTGCCGCACGCTGACGTCGCCGCCAAGAAAGATGCGTCCATCCTCCTTCAGCCCGGTGAGGATGCCGCTGGACACCGATTGCACGGCGGCGATGACCGCCACGCCCAGCATCAGACAGGCCAGGAAGATGCGGAACCCCTGCAAGCCGCTGCGCAGATCGCGCAAGGCCAGACGCAACGCCAGGGGTATGGAGCGACGGGGTATGGAGATGCGAATCATCACCTCAATCCCCCTCCACCGAAGCCGGAGAGGGGGTAAAGCGCGCCGGGGGGAAGGGGGAGAGCGAGGATGCTGTATCCTCAACGATTCGCCCATCGCGCAGCGTAAGGGTGCGGTCGCAGCGTTCGGCCAGCGCGGAGTCATGGGTGATCAGCACCAGCGTGGTTCCGCACCGCTTGGCCAAGCCGAACAACAGGTCGATGATGCTGTCCCCGGTCTCTCGGTCGAGGTTGCCGGTGGGCTCGTCAGCCAGCAGCAATGCCGGTTCGGCGACAAAGGCGCGGGCGATGGCGACACGTTGCTGTTCGCCGCCTGAGAGTTGGCCTGGATAATGCGTCAGCCGGTGGCCAAGACCCACCGCCTCCAACCCGGCCTGGGCGCGCTCGAAGGCGTCCGCCGCGCCGGCGAACTCCAGCGGAATGGCGACATTCTCCAGCGCGGTCATGGTGGGAATCAGGTGAAAAGCCTGAAAGACGATCCCGACATGATCGCGGCGAAAACGCGCCAGCCGGTCCTCATCCAAGGCGCCGAGGTCATGCCCAGCCACCTGGATACGGCCCGCTGTCGGGCGTTCCAGCCCGGCCATAACCATCATCATGGTCGATTTGCCGGAACCCGATGGCCCGACCACCCCAACCCTTTCGCCGCGGCTGACCGAGAGGTCCAGCCCTCGCAGGATGTTGACGGGGCCGGCGGCGCTGTCCAATCTCAAATGGACGTCCTGAAGCTGGACAATCGTCGGCATCGCGGAATCGGATCGGGGCATTGCAATGAATCTTTTCAAAATGCGGGGTCTTGAACAGACAAGCCTTTCGCCATATGGCAAGACTCGTCTTCTTTTCAACGCCGGGCTCATAGTCCTGCTGAGCATAGGGATGTGGATGATGAGCGGTCCGGCGCAAGCGGCGACCATGCGGCTGGTGGCGTTTGGCGACAGCCTGACCGCGGGCTACGGCCTGCCGCCGGAGCAGGGCTTCACCACTGTTCTGGAAAAGGCGTTGAGAGCCAAGGGGTATGATGTGCGGGTGATCAACGCCGGCGTGTCAGGCGACACCACCTCTGGCGGACGGGCGCGGTTGAACTGGACGCTGGGCGGTGAGAAGCCCGACGCGATGATCCTTGAATTGGGCGCCAACGACATGCTGCGCGGCCTTGATCCGGCGCTGGCCCGCAGCAATCTGGACATCATTTTGAAGACGGTGACCGCGCGTAAAATTCCCGTATTGCTAGCCGGAATGTACGCATCAGCCACCTATGGGCGGGCCTATGTCGAACGTTTCAACGCCATCTACCCGGAACTGGCGCAGGCCTATGGGGCGCCGCTTTATCCCTTCTTTCTCGAAGGGGTCGCCACCGATGCGGCGTTCAACCAGGGTGATGGCGTTCACCCCAACGCCGCCGGCGTGCAGCGGATTGTCGAGGGTATTCTGCCTTATGTGACACGCCTTCTCGACGAAGCGCGGGGGGGCTGACTGGGCGCCGCCGGCACGACACGCTTCTTCGCCGCCTCGGTCTATCTTCGTCGGCCTGTCCATCCATGGTGAGGTCTCCAACACTCGCTTCCATGGCTATACGGGTGTATTGACGCTGTTCCTTCAGATCCTTTTCCCGGAATCTTTCCATGCACTACCGCTCCCTTGGCCACACCGGCCTGCGCGTGAGCGCCATTGGCCTCGGCACCATGACCTGGGGCCGTCAGAACACCGAAGCCGAGGGGCACGCCCAGATGGATCTGGCGCTCGACCACGGCGTCACCTTCTGGGACACCGCCGAGATGTACGCGGTCCCGCCCATCGCCGAGAGCTATGGCCGCACCGAGGAAATCATCGGGACCTGGTTCAAAAGCCGGGGTGGGCGCGATAAGGTCATCCTCGCCAGCAAGGCCATCGGCGCGGCGCACGGTGGCTTTGGCTGGGTTCGTGGCGGCGACGCCAGGCTTGACCGCGCCAATCTGACGGCGGCGGTGGACGCCAGCCTGAAGCGGCTGCAAACCGATGTCATCGACCTCTACCAGATCCATTGGCCCGACCGCGTCACCAACCGATTCGGCCAGCGCAGCTACATCCACACGCCGGACAAGGACGGCACGCCGCTGGCGGAAACGCTGGCTGTGCTCGGTGATCTGATCCAGGCGGGCAAGATCCGTCACATCGGTCTGTCCAACGAATCGCCCTGGGGAGTGATGACCTGCCTCAAGCTGGCCGAGACGCAAGGGCTGCCGCGCATCGCCAGCGTGCAGAACGCCTATAATTTGCTGAACCGGGACGGCGACAGCGCCCTGTCCGAGATCGGGCAGCGTGAGGGTGTCGGGTTTCTGGCCTATTCCCCGCTGGGGGGAGGAACGCTGTCGGGCAAATACCTGGATGGTCAGAAGCCCCTCGGCAGCCGACGCGCCATCGACCACCGCACCTCGCGCTACGATACGCCGAACGCCGATTCCGCTGTCAGGGCCTATCTGGAGGTGGCGCGCCAGCACGGCCTGTCGTCCACGCAGATGGCGATCGCCTTCGTGCTGCGGCAAGGCTTCGTCACCTCGACGCTGATCGGCGCCACCACCCTGGAGGACCTGATCTCCAACATCGCCGCGCTGGAGGTGACGCTTGACGATGCGGTGATGAAGGATATCGAGGCGGTGTTCGCGCGCTATCCAGACCCGTGCCCGTAAAGGTGAAGCAGGAGGCGAAAACCGTGCCGCAGAAAATCATCGGCCTCATCGGGGGCATGAGCTGGGAAAGCTCGGCTGCGTATTACCGGATCATCAACGAACGGGTGCGTGACCGTCTCGGCGGTTTGCACTCCGCCCGGTGCTTGATGTGGTCTTTCGACTTCGCCGAGGTCGAAGCCCTTCAGCACGCGGGCCGCTGGGATGATGCGACGGCGCTGATGATCGAGGCGGCGCGGCGTCTGGAGCGTGGCGGAGCGGATTTCCTGGTGATCTGCACCAACACCATGCACCGGATGGCCGATGACCTGCAGGCCGCCGTCGCTCTACCCCTGCTGCACATCGCCGACCCCACGGCCGAGCGCATCCGCGCCTCCGGGCTGCGGCGCGTTGGCCTGCTGGGCACGGCCTTCACCATGGAGCAGGATTTCTACAAGGGCCGGTTGACGGAACGGCACGGGTTGGAGGTGCTGATTCCCGATGATGAAGACCGCGCCGTGGTCCATCGGGTGATCTATGATGAGCTTGTGCAGGGACGGGTGGAGCCCGCGTCACGGCAGGCTTATCGGGAGATCATCGCCCGTCTGGCGGCGCGTGGCGCCGAGGCCATCATCCTTGGCTGCACCGAAATCATGCTGCTGATCACCGCGGAGGACAGCCCCGTGCCGCTTTACGACACCACCCTCATTCACGCCGAAGCCGCCGTGGAATGGGCGCTCGCCGGTATGGCTGTCACCGGGGATAAACAATGAACCGTCTTGAAATCGATGTCGCGGTGATCGGCGCCGGCCCGGCTGGGTTGATGGCGGCTGAAGTAATCGCTCACTCTGGACGCTCGGTGGCGGTGTTCGAGCGCATGCCGACGCCGGCGCGCAAGCTGCTGCTGGCCGGGCGCGGTGGGTTGAACCTGACGCATTCGGAACCGCTGGAGTCGTTTGTTGGCCGCTACACGGACCGCGCCGCGTTCTTCGCCGGATGCTTGGCCGACTTCACGCCGACCGCTCTGCGGGCCTGGGCCGAAGGGTTGGGGATCGAGACCTTCATCGGCTCCAGCGGGCGGGTGTTTCCCACCGGCATGAAGGCGTCGACGCTGGTGCGGGCCTGGCTGCGCCGGTTGGCCGGGTTGGGGGTGACCCTGCACACGCGCCACCGCTGGACTGGGTGGGACGAAGACACCAGCCTGCGATTCATCCGCGCGGATGGTGAAACCCTGTCCGTGTCGGCGCGCGCCACCGTGCTGGCGCTGGGCGGGGCGAGTTGGCCGCGCACCGGATCAGATGGGGCGTGGACGGATCTGTTGGCGGCGCGGGGTGTCGCGCTGGCCCCCTTGCTCCCCGCCAACATGGGCTTTGAGGTTCCCTGGTCGGAGCATCTGCGCAGCCGCTTCGCCGGTGAGCCGGTCAAAAGCATCGCCCTGTCCTTCGGCGAACGCCGGCTGAAGGGCGAATTCATCATCACACAAACGGGCGTCGAGGGTGGGGCCGTCTACGCGCTGAGCGCGCCGGTTCGAGATGCTATTGAACGCGACGGCTGGGCGGCGTTGACCATCGATCTGCTGCCGGAGCGCGGTGAGGACGAGATTCGCCAGCGTCTGCGCTTACGCGGCGCTGAGTCGTTGTCCACTTTCCTGAAGAAGGCGTTCACTCTCACAGGCGTGCGAGTCGCGCTGCTGCGCGAATTCGCCCCCGCCGCCGCCCTGTCCGACCCCGCCGCCCTGGCCCGCCACATAAAGGGGCTGACGATGCCGCTCACCGGCGTGCGGCCCATCGACCGCGCCATCTCTTCGGCTGGTGGCGTGTGTTTCGACGCGGTGGACGAACGGTTGATGGTGACCGGCCTGCCGGGCTTGTTCGTCGCCGGCGAAATGCTGGACTGGGAGGCCCCGACCGGCGGCTACCTGCTGCAAGGCTGCTTCGCCACCGGCGTGCGTGCGGGCAGAGGCGCGCTGGACTATCTGGGATAGATTTCCTCCAGACCGATAGCCCAAAACGCCAAGCCTGCACTACCGGTCCTTCGACGCTTGCGTCGGCAGGTCCTTACGCTTGGTCGAGGCCATGTCGTGGAGTTCCTTTTCGCTCATCGACTTGGCCATTTCCTTCGACGCGCCGCGCAAGCTCGATTCCGGCTTCTCGCCCCGCTTCGCGGCGAGCGCGGCGCCCGCCGCCATCTGCTGCTTCTTCGATTCCGCCTTGGTCATCAGGGTGCTCCAAAGATCTTGGGGACACCTTTCATCAACAGAACAAGGCGGAGGATGTGCCGGGGCGCCTTTTCCCGGCAGTATTCCAGACCTGAAAACTATCCCTTCCGCGCCCCCATCCGCCGCAGGCAACGGTCGATCCATTGCGCCGTCAACTTTTCCTGCGTGGCGTTTTGCAGCAGGCGGTCGCCCAGGCCGGCGAAGTCGACGCGGTCGAGGTTCTGATCCTGGTTGGAGCAGGAGAACACCACCTCCTCCTCACCCGTGACCGGATCACGGTGGCGTTGCAGGCATTGGGCGCAGATTTCCTTCATCATGCATTGCATGGGAGAGTTGATCGAGCCGATGCCCAGATGATTGGGATTAAGATACGGCTTCAGCACCCCATGCCGCGCCGCGCCCACCGCCGCCATCATCCGGTCCGAGCCGATGGCGATGATGCGATCCACCGTGTTCAACGGGATAGCCACAGGCCCCAACTGGCCGGTGGCGTACAGGCGCATCGCCTCGACAATATTCCCGACAACGCTTTTAGCGCCCGGGTGTGAGGGTTCAAAGCCCGGCGCTTCGTCGCAACACCAGATGATTTGGTCGGCGGCGGCCTCGATCTGCTCCACCTTGTAGCGGTCGATGATCTTCTTGTAGCCGGCGAAGTAGATGACCCGGCACCCCTTGGCCCGCGCCGCCTGGCCGATGGAAAACAACACCGCGTTGCCCAAACCGCCGCCCACCAGACAGATGGTCTCGCCTTCGGGGATTTCCGTGGGCGCGCCGGTGGGGCCCATGGCGATCATCGGGTCGCCTGGCTTCAGCGCGGCGCAGAGGTCGGACGAGCCGCCCATCTCCAAAACGATCATCGACAAAAGGCCGCGCGCCTTATCGACCCAGGCCCCGGTCAGCGCCAGCCCTTCCATGGTCAGCGTCGTGGAATCCCCGTCTGCCGCGGCGTCTCCATTGGGAACGCGGTGGGCCAGGGTCTCAAAATTTTGCAGGCGGTAGAACTGGCCGGGTTGAAAGCGGCGCGCCGCGGCGGGGGCGCGCAGCACCACTTCGACGATGGTCGGCGTCAGGCGCTGCACCATATGCACATTGGCGCGCAGGTCGTGATTCAAGATCTGCGCCAGTTGCTCGGGCATCGTGGCGCTGGGCGGGCGCTTGGCCAGCACGCGGCTGACCACCGGGTAGCCGCGCTTCGCCCCGCCCATGGCCTTCACCACATTGCCGGAGAAGGACGGGTGGAGATCGCCGAAGAAGGACAAGAAGCGGCCATCGGCGGCCTTGGTCATCAGCACATAGGTCTGCGACGGCTTGGCGATGCGCTCTGGCGTGACCGGCGCGCCGTCTTCGTCCACGGCGCGGAAGTTGCGTCCGTCCAGCTCCACCCATTCCGGCTCCTCGCGGGCGAGCACGGTGTTGGGCTGCGTGCCCGCCGCGACCAGGATCGTACGCGCGGGGATGGTAAGCTCCGTTGTGACTATGGCGCCATCCGGGCCGACGGGAGCGTGCGTGAGGAGCAACGCCTGCGCGGCGCCGTGTTCGTCAATCTCCACAGCGCGGGGGGTGACGCATTCCAGGAAACGGACGCCCTCGGCAAGGCCGTGCGCCACCTCCTCATGGTTCAGCGTGTAGCTGGGGGCGTCGATCAGCCGGCGGCGGTAGGCGATGGTCGCCCCACCCCAGCCATCCAGCAGCGTGGCGATGCGCGGCTCCCGATTTTCGGCGGCGGCTTGCTGGCGCTCATCGTCCAGGGCGGCGGCGTGGGCGAGGAACACATCGGCAAGCGCCGCTTCCTCCACCGTCCAGCGGGCGCGCACCGCCGCTTCCCCGCGCTCGACGACCAGGATCGTGTAGCGGTTGAAGAATTTCTCAACCTGAATCGGGTAGTAGGCGAGCGCCTCCGTCGCCGCATCGATGGCGGTCAAGCCGCCGCCGATCACCACGATGGGCAGCCGCACTTGCAGATTGGCGATGGAGTCACGCTTCGCCGCCCCGGTGAGCTGCAAGGCCATCAGGAAATCGGACGCCTGACGCACACCCCGCGCCAGCCCGTTCTTCATCGGCACGACGGTGGGCTTGCCGGCCCCCATGCACAGGGCGATGTGATCGAAACCATAGGCGAAGGCGTCGTCGACGGTCAGCGTGCCGCCAAAGCGCACGCCGCCGATGATGGTCATGCGCGTGCGGCGTTCCAGCAGCAGCCGGACGATCTTCAGGAAATTCTTGTTCCAGCGCACGGTGATGCCGTATTCGGCCACCCCGCCGAAGCCGGCCATGACACGTTCGTCCAGTTGGTCGTAAAGATCCTGGACGTTGCGGATGGGGCGGAAGCTCACCCGTGTGCCGCTGGGCAGCACGCCGGATAGATCAGCCGGCAGCGGCTCGATCTTCAGCCCGTCGACGCCGACCACCATGTGGCCGTCATTCATCAAATGATGCGCCAAGGTGAAGCCGGCCGGGCCCAAGCCCACCACCAGCACCTTGTAGCCGCTGTCGGCCTTCATCACCGGGCGCTTGAAATCCAACGGATTCCAGCGGGTGAGCAGGCTGTAGATCTCAAAGCCCCAGGGCAGTTCCAGCACATCCTTGAGGGTGCGGGTCTCGGCTTGCGGGATATCGACGGGTTCCTGCTTTTGGTAGATGCAGGCTTTCATGCAGTCGTTGCAAATGCGGTGGCCGGTGGCGGCCAGCATCGGGTTGTCGATGATGATGGCGGCCAAGGCCCCAATCGGCGTCCCCGCCGCCTTGAGGCTGTGCATCTCCGAGATCTTCTCGTCGAGCGGGCAGCCATGCAGGGTTACGCCGAAGGCGCTCTTGGCGTAGGCGCTGGTCTTGCGGTCGATCAGACCCTTGGAGCAGCTATCCTTGCCCTGGTTGTGGCACCAGATGCAGTAATTGGCCTGATCCAGCGCGCCTTCGAGGTCGGTTCCCGGATCGGTGAGGTCGAAGCCCTGGCGGGTGTGGCGCTGCTCTTCCGGCAGGCAAAGCACCGGAGCGCCGTGCCACTCGGTCCGTTCCAGAGCGACGAGGTGATGCGGGTCGGTCTTGCACGGAAGCTGAAACAGCACGCCCCGACCATGCTTGGCGCGCCCCGGCTCGGAGAACAGCGCCCAAGCCGCGTATCGGGCGGCGTCGTCCAGTCGTTCGGTATTTTGGGCTTCGGCATCCATCCAGGCCAGCACCTGGCGGGCGAAGCCCATCTCGGTCAGCTGTTCCCCCAGCCAATTCTCCAGCCGCGCCGCCAGGCCCGCCCCGTCAAGCGTCCCGGCCTCCTCCGGCTTTACCGCCTTGGCGGCGCGGCGCTGCACGAACAGGCGTTTGGCGGTGTAGAGCGGCGCCAGCGCGTGATGGCGTTCCCGCAAGGCGTCAAGCTCGGCGCGGTTACCGAACAGAAGACCGATGAAATCCTCAAGATGCGGGGCCAGCGCGATCAGCAGAGCGCTTTCCTCCCCGGGGGGCATCGCTTCGGGAGCGGCCCGGGCGGCGGTCATACGCGCGGCGAGACCCGCGTCGGCTGTCGCCACATGGTCAAGGAAGGCGCTGTCGATGCGCAGCAACCCCTGCCATTCATACAGATCCGTAAAGTCGAAGCCGAAGGAGAGTTCCGTCATCTCTGCCTGCGGGGCTTGCGCCCTCAATCATTGATCATCTCTTTGACTTTTAGCACTCCGTCGCCGTGGGTCCAGCCAAAAACCCGCAAGCGGCGCGACGGTATTTGACGCGCCCGTCCACGGTCCCCACATTTTGGCAGGTCTCCCACGACCGGGCTGCCGATCTTGACCACACTCAGCGATACAGCCGTTGCTCATCGTCACGCCGCGTCCTCGCGCCCCATCGCCGTGTGGCTGCTGGGGTGCGCCGGCATGGTCTTCGCCATGGCGGTGCTCGGCGCGGTCACGCGGCTGACCGAATCGGGGTTGTCCATGGTGGAATGGAAGCCGCTGATCGGCGTTCTTCCGCCCTTTTCGGAAACGGAATGGAATCGCGTCTTCGCTCTGTACCGGCAAACGCCGGAATTTCGCGTCTACAACGCCGCGATGGATCTGGAGGGGTTCAAGCAAATCTTCTTTTGGGAGTGGCTTCACCGCCTGTGGGGCCATCTCGTCGGCGTTGTCTTCCTGGCGCCGCTGCTGTGGTTCATCGCCCGGAACCGCGTGCCCCGTGCGCTGGTTCCACAGTTGTTCGGGCTGTTCGTGTTGGGTGGGGCGCAGGGCGTCATCGGCTGGTTCATGGTGAAGAGCGGGCTGGTGGATCAGCCGCATGTCAGTCACTACCGCCTGGCGCTGCATCTCGGCACGGCGATCGTGATCTATGGCGCGATCCTGTGGGTGGCCTTGGGTATCCTCAACCCAGCCCCTCTGGCCGGCAGGCGGTTGCAAGCCGTGGGATTGCGCCGGCATGCCCGTTGGGCGCTGGGGTTGGTGGCGTTGACGATCCTGTGGGGGGCGTTCGTCGCCGGGCTGCGCGCCGGTTTCGCCTACAACAGCTTTCCCTTGATGGCCGGGCATTGGATACCACCGGAAATCGCCACCTTGACGCCGTGGTGGCTCAACGCGTTTGAGAACACGGCGGCGGTGCAGTTCCTGCACCGGGTCCTGGCGCTGAGCACCGGGGCGGTCGTGCTGGCGTTGGTCTGGCGCGTGCGCGCCGCGGTCTTGCCGGGGCATGCCGGTTTAGCCGCCGGGCTGCTGGGCGGAATGGTGCTGGTGCAGATCGGCCTGGGGATCGCCACCCTGCTGAGCGTGGTGGCGATCCCGCTGGCCGCCGCCCATCAGGCGGGGGCGCTCATGCTGGTGGGGCTTCTGGTCTGGCTGCTGCGGGAGCTGCACCGCCTCAAAGGGCATCCCACGGCGCCGTGCGCCAGCGATCGAACAGGAAATCGCTGAACGCCGCCAGCCGGCGCGGCACGGGTTCGCGCCGCGCCCGCACGATGCTGATCTTCGAGGGCGCGGCCTCCCATTCCGGCAAGACCCGCAGCAGCCGGCCATCGCGCATTTCCTGGTGGATGTCCCAGGTCTCACGCAGTGAAACGCCCAGACCGGCGAGGCACCACGCGTGCAGCACGTCGCCGCTGTCGCTGCTCAGCGCGCCGCCGATGGCGATCGGCTTTTCATGGTGGCCCTTGCGCAGTGGCCAGATGTTTTGCAGCAAGCCCGGATAGGCGAACACCAGACAATTGTGATCCACCAGATCTTCCGGCTGCACCGGTGCGCGGTGCGTCTCCAGATAGGCGGGGCTGGCCACGAGAACACGTCGGTTGTCAGCCACCCGCCGCGCCACCAGCCGGGAATCGGCCAGTTCGCCCATGCGGATCGCCAGATCCAGGTCGCCGCCGTAGAGATCCTGCACCTGATCGGACAGGCGCAGATCGAAGCCGACTCTGGGGTGCAGGCGGCAGAAAGCGTGAATCGCCGGGGCCACGTATTTGCGCCCGAAGGGCGTGGGCGCGGTCACGCGGATGGTCCCGCGCAGGTCCTGATTGCCGCCGGTCGCCAGCTCCTGCACCTCTTCCAGCACGCTCAGCGCGACCCGCGCCCGTTCGGCGATGGCGCGGCCCTCCTCGGTGATGCGCAGGGTGCGGGTGTTGCGCTCGAACAAAGTGACGCCCAACGCCTGTTCCAGCCGGGCGATCTGCTTGCTGACCGTCTTGGGCGTCACATGCAGGGCGCGCGCGGCGGCGGAAAAGCTCTGGTGCTCCACCACACGCACGAACACCGCCAGATCATCGAGATTGCGCAGGGTCATTTGGTCCTGATTGGGGAAAGTGTTTGTCGATCTTGGCCGTTCACAGGATAGCCCGGAATCAGCAGAGTGGCGACCCAGGCCCAATCAAGAGTTCGTCATGCCCACCCCGACCATGCCCCGTCCGCGTTCTCTGATGTCCAGGTTGGCGCGTATGGCCTGCGCTTTGTGCGTGTGCGCCGTTTCATTCACCCTGTCAGCAAAAGCGACCGCTGGCCCGACAACCAAGGAGTTCAACACCATGCCCCGCATTCTCTTCGTCCTGACCAGCCACGACCGCAAAGGGCCGGCTGGCGCCGCCGATGCAGCGCCCAGCGGCTTTTATCTGTCGGAAGTCGCGCATCCCTACACGGTGCTGAGCGAAGCCGGCTACGCCATCGATTTTGTCAGCCCCAAAGGTGGGAAAACCCAGGCGGACGGGGTTGACCTGAACGACCCGGTCAACGCCGCCTTCTGGAACAACGCATCATTGCGCGCCGCCACGGAAAACACCCTGGCGCCGTCACAAATCGATCCCGCCGCCTATGCGGCGGTCTTCTACGCCGGTGGCCACGCAACCATGTGGGATTTCGCCGACAACGCTGACCTGGCCGGCATCGCGGCACGCATCTACGAGCGCGGCGGCGTGGTCGCGGCGGTCTGCCACGGCCCAGCCGGGCTGGTGAACATCAGGCTTTCCGATGGTCGTTATCTGGTCGCCGGCAAGGAAGTCTCCGCCTTCACCAACGAGGAGGAACGCGCCGTCGGTCTGTACGACACCGTGCCGTTCCTGCTGGCGGATAGTTTGCAGGCGCGCGGCGCCAAGCATATGCCCGCGCCAAACTTCCAGGCCCAGGTGGTGGTGAGCGAACGATTGGTGACGGGCCAGAACCCGGCCTCGGCCCATGGCGTGGCTGAGGCGATGCTGCCGCTGCTGACTTCTTCCTCTCCAGCGCGGAACTGACCCATGCGCGACCGCATGCCTTTCGTGATCCATGTCTTCGCGTTGTGCGCCTTCGCCCTGGGCTTCACCGAGTTCGTCACCATCGGGCTGGTGTCCACCATTTCCGCCGACCTGCACGCCAGCGTCAGTCGGGTGGGAACGGCGGTCACCGCCTATGCATTGGGTGCGGTGATCGGGGCGCCAGGCATCACGGCCCTGGCGGCGCGCTGGCCACGCAAGCGCCTGCTGTTGGTGGCGATGGCGTTGTTCACGCTGGGCAATGCGGTGGTCGGCTTGTCCGGTGCCCTGACCCCCATGCTGGTGGCGCGCTTCACCTCTGGCCTGGGGCACGGCGTGTTCCTTGCCGTGGCCTCCAGTGTCGCCACGCAGTTGGTTGGCCGGCATCGGGCCGGCGCTGCGGTGTCCGTGGTCTTCGGCGGGCTGACGTTGGCCTTGGCGCTGGGCGTGCCGCTGGGGACCTATCTGGGTAGCCGGTTGAGCTGGCAGGTCATCTTCATGGCCGTGGCCGTGAGCGGCGCCATCGGCTTTCTTGGGCTGCTGACGCTGATGCCCGCGGATGATCAAGACGCTTCGGCCACGTCTTTTTCATCACAGGCCAGCGCCCTGGATGGGCTGAAAGCCATGGTCAATCCGCGCCTGCTGGCGGGTGTCGGCATCACGGTGCTGGCCTACGCGGGATCCTTCGCGCTTTACACCTACATCACGCCGCTCCTGTTGCAGGTGACGCGGGTCAGTGACGGCGCCAGCAGCCTGTTGATGCTGGGCTACGGGATGATGGCCGCCGTCGGTAACGTCTGGGGTGGCCGTCTGACCGACCGCAAGGGGGCTGACGCGGCGGTGATGATGGTGCTGATCGGGCTGGCGGCGGTGCTGCTGGCGATCGGGCTGGCGGCATCCTCGCTGCCGCTGATGGTGGTGCTGACCGGGTTGCTCGGTGCGCTGACCTATGCGGCGGTGCCGGCCTTGCAGGCGCGGGTGATCGGTCTGTCGCACATCCACGCGCCACAGGCGCCGGCGGTGGCCGCCGGGCTGAACATCGCCGGCTTCAACGGTGGCATCGCGTTGGGCTCGTTGCTGGGCGGAGCCAGCCTGGAGGCGCTGGGCCTGATCAGCACGGCCTGGGTCGGCGCGATCATCGTGGGCTTGGGTATCGTCTGGATGCGCTGGCAGACGCGCAGGATCGCCGTGTATGACGCCGATGTTCCTGGATAGTTACGGCACCGCAACGATGGCGCGCACCGGCAGATGGTCGGAAGCGCGGCGTGTCACCGGGGTGCGGATCACGTCAAAGGCTGGGATCTTCAGCCCGCCACGCGCATAGATGCGGTCAAGGCGCAAGGTCGGCATGCGGGCGTGGAAACTGCGCGGGCAGGCCCAATCCTCGAAGCTGTCGGCCAGACGGCGCAGGCGCGGCGAGACCGGCGCCCATTCGTTGAGATCGCCCATGAACAGCGCCGGCAATTCCGGTCGTTCGTCCAGCCGCGCCAGGATCTGGCCGATCTGGGCCGCCCGTTCCCAAGGATCGAGGCCGAGATGGGCGACGATGACGCACACCGGACGGCCCTGCACCTCGACCACGACCTCGATGCCGCCGCGCGGCTCACGGTGGCGCACGCACAAATCAAGGGGGGTCACCGAGCGCACCGGCAACCGCGTCAGGATGGCGTTACCGTAATGGGCGCGGGTGGAATGCTTGGTGGGGGCGGCATGCGCCGTCATGCCCGTGGCCTTGGCGAGGTATTCGAACTGATCCAGCCCAACTTCGCCGCGATGGTGCCACCCCACCTCCTGCAAGCCAATCAGATCGACGTCGAGAGCGGCGATAACCTCGGCAATGCGGTCTGGGGCGAAGCGGGCGTCGAGACCGACACAGCTGTGGATGTTCCACGTGGACACCGAAAAGGCCACCATATGCTCTGGCACGGGGGCGGATCGGTGGTCGGGCTGGCGCACAAGCCGGCGCGCGCGGGTGGCGCGTAGGACGGCGGTGAGGCGCGGAAACCGCTTGTCACTCAATCGGATCACGATTCCCCAGCTCCCCCTGCACTCCTGGCCTTAAGCCTTGGCCACCACGTTTGCCCGTCAAAGTCGGCGAACAAGAACCTGTGATGGTCCTTGCGCCCAAACAGTGCTTATTCCAAAACGACACGCCGTCAGAACAACGCGATGGTCGATGTCAGGCTGGCTTGCGCGTCGAAGACACGAAAAAATGCGGCTGGGCGCCAGCAAGCACCCACCGCTTTCTTCGTGTGACAGACGATCAGGCGGCTTTCTTCACCGAAGCCGCCTCGGAGAACACCTTCAAAAGCTGCTCGACAAAGGCTGGCACTTCATCGGCGCTGCGGGCGGTCACCATGAAGCCGTCGATCACCAGCGTCTCGCTCTCGTCGGCCAGAATGCCGCCGGCGGCGGTCAGCGCTTCGGCGAAACCCTCGATGGCGACGACGGTGCGGCCCTTCAGCTTGTCGGGGATGGCAAGCAACTGCACGCCGTGGTCGATGGCGGCGATCGGCTTGCCGGCGTCCAGGAAGTGGCCGATGATGCGCTTGGTGTGGGCGGATTGTTGCAGCTTGGCGATGCTGCGCTCCCCACCGGGCAGCACCAGCATATCATAGTCGGAACCAAGAACTTCGCTGACCTGCTTGTCGATCGGGAAATAATGCCCCCAAGCGCGGCCATGCCAACCGTTCACCAAGCCCTGTTCCGGGGAAATCGTGCGCAGGGTGGCGCCGGTCTTAAGAAGGGCCCGCTGGGTCTCGGTCATCTCAACTTCCTCGAAGCCATTGGCGACGAGGATAGCAATAGTTTTTCCTGCGAGCGGCTGATCCATATCTTTAATCGTCCTTTCACTGTTTGTCTTGGGGAATAGGGGCGGTCAAGGGCCCCCCATTTCGATTGGGATTGTCACGCCTGTTCTTATTGTTGGACGCCATGCGAAAGCGTCCGCTCACCGCATCGATCGGACAGATGCGACGCGACCATATGACCCGCTGCCGGTCTATTGGAAAAAACCGGCGCAGGGGCGTGTGAGCCCCAGTCGAAATATTTTGAGCATGGAAGACAAGTGGCTCCAACCGGCTCCCGAGTCAATGGGAGATTCCATGACGCGGCCGACCAATAGACATTTGCGCAATGCAGATATGCGCTACACGCCGTTCCGCCTTTATCAGATGGGAAAACAAGGGCGGGCTATGCCTGTGTTTTCAGACGCCCCAGCGCGCGGCGGTCGCGCTTGTTGGGGCGACCGGATGGGCGGGGGGTGCTCATGGCCATGTCCATGGCCGTCTCGGGCATGGGGGGTGACAGATCTTCATAAAGGGTCTGCGCCTCCACCGCCGGCCCGCGGCGCTCACCCAGCGCCAGGACCTTGATCACGCGGATATGACGTCCTTGCGGGAAGGTCAGCACATCGCCGGGCTTCACTGAAAAATGCGCCTTGCTCACCACCGTGCCCGAGCAGCGTATGACCCCACCGCCGCACAGCTTGGCAGCGAGGCTGCGGGTCTTGAGGAAGCGCGCGTACCACAGCCATTTGTCGAGGCGCAGGCGATCGGCGCCGCTATCGGACTGATCATCGTCATCATTATGATCAAGAAGAGGTTTCATCTGGCGCCTTGTAACTGACGAAGCTTGGCGAAGGGATGATCGGCCTGCGTGGCGGGAGGCGCGGCGTGGTTGGGGTGGTGATGCCTGTGCGGACGCCACCGCCAGGAGACGGCCCCATCCTCGGCCACCGAACGCCGATAGCCCAGCCCGGACAGCACGCTTTGCAGGTCATCGACGCCGACGCCGATGATCTGCGCCAACGCCGGTTCCGGCAGCAGCGGGGTTTCGCCCTTGCTCTGCCGCATCATCTCGACCTCCAGCCGGTCGAGCATGTCCACACGCACCGCCCATCCCCCGGCTATGGGATAACCGATCGCCTCCCAAAAGGCTGGCGGCGCGCTGGCGGCGGTGACCGCAACGCGACCGGGCGGCGGTGCGGGGGCTGGAAGCCCCACCCCCTTGTGCACGGCCCATAACAATGCCCGCAGCCCCACCGCCGCGGGTTTCACCAGGATGGGGAGGAACAGATGCGTGACGCCAAAATGCACGCCCAGCCGGCCCAAGGCCCGGCGGTCGTCACGCGACAGCCCCTCGACCAGCCGCGCCACCGTCTTGCGCGGCAGCGCGCCCAGCCCTTCGACAAGCTGGAACGCCACCCCGCGCGCCGGGCCAGACAGCGCATCGACGCTGTGTAGCCTTAGCAACGGCGCAAGGTGAGAGGCGACATGGGCGCGCAGCCACGCTTCCAGCCGGGCGCGCAGACGCTCGCTCTGCGGCGGATCGAGCAGCGCTTCCGGGTTCGGCGTCACCGCTGGCGCCAGCACCGACGAGCCGGCCGTCAGCTTCGCCACGGCGATGCCGCGCCAGCCCAGCACACCGTCGGCGCCGAGGGAGAACGCCTCGTCCGGCTCCTGCTCCAGGGCCCGCACGCGCGCGGCGATTTCATCGCGCAGCGCCCGGCGGGCGGCGGTCAGCAACGCCCGCGCCTCTTCCGAGCGGTCGGGGGCGTCGGGGACGAAGCGGAACCCCTGCAGATGGCCGACTGTATGCCCTTCAACCACCACCTCCCCATCGGCGCGCACGCCCCCCAACAGCGCCCGCCCGTCATGCAGCGTGCGCACCAGAGTCGCCGAGCGGCGGTCGATGAAGCGTTGGGTCAGCCGGTCGTGCAACGCGTCGGACAGTTTGTCCTCGATAGCGCGGGTGACGCCTTGCCAGTGCACCGGGTCTTTCAGCCACGCGGGGCGGTTCGAGATGTAGGTCCAGGTGCGGGTGTGGGCGATGCGCGCCACCAGCGCGTCAATATCGCCTTCGGTGCGGTCCAGGCGGGCGACTTGCGTCGCCACCCAATCCTCGTTCAACCGCCCGGCGGGGGCGCGCAGGGAGCGGTAGATCTGGCCGAGAAGGCGCGTGTGCGCGTCGGACAGGGTCTTACGGAAATCAGGGACCTGGCAGACCTCCCACAAAAGCTGCACCGCGCTTTTGCCTTTGGCCAGGGCCATCACCTCGCCATCATGCGCCAGGGCTTGCAGGGACAAATGGTCGTCTGCCGTGCGCACGCGGATCAGATCCGGGAGAGGGGGGCGCTCCTCCAGGGACTTCAAGAGAAAACCCGGCGTCTCGAAGCGCAAATCGGCGTTGCGCCACATCAGGGCTTTCAGCGTGTCGAACTGGTGGTTTTCCACCCGGTCGATCAGTTCGGGCTCCAGCTCGCCGACCTCATCGGTGGTGCCGAAGGTGCCGTCGCGCATGTGACGTCCGGCGCGCCCGGCGATTTGCCCGACCTCGGGTGCGCGCAGACGGCGCGGCGCGAAACCGTCGAACTTGACGATCCGGGCGAAGGCGACATGATCGACATCCATGTTGAGCCCCATGCCGATGGCGTCGGTCGCCACGAGATAATCCACCTCCCCAGCCTGGTACAGCGCGACCTGGGCGTTGCGGGTGCGCGGGCTGAGCGCGCCCAGCACCACCGCCGTGCCGCCGCGCTGGCGGCGGATCAGCTCCGCCATGGCGTAGACATCGGTGGCCGAGAACGCCACCACGGCTGAGCGCGGCGGCAGGCGGGTCAGCTTTTTATGGCCGGCGTAGGTCAATTGCGAAAAGCGCGGGCGGGTGATGAATTCGGCGCGCGGCACAAGGCGGCGGATCAGCGGCTGGATCGTTTCAGCGCCGAGGAACATGGTCTCGACCAGCCCGCGGGCGTTGAGCAGGCGGTCAGTGAAGATGTGGCCGCGCTCCGGGTCGGCGCAAAGCTGGATCTCATCCACCGCCATGAAATCAGTGTCGCGGTCGAGCGGCATGGATTCGACCGTGCAAACCCAATAGCTGGGGTGCGGCGGAAGGATTTTTTCCTCACCCGTGACCAGCGCCACGGCGTTGCGGCCTTTAGCCGCAACCACCCGGTCATAGTTTTCCCGCGCCAGCAGGCGCAGCGGAAAACCGATCATGCCCGTGCGATGACCGAGCATGCGCTCGATCGCCAGATGGGTTTTCCCGGTGTTGGTCGGGCCCAGCACCGCGACCACCCGGCCTCCCACCCCCGAAGGGGCGTAATGGGCCTGTGCCATGGCTTTAAGCATTAGGGGAAAGGCCGCCTATTGCAAGCGCAAGGGAAGCCGTACTCCGCGATGGGGGCGGAAAAGCCTCGATAGACGATGGCGACAAGACTTCGTAATAAGAAGTATACGGAAGACGAGGACTCGGAAAAAGAGAGGCGTCATGCGTCGTTCCATCATAGCATCAGCAACGCTTACCCTGATCACCCTCGCCGGTCCAAGTTGGGCCCAGACTATAAGCGCCGAAGGGGCGGCGGGGATTCAGGCGGCGATCGCCGAGGACGTACGATTGTACCTCTCGGCTTTCAAGGAGCCTATTGGGTACCACTGGGCCGGCGAACCGCAGGTGATTCCAGCCGGTGATCATTACGATGTTACGCTGCCGGCGCTGACAATCACCATGGGGAAGACGAAGAAGGCCCAGCTCGATATGGGCGTGATTCGGTTCACTCTCGTCCCCAAGCCTGACGCCCTGTACGCGGTCGATGCAACCCTGCCTAGCCGCATGATCCTGCGCGACGGGGACGCTCCAACCGCCGCCCCAACCGCCACGCTGACCATCGGCAGCCAACATTTCACCGGCCTGTGGTCGTCCGCCGCGCAAACTTTTCTCACGGCGGACATGCTGTGGGATGATGTGGCGCTCGATAGCGTCAAGGACAAAGAAGACAGCGCGCTGCGCATCGCCTCGTTGACTATGAAGATAGCCTTGCAACCGGATGGTCCCACCCTTTTGAACGGTCCGTTCACCGTCGCGCTTCGGAACCTGAAGCTGACCGATCCGCAGACGAAGACTGTGTTGACGGTGGGTGAGGCAAGCATAGACAATGATTTTAGACGTTTCAACGTCACCGAGGAGAGGCGGTTTCGTGATGTGATCAAAGCAACGCAAAGCGCCACGGGCGCTCTCCCGCCCCCTTCACAGTATCTGCCGCTGTTCAGCAAAATGTTTGGTGATGTGTCCTATACCGCTCGGATCAGCGCTCTATCCGTTGACTCGGGCAAGGGTGGGGGAAGCGTCGATAAGGCGTCTCTTAGCCTGGGTGTGCGCGACCTGGACCGCGAGGCGTCAACCCTCACTTTGGGCTTCACGGGGGATGGACTGAAATTCACGTCGTTCCCCGGACCCAAGCAGTTCATGCCCGAGCGCTTCGATGCGCAATTGGTGTTCGACAAGCTACCCAACGCCACGCTCGGTCAGACCTTTTTGGAAATAGCGACGCTGGAAGAGCAGATGAAGGCGCAAGGCAAGTCTGAAGATGACATGATCAAAGCCCAGGAAGCGTTGGGTGAAACACGGCGCAACACGCTGCTTGACGCGGTGGGGCAAGCCGGTACGGAGCTGCGCATCGAGCGGTTGACGCTTGACACCCCGGCGACGTCGGGCAGCGCTACCGGCGCTGTGCAGGTGAAGCCTCAGGCCGCGTTCAAGGCCGCCGGTGGGGCGGAGATTGTGTTGCGCGGTCTGGACGCCGCCGCCGCCGCGTTGAAAGGCTCCAAGGGAGACCAGCAGGCGGTTGGGATGATTTCCATGCTTCAGATGCTGGGCCAGCAGGGCAAGAACGCGGAAGGCAAAGAAGTGCGCACCTACAAGATTGACCTGACCGAGGCCGGTCAGATCATGCTCAACGGCGCCGACATGGGCGCGATGATGGGCCTGGGGAACACCGCCCCAGACGAGGACGATGAGGAAGAGGATGAGGGGGTGCGGCAACCGGAGCCAATAAAGAATTGATGAGGCGATGATAGAATATCGAAGCGCTCGCCTGAACCAATCCGGCGATTGTCAAGAACCTATAGACGGCGGCGTCAAAGCCCCATGATTAAGAATACAGGCGAGCTAAAAAATTATGAAAGAGAGAGGTTTCATGCGCCGTTTCATCACCTTAGCCGCAGCGCTCACCCTGACCAGCATCGCCGGGCCAAGCTGGGCCCAGACCATAAACGCTGAAGGCGCTGCGGGGATTCAGGCGGCGATTGTTGCGGGATTGCCGATCCCTCCGAAAACAAAGGATGACTCCTTTGAGTATCGCTGGGCTGGTGAGTCGCGGGTGCTTCCCGCCGGTGACCACTACGACGTCACCTTGCCGGCGCTGACAATAGCGGCAGGGGACAAGGAGAAGGTCCTGTTCGATGTGGGCGCGATCCAACTGAAGCTGGCGCCCAAGTCCGACGCCACCTACACGGTCGATGTGACTCTGCCCAACCGCATGACCCTGCGCGAAGGCGACGCCCCAACCGCCACGGTGACCATCGGCAACCAGCGCTTCACCGGCCTGTGGTCGTCCGGCATGCAAAATCTTCTCACGATAGACATGGCGTATGGCGATTTGGCGGTGGTTGGCGCCAAGGATAAACAGGACCGTGCGCTGCGCATCGCGTCCCTGATCTTGAAGCAAGATCTTCAATCGACCAGCCCCGATCTGTGGAGCGGCCCGGTCAATGCGCTGCTCAGCAATCTGACGCTGACGGATCCTGACAAGAAGACTGTGTTGACCATCGGCGAGGTGGGCATGGATGCGCAGTACAACCGCATCAACCTCACCAAAATAGTGCAGCTCAATAAAATGATCAAAGCTCAGAACGCCGCCGATGTTCCGTTGCTTCCTTCACAGTTTCTGCCGATGTTCGGCCAAGTGGTTGGCGATATGTCCACGACCATTCGGATCAGCGCTCTATCAATTGACAAAGACAATATTAACTCAAACAAGGATGAGGGGCGCGTTGATAAGGCATCGTTCAGCATGGGCCTGCGCAACCTGGACGGCGAAACCTCGACCTTCACTTTGGGCTTCCAGGGGGATGGGCTGATGTTCCCGTTGTTCCTCGGCCCCAAGCAGTTCATACCCGAGGGCTTCGATGTAAAATTGGCGTTCGACAAGCTGCCCAATGCGGCTTTTGGCCAGACCATTCTGGAATTGGTGAAGCTGGACGAGTCTGCGGGGAAGCAGGACGGCGTCAATACCCAAAAGATCAAGAAAGAGCTGATGGCGAAGCTTCTCGACGCGGCGGGGCAAGCCGGTGCGGAGCTGCGCATTGAACGGTTGACGCTTGATACCCCGGCGACATCGGGCAGCGCTACCGGCGCTGTGCAGGTGAAGCCTCAGGCCATGTTCAAGGCCGCCGGTGGGGTGGAGATCGTGTTGCGCGGCCTGGACGCCGCCGCCGCCGCTCTGAAGGGCTCCAAGGCGGACCAGGACTCAGTCAAGATGATTTCCATGCTTCAGATGCTGGGTCAGCAGGGCAAGAACGCTGAAGGCAAAGAAGTGCGGACCTACAAGATTGAACTGACCGAAGCCGGCCAGGTTACGCTCAACGGCGCTGATATGGCCGCGCTGATGGGCATGGGTGGAGCCGGCCCCGATGAGGAGAACGAGGAAGAAGAAGATGAGGAGGCGCCGCAACCGCAACCGGAGCCGACAAAGAACTGATAAAGCATTGAGGCGCCCGGTTGGATCAATCCGGCGGTTGTCAAGGACCTGCAGGCGGTGACGTCAAAGCCTCATGATTAAGAATGCGCGCGCGCCAAAAAAATTATGAAAAGAGAGATTCCATGCGTCATTTCATTACCTCAGCTGCAATATTCACCCTGACCACCGTCACGGGGCCAAGCTGGGCCCAGACCGTAAACGCTGAAGACGCTGCGGGGATTCAGGCGGCGATCGTTGCGGGATTGCCAGTCACCCCAAAATTAGGAAATAATCCCTTTGAACACCACTGGGCCGGGGAGTCACGGGTGGTTCCAGCGGAGGACCACTATGATGTCACGCTACCAGCGCTGACAATCACGGCGGAGGGTACGAAGAAGTTCCAGTTTGACGTGGGCGCGATCCAGTTGAAGCTGGCGCCCAAGTCCGACGCCACCTACACGGTCGATGTGACCGTGCCCAGCCGCATGACCGTGCGCGAGGATGGCGTTCCAACCGCCACATACACCATCGGCAAGCAGCGTTTTACCGGCCTGTGGTCGTCCACCGCGCAAAATTTTCTCACGGCGGACGTGGAGTATGGCGATTTAGTGGTCACCGAGAGCGGGCAGGAAGGCGCGCTGCGCGCCGCCTCGCTGACCATAAAGCAAAACCTTCAACCTGTTGGCCCCGATTTGTGGAATGGCTCCGTCAACACAGTGCTGAACACAATAACATTGACTGGACCGCAAGAAAAAACCGTGATGTCCATCGGCGATATGGGCATAGATTTTGAGTATAACCGCATCAATTCTGCCAAGGTGATACAGTTAAAGGAAATGATTAAGGCGCATAACGCCGCTGATACCCCATTGCTTTTTTCGCAATATCTGCCACTGCTTGGGCAAATATTTGGTGATATGTCCTTCATTGCTCGGACCCACGCGTTGGTGGTTCATGCAGGCAAGGATGAGGTAAGCATTGACAAGGTGTCATTCAGCCTCGGCGTGCGCAATATGGACGGTGAAACCTCGGCTTTCACTCTGGGCCTCATGGGGGATGGGCTGAAGGCGTCATGGATCCCCGGGCCCAAGAAGTTCATGCCCGAGCGCTTCGACGCGCAGTTGACGTTGGACAAGCTGCCCAACGCCGCTCTCGGCCAGACCATTCTGGAATTGGCAAAGCAAGACGAGCGGCCAGAGAAGCCAGATTACGCCAGCACCAGAAAAGCACACAAGGAAATGGGTGAAAAGCTGCTCGACGCGGCGGAGCGCGCCGGTACGGAGCTGCGCATCGAACGGTTGGCGCTCAACACCCCGGCGACGTCAGGCAGTGTTACCGGCGCGGCGCAAGTGAAGGCCCAGGCCACGTTCTACGCCATCGGCGGGGTGGAGATTGTGCTGCGCGGGCTGGACGTCGCCGCCGCCGCGCTGAAGGGGGTTCGAAAAATCGCTCCGGTAATTCCCATGCTTCAGATGCTGGGCCAGCAGAGCAAGGACGCCGCCGGGAAAGAGCTGCGCACCTACAAGCTTGAGTTGGCCGAGGGAGGACAGATCATGCTCAACGGCGCTGACATCGGTGCGTTTTTGAGCCTGCGCGCACCCTCCGCCGCCTCGAACGTGGACGAGGACGAGGATGAAAAGAGTTCGCAACCGGGTCCAACAAAGAATTGATAATGACAGGGAAAAGCCCTGCGGACGACGAGTCAAAGCCCTGTGATAAAAACACACCTGCACCAAAGATTTTGAGAGAAAGAAGCATCATGCACCGTTTTATCACCTTAACCACCGCGCTCACCCTGACCATCATCGCCGGTCCAAGCTGGGCGCAGACCGTAAACGCTGAAGGCGCTGCGGGGATTAAGACGGCGATCACGGCGGGATTGCCGATGTCCCCGAACTTTAACAAAGATGTGCTCGAATACCGCTGGACCGGCGAATCGCGGGTGGTTCCCGCGGGTGACCACTATGATGTCACGCTGCCGGCGCTGGCGCTGGTGGCCGATTCCGAAAAGAAAACCCAGTTCGATGTGGGTGTGATCCAGCTGAAGCTGACGCCTAAGTCCGACGCCACCTATACGATCGATGTGACCTTCCCCAACCGCATGACCCTGCGCAAAGGCGATGCTCCAACCGCTACGGTGACCATCGGCAAGCAGCGCTTCACCGGCTTGTGGTCGTCCGCCGTACAAAATCTTCTCACGGCGGACATGGCGTGGGACGATTTGGCTGTTGCGACCAGCGCCAAGGGCAAACAGGACCGTGCGGCGCGCATCGCCTCCGTGACCCTGAAGCAGAACCTTCAGCCGGCTGGCCCCGATCTGTGGAGCGGGCCGTCCAACATAACGTTGGGTAAGGTGACGCTGACTGATCAGAACAAGAAGACCGTGTTGACCATCGGTGAGGTGGGCGTAGACGCGGAGTACAACCGCATCAACCTCGCCAAGGGGGTGCAGCTCAAGGAAATGATCAAGACGCAAAACACCGCAAGCACCCCGCTTGTCGCCTCACAGGCCCTGCCAGTGTTGGGCGCAATATTTGGTGATATCTCCATGACCATGCGGGTTGGCGCTTTGTCGGTTGGCTCAGACAAGGATGGAGGAAGCATCAATAAGGCGTCGTTCAGCATGGGCCTGCGCAACCTGGATGGTGAAACCTCGACCTTCTCCCTGGGCTTCATGGGGGATGGGCTGAAGGTGTCGCCCTTCCCCGGGCCCAAGCAGTTCATGCCCGAGCGCTTTGAGGTGAAACTGGCGTTGGACAAGCTGCCCAACGCGGCTTTTGGCCAGACCATTCTGGAATTGGCGAAGCTGGCCGAGCAAGAGAAGCCCGGCGATAACAGCGGCGCAGCAATGCAAGAGCTGATGAAGAAGGCGCTCGACGCGGCGGGGCAAGCTGGTACGGAGTTGCGTATCGAACAGCTGACGCTTGACACCCCGGCGACGTCGGGCAGCGTGACCGGCGCGGCGCAGGTGAAGACCCAGGCCGCGTTCAACGCTGCCGGTGGGGCGGAGATCGTGTTGCGCGGCCTGGACGCCGCCGCCGCTGCACTGAAGAAGGACGCCAAGGCGGACCAGCAGGCGGTCGGGGTGATTTCCATGCTTCAGATGCTGGGCCAGCAGGGCAAGAACGCTGAAGGCAAAGAAGTGCGCATCTATAAGCTTGAACTGACCGAGGCCGGCCAGATCATGCTTAACGGCGCCGACATGAGCGCGATGATGGGTCTGGGCGGCCCCGCCGCCGCCGACGAAGAGGAAGAGGGTGAAGGGGTGCTGCAGCCGGAGCCGGCGAAGAACTAAGGGTCCGAGGAAAGATTAAAGCTCTGGGGGGCTTGTGAATCGGCCGGATTTTCCACACATATCCGGCCGGATTTTCCCCGCAACACCGTGCCTGCGCGCTCAGAGAAGGGGCGTGCAGGCACATCTGACATAATGATGGTGAACCCGATGACCGAGGAACGGCTCAATTTTCAGGCTGAGGTCAGCCGCCTGCTCGACATCGTCGCGCACTCGCTCTACAGCGAGAAGGAGGTTTTCCTCCGTGAACTCGTCTCCAACGCTTCAGACGCTTGCGACCGTCTGCGCTACGCCGCGTTGACGCAGCCTGAACTCTCGGCTGACGACCCCGACCTGAAGGTTCGGCTGATCGCCGACAAAGAGGCGCGCACGCTTATCGTCGCCGACAACGGCGTTGGCATGAATCGTGACGATCTCGTGGAAAACCTGGGCACCATCGCGCGCTCGGGCACGGCGGCGTTCATGAACCAGCTCAGCGGCGACTCCAAGAAGGACGTCAGCCTGATCGGCCAGTTCGGCGTCGGCTTCTACTCGGCCTTCATGGTGGCCGAGACGGTCGAGGTGCTGACCCGCAAGGCCGGCGAAGCGCAGGGCTGGCGTTGGCTCTCCGACGGCAAGGGCGCATTCACCATCAGCGAAGCGGATGGCGTGGCGCGCGGGACTCGCGTGATCCTGCATCTGCGCGACGGCCAGGATGAGTATCTGGAAGAGCACCGCCTGTCGGGCATCGTGCGCAAATATTCCGACCACATCGCCATCCCGATCCTGTTCAGCGCCGCCAACACGGATGAGGGGGACGGCGTCAAGACCTTGAACAGCGCCTCGGCGCTCTGGATGCGCTCGAAGAACGATATCACGCCCGAGCAATACACGGAATTCTACCACCACGTCGGCCATAGTTTCGATGACCCATGGCTGACCATGCATTGGCGGGCCGAGGGGGCCATCGAGTACACGAATCTCTTGTATGTGCCAACCAACCGCCCGTTCGACCTCTATGACCCGAAGCGCGCCCACCGCGTGAAGCTGTACGTCAAGCGCGTCTTCATCACCGAAGAGGCGGAAGGGCTGGCGCCGGCCTATCTGCGTTTCCTCAAGGGTGTGGTGGACACCGAGGATTTGCCGCTCAACATCAGCCGTGAAATGCTTCAGCACAACCCGATGCTGGCGAAGATACGCGCGGGCATCACGCGGCGGGTGCTCAGCGAGCTCAACAAGAAAGCCAGCGACAGCGAGAGCGCGGCGGAATACGAAAAATTCTGGGAAAACTTCGGCGCGGTGCTGAAAGAGGGCCTGCACGAGGATTATGAGCACCGCGACGACTTGCTGAAGCTGCTGCGCCTGCGCTCAACGCATGGCGGCTTGGTGTCGCTGGAGGATTATCTCGGTCGGATGAAGGAGGGGCAGGAGGCGATCTACACCATCTCCGGCGACTCCGTGGACACGCTGCTGCGCAGCCCACAGCTTGAAGGTTTCCGGGCCAAGGGCGTGGAAGTGCTGCTGCTCACCGATCCGGTGGATGAGTTCTGGATGCCGACGGTCGGCCAGTACAAGGATAAGCCGTTCAAATCGGTCACCCGCGGCGGCGCCGATCTGGGCAAGATCCAGGGCGATGATAAGGATAAGGCCCAGGAGGAGAAGCCGGCTGACGATAAGGTCGGCAGCCTGATCGCGCTGTTCAAGCTGACGCTGGGCGACGCGGTCAAGGATGTGCGGCCTTCGGAGCGTCTGACAGACAGCCCGGTCTGCTTGGTGGCGGATGAGACCGACATGGACATGCATTTGGAACGTCTGCTCAAAATGCACAAGCAATTGAAGACGGACGAGACCAAACGCATCCTGGAATTGAACCCCACGCACCCGTTGATCAAGCGTCTGACCGACCGGGCCGGCGCGTCGGATAAGGATATGGGCGAGATGGCGTGGCTGCTGCTTGATCAGGCGCGCATTGTCGAAGGTGAGACGCTGCCCGACCCGGCGGCTTTCGCGCGGCGCCTGTCGGCGATGATGGAGAAGGGGCTGGCCTGACAACTGGGCCATCGGTGTGGCGGGAGTTTGGCAAAAATCAAAATTTTGCCATGTTCTCGTCACACCCAGGGCCCAGAGTGCGATCACTCTACGCGCCTACGGAACGTGCTGAACACGTATCCGAGACCCCAAGGACAGGCGCTTGACGACGACGCTAACCCCAGCGTCCCCAGCCAGCCCCGGCTGGACCCCACGGCCACCGCAGAGCCCCCTGCGGTGGCCGTTTCTCTTTTTCCGTGCTACCGCGCTGGTTTCTCTGCGCTACCGCGCTGGGATGGGCGCGGCTTGGATCTTGCCGCGCGGCGCGGCGTTGATCGTGGGGCCAGCGTTGTCCACGGCCTTGGGGATCAGCGTTGAATTGCCCTTGAAGCTGGTGGTCTGCGCCTCGTGCAAACGCAACAGATGGAGTCGGACATAGCCCGTCGCCCCGCCGTAGGGGATGGCGATCCAGTCGGTGTTGCGCACCCGGCCCGATACGGTGACGGGTTGGCCCGCTTTCAGCTTACCGATCACCGGGGCGCTGGCGTTGGGCGCCGAGCGCAAGGCGGTTTCCATGCCCGCATCCCATTGACCAGCCACCGGGACGAGACCGGGGCCTGTTGGCGGGGATGAGGGTGGGGGGGATGGCGGGCGAGTGCTTGTTCCACAGGCCGCAAGGATCAGGCAGACGGCTAAGGCGAATCGATTGATGCTCATGCGTCAAAAACGCTTCCAGCAAAAGGGGCTTTCTGTTTATCACACCCGCTGATCAGGGGAAGATGTGATTCGTCCTATTTTTTTGCGATGGGCCGAGGCTGTGCTATAGGTCCGCGAACATCCCGTCCGTCCTTCTTTTTTTGGACTTCGCCCCGCCCATGTCCGCCTTTGCTGGGTCTGCCTTTGCTGGAATCGGTCTTACCTGCCTGCGCGGTGACCGACTCGTTTTCACCGACCTGGATTTCCGCATCGAACCGGGCGAGGCGCTGATGTTGCTGGGCCCCAACGGCAGCGGCAAATCAAGCCTGCTGCGCATGATGGCCGGCTTGCTTCGCGTGTTCCGTGGCGCGCTCGCCTGGGATGATCTGGACGTAGCGCAGGAGCCGGACCAGCACCGCGCGCGTATTCAATACGTCGGTCATCTGGACGCCGTGAAGCCGGTTCTCAGCGCCGCCGAAAACCTGACCTTTTGGGCGCGCCTGGGCGGCGCCGCAGACCCGCAGGCAAAGGCGCTCGACGCGCTGGAGCGCTTGGGGGCGCCGCACATCGCGGCAGTTCCCGGCCGCTACCTGTCCGCTGGACAGAAGCGGCGGCTGAATCTGGCGCGCATTCTCGCGGCCCCGGCCCCGCTGTGGCTGCTGGATGAACCAACCGTGGCGCTTGACCGCGCCGCCGTGCGCCTGTTGGAGGGAATCATCGCCGAACACCGGGCGGCGGGCGGCATGGTCGTGTTGTCCACCCATGCCGACATCGCCCTTCCCGGTCATCGCGTGCTGCAACTGGATGATTTTATACCCATGGCCGATTCCGCGATGGATGATGAGCTGGAAGATTTGAGCCAGGAGGACGTAAGTCTGACTGACGATGAGGAATGCGCCCGATGAACGGCTTTTTCACTCTTGTCGCGCGGGATTTGCGGCTGGCGCTGCGTCAGGGCTCGGACGCCACCATCGCGGTGATGTTCTTCGTGCTGTGCGTCGTACTGTTTCCCTTCGGCGTCGGGCCAGAACCCAACATCCTGGCGCGCATCGCCGCGGGGGTGATCTGGGTGGCGGCGCTTTTGGCGTCGCTTTTGTCGCTGGAACGGTTGTTCTTGAATGATTATGAAGATGGCTCGCTGGAATTGCTGTCGCTGACCACGCTGCCGCTGGAGGCCATGGTGCTGGCCAAGACCCTGGCGCATTGGCTGGTCACCGGCGTGCCGCTGCTGGTGGCCGCCCCGCTGCTGGCGGTGCTGCTGAACATGGAGGCGGGCGGCTTTGGCGTCCTGGTGTTGACGCTGGCCATCGGCACGCCGATTCTCAGCCTGATCGGCTCGATCGGCGCGGCGTTGACGTTGGGGGCGCGGCGCGGCGGCGTGCTGATGTCGCTGCTGATTTTGCCGCTCTACATCCCCGTATTGATTTTCGGCGCGGGCGCTACCGACGCCGCCCTTACCGGCTTGACGGCCCGCCCGCATCTGCTGCTGCTGACCGGCATTTTGGCCGCCTGCCTGCCGCTTGCCCCCTGGGCCGGAGCGGCGGCGCTGCGGCAAGCGCTGGAGTAGGCGGGGCATGGAAACCCTGCGCACACTCCGCCATGCGGCTGAGGCGCGGCTGCGCGCGGTCGGCGTGGATACGCCGGAGTTGGATGCGCGGCTTTTGCTGCAACACGCATTGGGCTTGACGCGCGAACAACTGCTGTTCGATGCCGAGGCATTGCTTACCCCGCAGCAGGCCGCCGCGGTGCACGCCCTCATCGAACGCCGGGCGGCGCGTGAGCCGGTGTCGCGGATCCTTGGTGAACGGGCGTTCTGGAGCGTGGAGCTGTCGCTCAACGCCGATACGCTCGACCCGCGACCGGACACGGAAACCGTGGTCGAAGCCGTTCTCGACGCCATTCCTGACCGCAGCGCCCCGTTGCGCATCCTCGATTTGGGCACGGGAACCGGCTGTATTGCGCTGGCGTTGCTGGCTGAACTGCCGAACGCCACCGGGCTGGGCGTCGATGTGAGCCCCGGCGCGGTTGACGCCGCCATCGACAACGCGCGGCGCAATGGCCTGGAGAGCCGCGCCCGGTTCCAGACCGGCAATTGGGGCGATGGGATCACCGAGCGCTTCGACCTCGTCCTCTCCAACCCACCCTATATCCCCAGCGGCGACATTCCGTCGTTGGACCCGGAGGTGCGGGCGCACGACCCGCAGCGGGCGTTGGATGGGGGGGCGGACGGGCTTGACGCCTATCGGATCATCACGGCCCAGCTACCGCGCCTTTTGAAGCCGCAGGCGATCATGGCGTTGGAGGTGGGGGCCGGGCAGGCCGCCGCCGTCGCGGCTCTGCTGGAGGCGCAGGGCGTGTGCGTTACCGGGGTGTTCCGCGACCTTGGGGGTATTGAGCGCTGCGTCCGGGGATATCTCTCATGATTCTGGCCTCATGATTCTGGATGCTGTCTAAAAAAGCAGTTGGATTGGTGGTCTTTACCGATTAGGGTGCGCAGCAGTAACGCTTCCTGGGTCGGCGGGTGAAGGCTGGCCGACGTGACCGATCAGAGTCCCGGACGTTGCGTATGAATCCCTGAAACCGATCCGCAGTCTTCGTCTGCGGCGGACCCGGCTGTCGGAACGACGACCGGGACGTTGAGGGGGATGCATTTCTCGAACATGGGGCGGTAAGACCCGGATGAGACAAGGACCGAACAACCGACGTTCGCGCGGTCGAAGCAGCAATCCCAGCAGCAGCAGCAGCGGCGGCGGCAACGTCAGCCGGCGTCAAAACGTTCCACTGCGTCACCAGACATTCGATAGCAATGGTCCGGATGTGCGTATTCGCGGCAACGCCTGGCAGGTCAACGAGAAATATCTGACGCTGGCCCGCGACGCCGCGTCGTCAGGTGACCGTATTCAGGCCGAAAACTACCTCCAGCATGCGGAGCATTATTTCCGCATCATCAACCAGATCCAGGAAGCGGAGAACCGCCAACGCGACAGCCGTGGCAACGGGCAGTCGCCGCACTTGTCCTACCAGGATGAGGACGATCAGGGCGATGGCGATGGTGAGGGCGAGATGGACGCTGAAGGCGGCGAAGATCATGCCCAAATGAACGCCTGACGGACTTTTTTTTGAGCAACGCGCCAGGATTCCGGTTCACAGGAACGGGAATCCGGCAGGGCAATCGGACAAATGACAATGTTCCTTTATTAAGATAATTGTCATCCCCGCGGAAGCGGGGACCCAGGCTTTACGCAAAGAAAATTCTTGAAAATACTGGGTCCCCGCTTCCGCGGGGATGACGAATATATTAAAATACGGAAGATTAAAGACTTATTTGTAAGAAAATTATCCTTCACCCGATTGCCCTGTGGAATCCGGCCTCAATCCGCAAGAAGCTGCACCGCATCACCCAGGGCCACCCGCCCGCCCGTCACCACGCGGGCGTAAACGCCGCACTGCGTATGCCCGAAGCCACGGCGCAGAGCCTGCAACAGGTTCAGCGTGCGTGAGCCACCCTCAGCCCCGCCGCTGGGGGCTACATCGATGGCGGCGCAGCGGCTGATGGGTTCCACCACCTCCAGCGTCGCGCCACCAATAGTGAGCGTGTGGCCGACCCAGGCGCGCTCGGCCCAGGCGGGCAGGCCGTCCAGCCACAGGTTGGCGCGTAAGCGGCCTGGATCGACGGGTTGTTTGGTCACCCGCTCGATGTCGTGCACGCTGGCGGGGTTGAGCAATGAGAGAAGCGGCGCCTCCACATCCGTGTAGGCGAAGCCATCCGCCTGCACGATCTTCGGCGCGCCCGGGGCGGCGCCGGCCATATAGGCGGCGAAGAACTGTTCGATCAGCATCCGGCCCATGGGCTGGTCCAACTGGCCCCGCGCTACTTGACGACCGTTGCGGCGGATCAGCAGGGTTTGCGTATCCTCATCGAATTCCGTCTCCAGCGCCGCCAGTTTCTCGTTGCGCAGCAGCGTAAAGAATTCGGATTTTGGCCGCCAAGCTTCGGGGCTCATTTCGGCGGCTGTGCCGTGCAGCAGGGCATAGCATCGGTCGAAAGGCAGGGGCTGGTCGGCGGTCAGCGCGACGGTAGGCAAATCCTGGGCGCTCAATCCCTTGACGGGGTAGCGCCGGATGGTCGTGACGGTAATGCTCATACGGACTATTTGTTGCTGCTCATACGCCGGTGTCAACCACACTCAGCTACATCACGCCGCTGCGTTGAAAGATTATGCCGTCGCGTTGAAAAATTACGCTGTCGCGTTGAAATCATCCAAAAGCGCGGCGATGCGCCCGCTGTCGGACTGGTCCATGATGACGCGGGCGCGGCGGGTGGCTTCCACCAGATCCATGGCGCGCAGGCGGCGCTTCACCACCGGGATGCTCATCGGCGCCATCGACAGCTCGCGCACGCCAAGGCCAAGCAGCAAGGCGGAATGGCGTGGATCGCCGGCAATCTCACCGCACACGCACACCGGGATGCGGGCGCGCAACGCCGCTTCGACCGTAAACTGGATAAGACGGAGCACCGCAGGATGCAGCGGGTCATACAGGCTCGCCACCTGCTCGTCACCGCGGTCGATGGCCAGCGTGTACTGCGTCAAATCATTGGTGCCGATGGCGAAGAAGTCCGCCGCGTGACTCAGCGCGTCAGCCGACAACGCCGCGCCGGGCACTTCGACCATCACGCCCACGGGTGGCAAAGGATCGGCGATGGGGATGTTGCGGCGGCGCAGGCGACGGGCGATGGACCCGATCATGTCGCGGACTTTTTGCACCTCGCTGACCGAGCAGATCATCGGCAGAAGAATGCGCAAAGGCCCGTGCGCGCTGGCCCGCAGCATGGCGGCGAGTTGGGTTTCCAGAAGTTTCGGCTCACGCAGGCCAAGGCGAATGGCCCGCAGGCCAAGGGCGGGATTGGTGGGCTCGCTGTAGCGGCCGCTCATCCACCCGGCCAGCTTCTCCCCTCCAACGTCCATGGTGCGCGCGGTGACCGGACGCCCCCCCATTCCCTCGACGATGATGCGCAGCACGTCGTATTGCTCATCCTCGTCGGGCATGTCGTTGCGGTTCATGAACAGGAATTCGGTGCGCAGAAGGCCGATGCCCTGCGCCCCGACCTCCTGGGCGTTGCCCAGGTCGCGGGGCAATTCTAGATTGGCGCTGAGCGTGATCGAGGTGCCGTCGCGCGTCACCGCCGGCAGGCGTTTCAGCGTCTTGAGCTGCTCGCGCTCCTTTTCGCGTTCGGCGCGGCGGTCCTGGTGCTCCGCCAGCACGTCCGGCGTCGGGTCGATGATGACGCGCCCCAGGACGCCATCGACGATCACCAGCGTTCCGTGGCGCACCCCGGATATCAGCCCGGCCACACCGAGCACAGCCGGAATCCCCAGCGAGCGGGCCATGATCGCCGTATGCCCCTCGGCTCCGCCCAACACGGTGGCGAAGCCGGCCACCGTGTGCGGGTCGAGCAACGCGGCGTCGGCTGGGGTCAGTTCCTCGGCGAGAATCACCGTGCCGGGCGGCAGCCTGGTGAAGGCCTGGTATCCCTGGCGCAGCAGAGCGCGGATGATGCGCAACCCCACCTCGCGCACATCGTCGACGCGCGCCGCGAGATAGGCGTTGTCCATGGCGGCGAAGGTTTCGGCGATGGCGGCGATCTCCGCCTGTACGGCGGCTTCGGCGTTGATCTGTTGCTCGCGGATGCGGCGCTCCACCCCGCGGGTCAGGCGCGAGTTGGTCAGCATGGCGAGGTGGGCGTCCATCAGGATGCCGATCTCGCCTGACGCCGACTCGGGCAGCAGCAGCGCCTTGGCCTTCAGCGTGCGGATCTGCCGGCGGGCTTTGGCGCAGGCTTCGGTGAAGCGCTCGACCTCTGCTGGTATCGACTCACTTTGCAGCGGGTATTCAGGCACGCGCACGGCGCCGCTTTCGATGATGTGCGCCGGGCCTATGGCGATGCCCGGCGACACGCCCAGTCCCTGCAGCGTCCGGCGCAGCGCCTGGGACAAATTCAGCCGGGACGAGGTGGGGGCGTCAGTCTTCATCGAATTTACGCAGGATCAGATTGGCGAGCGCACCGATGGCGGCTTCGGCTTCGGCGCCATAGCCGCACAATTCCACCGTGGTTCCCGGTCCCGCCGCCAGCATCATCAGCCCCATGATCGATTCACCCGAGACCACCGTCTCGCCACGGCGGACTTCGATCTCACAATCAAAAGACGCCGCCAGCTTGACGAATTTGGCGGCGGCGCGGGCGTGCAGGCCACGCTGGTTGGTGATGGTGAGCGTTTGGGAAACTTCGGGGGATGGATGAGCGTGGGTGTCGTCGGACATGGGGAGTCAACCGTCGGACAGAAGAGAGGAGGCGACATTGATGTATTTCTGCCCGGCCTCACGCGCGGCGATGACGGCGTGGCTCAGCACCTCGTTGGTGCGCACGCTGGCCAGCTTGATCAGCATCGGCAAATTGACGCCGGCGATCACTTCGACCTTCGCCTTGTCCATGATCGAGATGGCGAGGTTGGAAGGGGTGCCGCCGAACATGTCGGTCAGGACCACCACGCCAGCCCCGTCATCCACCGCCGCGACCGAGTTGAGAATGTCCTGTCGGCGCTGTTCCATATCGTCGTCTGGACCGATGCAGACGGCGCGGACCTGTTGTTGCTCGCCCACGACATGCACCAGCGCGGCGATGAATTCCTCCGCCAGACGTCCGTGGGTCACCAGAACCATACCGATCATCGCATGTCCTTCACGCTGGGGTCTTCCCTGTTCCCGCCAGACCTGGCCCGTCAGCCCTGGCCCATCACATGTGATGGGGTGGACGCCGCTCCATGTCCCGGTGGCTGAGACCCACCTTTACGTTCAATTCCTTCAGCCATTGCGCCAGCCGTTCGGCCACGAAGACCGAGCGATGCCGTCCGCCCGTGCAGCCGATCGCGATAGTCAGATAACTTTTGCCTTCCTGGTTGTAGCGCGGCAAGAGCGGCTGCAACAAGCCTGTCAAACTTTGGAAGAAGGCAGGAAAGTCGGGGTCGCTCTCAACCCGCGCCGCAACCGGTCCGTCACGCCCGGTAAGCGGGCGCAACTCCAGGTCCCAGTGCGGGTTGGTCAAGAAGCGCACGTCGAACACCAAATCGGCCTCACGCGGGATGCCCAGGCGGAACGAAAACGAGGTGACGAACACTTGCAACGTCGGCTGGGAATTCAACGAGAAGTGTCCGGCCAGCAGCCGTCGCAGATCATGGATGGAAAGCGCCGTGGTGTCGATGACAACGTCGGCGCGCTGTTTCAAGGGAAGCAAAAGCAAGCGCTCGCGCTGGATGCCATCGGGCACCGGGCGGTCGTTGGCCAAGGGATGGCGTCGCCGTGTTTCGGTGAAACGACGCTGCAACACTTCGTCACCGCAATCCAAAAACAGCAGGCGCACGTCCAGATCAGGGCGGGTCTTCAACGATTCGGCCTGATCGAGAAAGGCGGCGACGGTGAAGTCGCGGGTGCGGCTGTCGATGACGATGGCCAGGGGCCGATGGTTGGGATCGGCCTGCGCGATCAACGCCGACACCAGCGAGAGTCGCAAATTGTCCACCGACTCATAGCCCAGATCTTCCAACGCCTTGAGCGCCACCGACAGGCCGGCGCCCGACATGCCCGTGGCAAGCAGAAGACGACGACGGCCGACGCTCTGGGGGTCAACGCTCCGGGGGGCGCCCTGAGAGGAATCGCTCATGGCAGGGCTGGAACCTCACCCAGACGACCGGCGGCCACCGCAGCGGCGGCGAGCCGCAGCTTAGCCGGCGTCGACGCTTCAAAGGCGCAAAGCGCAAGACGTGGGACCAGCCGATCCATCAATGCAACGGTCTCCAGCTCAGGCAGGCGCTCGACCCGTCCGGTCGGCACGAGATCAACGACAAGGCGAATTTCGGCGCAGGAAACGCTGGGTACGGGAAGGATGCCGACACCGCGCACCTCGATAAGGCCGGCGAGCGGCGCCGGCGCAGTCGCCACCAGTCTTCCTTGGTCCATATGCACCTGCACCCGGTCGTCGGCGACGAGCAACGCTCCTTCGTCGATCAGACGCACGGCGATATCGGATTTGCCGCCGCCGGAAGACCCGCGCAACAACACGCCGATTCCCCCGACCAGAATACAGGTGGCGTGAATCGTCACCATCCGGCCAAGGTGAGGCGTGCCGGAGGTTCTGTCAATGGGAGGCATGGCGTGAATATTAAGGAGAACCTCTGCCGGCGCAGGTCTGTCTCGAATGTTATCCGATATCCAACGGCTTGGCGGAATCCCGGCGGATGGCTTCGAACTGTTTGACCAGTTCGTTGCGTCGGTGGATCATTTCATCCAGGTCCTGCAACTCGGTGGCCGCCTGACAGGCCTTATGAAAGTTCTTCTCCTGCTGCAGGCGTTCAAGCAACACCGTGTACGAGGCGGCGATGCGGGCGAGGAGGTGTTGGGCGCTGCTCAGCGCGGTGATGAGTTGGGCGCGCTC
The DNA here is from genome assembly GCA_031546725.1 of Azospirillum sp. GTDB lineage: Bacteria > Pseudomonadota > Alphaproteobacteria > Azospirillales > Azospirillaceae > Azospirillum. The sequence goes on from JAVBJZ010000074.1 coordinate 49,147, forward strand.
GGCGGTGGAGGCCCGTATCATCCGGGCGACGTCACTCTTCTGACGGCTGGTGTCATGGATCAGACGCGCCAGACGGTACCGATTGAAGTCGATTAATGCGCCTCCGCCAGCATTCATCCCAATTCTCCAGACATTCAAAGCTATGTTCTATACGGCCTTGAAAAAGTGATCGTCTTATTTTCTATTGGATTGGCTGGTTTTGCAATCGTAACACAGACATAGAACAATAGTAAGACATCAAGAGATGATGGGCAGGTATACAGAAAACACAGCGCCGTCTATTTGGCCTATGGAGTTGTGACGGTTGGTCGCGTTTATGCGCCCCCCGTGTGCCTCGATGATCTGCTTGGAGATGCTGAGACCCAGACCGGAGTGGGTGCCGAACTTCTCACCCGCCGGGCGCTCGGTGTAGAAGCGCTCGAAGATCGCTTCCTCCTTGCCCTCTGGAATGCCTGGACCGTGATCGGTGACGGTGACCACCACCCCGCTCCCCTCGGGCAGAGCGGTGATGTGAACCTCACCACCGGGCGGTGAGAACGACAGCGCGTTGGCGATCAGGTTCTGGAACACCTGGGTCAACCGCCCCTCCAGCCCCGGCACGGTCAGATCGGCGCCAATTGGGATCTCGATCCGAAGGCGGGGCTGCGGCTGCCCGCCATCGCTCTCGGCGGCGGTGGTGGCGTGGATATCGCCGAGCATCGTCAGCATGGCGCCGATATCCACCGGCTCGAGCACGGCGCGGGACAATTCGGCGTCCAGGCGCGAAGCGTTCGAGATGTCGCTGATCAGCCGATCCAGGCGTTGCACATCGTCGGCGATGATCGCCATCAAGCGTTCGCGGCGACCGGAATCCTTGACCCGACCGACTGTTTCCACAGCGCTGCGCAGTGAGGTAAGGGGGTTTTTGATTTCATGCGCCACGTCGGCGGCGAAGCGTTCGATGGCGTCCATACGCGCCCACAACGCGGCGGTCATATCGCGCAGCGAACCGGACAGCGCGCCGATCTCGTCGCCACGGGCGGTGAAATCTGGGATTTCCGCCCCTCGACCGTGGCCAGAGCGCACACGGTCGGCGGCGGCGGCCAGACGGGCGATGGGTTGAGCGATGGTGCCGGCCAGATAGAAGGACAACAGCACGGTCACCGCCAGCGCCACGGCGAAGATGCGCAGGATGTCGAAACGCACGGAACGGATCGCCGCATCGATTTTCATCCCACCGCGCGACAGCACGACGGCGCCCAGCACCTGCTTGTAGCGCTGCACCGGGATGGCGACGGTCAGCATCAGCCCCGACCGCTCGCCATACGCCCCGGTGCGCCAGACCGTGGCGGATTCCTCACCGGTCAACGCGCGCTCGGCGTCGGGGTGCTGGGAGGCTTTTTCGTCCGATGGCTCGCGGTACGGCGGGAAGCGGTCGCGGCCAGGAATGGCGTCGGTGAAGCCGTTATAGAGGGAAATCGCCATACGGGCGAAGACGTTGTGGGTATCCGGGATCGGCAATTCCTCGATCTGGATGGCGCCAAGCGAGCCGGTCAGCACGCGGCTGTCGGAGACCAGGGCCCCGTCGGCGGTGAAGAGGCGCGTGCGGGTTTCCGTCGCCTCGACCAGACGGCGGACCATTTGCCGCGCCAGCTCCGGCGACAGTTCGTACGCCTCGCCGTCGCTCTCGTCCTGAACGCGCTGCACGGCGCCTTCGCCCAAGGCGGTGGCGAAGATGCGCGCCTGCACCTCCAGGGTTTCCGTCTCGGCCTCGATCAGGCGCTCCTGGTAGCGGCCAAGATACAGCAACCCGCCCACCAGCAGCGCCAGCGCCAGCACATTGACGGCGAGAATGCGCAGCGTCAGCGGCGACACGCGGCCACGGCCCGTCAGAAAAAGGGCCAGTCGCGGCGCGCGGCGCTTAGCATTACAGTTGCTTCCATCGATTTGAGCTTAGATCCTGGTGTTTCGCCTCTATCGAACGAGGGCGGAAGGGATTTCACTGCCCAAACTCTCACCGGATTACGGCGCGGAGCACCAAGAGGTTTGGGTGAAAATGGAGT
>JAVBJZ010000071.1:0-17045 GCA_031546725.1 Azospirillum sp.
GAACGCCATCGCCGCCGCCGGCTACAACCGCGACGAAATCCTGGCCAAGGCGTCGGCGTCCTTCTTCAACCAGGTGTTCCGCGACGGCTTCTTCCACGCCGATCTGCATCCCGGCAATTTGTTCGTCATCGAGGGAGGCAACATCGCGGCGGTGGATTTCGGCATCATGGGCCGTTTGGACCGCGCGACACGGTATTATCTGGCTGACATGCTCATTGGCTTTCTGACCGGGGATTACCGGCGGGTGGCGGTGGTGCATTTCGAGGCCGGCTATGTGCCGGCCAACCAGTCCATCGAACTGTTCACCCAGGCCTGCCGCGCCATTGGCGAGCCGTTGCAAAACAAGCCGCTCAACGAGATCTCGGTGGGCCGGCTGCTGGCCCAGCTCTTTGCGGTGACCGAACAGTTTCAGATGGAGACGCAGCCGCAGCTTTTGCTGCTGCAAAAAAGCATGCTGACGGCGGAAGGGGTGGGGCGGGCGCTGAACCCCAACATCAACATGTGGGAGCTGGCGCGCCCACTGATCGAGGAGTGGATGCGCGAAAACCGTGGCCCGGAGGCGCTGATCCTCGGCGATGCCGAGGCTGCGTTCCGCACGCTGCGCCGCCTGCCCACGCTGATGCGCGACGCCGAGCGTGTGGCGACGCAAATCGCCGACGGCGGCCTCCGCCTGCACCCGACGACGGTGCACCGCTTGCTGGAAACCCAAAAGCAACGTGGGAAGGTCGACCGGTACGCCCTGTGGATCATCGCCGCGTCGCTGGCCTTCATGGCCCTGAAACTGGCGTTGCAATAGAGCAGATCGCGTCTGGCTTAAAGGCCAGATGCGTGAATTTGCTCGTTAAATCAAAGGATTAGAGCGGTTTCCGCTTCAGTCTGAGACACTACCCACCGCTGGGGCAAGAGTTTGAAGCCCTTTTTGCTGTTGGGGAGATGTTTTTGGGAATGCTCATATGAAGTCTAAGAATTTTTATTCTTTAACCGATAAGGCGTATGGGCATACAAAGATAATGCTTGACGCGATACCGATGTGTTGTCTCCTCTGGAATGAGGATTTCGAGCCTATTGACTGCAACCAGAAGGCCATCGATATCTTTGGTCTCTCGTCCAAAAATGAATTTTTGGACCGCTTTTTCGATCTATCACCGGAACACCAGCCCTGTGGCCGGCGATCGCGTGAAACAGCGCGGGAGTATATTAAAAAAGCATTCGAGACCGGACGCGCCCAGTTCCAATGGCTCCACCAGAAGCTGGATGGAGAACTCATTCCTTCTGATGTTACACTTATTCGTATCAAGCATGACGAACGGAATATCGTCTCTGGTTACATATATGATTTACGAAAATCAGAAATAGCACTCTCAGATATAAGAAAAGCCAACGACCGCATAAAGATAATGCTTGATGCAACACCACTTTGTTGTAATTTATGGGATAAAGACTATAACAATATTGATTGTAATCAAGAGGCGGTAAATCTTTTTGAGCTATCCTCCAAGCGGGAATATCTTGATCGATTTTTTGACCTTTCTCCCGAATATCAACCATGCGGAACGCTGTCGAGCGAAAAGGCGCTGGCCTATATCCAGCAAGCATTTCAAACAGGGCGCGTTCGTTTTGAATGGATGCATCAGAAGCTGAACGGAGAGCCCATGCCCTCCGAGATCACACTGGTTCGCGTTAAGTATGGTGAGCTCTACATCGTTGCAGGATACACCCGCGATTTGCGAGAGTTAAAGGCGACGCTCGCGGAAACGCGGAAAGCGGACGAACGCACCAAGATAATGCTTGATGCAACCCCACTGTGCTGCAGTTTCTGGGATGAAAATTATAATAACATTGACTGTAACCAAGAGGCGGTAAATCTTTTTGAGATGCCCTCCAGGCAGGAGTATCTGGATCGATTTTTTGACCTTTCGCCGGAATACCAACCAGATGGCGCATTATCAATCAAGAAGTATAAGGAAAAAATTAAGGAAGCATTTGAGACGGGCCGGGTTTGCTTTGAATGGATGTGCCAAAAATTAGATAAGGAGCCTATTCCTTCTGAGATCACATTGGTCAGAGTCAAGCATGGAGAAAAATATATCGTTGCATGCTATATACGTGACCTGAGGGAATTAAAAAATACCATTGTCTTATTGAATAATCTTGAAAAGATTGCATTTACCGACAGTCTTACGGGGGCGTACAATCGTTATTATTTCATAGAGAATGCCAAGAATGCCTTTCTGAATACAAAGGAAAATGAAGCAGATTCATGCATTATTTTGCTTGATCTCGATCATTTTAAATCAATCAATGATAACTATGGGCACATCGCTGGAGACGAAGTTCTAAGAACGCTTGTAAAGACAGTGCAAGGTATTTTACGGCCTTATGACCTATTCGCTCGGTATGGTGGTGAAGAATTTATTATATTTATCCCGAAATCCCCCCTCTCCTCCGCCGTCAGGCTGGCGAAACGAATACGGGAAGTAGTTGCAAATACTAAATTTACGTATAAATCTGAGGTAATTACTGTCACAATTAGTCTAGGAGTCGCGAGTCGATCAGAGGCTAACAATTCATTCGAAGAAGTGGTCTATTTGGCTGATAAAGCACTCTATAGAGCAAAAAATAATGGTCGCAATCGCGTTGAGAGCTAATGTTAGAGTTGCGCGCTCCATTCTCATCAAAGCCCCATCGTACTTCATGCAGTAATAAGGTAAGAATTTTGGCGATGAAGTACTTTCCACTCTCGTTTAATAAAGGATGAATACCGCTATCTAAGCCTGAGTCGGTGTATAAAATTGTAATTTTAGTCATAAATACGCTTATTTGTCTGCGGGGCGCTTGTCCACAGGGCGCGCGATGGCTTTTTTCTCCTTCTTCGAGCGACGCTTGACGGGCTGTCGGGCGGGGAGGGCGTTATCTTTGGGAAGCTTTTCGGCGATGCCGTAGGTTACGTCGCGGCGGCGCAATTCGGCCCAGACCACATCGGGCTCGATGCCCAACTCCACCCACAGAGCGACGAGGTGGTACAGCAAATCGGCGCTTTCCATCACCACACCCTGCGGGTTGGCGCGGATGGCCTCGACGACGACCTCAACCGCCTCTTCACCGATCTTGCTCGCCATCTTACGGCTGCCCTGGGCGAACAGCTTGGCGGTGCGCGAGGTTTTGACGTCACCGTCGCGGTGCTTGATGATGGCCTCATGCAACGAGCGCAGAACGTCGATGCCGATATAATGAACCATGCGCGCTCCATCCCCCGGCCCACTTCAATCACTGGCCCACTTTATCATCGGGCCTGCCGTCGTACCCCGGAACCCGCCCGTTGCTCTTGATATTCATATGTTAAGCATCTGGCGGGCTCCAGCGTCCGATGCTACACCACGGCGTCCAACGCCTTGACGTGACAACGCTACGGCGCGCGGGCCGCATCCAAGGGAATACCGGACATGTTTTTTCGCCTGTTCCGTTCATTGATGCCCCGGGAAGAGCAGTTCAATGACCATTTCCGCGAACACTCCCAAAAGATCATGGAGGCGGCGGCGGCGTTGCATGACCTGCTGGGGAATGAGAACAACCGGCAGGCCGCTTTCCAACGCATCCTGGACGCCGAGCACGCGGCGGATCAGATCACCAAGCAGACGCATCTGGCGATCCACCGCAGCTTCATCACGCCTTTCGATCGTTCCGATATCCACGCGCTGATCACGGCGATGGACGACACCGTCGATTTCATCGAGGAAGCGGCGCAGCGCATCATGATCTACAACATCACCGAATTCACACCGGAGATGCGGCGGATGGCCGGAGCGGTCATGCAATGTGCGGAATTGCTGTGCAACGGCGTGGCGCTGCTGGGGTCGATCAACGCGAATCTCCCACAACTGCAGCATATGAGCGTCGAAATCTCACGCATCGAAGGGGAAACCGACGCCTTGCTGCGCACATGCCTCTCACACCTCACCGCCAACGAGAATGATCCCAAGCGTTTCGTCATCATCAAGGAGATTTACGAACTCCTGGAGGAGATCGTGGATCATTGTGATGACGTATCGAATGTCATCGATGGCATCGTTATCGAACAGGTCTGAGCGGGAACCCCCTTATGGACGTTATGACTCTTGCTATGCCGGCGCTGGTCGGATTGATCGCGCTGGCGTTGTTCTTTGATTTGATCAACGGCATGCACGACGCCGCCAACTCCATCGCCACCGTGGTGTCGACGCGGGTGCTGGCGCCACGCTACGCCGTTCTCTGGGCGGCTTTCTTCAACTTCATCGCCTTCCTGTTTTTTGGCCTGCACGTCGCCAACACCATCGGCACGGGCATCGTCGACGCCAGGATCATCGACCCCTACGTGATCTTCGGCGCGCTGGTTGGGGCGACGGGCTGGAATCTGGTCACTTGGTGGCTCGGCTTGCCGTCAAGCAGCTCGCACGCGCTGATCGGCGGCCTTGCCGGGGCTGGCCTCGCCAAGGCGGGGCTGAGCGCCATCGTGATCGCCGGCTTCGCCAAGACCACCCTGGCCATCGTGCTGTCGCCGCTGACCGGGTTCTTCCTGGCGCTGCTGCTGGTCCTGATCGTCTCGTGGATCTTTGTGAAGAACACGCCCTATATGGTCGATCGGCGGTTCCGGCAATTGCAGTTCGTTTCCGCCTCGCTCTATTCGCTGGGGCATGGCGGGAATGACGCGCAAAAGACCATGGGCATCATCGCCGTGCTGCTGTTCTCGCAAGGCTACATGGGCGAGACGTTCTATGTGCCGTTCTGGGTGGTGCTGTCGTGCCAGCTGGCGATGGCGGTGGGCACGCTGATGGGCGGCTGGCGCATCGTCAAGACCATGGGGTCGAAGATCACCGATCTGAAACCCATGCAGGGCTTCTGCGCGGAGACCGGCGGCTCCATCACCCTGTTCGCGGCGACGTTCCTCGGCATCCCAGTGTCGACCACCCACACGATCACCGGCGCCATCGTCGGCGTGGGCGCGGCGCGCAAGGCGTCGGCGGTGCGCTGGGGCGTCGCCGGAAACATCGTCATCGCCTGGATCATCACCATCCCCGCCGCCGGCCTGCTCGGGGCGGCGTCTTATTGGCTGGCGCGGGTGGTGCTGTAGCGGCTCAAGAGCGAACTCCGGTTCGGTGTGGACCGGAATTCGCTCTCACCCTCTGCTTTATCCCTCGATCCGTGAGACATCCGCCACGGCGTTCAGCGTGGCGCGGATCTGGCTCAACAGCCGCAGGCGGTTGGCGCGCAAGCTGGCTTCCTCGGCGTTGACGGTCACCTTATCGAAGAAGGCGTCCACCGGACCGCGCAGGCCGGCCAACACCGTCATGGCGCCGGTGAAGTCTTCCCCGTCCAGCAACGGCTTCGCCATGGTCCCGGCGTTCATCAGCGCGCCGTGGAGAGTTTTCTCCTCGGCAAGCGTCAAGAGCGCGGAATCGACGGGCTGGTCGTAGGTCTTGCCGTCCTTCTTTTCCTCGATGCGCACGATGTTGGAGGCGCGCTTGCAGGCGGTGAGCAGATTGGCCCCGTCCTCAGAGCCGACGAACGCCTGCAACGCTTTCACACGGGCGAGCAGGCGAACCAGATCATCTTCGCCGCCCAGCGCGAACACCGCGTCAACCAGATCATGCCGCACGCCCTGGTCACGCAGCACCACCTTGAGGCGGTCGGCGAAGAAGGCGAGAAGCTCTTTGGCCACACTGTCCGCCGGGGCGACGGCGCCGCCATGGTAGCGCCCATGCGCCGCGCGGAACAGCGGAACGAGGCTGAGGCGCAGCCGGTTTTCCAGCACCAGACGAATGATGCCCAGCGCGGCGCGGCGTAGCGCGTAGGGGTCCTTGGAGCCGGTGGGCTTCTCGTCGATGGCGAAGAAGCCAACCAGCGTGTCCAGCTTGTCGGCCAACGCCACGGCGACGGACACCGGCGCGGTCGGGCAGGTGTCGAGAGGCCCCAGGGGCTTGTAGTGCTCGGCGATGGCGTCCGCCACTGCGGGCGGCTCCCCCTGGCCCAGCGCGTAGTAACGGCCCATGACGCCCTGGAGCTCGGGGAACTCGCCGACCATTTCGGTGACCAGATCGGCCTTGGCGAGCCGCGCCGCGCGCGCCGCCTGGCTGGGGTCGGCGCCGATGGCCTGGGCGATCTCCGCCGCCAGAGCCTGCACCCGCTCCATCTTTTCGGCCACCGTGCCGAGCTTGGCGTGGAAGGTGATGTTGGCCAGCGCCGGGACGCGCGTGTCCAGCGGGGTCTTGCGGTCGAGATCCCAGAAGAACTTGGCGTCCGACAGGCGGGCGCGCAGCACACGCTCGTTGCCGGCGATCACCGCCCGACCGCCGTCCACCGTCTCGGTGTTGGTGGCGACGATGAAGCGCGGGGCCATCCTGCCGGCCTTGTCCAGCACGGCGAAGTATTTCTGGTGCGTGCGCATGGAGGTGATCAGCACCTCCGCCGGCACGTCCATAAACGCCTCGTCGATCGAGCCCATCAGCATCACCGGCCATTCAACCAGACCGACGACCTCCTCCAGCAGCCCCTCATCCGGCGACAGGGTCAGGCCCTGTTTGGCGGCCAGCGCTTCGGCGTCGGCCTTGATCTTCCCCTTGCGTTCCGCGCGGTCGAGGATGACATGGGCGGCCCGGAGCTTTCCTTGTAGTCGGCGAAGCCCTCAACGGTGAACGGCGCGGGCGACAGGAAGCGGTGGCCGCGTGTGGCGCCACCGAAGGCCAGCGCGCCCTGGCGCTCACCAAGGGTGACGCCGCCTACCAATATGCGACCGCCGAACATTGCAAGGATGGAGTGCAGGGGGCGCACCCAGCGCGTGTCACCCGATCCCCAGCGCATGGATTTCGGCCAAGGGAATTCGGCCATGACGGCGGGGATGATCTCCGCCAGCACGTCGGCGGTCTCGCGGCCCTTTTTCTCGGTGACGGCGAAATAAAACACGCCCTTGCCGGTGTCGCGCTGCTCACAGCCATCCAGGCTGGTGAGCCCGGCGGATTTGAGGAAGCCTTGCACCGCCGCGTCAGGCGCGCCGACGCGCGGGCCCTTTTTTTCTTCCCGGATGTCCGCCGTGCGCTCCCCCAGGCCATCGACGGCCAGCGCCAGACGGCGCGGTGTCGCGTGCGATTCCACCGTGGAGAAGCCAAGCCCCGCCGCCGTCAGACGGTCGGTGACCAGACGCTTGAGGTCATCAGCCGCGCGCGCTTGCATGCGGGCCGGGATCTCTTCGGAAAAAAATTCGATCAGGAGCTCGGCCATGGTTCTCAAACCTTCTGCGAGCCGGCCAGCCACGCTTCGCAGCACGCCTTGGCGAGGGCGCGCACGCGACCGATGTAGGCGGCACGTTCGACGACGCTGATGACGCCGCGCGCGTCCAGCAGATTGAAGAGGTGGGACGCCTTGATGCACTGGTCATAAGCGGGCAACGCCACCCCCTTACCCACCAGCGCCTGGCACTCGGCCTCGGCGTCCTTGAAATGCTGGAGCAGCATGCCGGTGTTGGCGTGTTCGAAATTATGCGCGGAGTATTCGATCTCCGCCCGCTTGAACACGTCGCCGTAGCGCACGCCCTGGCCGTTGAAGTCCAGATCGTAGACGTTCTCCACGCCCTGCACATACATGGCCAGACGTTCCAGCCCATAGGTCAGCTCGACCGCCACGGGGTTGCATTCGATGCCGCCGACTTGCTGGAAATAGGTGAACTGCGTCACCTCCATGCCGTCGCACCACACCTCCCACCCCAGGCCCCAGGCCCCCAGGGTCGGGCTTTCCCAATCGTCCTCGACGAAGCGGATGTCGTGCAGTGCCGGATCGATGCCCAGCATCTCCAGGCTTTTCAGGTACAGCTCCTGGGCGTTGGCCGGCGACGGCTTCAGGATCACCTGATACTGGTAATAATGCTGCAAACGGTTGGGATTCTCGCCATAGCGCCCATCCTTGGGGCGGCGCGAGGGCTGCACATAGGCGGCCTTCCACGGGTCTGGCCCCAGCGCGCGCAATGTCGTCGCCGGATGGAAGGTTCCCGCCCCGACCTCCATGTCATAGGGCTGGAGAACGAGACAGCCCTGCTCGGACCAGAACTGGTGAAGCTTCAGAATGAGGGCCTGGAAGGACAGGCTCTTTGACGACGCCATGGGCAGTCACATACGGCTAGGTTGAAAGCGCGGCGCACGATACAGCGGGCGGTCCGGCTGAACAAGGGCCCGGCTGAACAAGAGTCGGGCTGAGGCGCGGGGCAGGCCTGATCACCCTCACCGTCCGTAGGGACAGCCGGGGCGACCGCAGGCTATGGCGGAGTGTGGCGCCACATAGGCTCCACACTCCGGGCATTTTTCCATGTCCTGGGCGGTGTGCGGGCCGCCGGCCGGCTCGACGCGCTGGTTGTGATAGGGAGACGGCGCGGCTTGCCGGCGCACCTGCCCGCGCCGCACCGTGTCGACACGCTGAAGCCAGCGCCAGCCGAACCAGACAATGCCGGTAAGAAGCGCCAGCAGGAGAAGCTTGGAAAAGGAAAACATGTCACAGCATGGAGGCGTGAAGGGGCCGTGGTCAAGACGGTGTTTACAAGCCGAAGCGTGTCCACAGCGCGCGTTCTTCCACGGCGGCCAGCGCGGACTGGGCGATCTCCGTGGTCCATGAACCCGTCTGGCTGCGCCCCGCTTGGCTGCGCAGGGCGAAGCGCCTCCACCAGGGTTGGTTCTCCTGCACCACATGCAGCCGCACCGTCTCACCGAAGCGGGCGCGCAGCACGCCGCGCAGGTCGCCGATTTCATCGATCAGACCGAACGCCAAGGCCCGCTGCCCCGCCCAGAAAGCCCCGGAGAACAACTCATCCTCAGGGCCCTTCAGCTTGACGCCACGGCGGGCGCGGACCATCGCCTTGAAGCTCTCGTGAATTTCCGCCTGGATGGCCTTGAGATGCACTACCCCGTCTTCCCGCTCTGGTGAGAAGGGGTCGAGCAAGACCTTCCGGTCACCCGCCGTGTGAAGACGCCGTTCGATCCCATGGCGTTCGATGAAGCTGTGCAGGCCGAAGCTGGAATAGACCACGCCGATGGACCCGAGGATGGAGCTTTCATCGGCGAAGATCTCATCCGCCGCGCAGGCCAGATAATAACCGCCACTGGCCGCCACATCCTCGCAAAAGGCGATCACCGGCAGCTTTTTTTCTTCGGCCAAGTCGCGAATTCGCTTGGCGATCAGCGCCGATTGCACGGGTGAGCCGCCGGGCGAATTGATCGCCAGCACCACCGCCGCCAGATCCTTGCGGGCGAAGGCGCGCTCGAGAAGCGGGGCCACCGTCTCCAGCGAAAGGCCTGGACGAAAGGGGCTGACCTGACCGATGACGCCGGACAGCCGCACCACACACACCAACGGGCCGCGCTTGCGCCAGGGACCGAAGGGAAGCTTCGAGAGCAGAGAAGTAATCATTGCCGCAAAGAGATGGGAATGGTCCGCCTCGGGTCAAAGAGGGGCCAGACTAAGAAAAGAAACTAAAGCACAAGCGCCGCGCCATCGCGCAACACGGCTTGCGCCGCAGCGGTGTAACTCCCGTCCGCTTCATGCAGCACCAACCCGGCGGCCAGCCGCGCCGGCCCCTTGCCACCGCGTTGCGCGGCGATCAGCACGCGCTTGGCCGCCATGTCCGGCTTGGGCCACAGCGGGAACAACACGACACCGCCAAAGCGACCGTGCAGCAGCGCCATGATCTCATCCAGCCGGTCGGCGCGGTGCACCAGCGTCAGTATGCCGCGCCCCTTCAGCATGGCCGCAGCGAAGGCGATCCAATGCGCCAGCGTCGCCTCGCCCTCCACATTGGCGGCGGCCTTCCAGGGATCGGGTGGCGCGGTGGCGGCGCGGGCCTTCAGATAGGGCGGATTGATCATCACCCGGTCAAAGGAGGCCGGCGTCAGCGCGGCTGGTGGGCGCAGCAGATCGCCAACCACCACCTGGCTTTGCTGCTGCATGCCGTTCAGAGCGATGTTGCGGCGGGCGAAGGCGGCCACCTCAGCGCGTTTTTCCAACCCGACGATGCGCACCCCTGCTACCCGTGCGGCAAGACACAGCGACGCGGCGGCGGTTCCGACCCCGACATCCAACACGTGTTCGCCGGATTCGGCGGCGGTGGCGGCGGCCAGCAGGACGGGGTCGATGGCGGCGCGATAACCGTCCGGCGGCTGCATAAGCCGCACCCGCCCGCCCAGCAGCGCGTCGTCAGAGCAGGAGGCGTCATTCATTTACGTATTTCTTCGCCACGTATTTCTTCGCGCATCGGCCAGCAGAGCGATCAACAATGACAAACACAGGGCGTCGGTGGTACGCAAAAATTCCTGCAGGGCTCTGCGGGCGCCAGGAGCGGAGCGCAGCGGTTGAAAATGCGTGAATCTGCTCGTCAACCCCGTTCCGGCAGGGCAGCAGGCTTGACCGAACAGGCTACGCCGTTATGCTCGCTGTCGGGAATCGCCACGTCAATCATGATTGGAGCCGGCCTTGGCGGTCGTAACGAATCTCGAACCGAAAAAGCGCAAGTCCACCCCACTCGATGAGTTGACCGGGTTGGTCGGCAACGACCTTGAAGCGGTCAACGAGTTGATTCTGGCGAAGATGCATTCGTCGGTGGAGATGATCCCGCAGCTTGCGGGCTACATCATCGCCGCCGGCGGCAAGCGTCTGCGCCCGGTGTTGACCCTGGCCGCCGCGCGGATGTGCGGCTACCCCGGCGACAACCACAAGATGCTCGCCGCCGTGGTGGAGTTCATCCACACCGCCACGCTGCTGCACGATGACGTGGTGGATGAAAGCGATCTGCGCCGTGGCCTTGCTTCGGCCAATGAGGTGTTTGGCAACAAGGCCAGCGTACTGGTCGGCGACTTTTTGTTTTCCCGCGCCTTCCAGCTGATGGTTGAGGTGGGCTCGCTGGATGTGCTGCGCATCCTGTCCAACGCGTCGGCGGTGATCGCCGAGGGGGAGGTGTTGCAGCTTCAGACCTCCAACGACACGGAAACCAGCGAACAGGCTTACCTGGAGGTCATCAAGTCCAAGACGGCTGAGCTTTTCGCCGCCGCCTGCCGGGTTGGCGCCGTGGTGGCCGGTCGCCCGCAAGCGGAGGAATTGGCGCTTTACGATTACGGCATGAACCTGGGCATCGCCTTTCAGCTGGTGGACGATGTGCTGGATTATTCCGCGCTCCAAGCCAAGCTGGGCAAGACGGTCGGTGATGATTTCCGCGAAGGCAAGATCACGCTGCCCATCGTGCTGGCGTTCCGCCGCAGCACCGACGAGGAGCGCAGCTTCTGGCGTCGCACCATGGAGGAGCTGGACCAGCGGGATGGCGATCTGGCGCGCGCGCAGCAGCTTATGGCCAAGCACAACGCCCTGAAAGACACGGTGGAGCGCGCCCGCCACTACGGCGCCATAGCCCGCGATTCGCTTGGCTTGTTCGCGGACAGCCCGATCAAGCGGGCTTTGCTGGACGTGATCGATTTCGTGATCGATCGCGATTATTAAGGCTTGCAGGGCAGGAGCGGAGCCGTTATATACCCGCTCCACCAGCGAACGGAGAGTAGCTCAGCCTGGTAGAGCACTGCTTTCGGGAAGCAGGGGCCGGAGGTTCGAATCCTCTCTCTCCGACCAGTTAAATCAAGGGCCTCCAGGGAAACCTGGAGGCCCTTTGATGTTTCCGGGCAGTGGGTTTTAGCCTTTTCGGGCAATCACGCTTTGCTGGTCGCGCGCAACGGGCGGAGCAGCAGTTGCACCTCATCGCCTTGCACGGATGTCTTCACGCATTCCCAACCGCGCTCCGCCAATTCGGAATAGAGCAGGATGGGGTCGCGGTCATGGTGCACCAGGATCTCATCGGTCTCGCCGCTTTCGACCAGCCGCAGCACGGTGGTCAGCGGGCCGGGGGGCATCATGTTGCGCACCTCGACATGGGTCACCATGCCTTCGCGCCAGGTCTCACCCGGTTTGCGCAGCGTGGGGATCAGCACCTCGGCGTCCGGCGCGCCGCTCCCTCGGCGGAAGCAGATACGCCAGTACCCCGGCTCCACGGGCCGGCCAACCGAGAGAAAACCCTTGTTGGCCAGCACCCGGCGCAGCGGCGCGGGGTCAAAGGGGGCGTCAAGGATCAAAAAGGCCCCCATCTCGACGTTTTCCGCCGCCTCGACCACGATGGTGAAGGGATCGCGGCCCTTGGCCAGCAGGGGGCGAACATCGATTCGGACGGCGCAGTTTTGCTCGGCCTCAAGAAACCAGTCGCGGTTGGGGGGCGGGTCGAATGCCGGCGATGCGGGCGGAAGAGCGGGCTGCGGTTCGGATTGGGCGTTTTCACCGACCATTTCTAAGAGGGCCTCTGCGGAAACCCCGGCGATGGCCGCCAAGTCGCTGACACAGAGGCGGTCCACCGGCAGGGGGCCGGCGGAGATCAGCCGGCTTAGCGCGTTATCCGGCCCCAGCCGTGTGACCAGGAGGTCGAGCATACCGGGAATGACGTGCAGCGCTTCGGCAAGCGCAGTGTCGGCGTGGATGGGCATGACAGACCTCAGGAAAGCCAGAAGAGCGGGTCCACCCCAAAGACCAGGGGATGGAGATGGAGAATGGCGATGGTGACGACCAGCCCGCCCAGCACACGCGGCCAGCCGATCTCCCGCCAGACGACGCGCTGACGTCCGGCCAGAATCGCGGCGAAGGGGACGGCGCTGGTCTGCGCGCGGAAGGCGGCGGCGGAATCCCCGGAATTCCGCAACACCCAGTCGTTCTTGATCATGGCGAACAGGGCGATGGCCGCCATGGTGGTGAACAGGATGAAGCGGCGCAGGTCTCCGGTTGCTTGCAGGTGCAACAGCGCCCACAGCAGCAGGCCAATCGAGCCGGGAAAGCGGGTGATCCGGTAGACGCTGGCGGGCGGCTTTGGCGCTTGAGGCTCACCGAACGCCGTGGTGATGCGGGCGATCACCAGGAAGAAGGCGATGGGCATCAGCGCCACAGCCAGCTTGGCCGCCCCATCAACCGGAAAAAACACACGCCCGCTGGCGTCCGCCGTCCGGTAGGCGAAAATGAACAGCGTCAGCGTCGCCACCGACAGCAGGGAATGGACGGCGATGAACCCCGCTCGACCGAGACGCCCGATAAGCGCCGGTCGGACACCGGGCCAGGAAGGCGCGGCATGGCTGATGAACAGCAGAACGGCGGAGGCAAGATAGGGAAAGCTCGACATACGGGTCCATGCCGGTGGCCGGGAAAGGCGCTGTGGTGTTGATTTTAAGGTGTTTCCCAGCCCGGCGTGAACCGGAAAACGCCGGCGGAGTCTGTTTTCATTCCAACCGGCCACCCCACTTGGCCGCTGGAGGGAACTTTGCCAAAGCGCAGCCGTTGCGGGAAAACACAAAAACCGACTCCCCATCGCTAAGGAAGTCCAGCCATGCAACGGCATCGTCCCATGGCCTTTGGACGCGGCGCGGTCGCTGCCGTCCTGGCGCCGCTCAGTCTCATCGCCTGTATCAGCACGGCGCCGCTTCCTCTCGCCCAGATGGACGCGGCCAACCAAGCGATCCTGGACGCCGAACGCGCCGACGCGATGAAATACGCGCCGGTTGAATTGCAAAGGGCGAAGACCAGGATGGCCGCAGCCGACGGGGCGTTGCGCGCCAACAGCCGAATCGAGGCGCGCCAGTTGGCCGAAGCAGCCCAGACAGACGCCGACGCCGCCACCGCCAAGGCGCGCAACGCCGCCGCCCAACAGACGGCGACGACGATGCAACGCGACCTTCAATCACTGCGCAACGACTCACCCGAGCCCTTTGGTTCATCCGCCGCTGATGCGCCAATCCCCTACGACGGCCCGACCACCTGGGCTCCCGATGGCATTCAGTGGCGTACCGAAGGAGACAATTTTTGACGCGGGCTGTTGTCGGGAGGGAGAAGGGCTGCATCGAACCCGCTGAAATCACCACGGCGGATTGCGCAGCCTCTCATCAAAAGATAAAGGATCGGAGCAGAGACATGCGTAATCTTCTGATCAGCGCCACAGCGGTGCTTGTTCTCATGGCTGGAACCGCCTTGGCGCAAGGTTCTGGCAGCAGCGGCGGCGGTAGCGGCGGTAGCGGCGGTAGCGGTGGCGGAGATGGTGGGCACAGCTCTAGCGGGCCCCAGACGGGCAACGCTCCCAGGTCGTCACCGACGACGCCGGGTGGGGGGATGTCTGGGCCAATGACCCCAGGTGACGGAATGTCTGGGTCGAGCACGCCCCGCAGCCCGATGGGGGACGGCTCGTCGACGACGCCTAATACGCCTTCAAGGATGCCGCCGGGTTCATCGACGACAGCGCCCAACTCGTCGGCCCCCTCTCCCATGGCGCCGGGTGGCAACCAGGCGAACCCCGGCACGCACTGCCCGCCGGGTGTGACGAATTGCGCTCCCTCCCCAGGCAGCGGTCGCTAACAGCGGCGTTTCCTTACAGGCGGGCGACCAAACGCGCCGAGGGGCAGCCTCCGGCGCGTTTGGCTTGCCCATTTCGGCGTGATCGTGTGAACCGGCTGATCACGATAAGATACCCGTGCCCGGTCGAGGGATGGTCCCTGCGCCGCTTTGATGGACACCCCCGCAGGATGCCGCCGTTCACATGTCTTTTCGTTTTGGGGCTTGTCGCCCTTCTCCTGGTGATTGGTGTCTCGGTGAGCGGCGTCCTGGTCATCGCCAAACGGACGCGCGCGTTGCGTTTGGCTGAGGAACGCTTTCATGCCGCCCGTCAGGCGTGTGAGGAAGCGGAACGCGCCAGCGAGGCCAAATCGAAACTCCTCGCCGTCGCCAGCCATGATCTGCGCCAGCCGGTGCAATCGCTTTTCCTGTTTGTCGAGGTGCTGTCCGGTCGCCTGCAAGGGCATGCGGCGCTGCCGCTGGTGAATAACCTGCGTCAGGCGCTCGATACGCTGAAAAGCCTGCTGGATGGGCTGCTCGACATGGCGCGGCTGGAATCCGGGACAATCGCCGCGACACCCGTGCGGCTGCGGCTTGATGACCTTATCAGCCGCTTGCTGGCCGAATACGAACCACGGGCCAGACAGAAGGGGCTGGAATTGCGCTCTGTGCGCAGCGGCGTCTGGGTGATCAGTGACCCGTCGTTGCTTGAGCGCATCCTGCGTAATCTGATCGAGAACGCCTTGAAATACACCCCTGCCGGGCGTGTTCTGCTGGGAGTGCGGCGCCGTGGCGCGCAGGCGCGGATCGAGGTGTGGGATACCGGAGCCGGCATCCCCAGCCATCAGCTTGACACTATTTTTGAGGAATTCACCCAGATCAAAGATACTCGAACGGAACGCGGCCTTGGTCTGGGACTGGCTATCGTCAAGCGCTTGGCGCGTCTGCTCAACCATCAGGTCACGGTGCGCTCGGTTCTGGACAAAGGCTCCGTCTTCGCGGTTGTGCTGCCGCGCGCTGCAGCGTCGGAGCGGGCGGTGACCGCCATGCACCGCGCCACGAATGATGGCCCCGGCGACACCCCCAGTAGCGGCATGGTGCTGGTGATCGATGACGAGGCGATCATCTTGCTTGGGCTGAAAGCGATGCTCGAAGGGTGGGGTTACGATGTGCTGGCGGCGCGCTCGAAGGATCAAGCGCTGTTGCTTCTGGAAAAGGATGGCCGGCGTCCGCGCGTGCTGCTGGCTGATCATCAACTCCAACATGGCCAGACCGGACCAGAGGCGGTGGCGGTGATCCAGGATCGGCTCGGCCATGACATCCCCGGCATCATCCTGACCGGCGATGCCTCACCTGAACGCAAGGCCGAAGCGGAACGCGCCGGCTTGCGCATTCTGCACAAGCCAGTGCTTGCCAATGAACTGCGGCAAATGATCGCATTAGTATGATAACAACATAAATAGGATCTAAAGCCATAGCGCCTTGAACGACTCACTAGAGCAGATCGTGTTCGGCCTGAAAGGCCGAGCGCGTGAATCTACTCGTCAGATCAAAGCTTTAGAGCAATTTCCGCTTCAGTCTGAAGCGGAAATTGCTCTAAATAATTTAACGCTACTATTAATAATATTTAAACCCAGCTATGCCCTGATAGCGTCAAGTTTTTTTCTGTAGCCAGGGGTATTCATTCCATGCTGCATTTTTCAAATATGAAAATTAGCTCAAAATTGAGTATTCTTGTTCTTATATCCGCCCTCATTACCGGGATCGTCGGATGGGTGGGGGTGAACGCCCTTTCTTCCCTGGACGCCAAGAACGATGGCCTGTCCAAGGCGGCCAAGACTGCATTGGCTTTGGTGAGGCTCAAGGAAGATGTGGTGGCGCGCAACCGCAATGGGTTCCGCCTCGCCGTGGATCTGTCGGAGGCCACGCTGGCCGATGTCCGCGCCCGAAACCAGGAGCGCAAAGCAGACATGCTGGCCTCCATCGATCATCTGGTCCGCGCCTCCCGCGACGACAGCGACACGACCTTGATGAGTGAAGACCAGCCGCGGGTGGACGCCTTGCGTGATTTGGTGCAAGCCTACGCAAGCGGCGATATGGTGTCCACAGCCGAGCAGCTCTTGCGGGAAAAGGTCGATCCCCAGAAAATCCGCGACACTCTGGGTGCGTTGTCGATAAAATATTACGAGAACGTTCTTCAGATTGAAACGGCGGTCAAGCCGATCAATGAAAAGGTGCTTCGCGTCACGGACGAGATCGCCAAGAGCAGCGCCGAAGAAGCCAGGCGCGTGACCTCGCTGATGCTCACCATCATCGTCGCTGGCGTCCTGGCCTGCGCCGCCCTGGGGCTCCTGATCGCCAAGGCCATTTCCAGCCCGATCGGTCGCGCGGTCGAGAATTTGAAGACGCTGAGCAGCGGCGACACCGACCTTCAGGTCTTCGGCGTCGGTCGGGGTGATGAAGTCGGCGCTGTCGCCGCCGCCATCGCCACCTTCCGTGAGAACATCATCGCCAACCGCACGCTGGCCGAGGAAGCCAAGGCAGCGGAAGTCCGCGCCGCCGCCGAGCGCAAGACGATGATGCTCGACCTCGCCAACCGTTTCGAGGCCAGCGTCAAGAGTGTGGTCACCGGCGTCGCC
>JAVBJZ010000008.1:0-43396 GCA_031546725.1 Azospirillum sp.
TGTTCGCGGTGGTGTTTGTGGTGTTGCTTTTGGTCTGGTTCCCGGGTCGCCCGCTCCGGGGTTTCTTGGCACCGGTTTCTCGCCCGACGGGTTCGTACCCGCAGATATGCATAGGCGCTGACTTTAGGCTGCCAACGTTACTAACACACAATAACCATTGGTTGCTTTTCTTACGAATTTAACAATTTTGACTGGGTCCCTGCTTTCGCAGAGATGACGATAGGAGAGGTTAACGCCATAAAATACCGTCATCCCCGCGAAAGCGGGGACCCAGGAAACCTTGCCAATTCATGCCTATGCCAAGCGCTCCGAAGCATGAAATAAGACAAAGTGAGCGGCCATGCGCGTCACCCGTACCGGCGCGCCGCCTCGATCGACAGCCCTTGGCCGACCGAGCCGAAAATATCGCCTTCGATCACCCGTGCTTCGGGAAAATCCCCGACGAGCGCCGCGCGGACGTGGGGCAGCAAGGTGGAGCCGCCGGTCAAGAACACCGCGTCGATCCGCTCGGCTGTGGTTCCTGCCTTGCGCAGGCATGCCCCGACGCGCGCCCGGATGCGCCCGGCCAGGGAAGCGGTGGCGTCCACCAGATGCTCCGCCGTGATTTCCGCCTCTTCCCAAGCGAGGTCCAGCGCCGTGCTGGGGGCGCCGGACAGGGCGATCTTGGCGCGTTCCACATCCATGGCCAGGGCATGGCCACGGTGTTCCTCGACCACGCCGATCAACCGGGCGATCAGCGCGGGCTGGGCGGAGTCACGGTGCACGCGCTGCAACTCGGTCATGGATTTGGCGCTGTAGAGAAAGTTGATCCGCGACCAGGTCGCAAGATCGAGGAACAGGCTTTTGGGGGCCAGAAGCCCCGGACGTTTCATCGGGCTGCCGTAGCCGAGCAAGGGCATCACCGCCGCCAGGCTGAGATCGCGATCGAAATCAGTACCGCCGATGCGCACGCCGTCGTTGGCCAGGATATCGCCGGTGCGGTCAGCCCGCCCGCGCCGCTCCGGCCCGATGCGCACGATGGAAAAATCGGATGTGCCGCCGCCGATATCGGCGATCAACGCCAACTCCTCGCTGTTGACCCGTTGCTCATAATCCAGGGCGGCGGCGATGGGCTCGAACTGGAAGGAAACCGTGCTGAAGCCGATAGTGCGGGCGATTTCCTCCAGCGCTTGTTCGGCGGCGGCGTCGGCTTGCTGGTCGCCATCGACGAAATGCACCGGGCGACCGTGCACCACCGCGTCAAGCGGCGCTCCGGCGGCTTCTTCGGCGCGGCGCCGGACTTCGCCCAGGAATTGGGCGATCACGGCGCGGAAGCTGATGCGGCGGGCCTGCAAGGCGGTGTCGGCGTCGATCAAATCGGTGCCCAGGGCCGATTTGATGGAGCGCATGAGCCGCCCCTCAGCCCCGGCCACATAAATGTTCAGCGCGGCGCGTCCATAGAGGGTGTCGCCGGTTTCAAAATCGAAGAAAAGCGTGCTGGGCAGTGTCGTGCTTGCCCCTTCCAAGGCAAGCAGCCGGGCGTTTCCCGTTGCTTCCCCACCTCTCGACGCCGTGCCGAGCGTCGTGTTTGACGTACCAAAATCCAGTCCGCAAGCCGCCATGGAACCCTCCGGGGAGACCAAGGCGGCGACCGTATAACGATGCGGGCCGACCAGATCAATACCCATGATAGGGACGCCGCTATCCTCTCGCGCGCGTTGCAAAGTTCAAGGTGCGGCGGGTTTCAGGGGTAGGGGAAGCTTTTTGGGAAGCACCAGATCATCCGTGCTACGCATAAAAAAGAGCTGGCGCCGCCCCCTATGAACCTTTATACAAGGTGGGCTTTCGGAGGCCATTCGTCGTCCGAGCGAGGTTCGACAGTTCGGTCAGCGGTTTCATACCGCTTGGTTCACGACACACCAGCGCCTCCCTCTCCCTCCGGCATGTTTTAGACACAGCACCGAACTGCGGCTTTGCGACGGGCTGCGGCGATGCCGTTTGTTTGGGAAACCCAATTTGACTTTCTCTGATATGAATCTTCACCCCGGTCTGCTCCGTGCTCTTGAAGCCGCCGGCTATACGGAACCGACGCCGATCCAGGCGGAGGCCATTCCGTTGGCTTTGGTGGGGCGCGATGTGCTGGCCACCGCCGACACCGGCACGGGGAAGACGGGCGCTTTCTTGCTGCCGTCGCTGCACCGTCTGATCGCCAATGATGACGCCGCCGCCGCTGCGGCGGCTGAGGCCGGTGGGCCGCGTCGCGCGCGTCCGTATGGCCCCCGCGTTCTGGTTCTGGCGCCAACCCGCGAGCTGGCCCGGCAGGTCACGCTGTCCGCCCGCACCTATGTCAAGTTCCGCCGCCTGTTCATCGTCGATGTGGTGGGTGGGGCTCCGTTCGGCCCGCAGATCCGGGATTTGTCGCGCCCCGTCGATGTGCTGGTCGCCACCCCCGGCCGCCTGCTCGACCATATGCGCCGCCACACCATCCGTCTGGATGAGGTGGAGACGCTGATCCTGGACGAGGCGGACCGCATGCTCGATCTGGGCTTCGCCGAAGACATCGCCGCCATTGGCGGGGCCTGTCCGGCGGAGCGTCAGACGCTGCTGTTCACCGCCACGCTCGATATGCGTATGGAGCGGGTCGCCCGTGGCCTTCAGCGCAACCCGGCCCGGGTCGCCATGCCCAGCACCCCGACCAGCGCGCCGAAGATCGAGCAGCGCGTGCTGTTCGCCGACGACATCGGCCACAAGCGGCGTTTGCTGAAGCATTTCTCCGCCTCGGACGAAGTGCGCAAGGCCATCATCTTCGCCGCCACCAAGCGCGACGCCGATGAAATCGCCGAGCAGCTCGCCGCCGACGGGCACGCCGCCGCGGCTTTGCACGGCGACATGCGGCAAGAGGCGCGCACCCGCACGCTGGGCAAGCTGCGCGATGGGCGCGTGCGTCTGCTGGTCGCCACCGATGTGGCGGCGCGCGGTCTCGACGTGCGGGACATCACGCATGTCATCAACTTCGACCTGCCGCGCAGCCCCGAGGACTATGTCCATCGTATTGGCCGCACGGGCCGGGCCGGGGCTGAGGGCATCGCGATTTCCTTCGCCACGCGCAGCGATCGCGGTTCCTTGCGGAGCATCGAGCATTTGATCGGCGCCACGGTGCCGGTTCACACCGTGCCGGGTCTGGAACCCACCCAGCGCCACGACGCGCCAGCGCGCCCGAAGCGTACGGGTTACCGCCAGGAAGGCCCGGCGCGCCCGTGGCACAAGGCGGGGGATCGCAACAGCGATCATCGGGGCGGTGATCATCGGGGTGGGGCTGGGGGCGACCGTCCGGCGCGCACCTGGCGCTCCGACGCCGACAAGGGCGGCGGGCAGGGCCGTGCTTTCCGGTCGCGGACCCCGTCGTAACCGACGCTGCTTGAAAGAGGGCGGCCGGGCTTAACGGATGGCTGCGGTGGACGAATGGGGCTTCCCGCCCCATTTGCTACCGATGATCCGCTCGACCGTCGTCCTCATCCGAAGGCCGCCACCGCTCTGGTCAACGCAGCTCGTGCATTGCCGCACGCTGATGCGTGACCTGGGCGCGCCGGCCATTCTGATCGAAGGGCAGGTGGTCGACACCCCCTTCGGCCCGCACCTTGCCGCCACTCTGGACGTTCCGCCGGAGATGGGGCCGGTCTCCCTGACCGGCCATCCTTCCTACCGTCGGGTTATGCACGACGCCGCCGGTATGGTGAACTACGCCCGGATGATGGCGCTGGCCGCCAGTGGCGTCACCCCGGTCACCGCCAGCCGTGAGCCGGAATCCGTGCTCTGGCAACTTGTCGTGGTGCCCGCTGGGGTGGTTTTGATCACCCGCACCGCAACCGCCGACTATGGCCCCTTCCTTCTGTGCGAATCCGCACCCGACGAGCGCCTGACCACGCTGGCCAGCCACCAACTCTCGTTCGCCGGTATCACGGTGGGCTGTCCGCCTCCCGAATCCCCACCCGGTCTCAACAGCGCCTGAGACCGGGTGAAGCGGATCAAGCCGCAACAGTTCGGGTGACTCCCGCGGTCTGCGCCGCGCGTGCGGTGGAGCGGGTCGGCAGCATATCCCCGACGGCGAAGGTGACGGCCATCAGGTTCGGCACGGCCATGGCGGCCAGAAGCACCGACCACAGCTCCAGCGACACCGTGCCCAGCGGATTGGCCAGAGCCGCCGTGGCCGAAGCCGCCAGAAGGGCGACGCTCAGATAGGCTTCTGGCCGGGCGCAGAAGGCGGAAGGGGCGCGCTGTCCCCCCTTGGCGGTGACGCGGAAGGCGTCGCGCCTGCGCACCAAACCGCGCAGAGCGGCCAGCGCCACGGTGGTGGAAAGCGCCATGCCCACCGCGCAGGCCGCAACGGAATCCCGCCAGGAATTGCCGGAGGCGTAGCGCGAAGCCAGCAGGCTCGATCCGGCGCGCAAGACCAGGGCGCCGAGCACGGCGGCGGTGGCCTGCAACGGCGGCAGGTGCAGCGGCAACACCAGCGCGGCGAAGGTCCAGGTCACCGCCGCCGCCGCCGCCAGCAGGCCAACGGCGTCCGACCACCAACGCGCCCAATTCAGCAGATAGCCCAGCTTTTGGCGGGTGGTCAGGCCGGTGAAGGCTGGCAGGAATTTGCGCCAGTGCGCGCGCAGGATCTGCGTTGAGCCGAACACCCAACGGTCGCGCTGCTTGCGGAACTGCATGAAATTGTCCGGCGCCAGTCCCTTGCCAAGGCGCTCGTCGGTGTAGGCGGCGCGGTAGCCGGCGGCGAGGATGCGAATCCCTAGTTCGGTGTCCTCGCAGATGCCTTCCTCCGACCAGCCGCCGACCCGCTCCATGGCGGCGCGGCGCAGCATGATCATCGTGCCGTGGCAGATGAAGGCCTGGCTGCTCAGGCCTTCTTGCATGCCGACGTCGAAGAAGGGGCGGTACTCGGCGGTCATGGCGGCCTTCAGCAGCGTCTCATGGCCGTCGCGGTGCTCCTGCGGGGCCTGGATGACGCCCACGGACGGGTCGGCGAAATGCGGGGCCAGTTTCGACAGCCAGTCCGCTGATACGGTATAATCCGCATCCAGCACGGCGATGATCTCCGCCTCCGGCGCGGTGTGGCGCAACGCGGCGTTCAGCGCGCCGGCCTTGTAGCCGCTGATCTTTTTGTACCAATGGAATTTGAACCGGGCTCCGAGGCTGGCGCACAGCGCGGCGACCGGCGCCACCAGGGCCTCATCCTCGGTGTTGTTGATCAGAACGACGACTTCGTAGTTCGGGTAGGTGAGCCGGGCCAGCGACAGCAGGGTGGCGCCCACGACGTCGGGCTGTTCGCGGCAGGCGGCGATGTGGATGGAGACGAAGGGCGTGTGCGGTATAGCCGGGATCTGGCGCGGCAGCAAAGCCGGGGCCCGCCCGGTCGCCAGACGACGAGTCACGTCGATGAGGTCGGCGAAGGCCACGCCGATCATCAGCGCGCCCAGCAGGAAGGCGGAGCCCCAGGTGGTCGCCGCGCCAAAGGTCAGATACTCGCCATAAGCCCCGGCGACGGCCATGCCGACGGAAAGGCCGATGACATGCGCCCCCGCCGCCGCCAGGGCGAACGAGGCGTTGGAGCGGCGGTGAAAGACCGCCAGGACAGAGAGCAGCAGGCCGAACGCCACCGCCACGCCGGCCCCGATCTGGTCGCCATGGGCGGCTGGGATCATGCCGGTCAGCGGCCATTTCGGCGCGCGGTCGGCGTCGAGCATGCCCCAGCTCGGGCCCGGCGAGCCTTCGATGCTGGATTTCCACACGCCATCGAACGCCTCGACCACGTTGTAGCGCAGACCGAGCGCCCCGGCCTCGGCGGCAAAGCCCCGCACCACCGCCGCTTGCGCTGCGGGCGAGGGGAAGGCGTTATGGAAATTCTCACCACCGCTGGGCCAGCCGACTTCGCCGATGAACAGGGGTTTGCCGGGGTGCGCCGTGCGTACGGTGTCCAGGCGGCCACGCACCCAGGCGAGGGCGTTTTCAGCCGGCACGCCTTCCCAATACGGCAGGACGTGGACGCCCATATAGTCCGACGCCTGCACCGTCTCCTTGGCCTTGACCATTTCCGACCAGACGTCGGCGGTACCGACCGGGATGTAGGCGGGAACCGCCGCGCGCACGCGCTTGATGTAGCCCGCCAGTTCGGCGTCGGTGACGTCGGCGCGCAGCAGCGATTCGTTGCCGACCACCACGCGGGTGATTCCGCGCATGGAGGTGGCGAGCGTGATGCCGCGTTGCACTTCCTTTTCGTTGCGATCCTTGTCGCGGCTGATCCAGATCCCCAGCGACACGCTCAGGCCCTGGCGTGCGGCGAAGGCTGGGGCCTCTCCTTGCACCCCCAGCGTCGAATAGGTGCGCACCCCGTCGGCGAAGCCGGCGATGGCCGCCATGTCCTGCTCGATCTGCGCCAGCGGCACGGTGGGAGACAGGGTGGGGTCGTAGTCGCGCCCGGACGGGGAATAGGACACCGATTCGATGCGTCCCGGCTCCGCCTCGTTGGGCGTGGGTGCGTTACGCCAGGACCAGAAGGAGGCGTGACCAGCGGCGACGACCAACAGCGCAGCGGCGATCGCCGCAGACCGCAGGGAATGCTTCGGGGTGTTCATGTCGGGATGTTCACGGGGGGAGGGGTGGCTCGGGAGGGGGGCGATGGATGGGCGCCAGGCGCCGACCATCAAGACGAACACGGGCCTTCGGGAATTATTCCAAGGCCAGAATCCCGATATGCGGCATATTTTCAGTATAACGGATGTGCAACGGATTGTTGGGTTTGCAAATTTTTATGTTTCCCTTTTGCCGGAAGCGTACCCAGATAGCCTGAAGCGAAAGGCGAAACAGACAAAAAGCCGGGCGACAGACGGCGGGTGGAGGAGGACGGCGAATGCAGGCGACACAGGTTTTGCTCGAACTGACCGGCAATGTCGTGCTGCTCCTGTGGGGGCTGCACATGGTTCAGACCGGCCTGACGCGCGCCCTGGGCGCCGATTTGCGCGGGGCCCTCAGCGCCGGGTTGCGCAACCGCTGGACGGCCTTTCTCGCAGGGCTTGGCGTCACCATGCTGATGCAGAGCAGCACGGCCACCGGCCTTATGGTCGCGGGCTTTACCGCGACGGGAATCGTCGCCTTGATGCCGGCGCTCGCCGTGATGCTGGGGGCCAATGTCGGGTCGACGCTTATCGTCCAGCTCCTGGCTTTCGACGTCTCGCATGTCGCTCCGGTGTTCTTGCTGGCTGGGTTCGTGGCCTTTCGGCGGGGCGGGAAGACCCGCTCGCGCGATTTGGGGCGCGTCGGCATTGGTCTTGGGTTGATGCTGCTGGCGCTGCACCTGCTGCTCGCCACCATCGGACCAGCCGAGAAGGCGCCGGCGCTGCGTGATCTGTTCGGCGTCTTGACCGCGGACCCGGTGATCGCCGTTCTGCTGGCGGCGGTGCTGTCGTGGGCGGCGCATTCCAGCGTTGCGGCGGTGCTGCTGATCGCCTCGCTGGCCGGTGGTTCCGTCATAGCGCCGGAGGCGGCTATCGCCATGGTGGCGGGGGCCAATCTCGGCAGCGCGATCAACCCGATCATCGAGGGGCCGAGCGGTAACCCGGTGGCGCGGCGTTTGCCCGTCGGCAATTTGTTCAACCGCGCGATCGGCTGCGTTTTGGTCGTGGTCTTTCTCACGCCGATCACGGCGGGGCTTGAGCGGATTTCACCGGAATCCAGCCGCTTGGTCGCCAATTTTCACTTGCTGTTCAATCTCGGGCTGGCGGCGCTGTTCATCGGGCCGTTGCCCTGGGTGGCGCGGCTGCTGATCCGGCTGTTCCCGGAGCGGGTGGTGGTCGCCGACCCCGCGGCTCCGCAATACCTGGACCAGGCGGCGCTCCGGGTGCCCGCGGTGGCCATCGCCAACGCCGCCCGCGAGGCGTTGCGCATGGCCGACACCGTGGACACCATGCTGCGCGGCGCGCTGGACGTGTTCCGCACGGATGATCGCAAGCTGGTCAACGAGATCCGCCGCATGGATGACGTGCTTGACCGGCTGCACGACGCGATCAAGCGCTATCTGACCCAAATCAGCCTGGAGGAACTCGACGAGCCCGACGCCCGGCGGGTGACGGAGGTGCTTGCCTTCACCATCAACCTTGAGCATATCGGCGATATCATCGACAAGAATCTTATGGAAGAGGCGGGGAAGAAGATCCGGCGCAAGCTGCGCTTTTCCAACGAAGGAACAACCGAGATCACCGGCATCCTGGAGCGTCTGAGCGAGACGCAACGCTTTGCCGCGGCGGTGTTCGTATCCGATGATTTGCGCTCGGCCCGCCGGCTGATCAAGGAAAAGGAGATCATTCGCGCTCTGGAAACGCGCGCGACCGAGGCGCATTTCGCCCGCCTGCGGGCCGGACGGGCGGAGAGCGTCGAAACCAGCGCGCTGCATCTCGACATTTTGCGCGATTTACGCCGGATCAACGCCCATCTGGTCGCCACTGCCTACCCGGTCCTCGATCGCTCCGGCGAGCTTCTGGCCAGCCGCCTGAAAGAGGAAGAGGCGCCGGTGTAAGGCTCAGATGATCTCCAGCACCAGTTCTGGCGGACGACCGAGCCGCGCCTTGTCGCCCTTCACGACGATCGGGCGCTCGATGACAGCGGGGTTGGCGACCATGGCCGCGATCAGTTGATCGGCGGGCAGATCCTTGGACACGCCGGCTTCAGCGGCCTCTTTCGGGCGCAGAATATCGGCGGGTTGCTTGCCCAGCTTGGCCAGGATATCCGTCAGTTCGGCGACGCTGGGCGGAGTCTTGAGGTATTCCACCACGCGCGGCTGGACGCCGTTGGTTTGCAACAGCTCCAACGTCTGACGCGACTTGCTGCAATGCGGGTTGTGATAGATGGTCACGGTGTCGGTCATGGCGGACCTCTTGGTTTGAGGAAACCCTGAACCAGACATACAGTGGCTTGCGCATGAGGCCAAGCGCGCATCCGGGCGGCGCAGGGCAATCGGGCATAAAGATAACATACCTATTATAAGGGTAACCGTCATCCCCGCGGCAAGCGGGGATCCAGGTGATTCTTAGGCTCAGATACTGGAAAATACGACGATTCATGCCGCCGCTGTCGCGGCTCTTCCTGGATCCCCGCCTACGCGGGGATGACGATAATCATATAAATAAGTATATTTACCTATAACCGATTGCCCCGTGCGCGGCGGAAGCCCGTGACAACCCCGCCTCGCGCCGTTATTTTGCGCTCCCCATACCGTCGAATCCCTATCACCGACTCTCGGGTGCGCGCCGTGACCAAGCTGTCCTTCTCCAAGGAAAAGATCCAGATTCTGCTGCTCGAGGGTGTGCACGACAACGCCATCGCCGAGCTGGCCGCGCGCGGCTACGCCAGTGTCGAGCGGTTGCCGCACGCCCTTGACGAGGCGCAGTTGCTTGAGCGCATCGGCTCGGTTCATATTCTGGGCATCCGTTCGCGCACCCAACTGACCGCCAAGGTCCTGGGCGCCGCGGAGCGGTTGTTCAGCGTCGGCTGTTTTTGCATCGGCACCAACCAGGTCGATCTGAAGGCGGCGCGCAAGCAGGGTGTTCCCGTGTTCAACGCGCCATACTCCAACACCCGTTCGGTGGCGGAGTTGGTGATCGGTGAAGTCATCATGCTGATGCGCGGCATCTTCGAGAAATCGAACCTCGTGCACCGCGGCGGCTGGACGAAATCGGCCAAGGACAGCTACGAGATTCGCGGCAAGACGCTGGGCATCGTCGGCTATGGACACATTGGCACGCAGGTGTCGATCATGGCCGAGGCCATGGGCATGCAGGTGCGCTTCTATGACGTCCTGCGCAAGCTGGCGCTGGGCAACGCGCGCCCGTGCGACACGCTGGAAGAACTGCTGTCCACCAGCGATGTGGTGACGTTGCATGTGCCGGATACGGCGCAGACCCGGAAGATGATCGGCGCCAAGCAGATCAAGGCCATGAAGGCGGGAAGCTGCCTGATCAACGCCGCGCGCGGGGAGGTGGTGGACATTCCGGCTCTGGTCCAGGCGCTAGAGAGCCGCCATCTGCACGGCGCCGCGCTGGATGTCTTCCCCAAGGAACCCTCGGGCGACAAGGACCCGTTCGAGAGCCCGCTGCGTGGTTTCGACAACGTCATCCTGACGCCGCACATCGGCGGATCGACCATGGAGGCGCAGGCCAACATCGGCACCGAGGTGGCGCAGAAGCTGATCGAATATTCCGACAATGGCTCGACGATCGGCGCGGTGAACTTCCCGCAGGTCGGCTTGCCGGTGCACGCGGGGGCGACACGCTTTTTGCACATCCACCGCAACGTGCCGGGCGTGCTGCGCAAGATCAACGATGTCTTCTCCTCCCGCGATCTGAACATCGCCGCGCAGTATCTGCAAACGGATCCAGAGCTGGGCTATGTCGTCATCGACGCCGAAGGCGATGTGGATGAGGATGTGATGCTGAACGATCTGCGCGCCATCGATGGCACGCTGCGCACCCGCTACCTCTATCCGGGTCGTTGATCGGGCGTCTTTAAAGCTCTTGCGGTGGGAAGGGAGGCTTCCGACATTGTGGCCATGGTCACGCTGCGTCCCTTCCTTTTTCTTATGATGGCGCTGGCGGCTGTGGCGGTTTCCCAGCCGGCCACGGCTCAGGGGACCGGCTGCCCCGGCTTGAGCCGACCGGAATTGGTGATCGACACCCAGCAGGTCCCGCTGCGGCAAGACTTCACCAAGCCGCAGGCGCAGCTTCAGACCTTCCCCGGTCACTCGACAGGTCCGCGCGAGAGCCGGGGCGGTCTGGTGTTGGGGCTTGCTCACGCCACCTTCGGTGAGCGCTGGCAGATCAGCGCGTATTATCAGCCGCAACCCGGTGGCGGCGTTTGTGCGGGATTGTCCCGGCTGGCGGTTTCTTTCGGCTTTCAAGAGCGGGTGATCTATGTGGCCCGCGAACTGCCGCAAGGAACCTGCATTCAGCAAGAGGTCTACGCGCACGAGATGAAGCATGTCGCCGTGGATGAGGGGCTTTTAAAGGAATTCATCCCTGTTTTTAAGCGTCGTCTGGAAGTGGTGGTCGCCCGCCAGGGAGCCATACGGGCGCACAGCCAAAATCAGGCGACGGCGCTGTTGCGCCAACCCATCGATGCGGCGGTGAAAGGGCTGATGCAGGAATTCGCCAACGAACGCGAAAAGCGCCAAATGAAGGTGGACACCATCCAAGAGTACCGCCGCGTCTCTGGAAGCTGCAACGGCGAGCTTGGGAAATACATCAAAGAGCGCAGACGGGCGGCGGCGACGGGGTTTTAAGAGACACGCCGGTATGACGGCACGAAAGCCTTCATCGATTCCTTCTCTTTTGCGCTGCACAGCGAGGTGCAGGACGCCGGGGTCAGCGTCACCTTCCTGATGCCGGGAGCGACCACCGATGCGGCGCGCGATCGGCGCCGTCACGGCGATAATTCCGGCAATTAAAATCGCTCTGCCCGGTTTTATTGGGGATGGATTGTTAAGGAGAAGCCGATGGAAAGGAACGAAGCCGCTCCGGCTCCGGCGATGAAGGACCCGCGCTTCAAATATCCCCGGCCCCCCTATAAGGAACAGTCGCAACCCTGGCCTGGTCTTGCGAGCGGGATGGATCCCCGGCCCGACCATGGCGAGACGAGCTATCGCGGTTCCGGTCGCCTCGCCGGGCGCAAGGCGCTCATCACCGGGGGTGATTCCGGCATGGGCCGCGCCGCCGCTATCGCTTACGCCCGGGAAGGCGCCGACGTCGCAATCAATTACTTCCCGACCGAGGAGCCGGACGCCCAGGAGGTCATCGCGCTCATCAAAGCCGAAGGCCGTAAGGGGATCGCCATTCCGGGCGATTTGCGCGAAGAGGCCTTCTGCCGGAAGCTGGTGGCCGACGCGGTCGCCGGTCTTGGCGGCCTCGACATACTGGTCTGCAACGCGGCGCGGCAACAAGCCTGCGATTCGATCCTGGACCTCACCACCGAGGAGTTCGACGCGACGATGAAGACGAACGTCTACGCGCCGTTCTGGATGATCAAGGCCGCCCTGCCGCATCTGAAACCCGGTTCCGCCATCATCGGCACGACGTCGGAACAGGCCTACGACCCGTCGCCCAGTCTCTACCACTATGCCCAGACCAAGGCGGCGACGATGAACTACGTCAAGTCGCTGGCCAAACAATTCGCCTCCAGGGGCGTTCGCGTCAATGGCGTGGCGCCCGGTCCGGTCTGGACGCCGTTGCAGGTCAGCGGCGGCGCATCCCAGGAAAAGCTGAAGCATTTCGGCGGACAGACACCCCTGGGCCGGGCTGGACAGCCGGTCGAACTCGCCGGCCTCTACGTTCAGCTTGCAGCCGAGGATGGCAGTTTCGCCACTGGCCAGATCTATGGGTCGGCCGGCGGCGGTGGACAGCCATGAAAGCTGACACGCACCACAACCAGGACCGCTCACCGGCTGACCGTCCCTCTTGATCATAGGATTCACCATGAGAGCGTTGGTTTGGCATGGCGCCGCCGATATCCGTTGCGACACGGTTCCCGATCCCGGCCTCGAACAGCCGCGCGACGCCATCGTCAAGGTGACGTCCTGCGCCATTTGCGGCTCCGACCTGCACCTCTATGACCACTTCATGCCCGGCATGGAGAAGGGCGACATCATGGGCCACGAGTTCATGGGCGAGGTCGTCGAGGTCGGCAAGGAAGCGAAGAGCGCGCTCAAGATCGGCGATCGGGTCGTCGTTCCCTTCACCATCTGGTGCGGCGAGTGCGACCAGTGCCAGCGTGGCAATTATGCGGTCTGCGAACGCTCCAACCGCAACAAGGCCGAGGCCGATAAGCTGTTCGGCCATTCCACCGCCGGCCTGTTCGGCTACACCCATCTGACCGGCGGCTACGCGGGTGGGCAAGCCGAGTATGTCCGGGTCCCCTTCGCCGACCGCACCCATGTGAAGATCCCCACCGGGCTGACGGACGAGCAGGTGCTGTTTCTCGGCGACATCTTTCCGACGGGCTGGCAGGCGGCGGCCCAATGCGATATCCAGCCAACCGACACGGTGGCGATCTGGGGCTGTGGCCCGGTTGGCCAGATGACCATCCGCAGCGCCTTGCTGCTCGGCGCCCGGCAGGTCATCGCCATCGACCGCGTGCCCGAGCGCCTGGCGATGGCCAAGGCCGGCGGCGCCATCACCATCGACTTCGGAGAGGAAAGCGTCGTCGAGCGGCTGAACGAACTGACCGGCGGCAAGGGACCGGAAAAATGCATCGACGCGGTCGGCATGGAGGCGCACGCCACCGCCACCTTGGACTCGCTGTATGACCGCGCCAAGCAGGCGCTGATGCTGGAATCCGACCGGGCGCATGTGCTGCGCGAGATGATCTATGTCTGCCGTCCGGCTGGTGTCCTATCGGTCCCCGGCGTCTACGGCGGGCTGATCGACAAGTTTCCCTTCGGCATATCGATGAACAAGGGGTTGAGCTGGCGTATGGGCCAGACGAACGTCAACCGCTGGACCAGCGACCTGCTGAACCGCATCCAGGAAGGTCAGATCGACCCGTCCTTCGTCATCACCCATACCGAAACCTTGGACAACGGCCCCACGATGTACAAGACGTTCCGCGACAAGGAGGACGGCTGCATCAAGGTCGTGCTCAAGCCATAAGGAGGCGCCGGGGGCGCCAGACACTTCCGCTTCCAACGACCGGAACCAAGCTGGTTTCCATCCTATTGAAGAACCGAGGACGCTGTTCCCAAAAATTCCCAGTCTCTGACTTCCAGGAGAACCTCACCATGGGCCTGTTCACCAAGGACATCGAGACGCTGGACGACCTTTTCGTCCATCAGCTCAAGGACATCCTCTATGCTGAGAACCGCATTCTCAAGGGCTTGCCCAAAATGATCGAGAAAGCGACGAATCCGGAGCTCAAACAGGGCTTTGAGACCCATCTGCGCGAAACGGAAGGGCAGGTCGAACGCCTGAAGCAGGTGTTCTCCATGCATGGCGTCACCCCTGAGACGATCACATGCCCGGCCATCGACGGCATTCTGAAAGAGGCCGACGAGGTTGCCGGCGATATTGCGGACAAGCAGGTGCTCGACGCCGGCCTCATCGCTGCGGCCCAGGCCGTGGAGCATTACGAGATCACCCGCTATGGCTCCTTGGTCGCGTGGGCCAAGCAACTGGGCCGGACCGATTGCGCGGCCCTGCTGCAGAAGAATCTGGATGAGGAGAAGGCGACCGACCACAAGTTGACCGCGCTTGCCGAATCCAAGGTCAACCCCGCCACCGCGTAAGCGGTATGGTCGTCCGCCTGCGCATCGCCTTGGAGCCCGGAGCGCCCCTGGTCCCAGGGCGATGCGCAGGCGTCATTGGCTGCGGTAATGGCGGCCCTCCAGAAGGTCACGTTCCTGGGCGAAGGCGTCGCTCATGAAATCCAGGAACGCCCGCACCCGGCCCATGTGCCGAAGATCCTCATGGGTCAGCAGCCAGATCTTGGTCTCGACCTCAGGGATCGGGGCGCTCAGACGCCGGAACGCTGGATTCCGATCCACAAGCCCGCAGGGCAACAGCCCAAGACCAACACCCGCCCGGACAGCCTCCACCGCCATCGCCACCGAATTCACCCGGTGCCCGATCCGGTTCGTGGGGATCATGCGCTTGAACCAGTGCCCCAAATTCGTGTGGTCGAAGGATTCGTCCAGGCCAACCCAGAAATGGCGCGGCCAGTCGTTTACGTCGTCCATCATCCCCTCTTCACGCTCCAGAGAGGACGCCGCGCCGTACACCGCGAAGGCCAGGCCGGAGACGGCGCGGCCAATCAAATTCTCCGGTGGCTCGTTGGTCGAGCGGATGGCCACATCCGCCTCGCGGCGGGTCAGGCTCAACGAAGCCTCGGCTGTGATCAGATCGACTCGCAGGTCTGGATAGCGGTCCCGGAACGCCGCGATGTGGCGGGGCAGGATATGCAAGGCAAGAATGTCGATGGTGGTGACCCGCAGGGTTCCGCCAATCTGTGTGTCACGACCCGACAGCCTTCGATTCGCGGCGATGAATTCCTCTTCGACCTTGAGGGCGACACGGTGCATTTCATCGCCCACCGAGGTCAGCGCGTAGCCGCCCGGCAGCTTGTCGAACAAATGCACGCCCATCGACTCTTCAAGAGACAAGACCCGGCGCAGCACCGTGCTGTGATTCACCCCGAGGACGCGCGCCGCCGCCGACAATGAGCCATGCCGGGCCACGGCCAGCAGATAGCGCAGATCGTCCCAGTTGCCCCGCTCATTCATGCAGAACCTCTCTGCAAAGTTAGCCAATTCCCGCTCAACGAAGCACACAATAGGCTCAAGAACAAAGCTCCATTCACAACCCGGCGTTTTGCATGTTCGATCTGCTGCACGATCCCTTTGTCCAGTCCAGCATCCTGCCGCTTCTGGTGGGCGCCGTGGTGGTGGGCGTCATCCACATGATGAAACCGGTGCGCAGACTGGCCGCCGCCGGAATCGCCGTGACGTTCGTGATTATCTTCGCCCTGGTGATCGGCGTTCCGGCTCTGCCGCCGCCGTCCAGCATGGGTAAGCTGTTCTGGGCTTCGGCGGTGGGGCTGGTCCTTGGCGTGGTGATGGACATCGTCGGCGCAAGGATGCGGGTCGGATCGGTGCTGAGCGCGGTATGGCTTGCGGTTTCCCTTGTCTGGATTGCCCTGCCGGCCTTGGACTCGCTGACGGGCATCCTCAGCCTGCTGGTTTTGCTGGCCGTAGCGGCGTGGGTGTCGTTTGGACGTCTGGCCAGTGGCGCTGACGACTCCCCTGTGGCTTCGGCTGCGCCGCTGCTTGCCTTGGCGCTGGCGGTTGGCGGCACGGCGTTGATCGGCTCGTCGGCGTCCATCGCTCAGATGGGGCTTGCCCTGGCGGCGGCGACCGGCGGCTTCCTTGTGTGGAACTGGCCGGTGGAACGCCATGTCTGGGGGCTTTCCGGTCAGGCTGCTTTTGGCGTCGTCATCCTGCTTGCCTGCGTGTTGACGCTGTTCACGCAAACCCAAACCGCGGTTCTGCTTCTGGCGCTTCCGGCTCTGTTCGCCGATCGCCTGCGCCGTCGCCTGCGCGTGCCGGACACGGGCTTCGGCCGGGCGGTGGCGACGGCGGCTGTGACGGCGCTCGCTGTTCTTCCGGCTCTCGTGGCTGTTGGCGCCGCCTACCTGCTGGGTGGTGCGGAAGTCTCGCCTTACTGAGCCGCTCATACCCGATCCCCGCGATGGCCTCCTCTGCCCTCATCGGGGGACGGGTATTAACCAATTCCCCCCCCCCTCAATCGTGGAGTTTCTTATGAAAAAGACCCTGTTCGCCGCCGCTTTGTTCGCGAGCGCTGCTGTTGGCGTTGTTGCTCCGGCCTCAGCCGCCCCGGTTTCCTACAAGCTTGACCCGGCGCACACCGTTGTTGCGTTCATCGTGAACCATCTCGGCTACTCGAACGTCATCGGTCGCTTCAACACGGTGTCGGGTGACATGTCCTTCGATAAGGACGCTCTCCAGAACAATTCCGTGACCGTGTCGATCGACACCGCCAGCGTCGACACCAACCATGCCAAGCGTGACGAGCACCTGAAGTCGCCGGATTTCTTCAATGTGAAGGAATTCCCAAAGATGACCTTCAAGAGCACGAAGGTCGAGAAGACCAGTGAGAAGACGGGCAAGCTGTATGGCGACCTGACTCTGTCGGGTGTAACCAAGCCGGTGGTGCTGGACATCACCTTCAATAAGGATGGCGTCAGCCCAGCCAGCAAGCTGGAGACCGTCGGCTTCTCCGCCCGTGGCGTCGTCAAGCGCACCGATTTTGGCATGAAATACGGCGCTCCGAACATCAGTGACGAAATTCAGATCTTGATCGAAGCCGAAGCCACCAAATCCTAATCAAAATCAGTATTGAATGATACGCAAGAGCCCGCCTTCAAGCATGAAGGCGGGCTCTTTCATGATTGATGCAAACAAAAGGCAGTTTTAAGGCGAAGATTTTTCCGCCGCTCCGGGATGGTTGTGCAAACCATTTTCTAGTGTGCACAAGAGAATTCCCAAGCATTCCAGGCGCTCAATTCTGAACCCCGTCATCGGGTCCAGAGCGGGAGCGTTACAGAACATTGCGCCGCCGCCCCTCCAAACCGGAACGCTCCCAGACCTTTGCTGTTGTAGATGCAGAAGCGACCTGCCCAAGAGAGGACCTACCATGGCGAACGAGCAAGGACCAAAGAAGGTGGGGGTTTACGGCGGCCCAGGGGCCGCTATGGGCCTCAACTGGACCTGGATCGTCGTCGGCCTGATTGTCTTGGCGATCATCGTGTACTTCCTCTTGCGCTGAGCACGGCCATGACCGACGACCACAAAGAGGTTCTCTCGCTCCATGAGGAGACCCTCTCCGTCGGTAAGCGCCGGGTCGAACGCGGTCGGGTGCGTATAGCCACCCGCGTGACGGAGCATGAGAAAATCATCCGCCAATCCCTGGAGCGGGAAGACGTCGAGGTCGTCCGGGTGCCGGTCGACCGGGAGGTCGAGGCCCGGCCCGAAATCCGTCAGGACGGCGACACCACCATCATTCCCGTGGTTGAGGAAGTCCTGGTGGTTGAGCGTCGTCTGATGCTGCGCGAGGAGATCCATGTGCGCCGATCGAAGCGCACGGTGCAGGCCGAACAGCCGGTCACCCTCCGGTCGGAGGAAGCCGTCGTCGAACGCATCGAACAGCCCGACAGGTGGGGGGCCGGGGCTGATCATCATGAGGAGGAGAAGTAGACCATGCACAAAACCATCGTTGCTCTCTACGACACCCGCAGCGACGCCGAGACGGCCATTCGCGACCTGGAAGCGGACGGCTTCGACCGCAGCATAACCGAGATCGTTTCCCACACCGACACCACCCCGGACATAATGGCCACCACAGACATGGTGACCGAGGCCAGCGGCGGTCTCCTGTCGCGGCTGACCGCGTGGGACGTGCCAGAGAGCGATGCGCAGGTGTATGCCGAGGGCGTGCGGCGTGGTGGGGTCCTGCTGAAGCTGCACGTCGATGACGAAGACGTGGATCGCGCCGTCACCGTGCTGGAGCAGGGGAGCGTCGTCGACCTCGACGAGCGTCGTGAGATGTATCGAACAACGGGGTGGACGGCTTACGAGGAGGGGGCTGTCCCCTATGATGATGCGATGGCCGCCGAGGAGCGGGCGCGTTATGCGAGCCTGGGCGCCACCCCCGGGCTGGGCAGCGCCGCCGAGGCGTTTCGCGACACCAATACCCGCACCGATACGACGGTCGGCAGGGCGGTTGGCCAGGATGTGGGGGCCGGTCGCGAAGAGGTGATTCCGGTCGCAGAGGAGAGGATCGACATCGGCAAGCGTCAGGTTGAACGCGGCAGCGTGCGGGTGCGCACCTATGTCACCGAGACGCCGGTCAATGAGCAGGTCAACCTGCGCCAGGAGCATGTGAGCGTGGAGCGGCGTTCGGTCGATCGCGCGGTGGATGCACGGTCCGAAGACGCCTTCCGCGAACGGGAGGTCGAGATCACCGAGACCGCCGAGGAGGCCGTCGTGCAGAAACGCGCTCACGTCAAGGAAGAGATTGTCATCCGCAAGGATGTCGAGGAGCGCGCCCAGACCGTCTCCGACACCGTTCGCCGCACCGAAGTCGATGTCGATGATGGCCGGACGGATACGCCCCGCCGTGACGATATCGAGCGGTAGCTGATAAGCACTCTTCCGTTCTGAAAGCTTGAGGGCGGCTTGTCAGCCGCCCTCGTTGTTTGTGTTATTTATCGCCGCGCAGGGTGTCCTTGGCGTTGCCGACGGCGCTCTGGACCTTGCCCTTGGCCTTGTCCATGGCGCCTTCGGCTTTCATCTTCTCGTCACCCGTCACGTTTCCGACGGCTTCCTTTACCTCGCCTTTGAGCTTCTTGCCCGCGCCTTCGATCCGGTCCTTATCCATCGCACCCTCCTGGTTGTGACTCCAGGAGTCAACCACAGTGGTCGCCAATGGTTGCCTGTCTAAAGCGGATTGTGATCCGCTCTAATCGCTTAACACGATCACCCTGCGGGGGCTCCGCTTCCGCATGCCTGGAAACGGGCCTCAGTTCGGCGCCTTGCCGACCGTCACACCGCCGCAGACATACAGAACCTGGCCGGTGACGAAACCGTTTTCCGGCGACAGGAAGAACATGGCGGCCCGCGCTACATCCTCTGGCGTTCCTATACGCTTGACGAGAGTGCTGTTGACGATGCGCCTGGTCTGCTCCTCGTCATTGCTCGTGGTGAACAATTCCGTCGCAATCGGCCCCGGCGCGATGGCGTTGGCGGTGACGCCATAGGCGCCGAGTTCGAGCGCCATGGTGCGGGTCATGCCGATGAGGCCCGCCTTGGTGGCTGAATAGACCAGACGCTCTTCCTTACCAAGCGCGGCCCGCGACGCCATGTTGACGATCCGCCCGAAACCATGGGCGCGCATGGCGGGCACGACCGCCTGGGTCAAGAGCATCGCGGCGCGAAGATTGAGCGCAACGACATAATCGAGATCCTCGACACTCGCCCCCTCGACCGTTCCCGGACGGGTCGCCCCCGCGTTGTTGACCAGGCCGAGGATGTCGTATTCGGCGCAGACCTGCGCGGCGGCCTCTCGCGTCGCCTTCACATCGGTGAGGTCCGTCACGATGGAGACGAAGCCTTCGCGGGGGTCGGTCGGCGCGCGGTAATCGAGACTGACGACCGCATGCCCTTGGTCCAGCAGCGCATGCGCGATGGCCTGACCGATGCCGTTGCTGGCGCCCGTAACCAGATGAGCTTTCCGTTTCATGGTGATTATCACTCCATCAAGAACAGCGCGCGATTAAACGCCGAACAGCGTCTTCATCAAGAACGGTGAGGCATAGAACGCCATGAACTGGACGCCGATGTTCACGCCGAAGAACTTGTTGAAAACGCCGCCAAGGCAGCCCATCGTTACGGCGATGGCGACGCCGACCCAGCCAGCCTCGAAAAAGGCCAGCACGATGATCAGGCTTGCGAACATGCCGAGCACGCCCTCGTGGCTGATGCGGCGGGCGACCCACAGGCTGGCCGGACGGGCGTAGTTCATGGCCAGCGGGTAACAGATGATGGCCGCGACGAAGGCCGCGATCAGGCCATACGCCAGGAACTCCCAAGCCGAAAGGATGGTGTGCAGGTTGTGCATGGGCGCAGCCGTCTGGAACACCGGCGGCGCGTTGAACAGCGCAAAGCCGACGCCCATGGAAATCGGGCTGAGCGGCAGGCCGAACGCCACCAAAGGAATGATGATCTCCGCCAGATAGGTGCTCTCGGTGGTGCCGTTCATGACCGCAAGCATGGTGGTGTTGCGCTCATACACGTTCTTCACCTTGCTTTTGATGATCTCACCGACCATCACCGTCATGCCCACCGGGCTGAACGTGAAGGTGAAAGCTGAAATGATCGCAGCATACAGAGTGTAGAGTTTTTGCTTACGGGTCAGGATATTCAGCGGATTGGGGACGAAGCCCGACCAGTTCTTCAGAGACGGGGCCAGCCACATCTCACTTTTCTTCTGGCGTTCCAGGCTCTTGCGCGATTGCGGCGAGAGCACGGTCAAGAGATCGACCAGCATTGGGCCGAGCGCGAAGGCCATGAAGAAGCATATGGAGGCTTCCTTGCCGATCGCAGCGACAGAAATCCGGTTGAGGCCGTAAATGATGCAGGCGAAGAGGACGACGCAGACCATGCTGGCCCAGCGCCCCTTCGAGGTATAGGCCATCACGAGGGCGACGATGGCGAAGATGGGGCCGGCCCAGTCCTTCACCACACTGGCGAAAGGCGCAAGCGTCGCGCCGAAACCAACCGCGATCGGGATGGAGATGACGGAGGCGAGCACCCCGGCCGACACCATCTTCTGCAAGGCGACATGCGGCGCGCCAAGCCGTCGCATGACGGCGCAGGGTTCGAGCATCGGCACCACCATGGTGTCGCCAGGGATGCCGAGCAGCGCCGTAGGCACGGCGTGGATGATGTGCTTGGCGATGGATGCGGAAATGCAGAACGAGAAACAGGCTGCCGGCGGGAAGCCCAGCAAAACGACCAGCAACGTGGCCGGGCCGATGGTTGCGGTTTCCGACGTTCCAGCGATCATTCCGACCAGGAAAAATACGGTGCTACCGAGAATAGCCCCCGTAAACACCCAGAGAATAGTATGAAGAAGCTGCGCATCCATAATGCATTCCTATTCCGATGTTGCGTCACTTGCGCTGGGATTGTTACGCATCCTATGCGTTGTCGCAGCATTAGAAGCGATTCATGTATTATCTATATCTGATTCCTATCATCATATAGCCTGCTCTTTTTCTCCTGAAAACAATTGATAGATGCCCAATTGCTTCATTTCGCAAATAATATCATCTGGAGCTGTCTTCAATAACTCAGCCTCTTCTTGAAGATTGAGGTTGAGTTCCTGCGCGATGTCAGCCGTGGACAGAACCAGGTTTTCTTCGCTGATGATGCGTTTGGGTTTGAACAGCATGGCGCCGATAACCCCGGCGATGATGCTGCCGATAGCCCCGATCATCAGGGCCGTTCCCATCAGGCCACCCTTGCTGAGGTCGGCATGATATGTTT
The DNA here is from genome assembly GCA_031546725.1 of Azospirillum sp. Classification (GTDB taxonomy): domain Bacteria; phylum Pseudomonadota; class Alphaproteobacteria; order Azospirillales; family Azospirillaceae; genus Azospirillum. The sequence goes on from JAVBJZ010000008.1 coordinate 21,638, forward strand.
TCAGATAGACAAGAGCGCCATCCGAACAGACGATACCGAAAGCGATGCCAATTGCGAGCGCAATCAGGAATTCCTTGAATTCCACCGTATCGCCCCAGACGGACATGTAATGAGTCTTACATTCTTCATCTGACAATAATAACGTAGCATCTGTCATGCTATTCCTCCGTTAATTATTATGCTTCGCTATTGCCTATCCATTTGATCAGCGCGGCAAGCTGTTTATTTTTCTTGTCCTTGCACGCCTCAATCGCGTTTTTATCCCAGGAATAAAAACCTTTTCCCGATTTCATGCCGAGATCGCCACGGGCGACCGCATCGCTCAGCGCCTTGCTTGGGACAGTCCGGTTTTCGAGGTCTGGGTAAAGGTAGGAGGCGATGGCGTGATGAATATCGAGCCCGTTGATGTCGCGCTGTTCGAGCGGCCCGGTAAACACCAGCCGCACGCCGAGGCTCCAGCGCACCACTTCGTCGATGTCTTCGGCTGACGCCACGCCTTTTTCCAGCAGCGACATGGCTTCGCGGGCGAGCGCATGCTGGATGCGGTTGGCGATGAAGCCGGGAATATCATGCTGGATCAGCACGGGTCGTTTGCCCACCGCACGCAGCAGATCCATGGCCGTTGTGATGGCCTCATCGGACGTCGCATCGCCGCGCACCACTTCGACGAGCGGAATGATGGACGCCGGCGTGAAGAAATGCGTCCCGAGAAAGCGCTGCTTGTTCTCTACGGCTTGGGCGATGGCGTTGATGGAAAGGCCCGATGTGTTGGTTGCGAAGATCGTATCGGGACGGCAGAGCCTTTCCAGGGATTGGAACAGGTCATGCTTGAGCGTCAGTTTCTCGGGAATGGCCTCGATGACGAAATCCGAGGTGGCCAGGATGTCTTCCGTCGTGCCGAAGACAATGGACGCCGCGGCGTCGCCGCATTTTTCAAGCTGAGGCGCGAGGGTGCTCTTCACGCGCTCGATGGCTTCTGGAAAGGGATCGTACAGGCTGACGTTCAATCCTTGTGACGCAAACAGCAAGGCCAGATGGCTTCCCATCAGCCCAGCGCCGGCGATGCCGATCCGCTGCGGCAGCCGCTGTTTTTGATCCTGATACCCCTGATGGACCATACCAGACCTCCCTCCACTTCGAGCTGACGCGACGCAAGCGCCTCAATGATCGCCAGACGAGGGGCCTGGCGTTTGGAAGGCAAGCTCTTGAGTCCGGGTGAGCCGAATCGGCCCATCGAAGCCGCAAGAGGAGCGCGCGCCGTGTCACAATCTTATTTCTTGTTCTTATGTCGAACAAGTGTGCTTATATCGAACATATTATGAGCGCCATACGCCTGTCAACAGAGCGCTGCGAAGGGATCTGGGAAATAGCGCACAGCGCAATGGCATCCCTGCTCTTCTCAAGCAGCGTGCGAAACGCCATTATCTGCCGGCCATCCCCGATCAAGCGGGGGACGGCCATCCTTCAGTGAGGTTGAGATGTTGTGAGCGGACTCCCCTGAAGATTCTTCCCCCAACCTGATCGGGGATGGCCGCCCCGCTATGGGAGCGCTTCGGTGGCCGGTCACCCACAGCTCCTGCACCGCTCCGGGGGCTTGGCCGGACACTCAACCACGCCAGAGGAAAATGTGTCAGAAGATTTCCAGGAAGACGATTCTTCGGAAGCGAGAAAGCCGGGCGACGGCTACGTTCAATCTTTCGCCCGCGGCCTTGAGGTCATCAAATCCTTCAATAAGGAGCGCCCGCAGCAAACCCTGACCGATGTTGCGGAGGCGACCGGGCTGACCCGGGCCGGCGCCCGGCGCATCCTGCTGACGCTCGTACGGCTCGGCTATGCTGGCAATGAAGGACGCTTGTTCTGGCTGACGCCGAAGATTCTTGATCTCGGCTATGCCTATCTCTCGTCCATGCCGCTGTGGGATGTCGCCGGACCCATCGTTGAAGAACTCGTCGGCGCGGTCAAGGAAAGCTCCTCGATCGCCGTGCTCGACGGCAACGACATCGTCTATGTGCTGCGCGTGCCCACCCGCAGGATCATGACGCTCAATCTCTCCATCGGCAGCCGCCTGCCGGCGGCGCTCACCTCGATGGGCCGCATCCTGCTCTCGGGAATGGATAAGAAGGCGGTTGAGGAGCATCTCAAAACCTTCCTGGCCCGGGACCATCCATCCGTCGTTCCTGTCAGCCTCGACAGTTTGCGGTCCGCGATCGACGCTGTCCGCAGGCAGGGCTGGGCCATGGTCCGGCAGGAGCTGGAAGCCGGGCTGATCTCCATCGCCGTTCCCATCCGTGACCGCAGCGGTCGCATCATCGCCGCCATCAACATTTCCAGCATCGCCGAGGGCGAAGACTCGGTGGAAAAAATGAAATCATTCCTACCGCAACTGGTGGGCGCCGCCGAACGCATCTCGCATGAGCTCGGAAAGCGTCTATGACGCCGCCCGCAATTCGCAAACAGGAGCTGCACCCAATATTCAATAAAGCCCTGCGCCAGGGTTGAAGCGGTTCCCGATCCGGTGGGCGTCGGAAACCGCTTTCGCCTTTCTTCTCACACACGTTCGATGAGCATCGCCAAACCCTGCCCGACGCCGACGCACATGGTGCAGAGCGCGTAGCGCGCTTTTGTTTCGACAAGCTGATAGGCGGCGGTTGTGACGAGGCGGGCGCCGCTGGCGCCAAGGGGGTGGCCGAGGGCGATGGCGCCGCCATACCGGTTGACGCGGGCGTCGTCGTCGGCGACGCCGAGTTGGCGCAGCACGGCGAGTCCCTGAGCCGCGAAGGCTTCGTTGAGCTCGATGACGCCGATCTCCGCCAGCGTCACCCCGGTCCGCGCCAGGAGTTTCTGCACGGCCGGCGCCGGGCCGACGCCCATCACCCGCGGCGCCACGCCTGCGGACGCCATGCCGACGACGCGGGCGATCGGGGTCAGGCCATGGACCTTAGCGGCGGCCTCGCTCGCGACAACCAGCGCGCAGGCGCCGTCATTGACCCCGGAGGCGTTGCCGGCGGTCACCGTGCCGTTCGGGCGCACCACGGGTTTGAGCTTGGCCAGCGCCTCGAACGTCGTCGCGCGCGGATGCTCGTCCTGTGAGAAGAGGATCGGCTCCCCCTTCTTCTGCGGAATCGCGACCGCGACGATCTCCTTGTCAAACAGACCGGCCTCTTGCGCCTTGGCGGTCTTTTCCTGGCTGCGCAGCGCGAAAAGATCCTGATCCTCGCGTGAGATCTTGAAATCATCGGCGACGTTTTCCGCCGTCTCCGGCATGGCGTCGACGCCGTAAAGCGTCTTCATCAGCGGATTGATGAAGCGCCAGCCGATGGTGGTGTCATAGATCTGGGCGCTGCGGGAGAAGGCGGAATCCGCCTTGCCCATCACGAAGGGAGCGCGTGTCATATTCTCGACGCCGCCAGCCAGCGTGAGTTGCATCTCGCCGCTCATGATCGCCCGCGCCGCCTGGCCGATAGCCTCCATGCCGGAGCTGCACAGCCGGTTGACGGTGACGCCGGGCGCCGTTTCGGGCAAGCCAGCGAGCAGCAGCGCCATGCGCGCGACGTTGCGGTTGTCCTCGCCGGCCTGGTTGGCGTTGCCGTAGAAGACCTCGTCAACCGCCGCCCAGTCGGTTTTTTCATTGCGCCGCATCAGCGCGCGCAGGGGAATGGCGCCAAGATCGTCGGCGCGGATTCCGGCAAGCGCCCCGCCATAGCGACCGAACGGCGTGCGCACGGCGTCGCAAATGAAAGCATGCTGCTGTTTCATCAATCGATCCTTTCCGGGCGGCGTTATTGGGCCGCGATCAGCGTGACGCCGCACAGCGTCTTGAGTTCGGCGAACGTCAGGCCGGGAACCAAATCGCGGGCGATGACGCCCTGCGGGGTGATGTCGAAGGTGGCGTAATCGGTGTAGACGCGCTTGACGCAGGCAACGCCGGTCAGCGGGCTCTTGCATGTCTCGACGAGCTTGCTGGTTCCGGTCTTGGTCAGAAGATCCATCATGACGAAGACCGACTTGGCGCCGATGGCGAGATCCATTGCCCCACCCACCGCCGGAATCGCGTCCTTGGCCCCTGAATGCCAATTGGCGAGATCGCCGGTCACCGACACTTCGTAAGCGCCGAGCACACAGTAATCGAGATGACCGCCACGCATCATGGCGAAGGAATCGGCATGGTGGAAATAGGCGGAGCCGGGGATCTCGGTGACATATTGCTTACCGGCGTTGATAAGCTCGAGATCTTCCTCTCCCGCCGCCGGCTTTGGTCCCATGCCGAGCAAGCCGTTCTCGGTGTGCAGGATGATGGAGACGCCCTTGGGCAGGCAATTGGCGACCTCGGTCGGCGCGCCGATGCCAAGATTGACATAAGAACCGTCGGGAATATCGGCGGCGATGCGGGCGGCGAGCTGTTGTCTGGTCAGACGCTGAACCTCTTGGCTCATGATGCGGTGTCCCTCGTTACGGTGTTCTTCGTTGCTGGGTTCTTCGTTGCTGACCGGTCAGGATTGAAGCTGTGGCGAGGCGACGATGACGGCGCGCTTGACGAAAATGCCCGGAGTCATGACCGTTTCCGGATCGAGGGCGCCCAGCGGCGCGGCTTCGCGCACCTGAACGATCGTGCATTTGGCGGCGCTGGCCATGATCGGGCCGAAATTGCGGGCGGTCTTGCGGTAGGTCAGATTGCCGTGCGGATCGGCCTTGTCGGCCTTGATCAGGGCGAAATCGGCATAAATCGGGTATTCGAGGACGTAGTTGACGCCATTGATGACGCGCGTCTCCTTGCCTTCGGCCAGCATCGTGCCGTAGCCGGTCGGCGTGAAGAAGGCGCCGATTCCCGCCCCAGCCGCGCGAATGCGCTCGGCCAGATTGCCCTGCGGCGCCAGATCGAGCTCAAGCGCTCCCGACAGGTAGCGCTCATCGAAGGCCTTGGCGTTCGGCTGGCGTGGAAACGAGCAGATGATCTTGCGAACGCGGTCGCGCTCGATCAGCGCCGCCACACCGCTCGACCCGGTGCCGGCATTGTTTGAAACGATCGTCAGATCCTTCGCCCCCTGGCGCACCAGCCCGTCGATCAGCTCGAACGGCACGCCCGCATCGCCAAAGCCGCCGACCATCACCGTTGCGCCATCGTGGATGTCCGCCACCGCCTCCTCGACTGAGGGAAAAAACTTGTCCAATCTGTTCTCCTATAGAACATTAGTTCGCTCTTAGAACCCATAAAATTACGCATGGGTTGCGCCAAACGTCAAGGATGCAGCGCTGCGAGAGCAGGGCTATCGCATTTGGCCGGGGATGAATCGGGCGGCGTTATTGGATCAGCCTGAGCGTTTCCGCCTATGGCGAATGGAGATAGCGAGCCGGGCTCGTTTGAGGGTGTTGAGGGCCAGTTTGCGCAGTAGGGCACGATTTTCTGGCGCCTGATCCTCATCGAAAGTGGCGTCGAGGACTCGGGCGGCATTATCAAACGGCCACAGGGTTTTGCCGTTCCCAACCCGACCCTCCCGGTTGCGGGGGGCGGGGTAGGGGAGGCAAAGAAGCGTGTTAGGATAAAGGCTTAAGTAAGGTCCGCATGGTCTCTGCATCGGGAGTGCGGCAGATCTCTTGCAAAAAGCTGAACGCCGCATCCATGTTGGCTTTGGCGTCGTCGCTGATTTCTTCGCCCAGCGCGAAATGGTCGCCGCGTACGCAGAGCACGAAGGCGGGCGGAGGCGGATCGCTTTCGATCTTGTTCCAAACGGCCAGCACCGCTTCGGGGGTCAGGATGTGGCTGGTATAGGCGATTTGGCCGTCAGCCTTGGTTTCATAAAACGAAAACGGTGCGGGGGTTCGGGTCCCCGCATCGATGAAAAGGGCCCAGTTGCGTCCCTTCAGTTCCAGCGCGTCTTCCAATTGCAGCTGGTAATTATAGGATAAGGCAAAGCCGGGGGAGAGGCCTTCTTCCTCAAGCCACGCTTCGAGTCGCTCCATGATGAGCGGCCCGATGGCGTCATCTCCCCGGCTTAGATTCCCACACGCGAAGATGACCGCCCCGGCGTTTTCCATGTCCTTTACGCGCCTCTGGTCGCTTGATCCACCAGGCGCCCATCGGCGTCGATCAATTCCACCTGCAACGGCATCTTACCCAGCGCGTGGGTGGCGCAGGACAGGCAGGGATCATAGGCGCGGATGGCGACCTCGATATGGTTGAGCAGCGGTTCCGTAATCTGCTGCCCATCCAGATAGCGCATGGCGACGCGGCGAACCGCTTCGTTCATAGGTTGGTTGTTGCTGGTGGTGGAAACGATCAGGTTGCACATGGTCACCGTGTCGTCGTCGGCCACCTTGTAGTGGTGGAAAAGCGTGCCGCGTGGGGCTTCGATGATGCCCACCCCTTCGGACGCGCGCTCACCGGAGCGGATCAGATCCGTGCCCATGATGTCCGGGTCGTCGAGCATGTCGCGGATGGCCTCGGCGCAATAGAGCACCTCGATCATGCGCGCCCAGTGGTAGGCCAGCGTGGCGTGGTTGAGCTTGCCGTTGCCGGTCTTCAGGAATTCCTGGCGCTTTTCCTCGGCGAGGGGGGTGGGGATGAAGTCGCAGTTCTGCACCCGAGCCAAGGGCCCCACCTTATACCAGCCCTTCTCGGGACCAAGGGCGGTGATATGGGGGAACTTCATGTAGCTCCAGGATTTCACCTCTTCGGTGATGATCTTATTATAGTCGCGATTGTCCACACCGTCGAAGATGATCGCGCCCTTGGCGTCGCGGGCCCGCAGAAGACCGTCGTACAGCTCGAAGGCGCCGTCGGGCCGCACGATGGACAGAATGTTGGATTCGAAGTTGGCGAAATTTTCATACGTGTCCAGATCGCTGTAGTAAAGCTGGCGGCAGAGATCCACCACGCCAACGCACCACTGGGTAATCTGCTTGATATCCTTTTTCAGGAAATTCACGTCTTCCCTGGTCAAGGATTTGTGGATGCCGCCGGGCACCGAGCTGATGCCGTGGATCTTCTTGCCGGCGGTCAGGCGGATGACTTCCTGCCCGTATTTACGGATCAGGATGCCTTGCTTGGCGATGTCGGGGTATTCGGCGGCGACGCTCATGATGGTGCGGCGCTGCATGTCGCTGTCGAAGCCGAACAAAAGATCCGGCGACGCCAGATGGAAGAAATGCACCGCGTTGGACTGCATGGTCTGGCCCAGATGCATCAGGCGGCGCATCTTTTCGGCGGTGGGTGAAATCTGGGGCGCGCCCACGATCCAGTCCAAAGCCTTGGAGCCGGCGAGATGGTGGCTAACCGGGCAAATCCCGCACAAACGCTGGACCACCACCGGGACCTCCCAATAGGGCCGGCCCTGGATGAAGCGTTCGAAGCCGCGGAATTCCACGATGTGCAGGCGGACCTGCTGGACGTGGTTGTCGTCATCGAGAAGAATGGTGACCTTGCCATGGCCTTCGACGCGCGAGACGGGGTCGATCGCAATGCGCTTCAACGGCCCTGGATGCGTGGATGTTTCGAGAGGAAATGTCATCGCAGAGATCCTTGAAGGTCAGTCGAACTTAAGCAAGTCATAAGACAAGCGCGGCATGTGCCCGTTCACCAGTGCGGTCAGAAAGTGCCAAATGGCGTCCGCCGATGGCGGGCAGCCAGGCAGGAAGTAATCGACCCTGACGATTTCATTGATGGGCCGCACCTTGTCCAGCAAAAGCGGCAACTCTGGATCATTGGGAATCTGCGGGTTCATCACCGCCACATCGGGATGGATGTAGGATTCCCGAAGACATTCGCTCACATCGATCATATTGCGCTGGGCCGGCAGGCCGCCGTTGATGGCGCACGCCCCGCACGCGACCAGAATTTTGCAGCTGGCGCGGAATTCCCGCAAAACATGGACGTTTTCGGAATTGCAGACCCCGCCTTCGATCAAACCCACGTCGCAAGGGCCGCAATGCTTGATGTCGGTCAGGGGCGAGCGGTCGAATTCGACCACCTTGGCCAGTTCGATCAGGCGCTCGTCAAGGTCCGCCAAGGACATGTGGCACCCGAAGCAGCCGCACAGGCTGGTGGTGGCAAGACGTACCTTCATGTGGCTTCCTCCAGGGAGACGACGCTGATGGGGCGCTTGTCGTAAAGACGCTCGCCGATGGGCTTGGCGAAGCCCACGCGCTTGGGCAGAATCGCGCCCACGGGACAGACGCTGGCCCCCCGATCCGTCAGTTCGAAGTCGGTGTCGCCCAGTTTCCCAGAGGGCGAATTGACCACCAGATGCTTTTCCGCGCCTCGACCGCTGAGGGAAAAGACGTTCTTGCCGTCCACATCCCGGCTGGCGCGCACGCAAAGCTCGCAAAAGATGCAGCGGTTGAAGTCGATGAACACATCCTTATGGGATGCGTCCACCGCCCGGTTTGGCCAGAAATGGGCGAAGTGGGGATTGGGTATGTCCAATTGATAGGCGAGGGCCTGAAGCTTGCAATCGCCGCTTTTTTCACAGCCGGGGCAGAAATGGTTGCCCTCGACGAAGATCATCTGCAGCAACGCCACCCGCCGGCCGTTAAGCTCAGGGTTGTTGTTTTCCACCTCCATGCCTTCGCGGGCCAGGGTGGTGCAGGATGACACGTTGCGCCCGTTGGCCTTGACGACGCAAAGCTTGCAACTGCCGTGCGCTGAGAATTCCTTGTCCCAGCACAAATGCGGGATATAAACCCCCGCCGCCCGCGCGGCTTCGATGATGGTCTGCCCCACGCTGAAGGGAACGGGACGGCCATCCATGGAAAAGGCTTTTTTCTCGCTCATCACCAGGTCTCCCGTTCGGCGTGGATATGGGCGTTGGCGTCACCGCGACCGGTCAACTGGCGCGAGGTTTTCAATGCCTGGTCAAGATCGAACGCCGGTTCGAAGTCCACGGGCTGCAGGCGCTTGACGTATTCGTGCATGAACTTGGCCATGGTGGTTTCCACCGGGTTGCAAGCGCTCGTCCCCAGGCCGCAGTGGCTGGAGGTCTTGAGCACGTTGTTCAAGCGCATGATTTCCGAAAGATCGTAATTGGCCGCGCGGCCGTCGTGCATCTTGTCCATCAGATTCTTCAAGAGCGACGTGCCCACCCGGCACGGCGTGCAGAAGCCGCAGCTTTCATGGGCGAAGAAGTGCACAAAGTTGCGCGCCACCTCGAACATATCGCGCGAGATGTCGAAGATCATGAAGGAGCCCGCCGTGGGCACGTTTTCGAACGAGATGCGGCGGTTGAATTCATAAGGCGCAAGACACATGCCCGACGCCCCGCCGGCCTGTACGGCCTGCACGTTATGGGCCCCGCAGTCTTCCAGGATCTGGGTGATGTTGACGCCGAACGGGTATTCGTAGATGCCGGGCCTGGCGCAGTCGCCGGCGATGGACAAAAGCTTGGTGCCCGACGATTGGCTGGTGCCGGTGGCGGAAAAGCCCGCCGCTCCCGCAATCATGATGGCCGCGCTTTTGGCCAGGGTCTCGACGTTGTTGACCACCGTGGGCCGGCCCATGTAGCCGTTGGTGACCGGGAAGGGCGGACGAATGCGCGGCGTGCCGCGCTTGCCTTCCAGGGATTCGATCAGGGCCGTTTCCTCGCCGCAGATATAGGCCCCGGCGCCCAAGTGGATTTCGATGTCGAAATTGAAATCGGCCACGCCCATGATGGTGCGGCCCAACAGCCCCAGAGTCCGCCGCCGGGCCAGCGCCTGCTCCAGCTGGGGCAGCATGTAGCGGTATTCGCCCCGCAAATAGAGGAATCCCTGGGTCGCGCCGATGGCGTAGGCGCAAAGGGTCATGCCTTCGAACACGTGATCGGCGTAGCTGTTGAGCAGCACCCGATCCTTGAAGGTTCCAGGTTCACCTTCATCGGCGTTGCACACCACCACGCGGGGCTCGGGGTTGGCGGCCTTTTTCGCCGCTTCCCATTTGGCGGCGGTGGTGAAGCCCGCGCCGCCGCGCCCGCGCAGGCGGGACGTGGCGATTTCGGCGAGGACGCCGTCCCGTCCCATTCCCAAGGCCACGCGCATGGCGGCCCCCGGCTCCAGCCGGCTGTTGAGCAGGCGATCCTTGCGCTGGATGTTGTCCGTGACCTCGAAGAATTCCTTGGGCCATTCGGAAACCGGGGCGCGCACGCTGACCAGATCGCAGATCTTGCGCACCCGGTCTTGCGTCAAGCGCGTGATGGGCATGCCGTTGACCAGAATGGCGGGGCCCTGATCGCACATGCCGGTGCAGGATGTGACGTCGATGGACGCAGCCCCATCGCCCGAGATCCTGCCCGTTCCGTCCACGCCCAAAATCCGGCTCATCATACTCATGAGCTTAGGCGCGCCCAGCATCCGGTCCGTGATGTTGTCGCTAAAGAGAATGCGGTACTGGCCTACGGGCTTCATATAAAAAAAACTGTAAAAACCGGCCACGCCCTCCACATGGGCGCGCGAAATCTTCAAGGTGTTGGCGATGGCGGTCAGCGCTGCGGGCGGAAGCCAGGTCAGGGCGTCCTGGACCTCCCGTAAAATCTGCACCAACCGCGATTGATCGCCGCCGTTGCGCGTAACAACCTCGCGAACGACCTTTTCAGGCTCTAAGCCCACGCGTTTTTTCATGATCCCCCCTTGGACAGTCCGCGCGTGACGGCTTAAGGGCGCGTACGCGTCGGAGCGAGTCACGGCGCGCGCGATTTTATTAGATTTTTACGTCAACCTACAACTTATTTGCGCAATGAAAAAACTATTGCAGTGCAGCATTCGAATTTTTTGAACCGCCCGTTGCGCCTCCTCGAGCAATCCAGCTGTACCAGGCGATGCACAGGGGCGGCAGAAACAGCAGGGCCAATACGATGGCCAGGCTCAACCCACCGATGAGCGCGGGGGCCCCCCAGAACACTCGGCGCAATGGCCGGCGCATAGGGAATCGGGCCGAAGCTGGTGGCGGCGGTACGGCTGCCTGCACCCCGCGCGCTTCAGTTTTAAGTGGATGCTCACTCCAGGAATAACGGCGGCCAGGATGGCTGGAATCGCTGGCGTGGTGATTGCTAAAAAAATTGGTGGTGGATTTGGCCCCCCGGGGGACGGTTAGGCTTCAGACTCAATCAAAGCCAATACAAAGACACGGTCGTGGCAGAAATTTTGGAGCGGATTGGTCAGCTCTACGCCGTGGAAGAGCGGGTGCGCGGCCAACCACCCGAGGTTCACGTCGCCGCCTGTCAAACGGGAGCGACCTCGGCCATCACCGCCTTGCGCACCGTGCTGGAGCAGAGGATGGGGAAGTATCTGATAAATTAGTCTCGAGTTATGTTCGGCTGATGGCCTTATTTGAAGGAATTTCTATAGATGTTTACTAATGGAAATCAACTAATATTTCTTAATTTAATAGAATATCACTGTATTGTTGTTTTAATAAACAAATTGGAATGATGGGAACAGTAGACATCTGGCGCAGTTTTCAATCAGCATCAAAGATATGTGGGGAAAATTAACCAGTATTTAATGATTTACAAGCTTATTCGCTTGCGTTGAATGAAGAAGCGTCAAGGGGAAACATGATGAAGGGTGCGGCTCCCAATCGGAGTGCGTTGGCTTTGGTCCTGGCTGGAGGATTCGCTGGTGTGACGCCGGGCGCCGCGTGGGCGGATTGCCCCGGCTCGCCCATAAGCTCGTCCTCAGATTCCATCTCCTGGAGCAGCGGGGATTGCTCGATTGCAAGCAGTGGGAAGATTTCCGGTAACCAAGCCGTGGCAGCCAGCGGCACTTTGGGCTCGCTGAGCAACAGCGGCACCATTTCCGGCTACGAGGCCGGCATCTGGAATAACAGCGGCGATAGGAGCGGCGCTAGCATCGACACGCTAAGCAACAGCGGCTCTATTTCCGGCCAATACGCCATCTTCAACATCAGCGGCGGCAGCATCGGCAGACTGAGCAACAGAGGCTCCATTTCCGGCAACAGCGGCATCAGCAACAGCGGCAGCATCGGCACGCTTCTCAACGCCAGTAGCGGCTCCATTTCCAGCTACGTCGGCATCAACAACGGCGGCAGCATCGGCACGCTAAGCAACGACGGCTCCATTTCCAGCAGCTTCGGCATCGACAACGGCGGCGGCATCGGCACGCTGAGCAACAGCGGCGCCATTTCCACCAAAGACACCGGCATTCAGAATATGGGCAGCTTTTTCTCGCCCAATGCGGGCGGCATCGGCACGCTGAGCAACAGCGGCTCCATTTTCAGCAACAACCCCTCTATCATCAACAATGGCCGCGGTATCGCCAACGGCGGCACCATCGGCACGCTGAGCAATAGCGGCTCCATTTTCGGCAGCAACATCGGCATTCTCAACTTCAACGGGATAGGCAACATTGTCTCGCTGAGTAACAGCGGCGCCATTTCCGGCACCAATAAGGGCATCGAGAACCAGGCCCACATTGGCACACTGAGCAACAGCGGCACCATTTCCGGCTCCGTCGGCATCGCCAACCACGGCAGCATTGACACACTGAGCAACAGCGGCGCCATTACTGGCAGCGCCTATGCCATTGTCCATGCAGGCGATGGCAACGCCCTCGGTCCGATCCTCAACTCTGGGATGATCGCTGGTAATATCAAGAACGATACCTCCCAGGACCTGACCATCAATGGCGGCAGTGGCGCGACGGTCGGCATCCTGACCGGCTATGGCGGCAGGGTCGGCGCCATCATCAACCCTCTGTCCAATCTGGTGTTCGGGGCGGGCAATCTGCTGCTGAACGACAGCATCACTGTCGGTCCCGACCACACGGTGAGCAACACCGGCGCCACCGTGCAGGTCAACGCGCCGATGACCATCACCGGCAACTACAGCCAGGAGGCCGGCGCCACCCTGCTGTCTGGGGTGACCACCGCCTCCAGCTATGGCCGGCTGGTGGTGGCCGGCGCCGCCACCCTCGCCGCCGACTCGGCGGTGGGGCTGCGCAGCAGGGGCTACACCTTCGCTCCCGGCCAGCGCTTCGTGGTGGTGGATGCCGCCCAGGGGGCCTCCTACAACGAGGGCGGCCTGATCTATTCGGCCACCAACGCCGACGGCGCCCCCTATGATGGCGGCGTCACCGGTGCGGTGGTGTCCGATACCAACGGCCATCAGGACCTGATCCTGCTCCTGACAGGCCCATCTTCACAGATCGGCGACGATCCGAACGCGGTTGCCTCGCTGGCGGGGCTGTCGCGGTTGCCGATCACCGTCACCGATCCGGCGCTGCTGAACCTGTTCAATGCCGCCAAGGCCCTGACCACCCCGACCGAGGCCAACCGGGCCGGCGTTCAACTGAAGCCGGTGCGATCGGATTCCAGCAGCCAGTCGGCAACCGCCCCCACCTTCGACGCGCTGAACCTGGTGGCCGGCCGCACCAACAGCGTGCGTCTGGCCCAGGGCAAAAGCGGCACGGGCATCGCCACCGGCGAGGCCGGGGCGCCGTGGGGGGCGTGGGGCCAAGCCTTCGGCGGCCATGCTCGCCAGGGTCGGGTCGATCAGGTGGACGGCTCTCACGCCGGTTATGGCGGGTTGGTGATGGGCCTCGACCGCTCGCTGTCCGAGACCTGGCGGGCCGGAGCGGCGCTCAGCTACGGCCAGACCTTCAGCCGCGGCACTGGCGACAGCGCGGGCGTCAAGACGCTGATCAACGGCTACGGGCTGATCGGCTATGGCAGCTATATCGGCGAGCGGTGGTACGCCACCCTGTCGGGCGGCGCCGTGTGGCAGGATTTCAATACCAGCCGATCCATCGCCTTCCCCGGCTTTTCCGGCGTCCCCACCGGCAGTTTCAACGGCTGGCAGTATGTCGCCAGCGTCGAGGCGGGGTATCCGCTGGCGGTGCTGGGGACCACCGTCACCCCGTTGGCCAGCCTGGCCTACAGCCATCAGGACCAGGACGCCTATCAGGAAAGCGGTGGCGACGGGGCGGCGTTGTCGGTGGGCGCCAGCCACTCGAACGCGGTGCGCAGCGCCCTCGGGGTAAAGGTGGAAAAGGCATTCTCGACAGAGATCGGCGATGTGACGCCGGATCTTCAGGTCAGATGGCTGCACGACTACGACCGGACGCGGCAGAAGACCACCGCCAGCTTCGCCGCCGACCCCACCGGCCAGACGGCCTTCACCAGCGTCGGGGGGCGACCGGTGTCCGACCTCGCCGCCGTCAGCCTGGGTGTGGGCGTGCTGCGCTCGGACAATTTGTCTCTGAGCGCCCGTTACGAGCTGCAGGCCGGGTCGGCCTTCGTCTCGCACACCGGCAGCCTGCGCCTGCGCATGCCGTTTTGAGCCGGGCTGGCTTTCCCAGGCGCCGGCTGCGTCTGATCGCCATCCTGCTGAGCCTGATGGCGATCGGGATGGCGGGATGCGCGACCTTTGACCGGGAAGGCCACGCGGAGGCGCTGGCCAGACCGGCGGGACTGCAGCGTGAGGAGGTGGCGGCCGGTCCCTTCGTGCTGACGGCCTGGACCCGCATCACCCGGCCAGACCGACCGCTGCGGGTGTACATCGAGGGCGACGGCTTCGCTTGGGTGTCCCGGTCCGAGCCGTCGCGCGATCCGACCCCTCGCCAAGCAACGGGGTTGGCTCTGGCGGCGACCGATCCGGCGCCCAACGTGGTCTATCTGGCGCGCCCCTGCCAGTTCACGGCCATGGTGAAAAATCCGCTGTGCGGCATTCCCTACTGGACCGGTCAACGTTTCGCTTCGGAGGTGGTGGACGCGATGAACCAGGCGGTGGATCGGGTCGCGGCCCGCGCCCCCGGCCAACTCATCGACTTGGTGGGCTATTCCGGGGGCGGGGCGCTGGCCGTGCTGGTGGCGAGCCACCGGAGCGACGTCGCCACGATCCGGACGGTGGCCGGCAATCTCGACATCGAATTCGTCAATCGCCTGCATGGCGTGTCGGCGATGCCGCTGTCGGAAAACCCCATCAACGCCGCTACTCGCGTCGCGACGATCCCGCAAATCCACTTCAGCGGCAGCGACGATGTGGTGGTTCCGCCGGTGGTCGCCCGACGCTTTGTCGAGATGGCCGGCGCACGCTGTGTCCAGGCGCTGACCGTGCCCGGTCTCCCCCATGACGGCGACTGGAGCCATCAATGGCCAGCCCTGCTGGTGGTCACGCCCTCGTGTGCGCATTGACCGCGTCCGGTCTGTGCCGTTCAAGACCCACCACTTTCATTCCACCCCTTCGGCGCCCCTCTGAACTTGGCCGATGTGGTGGATGACGGCTTTCCCATACCGCATAACGGGGCCTGAGCGCTCACACGACATCCGGCAGCCGGTCGAGGAGCTTGTCGAGCGTGATCGGATAGTCGCGCACACGCACGCCGGTGGCGTTGTAAACCGCGTTGGCGATGGCCGCGCCGACACCGCAAAGACCAAGCTCACCGACGCCCTTGGCCTTCATTGGCGATGAGATCGGATCCGTTTCATCAAGGAAGATCACCTCCTGGTGCGGGATATCCGCATGAACCGGCACTTCATAGCCGGCGAGGTCATGATTGACGAAGAAGCCGGAGCGCTTGTCGACTGTAAGCTCTTCCATCAGGGCGGCTCCCACGCCCATGGTCATCGCGCCGATCACTTGGCTGCGCGCCGATTTGGGGTTCAGGATACGGCCCGCAGCGCACACCGCGAGCATGCGCCGCACGCGGATTTCGCCCGTGGCGGCATCAACGCCAACTTCGACGAAATGCGCGCCGAAGGTCGATTGCTGGTACTTCTTGTCGAGATCGCCATACTCGATGGCGTCCTCGGCGGTGATGCCGCTCTCGCCCGCGGCCTGGGCGAGCGCCATGCTGCGGTTGCCCGAATGGACCTGTCCGTCCGCGAACACCGTGTCGGCGGCGTTGAAGCCGAGCTTCCGGGCCGCCTCCTCCCGCAGTTTGACGCAGGCTGCGTAGACGCCGGCGGTCGCATTGTTAGCGCCCCATTGCCCGCCCGAACCGGCTGACACTGGAAAGGACGAGTCACCCAGGCGCACCACGATTTTGTCCAATCCCACGCCCATCATCTCGGCCGCGGTCTGGGCGATGATCGTGTAACTCCCTGTGCCGATGTCCGTCATGTCGGTCTCGACCGTCACCATGCCGCGCTGGTCGAGCCGAACCCGCGCCGCCGATTTCGTCAGAAGATTGTTGCGGAACGCCGTGGCGACGCCCATGCCGACCAGCCAGCGCCCCTCGCGGGTGTCGCCTGGCCGCGGATTGCGCTTGTCCCAGCCGAAACGAGCCGCCCCCATGCGCAAGCACTCGACAAGCTGACGTTGCGAGAAAGGCCGGTCGGGCTTCTCGGGATCGACCTGGGTGTCGTTGAGGATACGGAACGCGACCGGGTCGAGCCCGAGTTTTTCCGCCATCTCGTCCATGGCGATCTCCAGCGCCATCAGGCCCGGCGCCTCGCCCGGCGCCCGCATCGCGTTGCCTTCGGGCAGGTCGAGCCTGGCAAGCCGCGTTCCCGTCAGGCGGTTCGCGCCGGCATAGAGCAGGCGCGTCTGGTCCACCGCGTTCTCGGGCCTGCCGCCGGGCAGATTTCCAGACCAGCTTTCATGGGCGATCGCGGTGATCTTGCCTTCCTTGGTCGCACCGAGCCGGATGCGCTGGATCGTCGCCGGACGGTGCGTGGTGTTGTTCATCATCAAAGGCCGGGGCAGGGCCACTTTGACCGGACGCCCGACGGCGCGCGCCCCGAGAGCGGCGAGCAGCGTATCGGCGCGCAAGAACAACTTGCCGCCGAATCCGCCGCCGACGAAGGGCGAGATGAGGCGGACCTTATCCTTGGCTATTCCCAGCGTTTTGGCCAAATCGCCCGTGGTCCAGTCGATCATCTGATTCGAGGTCCAGACGGTGAGCTGGTCCCCGTTCCAGGCGGCGATGGTGGCGTGCGGCTCCATCATCGCGTGGGTCTGGTCGGGGGTGGTGTAGGTCGCGTCGAGGTGCACGGGCGCCGCCGCGAACGCGCCGGCGAAATCGCCCACCACGGAATCGGGTTCGTCGTCTTTCGCCGGGCTCGTGGAATCCTTGACGCCCGCCAGATCGAACGCCCCGTCGTCGGCACGGACATAGTCGACACGGACCAGCTGCGCGGCGGCGCGCGCCTGCTCAAAGGTTTCGGCGATGACCAGCGCGACCGCCTGATGATAATGCTCGATGACGGGGCCGCCGAGCAGCGTCGCGGCGTTCAGCTTGCCCTTACCGAGCGTGCCGGCGTTGCCGGCGGTGACGATGGTGAGCACACCGGGCGCGGCCTTGGCCTCCGTCATCTTCATCGAGGCGATCCGCCCCTTGGCGATGGCCGAGCCGACCACATAGCCATAGGCCGGGTTCGCCACGCCATCATGCCATTCGTAGGCATAGGGCGCGGCGCCCGTTGTCTTGAGCGGGCCATCGATCCGGTCGGTCGGCTTGCCAACCACCTTGAGCTGATCGATCGGGTTGGTGGTCGCGGGGATGTCGAATTTCATGTCTTAGCCCTTCGCTTCAGCCAACACCGCGCCGAGCGTCCGCTCGACCAGCGGCAGTTTGAATGCGTTGTCCCGCGTCGGTTTGGCGTCGGCAAGCAGACGCGCGGTGACCGCCTTGGCGCCGTGCGGCATCTCGGCTTCGGCGGTTTCGATCCGCCACGGCTTGTGCGCAACGCCGCCCAACGCCACGCGTCCGGCGCCGTCGCGCTGCACGATCGCGGCGACCGAGATCAGGGCGAACGCGTAGGACGCACGGTCACGCACCTTGCGGTAGATATGCCTGCCGCCGATCGGCTTGGGCAGGGTGACCGCCGTGATCAACGCGTCGGGCGGCAACGCCGTCTCGATGTGTGGCGTGTCGCCGGGCAAGCGGTGGAATTCGGCGATCGGGATGCTCCGCGTAGCGCCATCGGCCCGCACCGTTTCCACCATGGCGTCCAGCGCGCGCATCGCCACCGCCATGTCGCTGGGGTGAGTGGCAAGGCACGCATCGCTCGCCCCCACCACCGCGAGCTGACGGCTGAAACCGCCGATCGCAGCGCAGCCGCTGCCGGGCTGGCGTTTGTTGCAAGGCTGGTTGGTGTCGTAAAAATAGGGGCACCGGGTGCGCTGGAGCAGATTGCCCGCGGTCGTCGCCTTGTTGCGAAGCTGGCCCGAGGCGCCGGCGAGCAGCGCCCGCGCGAGCACGCCATAATCGCGCCGTACACGCGCGTTGGCGGCGAGATCGGTGTTGCGCACCAGCGCCCCGATGCGTAAGCCTCCTTCAGGCGTCGGTTCGATCGTGTCGAGCGCGAGCCCATTGACGTCGATCAGGTGCGCCGGCGTCTCGATTTCGAGCTTCATCAGGTCCAGCAAATTGGTGCCGCCCGCGATGAACTTGGCGTCTGGAATGCCCGCGACCGCTGCGGCGGCTTCCGCAGGCGTGTGGGCGCGCGTATAGGTAAAGGATTTCATGCTTCCCTCCGCGCTACTTCCGTAATCGCATCGACGATGTTGGAATAGGCGCCGCAACGGCAGATGTTGCCGCTCATGCGCTCGCGCAGTTCGATGGCCGTCGCTTCCAGCGGCATGGTCAGATCGGCGCTCACATGGCTCGGAACGCCGGCCTTGATCTCATCGAGTACGGTGACGGCCGAACAGATCTGCCCAGGCGTGCAATAACCGCACTGATAGCCGTCATGCTTCACGAAGGCCGCCTGCATCGGGTGAAGATTGACCGGTGTGCCCAGCCCCTCGATGGTGGTGATGCTGTCGCCTTCGTGCATCACCGCCAGCGTCAGACAGGAATTGATCCGCCGTCCGTTGACGATCGCCGTGCACGCGCCGCATTGGCCGTGGTCGCAGCCCTTCTTGGTTCCCGTGAGATGCAGATGCTCGCGCAACGCATCGAGCAGCGTCGTTCGCGTGTCGAGTTCAAGCGCGTGGGAGCTGCCGTTCACGGTGAAGGACACCTTTGACAGGACAGGCTTTTCGGCAGCGACCGCTGGCGTTGGCGCCGTGAACAATACCGGCGTCAACGCCACGGAAGCGGCGGTCCCAAGCAACAGGTCGCGCCGCGTCATTTCGAGATCTCCGGAATAATGCATGGCGTGCGTCCATCCTCTTCGCTGACCGCTTGGACGGTCTTGGCTTATGCCGAGGTCAACAGCACCAACGTGCCGGATGGTCACACGGCCCTCGACAAAAAACGATTGGGGGCTCTGTCGGGTCTCATTCTCCAGGACCAGCGGCTCGGTGAGATGGTCCCTGTTTCCCGGACGGTCGGATAAGCATGGTTTGCCCAGGATGAAGGACGGACCCGATGACGGGAAAACGGAAACGGTATTCGGCGGAGTTCAAGGCGAAGGTGGCGCTGGAGGCGATCCGTGGCGAGCTGACGGTGTCACCGCTCGTGGCCAAGCACGAGGTGCGCCAGACGCGGATCAACGCCTGGAAGAAGCCGGCGATCAAGGGGATGTCCGGGGTGTTCTCCGACAAGGCGGAGGGCGCCGAAGCCAGCCATCAGGGCGAGGGGGAGAAGCTGCGCGCGATGATCGGCCAACGGGTCGTGGAGCGGGATTTTTTGCGCAAGGCCTCCGGTCGATGAGCGCCGACCGGAGGCGGGAGATGATCGAGCCGGATCATCCGGGCCGACCGATCACCCGGCAGTGCGCGCTGGTTTCGATCAGCCGGTCGAGCGACTACGGGCCAGCCAAAGGCGAGCGGACTGTGAACCTGGAATTGATGCGGTTGATCGACAAGCCGTTCCTGGAAACGCCCTGGTGCGGCAGCCGGCAGATGGCTCGGCATCTCCGTCGGCACGGCCATGCGGTCAACCGCAAGCGGGTTCGCGCCTGATGGCGCGGATGGGCCTGCAGGCGGTCTCACGGCCCGTCCCTTTGCCAATCACCCCGAGACGACGGGTGTGGTCCTCACTCGTGCGGAAATTAATCTCACTGGTATCCTGGATTGCCAGGACATGCCGCCCCGCCACCGCCGAGATGGTGGTCGTGCTCCACCCGGCAATGATGCTCTCCACCGTCACCTGCGGGTGGCGCAACAGCCGGCCAAAGCGGGTCGCGCGTGTGGCGCGGCCTTCGGCCAAACGCCGCAGGCAACAGTTCCCGGCATGCACCATGCGTTCGGGGAGCAGCGCCCCCCTTTATCGAGGCGACGATCCCCAAACCGGCCTAACGTCAAATCCATGTGGCCCCAAACCTGAGCGTGCCTCCACAGGAAGCGGCAAAGGGATCAGACCGGCAAGCGCTCATCACTCCACCGAGTCACCATGACGCACCCCCCAAGAGCCCATACGGTATGAAAATACCGTATGGGGGACGAACCAGGGACGGGGGAAAGAAAGGAGCAAAGTCCCCTAACGTCCACAAGCCGCGTGAATGCGATACTGACGATAACTCGTTGAGTTAAAATGGATTTTCGAGATAAGTACATGCCGTAGCGTGAAAACGGGGATCCAGGCTTCACTGTAAAGATAATGTATGGAAAGACTGGATCCCCACTTTTGTGGGGATGACGAGTGTATCTTAATATAAGTGACTTAAATTTTGCCAGGAGAATGGCGATTTTTTTGCACGAATGCCTTGCATTAATCAACGGTGGAGAGGACAGCGCTCAGGTCTGCTGGTACACCGCCACGACCTTGTCGAAGCGGCGCTCGGCAAGATCGGACTTTCGGATCACGAAGGAGATTGTACCTTCGGTGAGAGCGAACCGCATCCAATCGCCGAGATCAACCTGGAGAAGAAGCCTCCAGTCATGGGCCTGCGCTAGAGCGGTGAGCTTTTAATCTGGCGCATATCCGGCGTGCCTGAGGTAGTTCCAGCACTCCTCGGGAGTATAGAGATCGCAGATGTCGCCGACGGCTTTGCACAGCTCCTCGATGGTGCGCGCCCCGATACGCCGGAGATGAGCTTTGAGCTTGGCGAAGGCCATCTCGATCGGGTTAAGGTCGGGACTGTAGGGTGGCAAGAAGAGGAACCAAGCGCCGCACTCCTTGAGGATGGCCTTGGCCTTTTGACTTTTGTGGCTGGAGAGGTTGTCGAGGATGACGACATCCCCCGGCTGAAGGGTTGGCGCGAGTTGCGTCTCCACATAGGTCTCGAAGATGGTTCGGTTCATCGGTCCATTGATGATCCAGGGGGCGGTCAGGCCGTCGCAGCGCAAGGCGGCGATGAAGGTCTGGGTGCGCCAATGGCCGAACGGCGCTTGCGCCTTAAGCCGCTGGCCACGCCGCGCCCGTCCCCACAACCGGGTCATCTTGGTGGTGGTCGCCGTCTCATCGAGGAACACCAGCCGATCTGGTTCCTGCCGCATGCGGGGCAGGCGATGGCTTCGCCATATCCGGCGATCCAGCGCGACATCCGCGCGACCGGCCTCGGTCGCCTGGAGTGTTTTTTTTGACGCTAAAGCCGTGAACGATTAGGAAGCGCGACAGTGAGGCGGGGTGGACCGTGACCCCGCACGCCGCATTCAGCTTGGCCGCCAGTTCCGGCATGGTGATGTCGCCCTGCGCCTCCACCCAGCCGATCACAAGCGCGGCATGGGGCGCCAGCTTGCCGCCTCCCCGTGGCCGACCTTGCCGTCCAGGCTCCAGCGAGCCCGTCGTCGCCATCCGGTGCGCCAGCCGTATGCTCGTACTGGCGCTGACACCAAAACGCCGCGCCGCAGCCCGTCGCGACCCGCCTTGTTCGATCTCTGCGTAAATCCGAACCCGAAGGTCCGAGGAATAGCCTTGCCCCATCATCCACCTCCAAACACGGTGAATCACAAAGCAAAGCTCAAGGCAAGACCCGCGATTCTAGTTTCAGGCGCGGCGCTCTAA